>NZ_CP053435.1:676500-1353000 GCF_013127955.1 Spirosoma taeanense
TACAATAAGTCGATGGTAGTAAACCCTGCCTATGTGGATGGTCAGAACAACCGCGCTAACCTGATGAAGGCAACGGGTATTGACGTGAATATACTGCCAGACAGCGTATTGAATAAGTACTAGTCTTCCGAAATAAGTGACATCAGCCCTTAGTAGTTTAAGGTTAAATCCCTGAGGCTACTAAGGGCTGATTTATTGCGGGTTAGCTTAAACTGTACATTCGATCTGTTTTGTTGAAGCAGGCTTCCGAACCGGCAATGAGCATTGAAAAATTTATAAAAATTGTTTTAAACAAGTAATTGGGTTGAATGTCAATAAGTTGATTAAACGGCGTATGCCGCAATCAACAATTACTGTAAAGCGACTGCCCCATTCCTGTAGAGTATCCGATACAGAATGCTTCAGGTTTGGGGGTACATTATAATATGATATTTAATGCGTTGTTAAACAAGTTGTTAGGGTGCAATCAAGTAGAAGTCTATGAGAACGCAACCATCTGCAGCAATGAAACTTTACTCAACGCTCAACTCTGTAATTACCGCAAGTCTGGTCCTGGGGTTAACCTTATTGTCTGGCTGTGAGCAGACCGAACCCGCTGAAGGACCGGTGGATACGGGAGCCGCCCGATCAGCAACGCAAACCTCAACTCTTGTCTCGGCTACGCCCGTGGGCAGCTATAAGACTACTCAGTCGGGAAGGTACAATGTGCAGGCTTTTCGACTCGTTTACGCAACCAGCAATGTAGATGGCTCGCCCATTCAGGCGTCGGGCTTACTGCTAGTCCCGCAGAAGAACACCCCTTCGCCAATGCTAAGCATGCAGCATTTCACCATCGAATCCGAGTTGATGGCGCCTTCGTATTATTCGCCGGGAACGGAAAGCTATACGACTGGTAATCAGTTCGCTTCAGAAGGCTATATTGTATCGGCTGCCGATTATATTGGCTATGGCGCATCGCGTAACGTACCGCATCCGTACGAACATCGCAGCAGCCTGGCATCGGCCAGTTTGGACATGCTTCGGGCTGCCCGTCAGTATCTGACCCAGAAGAGTATCTCCTGGGATGGCCGGTTGTTTATAGAAGGTTATTCAGAAGGCGGTTTTGCTACGCTGTCCCTTCAGAAAAAGCTGGAGCAGGAAGTGCCGGGCGAATTTAACCTGATTGCATCGAGTCTGGGGGCCGGGGCACACGATAAACCTGAGTTCATGAAATACATTATTAACAACAAGACCAGCGGAAACGCCGGCTATAACAAAAAATACCTCTGGACCTTGTTAACCTATGACCGTATCTACGGCCTGAACCGACCAATGTCGTTTTACTTTAAGGAACCCTATGCTTCGCAGATTACCCAAAAAGGCAAGGATGCATCGATTAGCGTCAGTCTGCACGTAACGTTTACGGATAATTTCCGGCAGGGTGTCAATAACGGAACCGATGTTGCGTTTCTGAATGCGGTGAATGACAATGATATCCACGACTGGAAACCCAGCGCCCGGACGCGTTTTTACCATGGTGACGCCGATCAACTGGTCTTTTACTTTAATTCTAAGAACGCCAGCGATGCCATGAATCGCCGTCAGGCACCGGGGGTTGACCTGAGTACGTTGCGCGGAAAAGGGCATGATAACGCAATCAGCGATTTTATTAGCGGCACCGATTTGCTGTTTGCACAACTGGCCCGCTAAGCGGTAACCGGCCCCGTCTATCTGACCAGATTCGATAGTCGGGACTGGGTCTTTGTAAAGGAAGTTTTCCGAACGGATTCATTCATTGATCATGGCCAGTAACTCACCCAGAATTTTCTGGGCGGCTACGGAAATAACCGTTCCGGGGCCGAACACACCCCGAACGCCCGCATCGTAAAGGTATTGATAGTCCTGGGCTGGAATCACGCCCCCGGCAATGACCAGGATATCGTCGCGCCCAATTGTCCTCAATTCCTCAATCAGTTGGGGAACCAGCGTTTTGTGGCCGGCCGCCAGGCTCGACACGCCAACGATATGCACATCGTTTTCGGCGGCTTGCCGGGCCACCTCGGCAGGGGTCTGGAAAAGCGGTCCCATATCGACGTCAAAACCCAGATCGGCAAAGCTGGTGGCAATCACTTTAGCGCCCCGATCGTGGCCGTCCTGCCCCATTTTGGCCACCAGAATGCGTGGCCGGCGTCCGTCGAGTGCGGCAAAATGATCGCTCATCTCGCGGGCCAGCCGGAAATTCTCATCGTCGGATACTTCGGCAGAGTAGATACCCGATATCGCCCGGATGGTGGCTTTATGACGACCAAAGGCCTTTTCCATAGCGTCGGAGATTTCGCCGAGGGTGGCGCGGTGGCGGGCTGCTTCAACGGCTAGCTGCAGTAGATTTCCCTCGCCTGTTTCGGCGCATTGGGTAATGGCCGCCAACGCTGTTTGAACGGCGTCGGTATTACGTTTGTTTCGAATCTGTTCCAGCCTACGAATCTGGGCTTCCCGGACGGCCTGGTTGTCGATGGTGAGTAGCTCAATCTCTGTTTCATTTTCCGGCCTGAACCTGTTAACACCCACAATGACATCTTTCCCGGCATCAATTCGGGCCTGTTTGCGGGCAGCTGCTTCTTCAATGCGAAGTTTGGGCAGGCCGGTCTCAATGGCCCTGGTCATGCCACCCAACTGCTCGACTTCTTCAATCAGCGCCCACGCTTTTTGAGCCAGTTCTTTGGTTAAATATTCAACGTAATAAGAGCCGCCCCACGGATCAACGGCGCGGGTTACGTCGGTTTCGTATTGCAGATAAAGCTGGGTGTTGCGGGCAATGCGGGCTGAGAAATCGGTAGGTAGGGCAATGGCCTCGTCCAGTGAGTTGGTGTGCAGACTCTGCGTACCGCCCAGCACGGCTGCCAAGGCTTCGATGGTAGTGCGGGCAACGTTATTAAAGGGGTCCTGTTCGGTCAGGCTATAGCCGGAGGTCTGGCAGTGGGTACGTAACGCCAGCGATTTCGGGTTTTCAGGCGAAAACTGCTGTACGATTTTGGCCCAGAGCAGCCGCCCGGCCCGCAGTTTGGCAATCTCCATGAAATGGTTCATGCCAATCCCCCAGAAAAAGGACAGTCGCGGAGCAAAATCGTCGATGCTCATACCTGCCCGCAAACCCGTGCGGATATATTCCAGTCCGTCGGCGAGCGTATAGGCCAGTTCGAGCTGGGCCGGGGCACCCGCTTCGTGCATATGGTAGCCGCTGATGCTGATTGAATTGAACCTGGGCATGTGGCGGGCCGTGTAGGCAAAAATATCGCCCACAATGCGCATGGAGGGTTCGGGCGGATAGATATAGGTGTTCCGCACCATGAATTCCTTCAGGATATCATTCTGGATTGTGCCCGACAGCTTTTCGGGCGAAACGCCCTGTTCTTCGGCCGCAACGATGAAAAACGCCATGATGGGCAGCACCGCTCCGTTCATGGTCATCGACACCGACATCTGGTCGAGGGGAATCTGATCGAATAAAATCTTCATATCCTCCACCGAATCGATCGCTACACCTGCCTTACCAACGTCGCCGACAACGCGCGGGTGGTCGGAATCGTAACCCCGGTGGGTCGCCAGGTCGAAGGCCACCGACAGTCCTTTTTGCCCGGCTGCGAGATTACGCCGGTAAAAAGCATTCGATTCTTCCGCCGTTGAAAACCCCGCGTATTGCCGGATGGTCCAGGGCTGCCGAACGTACATGCTGGCGTAGGGACCGCGCAGGTAGGGCGGAATACCGGCTGCATAATTCAGATGATCGGCGTCGGCAATGTCGGCGACCGTAAAGCGCGGCTTAAGCCGGATGCCCTCAGCCGTGGTAAAGGCTTTTGCTGAATCAGGCTGGTCGTCAGTTGAGGCAATAGAGGATTTCAGGTTGATGAAGTCAGGGCGCATACCAGATTGTATTAATCAGAACAAAATACGGTATTATTACCGTACAACTAACAACCTTCGGACCCGCTGCCCGATGGGCAGCCGTATTACCGAATAGAGTTAACCAGTTGTCTGTCGGCCCATCGCCAGGCCTGCAGCGCCCGGTTTTTTGTCTGCCGGGCACTGGCGGGTTTGTTCTGAGCCTGTTGCGCTTTAGCCAGACCCGCCAGTGCCCAGCCATTCTCGGGGAGTGTCTGCAGGTCTTCCGTAAAGACCTGTTCGGCCGCCCGCCACTGCTTTGCTTTAAGCAGCATATCGCCTAATTGATGGCGGACTGAAAAAAGCCAGTCGGGTGGTTCATTGTAATTGAGCTGATCTTCCCGCCTGACGGCCTCCCGGAGTAAGGCCACGCTCGCTATAGGCTGGCCTTCCTGTGCTAAAATCTCAGCCTTGAGAACGCGGCTGGCGATCTGTACTAACGGCGCGCCCGAGTTAATCCCCCAGAAGGTCTGTTTAGCCATAATGGAGTCACTGGCATACGCTTCCACCTGTTTTAGCTCGGCTTTAGCCTGTGCCAGCTGCTGCTTGCCAGCATAAGCCATACCGCGGGCGTAGTGCCGGATAGCGCTTGGATACTTTAAACTAAGCGTATCGATCTGGCTCCAGTGCAGGATGTCGTCCCATTTTCGAAACTTAATCGCCACGTAGTACGGAATGGTATAATAATGCTGCAACGTACTCCAGCCGGGCTGGTTAAGAAGACTTCGTTTGGTATTTTCGGCTACTTTTCGGGCGGCATTAAGCGCCAGGGCACTATTGCCTTCCAGCGCAGCCGTAGCCGCCAGAAAATGGTAGTTGTGCGGATAGTACATCAACGGATACGCGCCCTGCGCATGGCAGGCCGTCAGATAGGTGCTGTCGGCTCTGACGGCCTGTATATTCGACTGAGAACCTTGGTGGTACTGACCGGTGCGGATATAAATATGGGAAGGCATATGAGCGAGGTGGCCCGAACCCGGTGAGATCTGAGTGAGTAAAGCAGCACTTGCAAGCCCGCGCTGGGGTGTCTGTGATGCCTCAACAGCATGGATATAGAAATGATTGGCCCCCGTATGCTTTGGGCTGCGTTGCATTGTCTGTTCCAGCACGGCAACAATTTCGGGTGTCCAGGGTTTGGGCTGGCCACTTTTCGTCCAGAGATCCCAGGGGTGTAAGTCCATCAGCGATTCAGCGTAGAGCGCCCCAATGTCGACATCGTCCAGAAAACGGTCGCGAACGGCTTTCATCGCATTGGCGTAGGCAACGTCATACGGCCGTCGGTCGTTGACGGGCGATGCGGGGTAGCGTTTGGCTAATGCATGAATCAGACTTTTTTCTTTCTCGGTACAGGCCTGAGAATAGCGAATGGCCTTCTGGATGGCCTGGTAAGCCCGTTGGTAATTGTCCGGCTCCATGCCGGCGTTGTAGTTTGGCCCCAGTACGTAGCTAAAGCCCCAGTGGGCCATGGCGCTGGTAGAGTCCAGCCGGATAGCCTGATAAAATGATCGGGCAGCCTCTGCATGGTTGAAGCCATAGGCTAAGGTCAGTCCCTGATCGAAATAGCGCTGAAGGGTTTGGTTATTGGTCGTAATGGGATAATGTACGGTGCCCAGGCTGTCGAAAAACGGGGCTGCCTGCTGGTCGCTATACCAGGCTTTGTCCGTGGGCTGAACGCCACAGATAACCGCTGATGCCTCGTACAATTCCGACTGTTTGGTAAGGCTTTCTTTTTGGGCGGATTGACAGGCGGCAATTGCCAGACACGCAATTGCCGTTAAACAACAAGCGATCAGGGTCTTCATACAGAACAGGGTTTAGGCTGGGTCGAGCCAGCAGTAGCCTGCCGACTACTGGCCATTGGCACGACTTCAGGGCAAGTAAGGTTGTAACCTGTTACTAGTCAAGTTCTTGTTCGGCAACGGTTGGATAAGTCCGCAGACCCTTTTGCCATGCATAAACCTGTTCAAGCCGATCTGCTCAGGACGTATTACTCAAATTCCTGGGGTAATCGGCGGTCGGGTAAGGAGTTAGTAAGCCGTTGAACGGCCGGTTGTGCGGGGGCTGCCGGGTCGTCGGACCGAAATTTTGTGACCCCAACCAACACCTTTCCATGGCGGACGGCCTCAACTCTGGCCTGATAAGCCTGTTCGATTTCGTGCTGGATAAAACCGTTCTCCAGCGCTTTTTTAAAACCGCCCTGCTGCTCAACGTTCAGAAATAACCCCCAGGCGGCTTCGGCCAACTGATGGGTCAGGTTTTCAATGTAGTAGGAGCCCGCCGACGGATCGGTAACTTTATCCAAATAACTTTCGTCCCGGAGCAGGCTGGATACGTTACGGGCAATCCGTTCGGAGAAATCACTCGTCTGGCCCAGCACCCTGTCGTAAGGGTGAACTGTCAGCGCATCGCACCCGCCTACAACAGCCGACATAGCCTCGGTGGTGGCCCGCAGCAGATTGGTGTACGGCGTGGTCCGCGCATCGTAAAACGTTGAAGTCTGCGCATGAACAAACGCCGGAGCCGACTGGCCATACGCCTGCAGGAACCGACTGTATAATACCCGAAGGACGCGTAGTTTGGCAATCTCCATGAAATAACTCGTGCCAACGGAAACAGAGAGCAGCGTTTTAGTTGCAAGCAACTCTGTTGTCAGGCCGGCCTCGGTAAGCTGGTCGTAGGCATCGCCGAGCCGCGCCAGCAGAAAAGCCAGTTCCTGCGTTGCCGTCGCTCCCGCGTTATGAAATACGGAACTACTGACGCAGATCGTTCGAAACAAGGGCGAATCGGCGGTTAGTCGGGTGGCCTCCACAGTTGAGTTATTCGTATCCATAAGTAACCCTCCTTTCAGTTGATATGGAGCGATGAGTTTCAGGGCCTTTATAAATTGGGTCTGATCCGGCGAGTCCAGGCGAAAAAAGACGGGTGTATCGCTTAGCTTTATTCCGTTCAGAAGCCGGGTTAGGGTGTCGCTGTCCGCGTCAATTTCAGCGGGGAGTTCAAGCACCAGCGCATCGGCCCCCTGCCGGAGCGCGTTCCGCAGAATCATATTATCCGTCTTTGGGTTGCTGATGCGTTTTTGGGGAGCATTGAGCCAGCCGTTACCTCCCTCCGGCGACGCAGAGTGTTTCTGAGCCGCCTGCGTTGCGTCCAGCGGCAGGGTGATCAGATCCTCGCTGGTATAGTAAGGTTCAGCAACGAAGCCGTCTGGCGTTAACCAGCGCAGACTTTCGTAAACGTTTTCGTCCTTTAATTCCCGGCGAATTTGCGCCAGCCAGGCTGCTTTATCGACGGGCGGAAACGAATCCGAAAAAAGTGCGTTCATCGAGCGGTTCGGGTTGATAAGTCGGTAAATGTAAACGTTTATCTTTATCTGGGGAAACGTAAGGCTTTTAACCCCCTGTTGTCCAATGTGGTTGCATTATTCAAAGGGATTAGCGTAGTGCGTTGACCTTCCGGCCGTTTGGCGTTACTTTCGTTTCGGCAACAAAAAAGAGCGGCAATCCAGCCGGGGAGATAGCTGACCCGGTCAGATATTTGCCTACATTTGTCTCCCTTTTTTGACCGGCACCAACGTAATTTGTATTGTCTCCCCGTGAACGTAACTCCTCAGAATGGCATGCAGCGTGAAGTGATGACGGTGTGGAATCGCTGTCTGAACGTCATCCGGGAGATCGTACCCGAACAAAGCTTTAATACATGGTTTGAGCCAATCGTACCGCTGCGGCTCAACGGGCATATCCTGACTATACAGGTGCCGAGCGAATTCTTCTACGAATGGCTCGAAGAAAACTTTGTGCATGCGCTGCGTAAAGCCCTGGATACCGCCATTGGCCGCGATGGTCAACTGGAGTACTCGATTATCGTCGACAAAGGCAACGAGCAGAACCGCCCGCTGACGGTGAATGTCCCGACGACCAAAACCCCCCAGACGGCCAAGCCGGACAATGTCAGCCCCGACATCCTGAAAAGTCCGTTTCAACTAAAGGACCTTGACTCGCTCACGCTGGATTCGTACCTGAATCCGACCTACACGTTCGATAATTACGTTGAGGGCGACTGCAACCGGCTGGCGCGGTCGGCAGGTTATGCCGTGGCCGAGCGGCCGGGGGTTACGTCGTTCAATCCGCTGATGATTTACGGGGGTGTGGGGCTGGGTAAAACCCACCTGGTGCAGGCCATTGGCAACTACATCAAGAATAACAACCAGAACAAGTTCGTCCTCTACGTTACGTCGGAGAAGTTTACGAATCAGTTTCTGAACGCCATCCGAACCGACGGTATCCGCGACTTTACGAGTTTCTATATGCAGGTGGACGTGCTGGTCATTGACGACGTACAGTTCCTGCAGAAAAAAGAAAAGACGCAGGAGATATTCTTTCATATCTTCAATCACCTGCATCAGTCGGGCAAGCAGATCATCATGACCTCCGACCGGGCGCCACGGGCACTCGACGGACTGGAAGACCGGCTGCTGTCGCGGTTTAAATGGGGGTTATCGGCCGATCTGCAAACGCCCGATCTCGAAACCCGCATCGCCATTATCCAGAAAAAGCTTCAGGCCGAGGGAATTTATATCGACGATAACGTCATCGAATACCTGGCGCATAGCGTCAACACGAACGTTCGGGAGCTGGAGGGCGTGATTGTTTCGCTGATGGCACAGGCATCGCTTAACCGGCGCGATATTGACCTCGAACTGGCCAAGCAGACGCTGCGCAACATCGTCGTGGATTCCGAGCGCGACGTAACGATCGACTCGGTGCAGGAAGCCGTCGCCGATTTTTTTAACGTTACCGTTGCCGATCTGAAAGCGAAAAGCCGTAAGCGGGAACTGGTGTACCCGCGTCAGGTGGCGATGTACCTGGCCAAGGAAAAAACGGATCTGTCGCTCAAATCGATTGGCTATCATTTTGGTGGTCGCGACCACAGCACGGTCATTCACGCCATTCAGACCATCAGCGATCTGGTCGCTAAAAATGCCGATACGCGTGATTCGGTCGAGAAGCTGAAGACTCTGTTCAAGTGAGTCGGGGCGGAAGGGCAACGGACGTTCAGGTTCTTACCCGTTCTCAAATCATTGATACCGCCTGGAATGCCTGCGTGGCCCAGGCTCCTAAATCCATCGTTTACGGCTATACCTGGTATTTAGATGCCGTTCTGCCGGCTGGCGAACACCACGCTCCAGCCTGGAAATGGGTTGGGCTGGTTATGCCCAATCAGGAGGGTGGCTACGCGGCCGTTATGCCGGTGCCGCTGCGCCGGAAAGGCGTCGCTGGTATCGTCTATAGATGGGTTGTTCACCAGCCGCTATTCTGTCAGATGCTGGGCGTCTTCAGTCGCAATCCGGCCGTTGATCCTGCGCTTTTCTGGCAAGCTATCCAGCAGCACTTTCGGTACGGGTCAATCTTCAGCGTTCGGCAACGTCCCGCCTTGTCGGCAGGCTTCGATTCCGTAGAAGCCCGAACGACGCATACACTTGATCTATCCGTTGGGTACGACGCCCTTGTTCAACATTACAGCCGCGACCGTCGGCTCAATCTGCGCCGGGCCGAACGTGCTGGCTGGACTATTGTTGAAGACCTGAATCCCGAACCCCTGCTAACCCTGTTCCGTCAGAATCATGTCGACGGTATTGATGGAGGAGTAGCTGAATGGGCTTACGGTATCTTCAGAAATCTGGTTCAGGAACTGCAGAAACGTAGAATAGCCACGTTACGCTACGCCCTTCGGGACGGACAGATTGAAGCCGGGGTCCTGTTCGTGCAGGAGGGCGGCCGGATTATTTATCTGTTCAATGCCGCATCCGAATCCGGTCGGCGTGGAAACGCCCGAACGCTGCTGCTTGATCAGATGATTTGGCAGAACGCGGGCAGGCAGGTCTGGTTTGATTTTGAAAGTCCCGAAAAGGCTTCCATTGCTGAGTTTTACCAGAGCTTCGGTGCACTTGCCGAGCCGTTCTGGGCTATCCGCTGGAACCGGATGAATTTCATGGAGAAACGGCTCCTGCATCTGAAACGTATCTTCTTTTCCTGAGAACGCAAAAACGCCGGTTTAAATGAACATTAGAGAATGTTCATTTAAACCGGCGTCGGCTACTAATTAACGCTTTTCGTTAGGGCTTCGGCTCGCCTGCCGATTCACTGCCTGCGGACGGAGCCAGCGAGTTGATCCAGGCCGCAATTTTCAGAGCGTCGGCCTTGGGCACCTGCGGCATTGGGGGCATTTCGGTGGCGTATTCCGGCCAGTTTTGCGGTTTGGGATTATAGATCAGCTCCACAATCTGGTCATTGGTGTATTTACGCTTAGCTACGTCGGCATAGGCCGGTCCAACCTGCCGTTTGTTAGCCTGATGGCAGGCCAGACACGTATGGCGGGTCAGTAAGCCTTTCACCTCGTCATAAGTCGGCGCTTTGGCCATCGTTACGGCCTGACCCTCCTTCAGTTTTGGCTTGCCGCCCGTGGTTGCGTTTGCTTTGGCGGGTGCTCCCTTCCTGGCTGGTGCCGATTTACTCGTTGAAGCAGCGGGCGCGGCTGCCGGGGCGGCCGATGCAGCGGCTGAGTTTCTCGTGCTGACCTCGCTCATAGCCAGTTTCTGGCCATCCGGAATATTGTTGAGCGTATAGTAAGCAATCGGATGAACCAGCGAGTAGGACCCTTCGGTACCCCGAACACCATCGAGCGTCAACTGATGGATGTAGTATCTACGGAGATTATCCACCAGCAGGCGGGCCTTCATACCGTCTTCAGAAACCTTTACGCCTTTGATGGGTAACGCTTCTTTGTTGATGGTCGGGCTGCCGTAAACCGGATGGTATTTATAAATAAAGCTCTCGACCCGATAGGAGGCCAGGTCTTCGGCCGATTTACGGTCAACGGGCTTCGTGAACTCGATCTCAAAGCCATCGGGCATGGCTTTTACGGTACGCATCTCGAAGGGCACAACACCATTCCAGACTAAGCGCTGTAGACCTTCATTTGCTTCGCCCGCTGAGCCCCAGCCCCGGTTGGTTTCGCCTACGAACAGGGAGCCATCTTTCCCCCAGGCCATCCGCAACACGCCCGACCGGAAGCCGTTACGTAGTTCGATGGCGCCACCCTGGTATTCGCCGTTGACTTTCTCCATGAACACCCGCGAGATTTTGCTCATGCCCTGATCACCGACGAGTAACTGACCGGAAAACGGCCCGAATGCACCCTGCGGAATCTCTACGATTTCGGAGTTGGAAATGCCCAGAATTCCGTGCGGCAGCCAGACCGCCGGGGTCTGAATGTCGACGCCGGGGAACTGCTCCTTCATAGCATACAGAAGATTGGGCGTTTCATTTACGACGTTTTCGGGTTTGATGGCCCGCCCGTTCTCATCCCGACGACGACGTTCGTCAATTTTGGCGGTGAACTGTTCTGGGGAAAGCTTTACGGGGGAGTTGGCCATGCCGGTCCAGCGTAAACCCGCCGGATGGCCTGTAAAAGAGCCTTTCTTGACGTGAAACACGCCCCCGGAACCCATCCATTCGCCCTGATTATCGGAGTAGAATAGTTCGCCGTCGTAGATACCCAGTCCGCAGGGAGAGCGCATGCCCGTGGCCCAGGGCTGCATGGTGCCGTTCTCGCTGATCTTCATGGTCCAGCCCCGCCAGGGCACGCGGCTTTCGCCCCGCCACCATTCTTCGTCGCCGAAGGCTACGTTACCCGTTACGAAAAACTGGCCGTCGGGCGCAATCTTGGGACCGAAGCTATACTCGTGATAGTGACCCGAGAGAGGCCAGGCAAAGACCGTCTCGAAGATGTCGGCCTTACCGTCTTTATCAGAGTCGATCATTTTGGTGAGTTCCCCGCGCTGGGCGCAGTACAGTGCACCATCTTTATAGGTTAAGCCCAGAATTTCGTGCAAACCCGACGCGAACTTGCGGAAAAAGGGTTTGCGGCTGCTTGGGTTCTCGACAATCCAGACGTCGCCCCGGCGCGTTGCAATGCCCAGATTCCCATCGGGCATTACGGTCAGGCCGCCTACTTCAAGCAGTGTTCCTTCGGGCGCCGTTACTTTCAGAATTTTAAAGAAGTCCTCTTCTTTGGGCGATTCCTGCCCCCAGGCGGCTGACAATCCGGCAGCTACCGAGAGAATAGTTAAGATTTTTTTCATAGCAATGGCTCGGGGCTGGCCCAAGCGGATTGTTAAAACAAGATCGAGTAAACCACTTTACCTTTTACCGGCACAATCAGCTCCTGGCGACCGTTGGCATCGCGAACCGTTGGTTTGGCTCCGTTCAGATCGTCCAGCCGAACGTACTGCTGCCCATCAACGAGGTACATACCGTTTTCGATGGGGCTAATGCTGGTACCACTGATTAGCCGGGCATACAGGTCACCGGCAGGATTGGTTAACGTTACTTCGCGCTGAATGCCTTTGCCTTCGCTTAGGACCCGAATCTTATCATCGACCGAAGCGCCGTAACTCTGGTAGCGGAACGTTGGGCGGTCTTCGTTGTCCAGCACGTAACCTTTGGGCCGGTAACCCGATCCGGTCGTGTCAGCTGTCCAGTTGGCCTGGGGCGACGCGAGTTTGGCCAAAAACAGCACGGGGGCGCCCATGCGCTGAACCATACCCATTGGCCGCGACGAACCATCGCCCCGGTCGTGCCACATGGGCGTAGCGTCAAGGAACGAACCACGCCAGACCTGGATCAGCGCTCCTTTGTCCAGGTCGTAGGTGTAATGCACGCCATCGGGACTACCTACCGATACGGCGTGAACCACGCGGAGAGTCCGGCCCTGCGTATTTTTCTCGCCCGGCATATCCATAAAGCTGCGCAGAATCGTGTTGGTGGGCGCGTCAACAATGATTGGGTCAACTTCTTCGCCCGTGCCGCCATTTGCGTCGCTGATGACGAACTCTCGGATGCCGGGACCGGCTATAGCCAGCCCTAACGCGGGTCTGGCCCAATCCACAAATTTTGAATAGAGCAGTTCAAAGGGCAGATCGCCTTTGGGCAGGGTCGCCTGTCCCCGACCATTGGAGCGTCCGGGGCCGAGGATGGTCTGGTTGTTGATCTTGAGCATACCACCGCCCCCCGATGCACCGAGGTTTAAGCGGTACTCGCCCGGCTCCGACACGCGCAGCGTACCGGTGTAGCGAATCAGAAACTCATTCGGAATGCGGGTCACGGAAGCCGACAGTACCTGGGTTGGTCCTTCGGATTCAGGTGCTGTTCTGTCGTATTCCGGCTCCTTTTCGAACTTGCCTTTGTATACGGAGTATTTCAGATTGACCAGTTCGGGGCGGGGCTTATCGTAAGCGACGTAACGGATATCGCGGAAGGCTACGGCGCCATGATCGCCCTGCAGCATAATTGGGCCAAGGGGCTTTTCGTCGTCGAAGGCAGCCGCCCGGGTTGGGCCGGTGAGTTCAACATCTTCGTGGATGACAACGCCGTTCAGCTCGACGCGGATCATGCGGGCATTTTCAGTCTTCTGTCCGTTGGCATTAAAGCGCGGAGCCTGAAACGAAATCTTCAGGTGCTGCCACAGGCCGGGGGCGCGGCTGGCGTTCTGCCGGGCTGGGTGGCCTTCGTAGCCATTCTGACCCTCGGGCCGCTTCGGGTCCCACCGTTCATAGATTGAGCCGTTATCAATCGCACGCGGGCTGCGGACATCCCAGCTATCAAACAACTGCACTTCGTAGCGGCCCTGCAGATATACTCCTGAATTGGACTTGGCGGCAATCATATAATCCAGTTCAAGATCTATGTCGCCGTGCTGCAGGTTCGTGAAGAGGTTATACTTCTGAGCGTCTTTTTCGCTGGGTGGCGTATTCGACTGCGGAATATTCGCCAGCACGTCGGTGCCTTTGCCCGTAATGAGCGTGTTAGGTTTGTTCAGGTCGGCGCGAACGCTGCCAACAATACGCCAGTTGGCGGTCGCGGGTTTAAAAGCGCTCAGGTCGTTGAGGGATATCGGCGTACCCGGCGTGGGAGTCGGCTGAGCAACGGCCAGACTGGCACCCATCGCCCAGCCAACGCTCAGCAGGCAGTAGAAACGGGCTGTAGCTGTTATTTTTATCATCAGGAAAGATAATTAGAGGCCTGAAATTTACCATTTTTTCTTCTAAAAAGGACGCGAAACCGCATTTGCTCTATCTTTGAATGTTTTTGGTTAAGCCGTTCTTTCCCGATCAGAAATGAGGCAGAAGCTGATTAACCGTAAATTCTTTTACCCCTTTATATCTTCATGAAAAACGTCCCGTTATCAATTGCCGCCTGCGTAAGTATGCTCGGTCTGGCGTTAATTAACCCAGCCGCGGCCCAGGTCGAACCCAACAAACAAACCCCCCAGTCCAGTGAGATATGGGAGCCCGTACCGCCCGTTATAACGCCGGGGAGCATCTCTGCCAGTACAAGCGGCATAACTGCGCCTTCGGATGCCGTTGTGCTGTTCGATGGTAAAAACACGGACGAATGGGTAGCTATAAAAGGCTATTCACCTGCCAACTGGGAGAACACCAACGAAGGCCCGTTGAAGTGGCCGGTGCAGGATGGGGTGATGTACTCTACAAAAGGCTTTTCGGCCCGTTCCAAAAAGGAGTTCGATGATTTTCAACTGCATCTGGAGTTTAAAACGCCGGAGAAAGTAGAAGGCAATAGCCAGGGTCGCGGTAACAGCGGTGTTTTTCTGCAGGGCCGCTACGAGCTGCAGGTGCTGGATAACTACAACAACCCGACCTACGTAAACGGGATGGTTGGTTCGATCTACAAGCAGGCGATTCCGCTGGTTAACCCCAGCCGCAAACCGGGCGAATGGCAGACGTATGATGTCATCTACCAGGCGCCGAAGTTTAACAAAGCTGGCCTGATGACCGATTTCGCGTACGTTACGGTTTTGCTGAATGGTGTGCTGGTTCAGAATCACACGCCGATTCGCGGCACAACCGAGTATATCGGTTATCCGAAAGTGCAGGCCCACGGCGCCGGCCCAATCCTGCTTCAGGATCACGGTAACCCGGTTGGTTTCCGCAATATCTGGGTTCGGCCTTTGTAAGCCATAAATTGCCTGACTTCTTTGCTAACGTACAAATAGGGCTACCCTGCCCTATTTGTACGTTAGTTTTTTTACGGGGGTATGATTGTAGTAACAGGGCTTGCCTAAAAAAGAACCCACCAACAGCCGGGTGGCCATTGGTGGGTTAAACGATGGTGGAAAGTCTGGATTACTTCACCAGCATGATATCATCGAAGTAGAACGTCTCATCCTGCTTATCCGGGCCTTTGATGCGGAAGCCAACCTGCTTGAGGGTTTTGCCCGCCGACCAGAAGTCGATATCCGACAGCTTAAGCTTGAAATACGTCCAGGTATTTGCTTTTACGTCGATCCGGTTTTTCTCACTAAAGCCACCGAAACCACCAGCGCTGGCGTCGGTCGTCAGGTAGAGCGAGTAGTCGGCCGAAGCGCCTTTGATCCAGCCCGTAATGTAAGTATAGTCCGGCGAATAAGTGAGCGCCGACGCACCCCAGTTGGCGAAGCCGATCAGGTGCCAGTTGCCTTTCTGGAAGGTCTTGGCCGCCGAGGCCGTTCCATCCTTGAACTCCTTGGTCGATTTAACGCCGGCATCACCCCAGGATGCATCCTGGAAGTCAGTGCCGTAGCTATCGGTAAAGATTTTGTAAGCCTTATCGACGTTGATAAACTCCTGTTTCGTGCGCATCCGGCCCGTGCTGTTGGTAATACTCAGGGTTCCCCGGTTCAGCGTCGTCGCCGGCATCTGAACAACCAGCTCCTTTTTCGATTTCGAAACAATCGTTGCCGCGTCCGAAATTCCTTTCACTGAGTCAGCAACAGCAACCGCCGTTACGTCGTCGAGGTTGTTACCGGTAACCGTAATCACCGTTCCCTTTGTGAAAAGATAGTTCGATACATCGCTCACGGTTGGGTAAGCCAGAACCTTAAACGGCACCGTTACCGACTGTCCGGCGCTATTGGTGAATACGACGTTCTGCTTGCCACCCGAGGCATCGGCAGGTACCCGAAAAATTAGCGCTTCGCTGGTATTGAGTGTGGGCTGGAAACCGGCCGGTACGTTCTGTTTCTCAAATACAATGGTGCGGATGTCGCCCAGACCGGTACCCGTCAGCGTAACGACTGAGCCACCCGCTGCCGAATCCGGCATGATTTTGCTCGCTACGGGCGTGCCCGGGCTGATCTGTGGCCGTCCGTCCGTGTCTTTTTCGCAGGAGCTAAGCGCAAACCCGGTCAGAAGGGTCAGGCTCGCTAATGAAATGGATTTATAGAAGTTCATGGAATGCTTGGTTTTCGGTCATCTATAGTCATTAAGTGGTCACTTACGGCCATTGGTTGTTTCAGACAGCAAATGACCGCTTAACGACTATCGAATGACAAGTTTATCACTTATAATACGGAACCGGCTCTTTGCCCAGTTCAGGGTCTTGTATAATCTCACCGGCCGGAATGGGCAGGAACATCTTATCCTGCGTGAAGTTGGTCAGATACGTTGCTGCCGTAACGGTACCCCGGTTCTGTTTCTCGATGATGGCTTTCGCTTTGGCAAAACCCTGCCGCTGAATATCGTACCAGTAGTCGCCTTCGAACGCAAACTCGACCCGGCGCTCGTGCAGGATGTCGTCGAGTGTGATGGACGTCTTGGGGTTCAGACCCGCCCGGCGTCTAACCTGGTTCAGCGCGTCGAGCGCTTTGGTGTCCGATGTCGAAGCGTTGGCTCCCAGAACGGCTTCGGCATAGATCAGCAGAATATCGGCGTAGCGCAGCAGCACGACGTTGTTCCCCGAGTTCTGGCCCAGCACCGGCTCACCACCGAAGCTCTTACCCGGACCCGCGAAGTATTTCACGATGTTGGCGCGGGTTGGGCTCAGGCTACCGCCGTCGTTGGTTGGCTGGAGCGTATCGTATTTAAAGCCATTGGCCATGAACGCGTTGTATACCGGCGCGTTGGCACGCTGGGGTTTCCAGGTTGGTTTCGTCCAGCCCTGTTCCATCACCGACCATTTCCGACGCAGATCGCCGAATTCATATTCTTTCAGCATGTCGATGGAAGGAACGTACATTTCCCAGGCATCGGCTTCCGACGTACGCAGGGCACCCGCACCCCGGTCGGGGTTCTTGATGTTACCCGTTCCCCAGGGGTCCTGTGCAAACTGGTGCTGGATTGAGAAAAGCGACTCGGCGTTGTTGTTCATGCTCATTTTGGTGAACATGCCTTCGTAATCGCTCACCAGAGTGTACTTACCCGAATTGATGACCTCTTCGGCTTTGGCTTTGGCGTTAGCGTAGTCCTTGTTATACAGATACAGCTTTGCCATCATGCCCTTAGCTGAGTATTTGGTGACCCGGCCCGGAACGTCCGACTCCGGCAGGTTTTTCTCCGCCAGCTGCAGCTCTTCGAGTGCGAAACGCAGCACATCCTTCTGCAGATACCGGGGAATGTTGAAGTCACCCGACAGCGCCGTAGCACCCGGATCGGTGATGATCGGAGCCGCGCCCCAGGTGCGGGCAATATAGAAATACAGCATACCCCGGATGAAGTGAGCCTCTGCAATAGCGGGGTCGAGGTAGCTGGCGTCGCCACCGGCTGCTTTTTTCTCCTCAAACGTTTTCAGCATTACGTTCGAGTAGCCAATGATTTTGTAAAAAGCACCCCAGGCAGCTCCAACCCGCTCCGAAGCGGCTGATACCGTGAAGTTGAGGTATTCCGTATCGGTATAGGTAAACATATTACCACCCATCACGTCGCCGATGGCATCCTGCGCCCGGCTTTCGTAGTTCCGCCAGGGCAGGCCACTGTACAGCGTGCTGGTAGCAGCCCGGACCTGTTCGGCACTGTTGTAATAGTTACCGGTCGTAGTACCCGACAGCGAAGGCCGGTCAATGAAATCTTCTTTGCAACTGGTCAGCATCAATGCCGGAGCCAGTAACGCAGCATATATGATTTTCCGTTTCATGTCTTTTTGTATTGAGTGATTGAGTGAGTAAGCGATTGAGTGGTTGGGCGGGAGCTTTTTGCTCAATCACCCAATCGCTCATTCACTCAATAATTAGAATTGCAGATTAGCGCCGATGGTGAACGTGCGGGGATTCGGGTAGTGACCGGCGTCGACGTTCATCAGCTTGATGCTGTTATTGAATGAGCCGATTTCCGGATCGTAGCCCGAGTACTTGGTGAACGTCTTCAGGTTCTGGATTGACCCGTAGATGCGCAGGTTCTGCACCCGCACTTTGCTCAGCAGATTTTTCGGCAGGCGGTAACCCAGCGTAATGTTCTGAATCCGGGCGTACGATGCGTCTTCTACGTAGCGGTCCGACATGGCCGTGTTGTTCTTGTTGGTCGCCGTAAAGCGGGGCAGTGCGCCATCCGTATTGTCAGCCGTGTAGCGGTCGGTCACCGTACGCAACTGGTTGGTATAGGCATTGTTCAGGCTTTCGAGCTGCCAGCGCAGGAAGTTGAACGCCTTGGCGCCCTGGCTGCCCTGCAGGAACAGCGAGAAGTCGATGTCGCCGTAATTAAGCGTATTGGTGAATCCCCAGGTGAACTTCGGTAGCGGGCTGCCAATGAAGGTATAATCGCCAGCGTCTATTTTGCCGTCGCCGTTAACGTCCTTGTAACGGATGTCACCCAGCCAGGTTTCATTCTGGTTCACTTTATAGCCAAACTGCGGCAGGCTGCTGGCCAGTTCTTCCTGCGTACGGAACAGCCCATCGGTAACTAGACCCCAGAATGAGCCAACCGGACGGCCCGGCGTGGTGTGCGTAACGAGGTAGTTGTTGTAGTAGATCTTACCATCCAGCGCCGAAGCTGCCGAAGCGGCTTTGTCGTACCGGTTGGTGAACTGCGTCAGTACGCCGTTGGTCTTCCAGCTGAAGTTACCTTTCTTGATGTTGGTTGTTGTCAGGCTCAGGTCAACACCCGTATTGGTCATCTGACCGGCGTTACCCAGTGGCGCTTTCAGGTCATCCCACTGATCGCCGACACCAATCAGGTTCGGGCCGGTCAGGAAGATAATCATGTCCGACGTTACTTTCTTGTAAACGTCGATGGTCGCGTCGATCCGGCCGTTCAGGAAGCCCAGGTCGATACCGGCGTTGGTCGTTCTTACCGACTCCCACTTGAGGTTCGGGTTAGGAATCCCGTTGATCATGTTCGACGACCCGAAGCCCACGGGGCCCGAGAAGAACTGCACCGCACCTACGTATGCCGGGTTAGGCGCACCGCCGGGGAAGTTCTGGTTACCAACGGCACCGTACCCGGCGCGGAATTTGGCGTAGCTCAAAACGTTAGCGATAGCACCTTTCATGAATTTCTCGTTCGAGATTGTCCAGCCGACCGACACGCCGGGGAAATAACCCCACCGGTTGTTCGGGCCGAAGTTCGACGAGCCGTCAGCCCGGAAGCTGGCCGAAACCGAATAGCGGTCATCGTAGGTGTAGTTGGCGCGGGCGAACCACGATTCCATTGCCCACTGACCTTTGCCTCCGCCCAGGCCCCAGGTGGTCTGGTCAGCACTACCCGTGTTGAGGTCTAAAATGTTCGCCTGCAGATCGACCTTGGTACCCGAAATCGCCTGGTAGTACGAGTTCTGCGCCTGGTGACCTGCCGTCGCCTGAATCCCGTGCTTACCAATATATTTGTTGTAGCTCAGGTAGTTCGTCAGTGACCAGTAGTAGCTGTCCGAGCGTGAGTCGATCAGCTTGCTGCGGAATGAGGTCGTCCCTACGTTACCGGCTTTCTGATACGCTACGTTGTTATCCTGACCCAGCGAGTACGATAGTTCGTTCCTCAGTGACAGATCTTTGGTGAACTGCAGTTCTGCGTACAGGCTACCAAAGATGTTGTTTGTCGTTTTGGTGTTGCCCCGGAACTGGCTGTTCCCCACGAGGTTCGAGCCGTAGTATTGCACGCCACCAACCGTCTGGCCACCGCCCCAGGTGCCGTCGATGTTTTTCACCGGCGTCAGCGGGCTGGTCGAAGCGCCCCACCAGATCGTTCCTTCGGCCGCATCGGCCAGCGAAACGTTCTGAATACTGCGCGATACGTTCGCACTAATACCTACCTTCGCCCAGCTTTTCAACTGGCTGTCGAGGCTGAACCGCGAGGCATACCGCTTGAAATCCGACCCCAAGATAATCCCCTTGTTGTCGAAGTAGTTGAGCGAGAGGTAGTACGTCGTCTTGTCGCGGCCGCCCGAGAAGCTTAGCTGGTGGTTGTTGATTTTACCACGCTGGAACATAGCCTCCTGCCAGTCGGTACCATCGCCCAGCAGATCCGGGTTCTTGAACTCGTCAGCGACCGGGTTGCCAATTAGTGGCAACACTTCGTTCTGATACCGGGCAAAATCCCGCAGGTTCATCAGATCGAGCCGCTTGGCCACTTCCGACACGCCCGTGTACATTTCGTAGTTGATCTTACCTTCGCCCTGCTTGCCTTTCTTGGTCGTGATCAGAATCACGCCGTTGGCCGCCTGCGAACCGTAAATTGCCTGCGCCGACGCATCTTTCAGCACGTCGATGCTCTCGATGTCGTTCGGGTTCAGCATGGCCATCACCGAGTTACCAGTTTGACCGTCGCTGCCACCCAGACCCGCGTAACCGGAGCTGCTTGAGGTGTTGCCGCCTACAAATGGCACGCCGTCAATTACAAACAGCGGGTCGTTGCTATTGATGGACGTAACGCCCCGAACTTTAACCGACACGCCACCGCCCGGCTGACCACCGTTGCTGGTAACCGTAACACCAGCAGCTTTACCCTGCAGGAGCTGGTCCACACCGGCAGCTGGGATATCCTTTAGTTCGGCCGCCTTCACCGTCGTGATCGACGACGTAACGTCCGACCGCTTAGCCGTACCGTAACCAATAACAACGACCTCGTCCAGCGACTGATCGGCAGTTTGCAGGGTGATGTTCAGCGTTGTGCGGCTGCCCACTTCAACTTCCTGCGTTTTCATGCCGATAAACGAGATGACCAGGGTTTTAGCCCCCGCCGGCATATTGATCGAGAACGCGCCATTGACATCCGTTGTGGTTCCCAACTGGGTACCTTTTACCGATACAGTTGCACCGGGAAGCGTATTCCCTTTTTCATCGGATACCGTTCCTTTAATCAACGCTTTTGTATCCAACGGGCCATTGACGCCCGCCTGCGCATGCCGGGTAGCAGCCAGAGCCATCCGATTTACATCGGGCGCGGTTCTGGTTATGGTTCGTTCATGAGCAGAGACAGTAAGCCAGCTACTCAGGAGGACGAATCCTGAAAGCACATGTTTAATCATATAAGAGGGAAATTAATTGTGTTAGGCAATAGAAGTAATCGTATTAGTAGGTAATTCCGGGAATAGCTCAGCTTTTGAGCTTATATGAAGTTGTATCATTCAGGCGACTGTGGCTGTAGGTTTGACCAGTTTTTGCATCGGGATCGAAATCATAACAGATGTTCCCCGGCCCGGCTCGCTCTGCCACATAACCTGCCCGCCGAGGTAATCAATACGGGACCGGATGTTGGCAACGCCGTTACCTTTGGCAGGGCCGTCGGGGAAATCGCCCCCCTGGCCGTCGTCATCGACACTGATCAGCAAGGTTTCGTCGTTAGCCATAATCTGCACCGTAATGGCCTGGGCGTTTGCGTGTTTTAAGGCGTTATTCAGGAGTTCCTGGATGACCCGGTAAATCATTGCCGATGCTTCGTCGCCCAGGTCCGGAAGCTCACCGTAATGCTCCAGCGTCAGTTCGGTCTGATTGACCAGGTTCAGCTTTTGAACCAGATCGTCCAGCGCCGTAATCAGCCCGAACGTCGACAAGGCATAAGGTCGCAGGTCGTTGGAAATCAGTCGGGTTTCAGTGCAGGCTTCATCCAGGAACTGGTTCAGAGGGTCCTTGACGGATAAGGGCAACCGTTCCTGATGCGCTTCCACAAACAGTTTGATCCGCGATAGCTGGATACCCAGTCCATCGTGCAGGTCACGGGCAATGCGGCTCCGTTCGCCTTCCTGCCCTTCGATCATCGCCCGCAACGATTTCAATTCCAATTGCCGGATCTGCTGCTGGGCAATCACGGACTGCTGGTGCGTAATCAGTTTCTGTTGCCTGCGCAAAAAGAATAGCGACATTACGCCTAAAACGCTGATAATTAAAATGATAGCCAAGGTTGTGTTCAATATACGCTGGTGACGGCTCTGTTGCTCCACTAACTCTCTCTCTACCGCCAGCGTCTTGATCTGGCTGTCTAACTCCTGCAACCGAATACTTTTAGTCTGCTCGGAGAGGTAAAACTGGTCGGCAAACCCCATGGACTGCAGAGAAGCCTGATAGGCCTGTTTGTAATCACCCATGCGGGAATAACTATCGGCTGAATGCTTGGCTAGCTCGCGCAGCATAGCCACATTTTTCTCGGCTTTGGCCAACTGGTAGCTTTTCCGATAGGCTTCCAGCGCAGCTTTCGGGTGATCTTTAAACTGCTCGACAATCCCCAGATAAAAGTGATTCAGGGCAATCAGCCAGTTTACGTTTATCCGTTGCGCGATGGCCAGGCTTCGGGTGGCGAAGTACTGAGCCGAGTCGGGCATTTTAACCCGCGAATAGGTGTTGGCCAGCAGATTCTGGGCAAACGCCTGAAAATAGGGCTGCCTGTACTGAGCACTCATTCGTTCGGTTTCGCGCAGTTCGGTCAACAGGTTTTTCGGTAACGGGACTTTCTTCTGATCAATATTGGCCAGTCCCAGCCGGCACTCGATGACTTTAGGCTGGTTCTGGCTTCGCTCAAAAAACTGCAGGGCTTTCCGAAGGTATTTTTCGGCCGACGCCTGCATGAAATAATCGTGCGTGTAGTAATCGCCAATCTTAATATGCTGCGTATAGTACCCCACCGAATCGCCCGCCAGGCTATAGTATTTCAAGCTGTTGAAATAAGCGTCCATGGTGTACTTGTTATAGCCAAACTGATGGTGGTAAAGCCAGCCCAATCGCTCATACGAATCGCCAGCCTGCGCATATTTTTTAGTGGTAACCAGCTGCTTTATCTGTTTTTTGACGCTGTCGATGGGCGGAGTATCCGCTTTAACCGACATCTGCCCGAGCAGGCAATGCAGGGCGAGCAACAGGTAAAAGGCAAGGCAAAACTTCATTGATCAAAGACCTAAGGGAGGTTCGTTTTTATGAGTCTATTTCTAAAAACGTAACAGCTATGATTTTTTAGATACCCAATGGTAATGATCCCAGATGTTTTAGTAGAACCAGTTGCTAGTCAATGTATTGCATTTCCATGGCCGTCTTGATCAGCAGAGCCGTGTTGGGAACCCCAAACTTCATCAGCAGGCTGCTGCGATGAAACTCAACTGCTTTGGCGCTGACGAACAGTTGCGTGGCCATCTGCTGTGTAGTCATTCCCTGGGCAATCAGAGTCAGCACCTCCGACTCGCGGGGCGTCAGGTTCGGCTTTAGGCCGGCACCGGCTGCGGGCTTTCGAAGCCGGGGCTCGTCGCTCAGTAGAATGTGCATGATGGTATCGTTGAAATACTGCTTTTCCTGGTAGACGGTCCGGATAGCCTGCAGCAGTTCGTTTTTGGTGGTATTCTTCAGCAGGTACCCCTTAGCACCTTTCTTTACTACCCGTTTAATCAGACTGACGTCGTCGTGCATGGTCAGGGCAACTACTTTTGTTTGGGGATAGTTGCGCGTGATTCGTTCGCACAGTCCCAGGCCATCGTCAATCTGAGGGAACGAGATGTCAAGCAACACGACGTCGATTGGCGTCCGCGCCAGCGACTCAACCACGGATGCTACGTTGTAACAGCGCTCGGCCACTTCTATCTCAGAGGACCCCGATATGAGCGATGCAATTCCTTCGACGAAAACGTTATGATCGTCTGCAATCAGCACCCGTATCATTTACCTGCTGAGTTTCTTGTTTTGAATGAAGCAATGAATAACCGATAAACACATAGAAAATCTAACTAATTCCGGTAACCCGAACAGAATTACCGCATATCAGTTGCTTCGTTTAAACGCCCCTGTTGATTATGACTGTTTAACTATTTACTTGTAAGAAATAGTTAAATAGAATTTTGTTAAGCAAAATTAGGATTGATGTGGCCGCTAAAAGAATAGGGAAAACCCGATTTTGTGAAAACTTAGGGTAAACCCTACAGCCCGTTTTTATTGGCCAATCGGCTGGTAGGAAATACTGATTGATGAAAAGGTGGTTAGCGCGTAATCCATTTAAGACCCGTTAAACTATCTAGAAAATGCCTTCAGCCGCTGTCAGGACCTTTTTATATCGTTGCAGTGATTTATATTATTTATAAAAATGCGCCTACGCTCCCTGTGCTACACGCTGCTGATCCTCTTATTGGCCAGCTGCTCGACAACGACGGTCTTTATTGTTCGACACGCCGAAAAAGTAGACGAATCTGATTCGACTCATCTAAGTCAGGCCGGGCAGGTACGGGCCGTTGTGCTGGCCGATACCCTGGCTAACCGGGGCATCGATTCCATCTTCACCACGCCTTATCGACGGACCCGCCAGACCGCCCAGCCCCTGTCGCAGCGTTTGGGGTTACCAATTGTTAGTTACCCCGCCAGTCCGACCAGCGCAATTGTGCAGCGTCTTGAGCGCATTCGCGGGAAAGAGGCACTCGTAGTAGGACACAGTAACACAATCCTGGATATTGCGAAAGGATTGGGGGTTACGCCGACGCTTTCGACGATTGCATCCGGCGATTTTGATAATCTATTTCAGGTCAGGATTCGCCGGACGCCGTTTGGCAAATCCGTTCTCCTTACCGAAAAAACGTATGGGCACCCCACTCCTCCCTGATTCTGCCCGGAAACCCGTATCGTTTTAGATGATTTAAGCATCGGCAAGGCTCCCCGACGGTACGGTTGATTACCATTTACTAACGGTTGACGAAGGTCTTTTTACAGCTCATACGTCATGAATATTCATGACGCCGGGGGCGGTATGTACCTTCGTTAACCTCTTTACTGCCAAATCTTTAGCCGATGCAACGACTATTCCTACTCCCCGCCTTTATGTATGCGTTGACCAGTTCGCTGTTCAGCCTGGCGCAAAGCAAGCCCACTCCCGGCAACGTACCTCCAGTGGTTACTTCTGAAACGGCGAAAGCCGGTACACCGGCTACTTACAAGGGGCGTCAGCTCATAGTGGGCAGCGGGGGCGGAGCTACGGGTTTTTCAACGACGTATTTTTTGCTGGACGACGGTCGACTGTTTGGAAAGCGCAGCCGCGATACGGTCTTTACGTCTATCGGCCGGCAGAAAGCGACTGATACTAAGCGTCTGTTCATGACGGCCGAAACCCGGTGCAGGATCAAAACTACCCGGTTCGACAACCCCGGTAATCTCTACAAGTTCGTGCAGTGGCAGAAAGGCAAACAGGCCTACAAGGTAACCTGGGGTGATCCGGGCAAATCGGTGCCTACGTCCTATCCCGCCTTCTACAACTCGTTCATGGCTCTAATCCCCGCTTCGGCGCGGTTGAAATAAACCCTTCCTGGTATGAAAGCATCTTTCCTTTTGCTAACTCTTTTGACGACTGCCACGGCGCTGGGGCAGCAGTCGTCACCGTCCGGCTTTGCGCGCAAGCATAAAACGGGCCTTCCTTCCGAAGGACTCGCCGAGCGGCTGGGAGCGAAGATAGTGCCTGTCCCAACGGATAAGACTGCTCCCCGGACACTTCTGGCTACCGGTGGAGCGCGGCTGTCGGTTGAGCCGTTACGATTGCGAGTGGTGCGCGACTCCACCACGGGTTTGCCGGTTTATATCGAGCGAAAGCTTAGCCAGCGTGCTGCCGCCGAAGCCTTAAAAAATCGGGGTGCCCGAGTGTCGGCAACTGCGGCTGCTTCGGCAACGTATCAGTTCATCGGACAGGTGCGGGGTATGCTTAAACTGGATAAGCCCGAATCGAGTCTGGCCATTACCCGCACCGAAACCGATGACCTCGGCCAGACGCACGTACGGCTGATGCAGACTCACCGGGGCCTACCGGTTTATGGGTCTGAACTGGTCGCGCACCTGACCGGCACCGAGGTAACACTGCTGAACGGGCGTTACCGACCCGTGCCTGCTGACCTGGTAAAAACGCCTAAACTGGCTCTGGCCGAAGCGTCAGCGCGGGCGTTTACCGATGTTCGAAAGACATCGCGCGTCCGAACATTCGGCGATAACCTGCTGAACATGAGTCCGTCGGAGGGCGAGTTGTGCGTTTTTCCGACGAAACAGGGTGCCCGGCTGGCCTATCAGCTTACCGTCCGGCCGAATCTGCTCGAACGCTGGGAGTATATGATTGATGCACTGACCGGCGAGATTCTGGACAAATACAACCACACCTGTTCGTTTACGGGCCTGATCAAATCGTCGGCAAAAGACCTCCACGGCACCACGCGCTCGTTCCAGACCTATCAGCAGGATACGAAGTATTATCTGATCGACGCTACCCGGCCCATGTTCAACGCCACGAACTCAAAAATGCCGAACGACCCGGTAGGAGCTATCTGGACGACAGACGCCCGCAACAGCCGGAGCGACTCGATGCAAGTGTTTCAAATCAGTTCGGCCAATAATACCGACTGGTCGCCCACGGCGGTTTCGGCGCACTACAGTGCCGGACTGGCTTACGACTATTACCGGACTACGTTTAATCGCAACGGTCTCAACGGAAACGGCGGAACAATCATCTCCGTTGTTAACGTAACCGACGAGGACGGTAAAGGCCTAGACAACGCGTACTGGAACGGAAAAATCATGGCCTACGGAAACGGTCGGCTCCTGAAACCGTTTGCCGGCGCCCTCGATATAGCTGGCCACGAAATGACCCACGGCGTTATCCAGAACACGGCCAATCTCCAGTACAAAGACCAGTCCGGCGCAATTAACGAGTCGATGGCCGACGTTTTCGGGGTGATGATCGACCGCGACGACTGGGGCGTGGGCGAAGATATTGCCACGACGAAGCTGTTTCCGTCGGGGGTTGTGCGGAACATGGCCAACCCCAATCAGGGCGGGAAAGCCAATGATCCGAATGGCTACCAGCCCGCTACCATGGCGCAGTACGTTACCACTACGGAAGACAATGGCGGTGTCCATATCAACAGCGGCATTGCCAACTTTGCCTTTTATAAATTCGCGACGGCGGTTGGGAAAGAAAAGGCCGAGAAAGTCTATTACCGCGCGCTGACTACCTATCTGGTGCGCACCTCGCAGTTTCTGGATCTGCGGCTGGCCGTCATCAAAGCCACGGCTGACCTGTTCGGAACGCCCGGCGCGGAAGTGACGGCTGCCCAGAAGGCGTTTGATGCCGTTGGTATTATGGAAGATACCCAGACGCCCCCCGACGAAAAACCCGAAATTCCGGTGGCTTCGGGGCAGGATCTTCTCTTGCTGACCGATGTAGAGGAATCGAAGCTTTACTCGACCAACGTGAACGTCAAACCGGCGAAGTTCGATCCGAAAACCAACTCAGCGCTCCTCCACCGGCCGAGCGTAACCGACGACGGGCAGCTTGCCTTTTACGTCTCTGCCGACAAGCGCATCCGGGCCGTTAATCTGACCGGCGTCGCATCCGAAACGATCGTTTCCAACGAAACCATCTGGGACAACGTAGCGATCTCGAAAGACGGCAGCCGGTTAGCCGCCCTGACGGCCGACAAAGACGGCTCAATGTACATCTATAGTTTTGCCAAAAAGAAGTGGGCGAAGTTCAAACTCTATAATCCGACCTATACGGAAGGCGTCTCAACGGGTGAAGTAGAGTATGCCGACTCGTTTGAGTGGGACTTTTCGGGCCAATACGTCGTGTATGACGCCTTCAATGCCCTGAACAACCCGAATGGCGACGCCATCAATTACTGGGACGTAGGCTTCATCAACGTCTGGGATAACAAAGCAGGTGATTTTGCCAAAGGCAACATCGAGAAGCTGTTTGCCAATCTGGATGAGGGCGAAAGCGTAGGCAATCCGTCGTTCGCCAAAAACTCGTCGAATATCATCGCGTTCGATTACTTCAACGAAAGTGAAGACATCTATTACGTCGTGGCTACAGACCTGAGCAAGGGCGATCTGAAAGGCGTGTACCGGAACAATACGCTGGGCTTCCCGAGCTATTCAAGACTGGATAATAAACTCGTATTCAATACCGAATCGGACGATGGAGAGGAAGTGTCTGGGATTAATCTGGGGGCCGATAAACTGTCGCCAGCGGGTGAGGCAACGGTGCTGTACACGGGCGCAAAATGGCCAGTCTGGTACACCCAGGCTACCCGTGCCCTGCCGACAAAAGCGGCCCAGACCATTACGTTCGACGCTATTGACGACCGTTACACGAACCAGGGCGACCTGCTCCTGCGAGCAAGCTGTTCGTCGAACCTGCCGGTTAGCTTCGTTGTCCGCAGCGGTCCGGCTACGCTGAGCGGCAACACCCTGAAGTTTACCGGAGCGGGAACCGTAACGGTGCGGGCCTATCAGGACGGTAATAATCAGTTCTATGCCGCTACGCCGGTGGATCAGTCCTTTACCATACTGACCGTAACGGCCCTCGAACCAACCTGGACCGATGTCCTGCTGACTTATCCGAATCCCGCCAGCACGACGCTCACGGTGGAGCTGCCCAGTTCGCAAACCATCGAATCGTTGACGTTACGTACGAGCAGCGGAGCCGTGGCTGCTCAGTCCACCGGCCTCAACCACCAGCGTCAGGTTACGCTCGATGTCAGCCAGTTGCCAAAGGGGCTGTACCTGCTGCAGATTCAGACGCCTGGCGGTACAGCAACCCGGAAAATTCTGAAAGAGTAAGTTGACAGGCCCGCGCCGAAACCTGATTCCGGCGCGGGCCTGTATTATTTCGTGGTGATAGCGATAAGCCTCTGCTTTTTATCGACGTCGACCCGGCGAATAGTATTCGGCGAAAGTGCGCTGACTTCGGCTTTGCTGGCTTCTTTGCCATTGATCATAAACCGCTTTACGTCGTTCAGCACCGATGCGTCATTGGCTGGAACCGGGGGCGGTGGCGGAGGGCCTACTGCTCTGATCGATTCTTCATCAGGACCGTCAAGCTGGAAATTAATTGGAAGATTATACTGCACATTTACCGCGCGGCCATTCTGAGTGCCAGGTTGCCAGCGAGGCATGGCTTTCAGGACGCGAACGGCCTCTTCGTCAGCTCCGTAACCAATTCCTTTTAAAACCTTTACGTTCGCAACATCGCCTTCTTTAGTGACAACAAACTGGAGGAATACCCGGCCCTGCACGTTCGCTTTTTGAGCCGCTTCCGGATAACGGATGTTTGCCCCCAGAAATTGATAAAGCTTTTCTATACCTCCCGTAAATTCCGGCTGGTTCTCGACAACGGTAAAGATTTCACCTTCTACACTCGCGGCTATTCGGGCCGATGCCTCCGACGAGGTTCGTTCAGATGCGGTTTGAAGCGGCTCGCGGTCGGGTTGGGTGCAGAGGGTTAGCAGGCTGGCCAGGGGTAGCACGAGGGCATAGCCAAGCAGCGCCCGGCGTTTGGACTGGGTTTTCTGGAGCATAACGATTCTTTGTTTTAGGGTTGAAACAGACACAAAAGGCGTTGTCAGAGCCGCCGAGGGAACGTTGAGCGCGTAGGCGACCAACTGGCGGGCATAGTCCGGGCGTGAAACTGATTGCGCAACCGCCCGGTCGGCGAGATATTCATGCACTTCCTGCAACGAGCGTTTATACAGCCACAGCACTGGATTGAACCAGAACGCGGCCCGCAGCATCTCCACAAACAGGATATCAAGGGTATGGCGCTGGCGAATGTGGATTTCTTCGTGCCGTAGCAAAGCATCGGGGCGGGTCAGAGCATCCGACTGGTTCAGCACCAGATACCGACCGAAGGAAAACGAGGGTGTTCGATCGTCCGAAAGTTCAACGAGGGTGTACAACCGGTATCGCTCGCGCCGACCAGAGTTGATAAGCCGGAAAATGGCCCACAGCTGCAGGCCCAGCCGCGCCAACATAACCCCGGCTCCGCCCAGGTACAGCAGCCAGAGCCAGTGGTTCATAAGCAGCGCGTCAGACGGCGCAGGCGCGTGACCGCCGACGACAAAGGTCGATAAGGTGATCGTGCCAACGGGCAGTGACTCGGCCGTTCCGTTCGGTAGTCTGACCAACGGCAGCCCTAATGACAGCACAACCGATGCCAGCAGGTAAGCCCGGTTCAGGCCGAAGAACGTGTTTCGGCGCAGCAGCAGCCAGTAACAGCCGTAAAACAGCACCAGATACAGACTGGCCGTCAGGAGATAGGAGAGGGCGGTCATTGGTCTTTTTGGTTATTAAGAAGTTTGATGATTTCGTCGGCTTCAGACAGGCTGATGTTTTTCTCCTGCACAAAAAAGGAGACCAGCTTCTTGAGCGAATTGTCGAAGTAGTTGGACATTAATTGCTCGGTCTGGAACCGGCGATACTGCTCCTCCGTAATGAGCGGAAAGTATTCGTGCGTTTTTCCATAGGCGGTGTAACCAACCAACCCTTTTTTCTCCAGAATCCGGACGATGGTCGAGACGGTATTATAGGCCGGTTTCGGCTCGGGTAATTCGGCCAGCACGTCTTTAACAAAGCCTTTCTGAAGCTGCCAGAGCACCCGCATGATCTCTTCTTCGGCTTTGGTGAGTTCGCGTAACTGCATGGTTTGGACGTAATGAAAATTGAGTTCAGAAAGGTATGACTAATAATTTAGTTTTACAACTAATATTTTAGTTATTATGTTTTTAGAAAAAGCCGCACTTTAGTCCGGCATTACGTACACACGAAAAAATTATGATAATCAGGCTATGGCTCTGCGTAAAGGCGTACTGCGTCGGAGATTATTTCTTTAAATCTTTGTAGCTAATCAATTGAATCCCTTTGGCTTTGATGAGATCCCGAATGCGCATATTCGCTCAGACATCTGTTTAGCTTTAACAGTCTGAGGAATCTGCTCAGAACAATGGTATGAAGGACCTTCTGTTGGAGCATATAAGATTTAGCGAAAAGCTGGGCGGTTGATCAATGCATGTCTTTTAAATTCAGCGCGTACAGACCGGCAAACAGAATACTAAAGAAAACACCGAATGATGTGTGCAGGGCACTGAAACCGGCAAGTGCAACTGGCAGGGCAAGACCGGCCAAGACCCCGGCTACGTAAACCCAGAAGCCCAGCTTACGCAGCCGGAACATGAGCGCTGCCCCGATGAGCGTCAGTAAGCCGTAAATGAACTGCGCAATTGACAGTGACCGGATCTGTTCGGGATCACCGGGCATAGGGCCATCGCTGGATGAACGGTCTTCAAAGTATTGTTTGGGAAGTTTCTTTTGCTGCTCTGGCGTATAGGAGCGCTGGATATAGGACGTCTGCGCGACGTCGTTGGTCTGTACAAACGACACGATGGCGTCGGTCAGGCTCCAGGCGCAGCTTAAGAACGTAAGAATACACAGCAGGGTCAGGAATTGGGAACGCATAAGAAACCAGGATGAATGGAGAGCCTCCGTTATTCAACCGCCGAAGTTAGAATTAAAAGGGCGGACCGTCTGTCCACCCTTCCGGAAAACCTTATTTTCGTGCCAGAGTTTCTCTAAAAACAACGAACTCCCTACAAGCATGACCTTACAAGAACTAACTGACCAGATTCGGACCAAAGCCACGCACGCCGATAGCCTCAACGCCACGGCTAAAATCGTAACCGATCAGGGTGTAGTGTACATTGATGCCAAACAATCGCCCGCTGTGGTTTCGAACGATGATAAACCGGCTGACTGCGATCTTTACGTCAGTATAAACGACCTCGTTCGTATGGGCACCGGCGATCTGAACCCCATGATGGCGTTCATGTCGGGCAAGCTCAAGGTGAAAGGCGATATGGGCATTGCTATGAAAATGGGTCAGGTAATGGCCTAGAACAACCAGACAAAAGGCGGTTAAATGGGCGAAGGCCCGGTGTTGTGCGGAATAAGTTAATGCTTAACTTCGCTTCATACCGGGCTTTTGTGGAATTATACGGATTTTATATAACTTTTTTTACTTTTCCTGCCTATGACCCCGCTCTCGAAGGATTCTCGCCGAAAGTTTTTAAAACAGGGTGCCCTGGCCGTTGTTGCAGCCGCCACTGGAAGTTTTACGATTGTTCCGCGCCACGTATTGGGCGGCAAACGGCCCGATGGCTCACCCGTTATTGCCCCGTCCGATAAGTTGAATATTGCGGCTGTTGGCTGTGGTGGCAAAGCCGACGTGAACATCCGGCATGCGTTCAACAACGGCTCCGACAATATTGTGGCCCTCTGCGACGTAGACGACCGGCAGTCGAAAAAATACCGGACTCAGTTTCCCAACGCTCCTTATTTTCAGGATTACCGCGAACTGCTCGACAAAGCAGGTAAAACGTTCGACGCGGTCATTGTGAGCACACCCGACCATATGCACGCGCCTATTGCGATGGCAGCTATGCAGCTCGGCAAGCACGTTTACGTCGAAAAGCCACTAACCCACGACATCTATGAGGCCCGGATGCTAACCGAAGCCGCCCGCAAATACAAGGTTGTTACGCAGATGGGTAACCAGGGGAGTTCGGGCGACGCCACGCGGATTATCGAAAAAGCGATTCAGGATAAGCTCATCGGGCACGTTCATACCGTCTATTGCTGGACCAACCGCCCCGTATGGCCGCAGGGCGTTCAGTCGCCAAAAGACAAAGGCGAATCGCAGCCCGTACCGCCGGAAGTGAACTGGCCCCTCTGGCTCGGTACGGCCCCCGCCCGTCCGTATCATGAAGCCTATATGCCAACCCGCTGGCGCGGATACTGGGATTTTGGTACCGGTGCGTTGGGCGATATGGGGTGCCATTTTATCGATGTTCCGTTCCGGGCGCTCAGACTCAAATACCCAACCTCCGTCGAATGCAGTGTGGGCTCGGTCTATTCCGATTTCTTTAAAGAAGCGTTCTATGACGACGTATGCCCTCCATCGTCGGTTATCCACCTGACGTTTCCATCCGAGGACCGGAAGGTGAAAGAAATCAAGTTCTCGTGGTTCGATGGCGGCATCCGCCCGCAATTGCCCGAAGGGATTGAGTACAGCGATGTATTCCGGGATGAGAATGGCGGAATGCTGTTTATCGGCACTAAAGGTATGCTGACGGGCGGGCTGTTTGGCAACGATCCAAAGCTGCTGCCTGCTAGTAAGTTTGCCGATAAAGCTCTGCCCGCCCCCGAAAAGCCGCTGGTAGAAGGCAAAACCGAGGGTCACCAGCAGCAATGGGTAAAAGCCTGTAAGCAGGGCCACGGTGCCTATACGTCCTCGCCCTTTGAAGAAGCCGGTCCGCTCACCGAAACCGTGCTGATGGGTAATCTAGCTACGCGCTCGTATCTGGCGCGCGAAGACGGCAAATTCCCCGGTCGCAAAAAGCTCCTCTGGGATGGCGAGACAATGCGGATAACCAATTTTGACTACGCTAACCAGTTCGTAAAGCGGCAGTACAATGGTGGCTATACGTTATAAATGCGATTGAGGGCGTGGGAACCGCCCTCAACTGTTACTTCTTGCTTTGCAGTGGCCTCCCCTTACCTTAACGGTATTCCTGACCTATCATGAACAATTGGCCGCAATCGATCCTTCTGCTGCTGGGCAGTTGCCTGCTGATGTTGCATGTATCGGCCCAGCCGGTTGTCAGGCTGGCCTCTGCCAGTGATGGGGTATCGCTGGAAGGCCATCTGGTTTATTTTCAGGATTCTACCCATATCCGCACCGTATCCGACGTGCTGCAACCGAAAATTCAGGCTGCCTTTTCCTCCGTTACTACCCCCGTCCCCAACTTTGGGTATGTTACAGGACTTGAAGCAGCCAATCCGGTCTGGTTACGTTTTCGGGTGCAGAACGCTGACCCGCAGCCACAGACCTGGCTTACGGAGATCGACTTCTGGTGCTTCGACGAACTTCAGCTTTTTGTGGTTGATGGTCAGAATCGAGTCTTATCTGCCTCGCCGGTCATTGGCTGGAAAACGCCCGTTAACGAGCGGCTTCGGCAGCATCGTCACTATTGGTTTCCCTTTACGCTGGGGGGCCGGCAGAACGTAACGGTGTACCTGCGGATGCTCAAACGGCGCGGAACGCAGATTGTGCCCATCAAACTTATTCGTGAATCGGTTTATGAATCGGTCGTCCAGCGGGGGTATCTGTTCTGGGGCGGGGTACTGTTTACGTTGTCGTTCGTGGCAATCGTGAGCCTGTTCTTTTTTCTGGCTACGTTCGATCGCATTTATTCAAAATATATCCTTTGTCTGTTTGGTCTGCTGGGCTTCTTCTTTATCAACGATGGTTTTATGAACCAGTTTGCCTTTGAGACGCAATTCTGGCTGCCTAGGCAAAACGTTTATTTTCTGTTCCCACTGATTCTGTTTTATTCTCAACTGCTGTTTGTTCGCTCGTTTCTGACCCTGCGCCATACGCCTTCCTACCGCTGGCATACCGCCGGGACGGTAGTGCTGTGGTGCGGAGGGTTCTGTCTGCTGGCGTTGACCGCCGAATGGTTCTGGCCCCTGACGCCAACGGCCGAGCTGGTGCTCATGCGCATTTTTTCGGTATTCTACTGGTTCCCGATGCCGGTTATTGTCGCCTACATTGTTGTTAGTATTGTTCGCGGATATCACGTTCGGGAGGCCTGGTTGTATTTGGTGGCGGTGTCGCCGTTCTACGCGCTGAATCTTGGCCAGGTGTTTGCTAACTTCCGAATAATCCCAACCTATGAACCCGTTGCTGATTTTACATATTACGGCATGGCAGCTCTGTTCGAAGTGCTCGCTCTGACGTTTGGACTGGCTTACCGCTACAAGCTGGACCGCGACCAGACGGAACGGCTCATGCAGGAGCGCACCCGGCAGCAGCAGCGGACCTATGAAGCAGAAGTCCAGACGCTGGCCATGAAAAACAGTCTGCTCGTTGAAAAAGAACGGATTGCCCGGGATCTGCACGATAACGTAGGGGCACATCTGGCCTTTGTAGTCACCAATCTGACGCACATCAGCGATCAGGCCGAAAAGCACCCAGTCAGCAATGGGCGGGAGTGGGCCGGGCAGTTACGAACCATCGTTACACATACGCGCGAAGCCGTAAAGCTTCTGCGCGAGACGATCTGGGCGATCCATCAGGAGAGCTTTACCGTTGAGGAATTTTCCGAGCGCTTAAATCAGTATATCAACCGTTACGTCCACGAAGCGGATGGTTTACACGTAGATGTCGTGGTAACGGGCTCACAAACTCAGCGGCTCACCTCGGCGCAGGTCCTGAATCTGTTCCGGATTGTGCAGGAAGCGCTGAACAACGTTATGAAACATGCACGCGCTACTACGGCGACGGTGCAATTAGGCGTTCAGTCCGGTGGTCATATCACCCTGCGAATTCGCGACAATGGACGGGGCTTCACCTGGGCTAACGGCGCTATGCACGAAAACCATTATGGACTGCAGAATATGCAGGCCCGTGCCCGCGAGCTGGGCGGCACATTCCGCGTTTTTGCCGAAGACGGAACAACCGTAGAGGTAGAAGTTTAAAGGAAGCATACAATGGTTAATCAACCTAAAACACAAGCGGGAATCGTGTAGAACGATTCCCGCTAATGCAGCAGTACAGAAGGAAGGTTTAATCGTATCACTGACAAGTAGATTAATAAGGTATGGATTAGTAAAAAGGTTGATTAAGTAGATTTTTGGTATGGAGTATTGGTTTGTTAGTATAAAAAATACGAATTATTAAAATATTTCTCTAAAAAGGGGGGTAGTTCGTACGGAAACAAATTACTTTTAACCGCTTCCTGAATTATTGCCGTATCAAAACAAACTTATTTTTGGCAAGGAGTCATACTCCTTAAGGAGTAATTTTTAAGACCCCTGAAAATTGTTTGCCGTTTACACAATATCTATGTAACTGCCTAATTAACAGCTCTTAAATTTTGTTACCCGAAATTGACTTATGATCCGTTACGCCCATGGGTCCGGTTGGTCGTTTGCTATTGTGTACACTGCTGGGATTACTTGGCCATCTGCAGAATAGCCGGGCTTCAACGCCCGTTATTCAACTTTCAGATACTACCCAACAGATCTCATTTGAAGAGGGATTGTATGTGCTCAATGATCCGCTCAACCAGTTATCAGTTCAGGATCTGGTCAGAGAATCCCGGAGCTATCAATTCGAAGCTGTAAATACGCCCATTAGCCTGGTGAACCATCAGACGATCTGGCTACGGTTTACGGCCGAAAATGTCGAGAGCGGCTCATTGCCTATGTTACTGGAAATCGATTACCCATACCTGGAGACCGTTAGCGCGTACGTCATTAGTCAGCGAGGCCCTGAGTTGGTGGTTCCCGAACTGGGCTGGCGAATTCCAGCCATAAAACGCCCTTACGTGCATCGGAATTTCGTGTTACCTATCAGCTTCCCGGGCCGCCAGTCCGTAGAGGTATACGTGCGGATTCGCCGTGAGGCAGGTATGTTGGTGATACCGGTCCGGCTTTGGCAACCGGAAGCCTTCCGGTTACACGATCTGAATGAAACAATGATCTGGGGCCTGATTGTTGGCTGGCTTCTGTTTGCGGTTGGTTTCAGCTTGTTTGTATTTGCTGTACACCGGCAGAATATTTACTTATTCTATAGCTTCTACATCCTGGTTCAGTCGGGCGCGTTGCTTAGCACGGCCGGGCTGCTGGAAAACCTATATTTTAATGCCGATTGGGGCATTGGCGGGAATCATACCCGTCAAATTCTTATGCTGCTGAGCGCTGGAAGTAATTTTTTGTTCGTACGTTCCTTTGTAACTATCAAAAAGAGCGAGACGGGCTGGTACAGCCGCTGGAGCCGATTCACGCTGCTGGCGTGGGGAGGGCTGGCTGGCGTCGTTGGCGTCTTTGGTTTATTTACCGGAACAATTGATACGACAGCCGAACAGACTGCCTTCGAGATTTTGGTTGGCCTGATTCGTCTGGTCTATGCCCTTATCCTGTTCCTAACGCTCAGTACGGTTATTAAAGGACTGCGTTTACAGGAAAGCGTTTCGGTAGCTCAGCTTTATCTGCTGGCATTTACCCCCTTGCTGCTGATTAGCCTGGAGCAATTTTTAGGCTGGCTCATGCCCAATGAGAATTATACCCATATCCGGATCAACGATTATATTTTTGCCGTCGTATTTGAAACCGTCGTTCTGCTATTTGGTCTGATTTACCGCTTTAAAACGTATCGCGATGAGCGCGAAAACGCGCTCCGGCAACAAAACCAGCTTGCCCTGCAGGCCCAACAGACCGAGCGCGCCCGCCTGGCCCGGGAGCTTCACGATGGGGTGGGGCCTGAACTGGCCGTGCTGAAAATGCAGCTGGAGATTGAATCAGACCAGAATGGGGCAGTGCCCCGACCGCAGCTTAAGCGCTTTATTGAGGATGTCGACCGGATTAGCCGTGATATTCGGGATGTGTCGCATGCGCTCATGCCTGCCGACCTGCGAGCGCAAGGCCTGGTCCTGAGTCTGGAACAGTTAGTCGCCCAACTAACGGCAGTACAGTCTGGCGCTGAAATTAATTTTACGCACGGAGACATCGGGCAAATGACAGCCGTTGTCGAGCAGACGGTCTATCAAATGACTAAAGAGCTCCTGAACAACATGTTCAAACACGCCCATGCATCATTGATTGATATAGAACTATACCGCCAGAATGGCAATCTTCTGCTGACAATCGCTGACAACGGCGTTGGCTATGATCCCGCAATTGTAGAGCGGGTCGAAGGCATCGGGCTGCGTAATATTCAGACCAGCGCAGAGGCCTTGCAGGGCGAATTCGAGATCCGCCGTAAACCGACCGGAGGAATGCTTCACCGGATTACGCTACCGGTTTGAGGTTACCCTTCAATCCACACTGTTTTTACGTTGACGAATTCTTTCAGGCCGATCTCCGACAGTTCGCGTCCGAAACCTGATTGCTTAATGCCGCCGAAGGGCACCCGGGCATCGGACCGCATCAGGCCGTTGACAAATACAGAGCCAACCTGTAACTGGCGCGCCAGTCGGTCTGCTTTAGCTATATCCTCTGTCCAGATAGCCGAGCCCAGGCCAAAGTCGGACAGGTTGGCCAGCCGAACGGCGTCGGATTCGTTTTTAGCTTCAATTAGAACGGCCAGGGGCCCAAAGGTTTCTTCGTCATAAGCTGGCATTCCGGGTTTCACTTTGTGGAGCAGCATCGGCTGCACATTGCACCCGTCTCGGTTACCGCCGGTGAGCAGTTTCGCTCCCTTGGCAACCGATTGACGGCATTGTCGTTCAATGGAATCCGCCAGGTCGAGCCGGGCCATAGGCCCCATGGTTGTGTCATCGTCGGTTGGGTCGCCCTGCCGGATCTGTTCAATATAGTGCAGCACAAGTTCGGTGAAGGGTTTCTTAACGGCCTTTTCAACAATAAACCGTTTGGCGGCAATGCAGCTCTGGCCTGCATTCTGCATACGGGACCGGACGGCGGTCTCGGCGGCTTTTTCCAGATCAGCATCGGCCAACACAAGCAACGCATCCGAACCCCCCAGCTCCAGGACCGATTTTTTAATCTGACTGCCGGCAATCGTCGCCACGGAAGCCCCGGCCCGACTGCTGCCCGTAAGCGTAACGGCTTTCACCCGTCGGTCTTTCAACAGACCATCAACGGGCGCAACGTCAATCAACAGCGACTGGAAAACGCCTTCCGGTAAGCCGCAGGTCCGGAAGACCTCATCAATCGCTAACGCACAGCCAAATACGTTGGGAGCATGTTTGAGCAGGCCAACATTACCGGCGATCAGTCCCGGTATAGCAAATCGGAAAACCTGCCAGAATGGGAAGTTCCAGGGCATGATGGCCAGCACCGGGCCAAGGGGCTGGTAGGTAATGAAACTGGAGCGCGCTTCGGTCTGGATGGTCTGATCGGCTAAGAACTCAGCTGCGTGATCGGCGTAAAAGTGGCAGGAAAGCGCGCATTTATCAATCTCGGCCACGGCTTCTTTCAGGGTTTTCCCCATCTCAGACGTGATCAGCGCGCCAAGCTGCTGGTTGTTGGCTGTCAGGTGCTCGCCAACCCGGCGTAATGCATCCAGGCGCTCCTGAAGCGACAAAGCCGACCAGTCGGCAAAGGCCCGGTCGGCTTGTTTAAGTTTTCGCTCAATGACGGCTGGACTGTCGGCGCGGTAGGTTTTTAACTTCTTCTGGTTGTAAGGATTGATAGACGAAAACATAACGATGGACGGCTTCCGATAGGCGATGCGAAGTGTTTTCCTTTCTCGTAAACCGGTTTTTCGCGCTACTGTTCGTCTTTCTCCAGTTCGGTCACGAGTTCGACCATTGTATCAATGACCAGTTCCATCCGGTCGTGGCCAACAATAGCATCGAACCGGTCACGGCCTTCCTGCATGCAGTCGCGCAGGGCTATAAATAGCTCTTTTCCCCGTTCGTTCAGGAAAATAACGCTCGACCGCGAGTCGGTTGGGTTCTTTTCTATGTGAATATACCCATCGGTTTCCAGCAGGCTGACAAGTTTACTCATCATCTGCTTCGTTACGCAGGCGCGTTTAGCCAGTTCGTTATTCGTAATGCCTCCTTCGTCAATATGCGCCAGGACCATCAGATAACTCATCTTGAAGTTTGTGTAACCCAGCGCGTGCAGACGAGGCTCAACGAAATTATCCATGTACCGCTTTAGCCGCCACAACAACCGGCCTATTGACCGACCCCGGATAGCTCGGAACTGGTTAAAATCAAAGTTCTTTTTGTCTGTTTCCACGATCATACTGGCAAAGTATAAAAAAACCGGAACAATTTTTTAGAGAAACTTTGACAAATATAGTCAACCTGTTTGACTTTATAGTCAACTCAGTTTACTTTTGTTCGATAATAGTCAAAAAGGTTGACTATGAAATTTGTTCTATCACAAACCCCAGTTTTCCCTTTCGATAGATACGTGTATGGCAACGGTAATGACTAAGGAAGAAATAACAGACACAGAGGAAAAAAGCGGCTTACGGACGTATTTGCCCCGGATCATTATTGGCCTGGTGCTACTGGTCGGCGGCTACTTTGGCTACCAGGCGTTTCGGCATAGCCAACAGTATGAAACGACTGATAATGCGCAGATTGAGGGAAATTCTGCCCCGGTGCTGGCTCGTGTAGCAGGTTATGTGCAGTCGGTTAGTGTTGACGATTATGCGAACGTTAAAAAAGGCCAGTTACTGGTAACGATCGATCCGCAGGAATACGACGTAGCACTAGCCCAGGCTGAAGCCGATTATCAGCAGTCGCTGGCTGATCTGGAAAACGCCCGGGCCGATTTGCAGAACGCTCAGGCCAGCGCCCGCAACGTAGCGCAGAATCTGCGTGTTGCCCAATCCAACGCCGACGTACAGGCATCCCGGCGTGATAAGGCACAAAATGATTTGAAACGGGATCAAAATTTATACCGGGAACAATCCCTGACCCAGAAACAACTGGAAGATTCGCGGAGTGCAGCCGACGTACAGACGCGGCAGTATACCGCTAATGTTGAGCAGATTAGCCTTGCCCGCACCTCGCAGGGAATTGCGCAGGCGGGTATCGCCAAAGCGCAGGCGAACATCCAGAAGATTCAGGCCGTGCTGAAAGTGAAGCAGGCTGCCATCGATAATGCTAAGCTACGGGTTGGTTATGCCCGCCTGACCGCCCCGATTGATGGAAAAATCGGCCGGAAAAACGTAGTGGTTGGCCAGTACGTACAGCCCGGTCAGAACCTCTTCACCATCGTGGCCGACTCGACGTTCTGGGTCGTTGCCAACTTCAAGGAAACGCAGCTGGAGAAGATGCACCTTGGCCAGCTGGTAGACATCAAGCTCGATGCCTATCCTGACCTTGACATCAAAGGCCGGATCGCTTCGCTTTCTGAAGCAACGGGTGCCCGGTTTGCGCTGCTGCCGCCGGACAACGCATCGGGGAACTTCGTGAAAATTACCCAGCGGGTGCCGGTTAAAATCGAGATCCAGAACCCGGAGAAATACAGAAATCAACTCCGCGCGGGGTTGAGCGTTGAGGCTGAAGTGCGCGTAGCTGATTAACGAAAAGCGGGGAGGGGCGGAGCAGGCCATGAAACTCACTTCCGACTGCTTATCGTCTTTGTCGCCGTTCTTTTCTTTCTCCTTTAATTATGGCAACTCAAACCATGAGCCCACCGGCCCCACCGATGGGGCTGCGCCGGTGGGCTGTAGTCGTTACGGCCATTTCGGCGGCTATTATTGAATTAATTGACACATCCATTGTGAACGTCGGCCTGACCGACATCGCTGGTAATCTCGGCGTTACGATTGAGGATGTGGCCTGGGTGGTAACCTCATACGCCATTGCCAACGTCATCGTCATTCCCATGACGGGATTTCTGCAGCGGTACTTCGGCCGGAAAAATTATTACATCGGCTCCATTATTCTGTTTACGGTAGCGTCCTACGGGTGCGGGTTGTCCGACAGTTTGTGGATGCTGATTCTGTTCCGCTTTTTGCAGGGCGTTGGGGGAGGGGCCTTGCTGTCAACGTCGCAGGGCCTGATGTTCGACGCTTTTCCACCTGCCCAGCGTCCTGTGGCGTCAGCTCTGTTTGGGATGGGGATTGTCCTGGGTCCTACGCTCGGTCCTACGCTGGGAGGCTATATCATTGACAACTACCACTGGAGCTGGATGTTCTATATCAACGTGCCGATTGGTATTCTGGCGGTCTTCATGAGTTCGACCTTTATCGACAAAAAAGAAGATGAGATCAACATTAACCGGCGGGCCATCCATATCGACCAGATTGGTATTCTGCTGCTGGCCGTAGGTATCGGTAGTTTACAGTACGTATTGGAGCGGGGCGAAGCCGACGACTGGTTCGATAGCAAAACGATTCTCTGGCTATCGGTGGCGGCCATTATTGCCATCCCTCTGTTCGTCTGGTGGGAACTGAGAGGCACCCGAGAGCCGGTGGTTGATCTGCGGACACTAAAAAACCGCAACCTGACCATCGGGTCGATTCTGATTGTGGTCGTCGGTTACGGACTGTTTACGTCTGTATTGCTCTTTCCGCTGTTTGCCCAGCGGATTGTGGGGCTGACGGCGACCAAGACCGGACAACTGCTTATTCCCGGTGGTCTGGTAACCCTGCCGATGTTTGCTATCGTGGGCCGGATGCTGGCGAAGGGAGTTTCGCCCCGGCTGATTGTCGCGCTGGGGTACGTAGCGTTCGGGTCGTTCTGCTTCATGATGTCGACCTACAACGCCGATGCGTCGTCGGGAGATTTTATTCAGGCGCTCATCATCCGCGGAATTGGTCTGGCGCTGGTGAATGTGCCGCTCATTAACCAGTCGGTTTCGACGCTGGAACCGCGTCAGCTCCCCACGGGTATTGCCATCGTCAACATGATGCGGCAGATTGGCGGAGCGTTCGGTGTAGCGATCACAAATACCTATGTTACGCAACGCACGGCCGTGCACCGTAGCGATCTGGTGTCTAACCTCCAGCCGGGCGACATGATTACGACTGAGCGAATCACTGCGCTGACCCAGGGGCTGGTCGCCCGTGGCATGAACGCCTTCGATGCGGTTTCGGGCGCTTATAAAACCCTGGATGCCATTATTTCGCGGCAGGCGCTGATGCTGGCTTACCTCGATACGTTCCAGTTAGCGGGTATGTTCTTTGTGGTGACCTCACCGCTCCTGCTACTCCTGAAACGCAAAAAAGTAGATGCCGCTACGGCCAAGGCTATCGCCGATGCCGCTCACTGATACTGGGTCCGGACAGCTTCCGGCAGCCTAGGCCGGAGATTATTCGGGCTACTAACACCTGATCAACTATGAAACCAACAGTATTAATAATTGCCAGTTTGTTTGCCGCCGGTACCGTACAGGCGCAGAATCAGGCCATACAGGTGCCGGACGATCTGCGCGCTCTGGTTCAGCAGGCCAATGCCAATTACTCGGTGCTGAAACAACAGCAGCAGCAAATCCAGGCTGGCGACCTGCGCGTTGATATTGCCCGTTCGGCCATGAAGCCAAACGTAAACGGTAACGCATCGTACCAATACCTGACGCCGGTTGCCAAAGCTACCCTGCCGGTAGATGGGGTAAACCGCACTATTCAGTTTCAGCCCAATCATAATGTCAATGCCTACGTAGGCGTTGGACAGACTATCTACGACTGGGGACGGACCAACGCGGCCGTTCAGCAGGCCACCGGCAACGCGCAGATTCTTCGGCGGAGTCTGGAAATTACGCAGCAGAACCTGGCGTATCAGGTGGCGGCTGCCTACTACAGCATCGGGTTTTTGCAACAGAGTCTGGCCGTGCAGGATTCGGTCATAAAAACGGCGGGCGCGAACGTCCGGCTGCTGGCAACGCGGCTGCAAAACGGCGATGCGCTCGAATACGACGTGCTGACCCAGCAGGTTCGGGTGAAAACGGCGCAGAACCGCCGGGTCGAAATTCAGAATCAGCTGGAGCGGCAAATCGCCCTTCTGACGTACCTGACCGGCAATCTGAACCCGACCGTTGCGGGTGCGGCCAGTCAGTTCAATCTGGAAATGGCGGGCCGTAACATAACCACACAGCCGTATAATCTGGATGGCGATCTGCAATCGGTTGTGGCGGGTAATAAAGAGGTGCAACTGGCGCAGGATCGTGTTCGGCAGGCCGAAACTGACGTATTGATTAATCAACTGACGGGGCGGCCAAGTCTGAGCTTTTCGGGCTCGGCGGGCTATCGCAACGGCTATCTGCCTGAAATCAATACGCCTAAGTTCAACGTAGCGGCTGGCGTAGCACTCAGCGTGCCCATCTACGCCGGAAAACGTTATCAGCTTCAGAACCAGGCGGCTCAACTCAACCTGAACGCGAGCCGCTACGCCGTCGAGAATACCAACGCGCAGCTGCGCCAGAACATCGCTCAGCTAAACGCCGACATTCGCAGCAACCAGACGCGGCTGGCCAATCTCGAAACGCAGGTGCAACAGGCCCGGAAAGCGCTACAGATTGCCAACGCCCGGCTGCGTAATGGGGTCATTACGAATGTTGAACTGCAAAGCGCCGAAACTGGTGTAGAGGAAGCCGAACTGGGCCGACTGAATTTTCAGTATCAGCTGCTGCTGAATCAACTGGAACTGAAGCGACTTTTAGGCGAAACACTTTTTTAAACTGGCCCGCAGAACAACAAAGATGCTTTTGCGAACTAGGGCGTGTTGACAATCAAGCTAATAAAATCAAAGCCGAAGACAGATAAATGAATCCAGCAAAACTCACGGCCGTCTTCTCATAGCGAGTAGCGACCCGCCGGTATTGCTTGAGCTTGTTGAAATAGCGTTCCACTTGGTTGCGCTCTTTGTACAAGTTTTCGTCAATCTGTCGATCTGCCAGTCGATTCTTTTTGGATGGTATCACCACTTGCGTATGGGACTCTGTTAACCAATCAATCAATTCGTTGGCATCATAGCCTCGGTCCGCTAACACCGCATCTGTTTCATAACCAGTCAATAAACCCTTCGCCTGGGTAATATCCGCTCGCTGTCCGACGCTGAGAATAAGCCGCATAGGATTGCCTAAGGCGTCAACAACGGCATGAATCTTAGTCGTCCAGCCGCCCACCGATTGACCTAAGCACTCGCTGGCAGGATCGCTTTTTTTTGACCAGCTGCATGCTGGTGCGCCCGCACCGTCGTGGAGTCAATCATTAGCCAATCTAAGTCCGGTTCCTGCAACTCGTCAAAAACAGTTTTCCATACACCTGCTTTAGCCCAGCGTCGAAAGCGTTGGTAGACCGAGTTCCAGGGCCCGAACCGCTCGGGTAAATCCCGCCAAGGGGCACCCGAGCGGGCGATCCAGATTACCGCATTGATAAATAGTCTATTATCGACGGCTGAACGGCCCACATGACCGACTTTGCCGGGTAGTAAGTGGGCGATTTGTTGCCATTGTTGGTCCGTAATCTCGTAGCGACGCATGGCACAAAATTCCCAATCATTCCTATATTTACCTAATTGTCAACACGCCCTAATAACTTTCAGGAGCAGACGTTAGGAAATTGATATCGAACAACAGAGCCGTAGAGCAAACAACTATGATGAAAGAACGCGTTATAGAAATTCTCAAAAACTTTGGCATCTCGGAGACCGCCATCACCGACGACGTAAACTTTGTCCGGGACCTGGGCATGGACAGCCTCGATACGGTGGATTTAATAATGCAACTGGAACAGGAATTTGGCGTCCGGATTCCCGATGAAGACTATTCGAAGCTGACCACACTGCAGGGCGTTCTGCAGTACCTGAGATATGAGCAGCAGGTAACCGTGAATGCTTAATAAACAACAGTGGAGCTGAACGACTCAGGGTCATCAGCTCCACTTCGTTAGTAAACCAAACCTACACCGCCATACTAACTAGCGCGGTGCCCCTGAGCACTGGAACCACATCGTACAGATCGTGTTGCAGGCAGTAGGTGATGTCTTTCTGAATGCCGAGCCGCTGCAACCGCCGGATGTGCGATGCGTTGGCCATGTAGCTCACCAGATTGTTTTTCCCGTCGCAGTAGAGCCGATTGGCCATAATGGCGCTGTCTTCGGCCATGGCGAACCCGTCTTTCAGCCGGTCAACCAGCGCCCCGGCAAATAGCGTATCTTCCAGGTTCACCCGTCCTTTCCAGCCCGCGCAGAGTACCAGCACGTCGTACGGCTCCGTTTTGAGGTAGCGCGCAATTGCGTCCAGATTTAGAAACGATCCGACCAGCACTTTCACGGCGTTACGTGAGCGCGTAATGGCCAATGTTCCGTTGGTAGTGGTCATGGCTATGTTGGCACCCCGAATCCGATCGTCCATATACGTAAACGGCGAATTGTCGAGTTCAAAGCCATCGACTCTGCGGGCATTCCGCTCGGCAGCGGCCAGATACCCCCGTTCCTGCCAGACGCGGCACTCATCAATCGTCGCTACGGGAATGATAGAAGCTACACCGTGCGCAAAGGCTGTAACCATGCACGAAGTCGCCCGGAAGACATCGGCGACAACGACAATAGTGTTCTCAGTCGTGTGCAAATGCAGCAGGTCGGGCGTTAAGCAAACGTCAATTTGTTTCATACAAGGCCGTCTGATGGAGATTCCACAATCTCCATCCAGACATTATTTTTTTACGAAGGGAAGTTTAACGACCTGAGCTTTGAGCAGTTTGTCCCGAACCTTCACGAACAGTTCAGAACCAAGTTTGCTGAAGGCAACCGGTACATAACCCAGACCGATACCTTTGCCGAGCGTGGGCGATTGGGTGCCGGAGGTAACTTCACCGATTTTAGTGCCGTCGGCATCCGTCAGCTCATAATGGCCCCGCGGAATACCCCGGTCAATCATTTCAAAACCGACTAGCTTGCGCTCAACGCCCTGCTCTTTCTGCTGCTTCAGGCGATCGGCGTCGATGAAATCATGGGTGAATTTGGTGACCCAGCCCAGGCCCGCTTCCAGGGGGGAGGTCTCATCGGTGATGTCGTTGCCGTAAAGGTTATAGCCCATTTCGAGCCGAAGCGTATCGCGGGCTCCTAAACCAATAGGTTTGATCCCGTAGGGTTTTCCGGCTTCCATGATGGCGTTCCAGACGCCCTCGGCCTGATGGTTCGACACGTAAATCTCGAAACCGCCCGCGCCGGTATAGCCCGTTGCCGAAACAATTACGTTGGCGTAGCCGGCAAAATCAGTTTTTTCGAACGTATAATACGTCATTTCCAGATCGGCGGGCGTGAGCGATTCGAGCGCTTTAGCAGCCAGTGGCCCCTGCACAGCAAATAGACACATACCGTCGGAGATGTTGACCATGTCAACGCCCTGGGTGTTGTGCTCACTGATCCAATTCCAGTCCTTCTCGATATTCGACGCGTTGACGACGAGCATGTACTCGACTTCGCTGATCCGATACACGAGCAGATCATCGACGATGCCGCCCCGACCGTTGGGCAGGTAGCTGTACTGCACCTTGCCGTCGAACAGCGTACTGGCGTCATTGGCCGATACGCGCTGAATCAGATCCAGTGCTCCTTCGCCTTTGAGGATGAACTCGCCCATGTGCGACACGTCGAAAATACCGACGGCGTTACGGACGGTGTTGTGTTCGTCGAGGTCGGATGAGTAGCGAACAGGCATTTCGAAGCCCGCGAACGGCACGATCTTGGCGCCTGACTGCTGATGAATGTGATGGAGAGGGACTTGCTTGAGCGACATCTGCGCGGAGGTTATCCGGCAAATTTACCGAAAATCGCGGAGAAAGTGCGGTTAGGCACAAGTGTGTATTGACACAGTCCAGGCTGGGAAGTCGCCTGTTAAGCTGAAGGCTATGCTGAGTTGGTTTATTTCTTGGGCGTATGTTTATACTTATCTAGCGTTCGATACCGCATATAACCGGCAATGCTTACGCCGATAATGAATATGATCAGCATTAACGGGAACCCCAACATGGCTAATAAGGCTTACGTTAACAGATGTTTTAGAGTCGCTACTGCGTCGTCAGAAAGACTATGAGCCAGGCTAATTTGCTTTAGCAGAACTTCCTGAATAAGTAAACGGTCGCTCCGGCCAAACATAAAACTGTCTGGACACCCTTTACGTTAAAAAAACCCGTTCACCATGCAAACATCATTGCAGAGCGAAATTTATGGGTAACGTATACCAAACCCGAACTGCCCTGCCACGATGTACGCCCGGTTTCCAGTGCCCGTTGGTAGCTTTTACTATCGGCAATGCTTCTTGGTCGGTTAAATTATTGATGAGCTGCATTTGGTATACAGAAAAGGAGCATTTGGCTTGAGCCAAGCCCGACAATAGACTTAATCTGGCCGATGGCTTAATGATAACCGGTCAACTTCGGCGGCTACCAGCGCTTCCAGTTGCTCCTCGGTGGCACCGTCGGCTACGATCTTGACACCCACCGAGCGCGGCACATCGCGTCGAAATTGCAAGGCTGTTTCCAGCGTAAACGCAGCTTGAAGGGTACCAGTTGCGTTTTTCAGAAAGTCAGCACCGGCATCAGCAGCGAGTTTGATCAGTCTGTTGATCTGGTCTGAATCGAGCAGGGTTGATTCGAGGATGACCGTAAGCAGTTTTTCCTGCGCATGGGCAAGGGCCACGAGTTTCGCCAGTTCAATCTTGAGCCAGCCCGACGAGGACGAAAACAAAGCCGACGTGTTGACAACAACCTCAATCTCGCTGGCTCCGTCTTTCAGTGCCAGTTCAAGTTCCAGTTGTTTAGCTTCGGTGCGCTGGTAACCGTATGGATAGCCTATGACTGTGGCAAGCACGGCGGGGTGCTTATCGCCGAGTTCGCGCCGGAACTTGCGAACCCAGAACGGCGCTACGGTCATGCCCGCCAGGCTAAGCTGCGTTACCTCATCCAGCACTTCATACTGCTCACTGATCGTTACGCCGGGGTGCAGCAGTGTCCGTTCGATATAGGGGAAAAGATGATTCATGCTGACAGTACCGGAATTGCCGGTAGGCAGTAAAACAAAACGAGTGAATGAGTTCTGTCCGAAGACTACTCATTCACTCGTTTTATTGTTTGGGCGCTGGCTCTAATTGAAGTATTTCAGCTTCACAACCTCTTTAGGGTCAAGGAAGCGCCACTTGCCGCGCGGCAGATCTTTCTTAGTCAGACCGGCGTAGGTCGTGCGGTCGAGCTTGGTTACCTCATAACCGAGGTGCTCAAAAATCCGACGTACAATCCGGTTCCGGCCCGAGTGTATTTCGATGCCAATTACGTGGGCGTCGGGCGTAACGATGCTCAGCGCGTCGGGTTTGATGGGACCGTCTTCCAGCTCCAGCCCTTTCTGAATGGCTTCAAAGTGCTCGTCCGTGATGGGCTTATCCAGCTCCACCTGGTAGATTTTGCGAATGTTGTTCGACGGGTGCGTCAGCTTATCGGCCAATTCGCCGTCGTTTGTCAGTAACAGCAAACCCGTGGTGTTCCGGTCCAGACGACCCACCGGATACATCCGGAAGTTGCCCGCATCAGCCACCAGTTCCATCACTGTTTTACGTTCTTCCGGGTCTTCGGTGGTGGTGATATAATCTTTCGGCTTGTTCAGCAGAACATACACAAACCGCTCCGGATTAAGCACCTTGGTGCCGTACTTCACCGTGTCGCCTTCTTTGACCTTGAAGCCCATCTCCGTGACAACTTTTCCGTTGACGGAAATATCACCCCGCGCAATCAGTTCATCGGCTTCCCGGCGCGAACACACGCCCGAGTTGGCGATGTAGCGATTCAGACGGGTTAAACCACTCTGATCTTCAGACGCCGTGCGATTCGGCTTATCATCCTGCCGTGACTGTGGTTTACGACGATCATCGTTATCATGCCGCCGTTCAAACGGTTTCTGCTCCAGATTATAATTGGGCGCTTTACTATACTGGCCCGTGCGCCGGTCACCCGATTCTTTACGCTGTTCGCTCGAAAACCGGGAAGGTTCGGCGTTCCGGTTTGTATCCCGGTTGTCGTTACGTCGGTTGTCGCGGTTAAAGCGGTCGCCGTTGTTCCGTTCGTCGGCTTCCCGATTAAAACCACCTACGCGCTTAAAGGGCTTATCGTCCCGGCTGAACCGGGGTTTATCCTCGCGGTTGAAGCGGGGACGCTGGTCAGGGTTGGTATCCCGGTCGCGGTTAGAGCGTGGCCGGTTGTTGTCGTTATTGCGGTCGTCCCGATTGAAACGTGGTCGTGATTCCGAACTGCTGTTGCGGTCGTCGCGGCTGAAGCGCGGGCGGTCACTGCGGTCATTGTCACGTGCCCCTCCGCTGTTGCGGTCGTCCCGATTAAAGCGAGGCCGGTCGCTATCCGGCCGATCCGAAAACCGCCGTTCGCTGCCGAACCGGTCATCGCGGTTGACCCGCGGCCGGTCATTTTCTTTACGGTCGGTGTTCCGGTCGCGGTCGCCAAACCGACGCTCATTGCCGAACCGGTCGTTGTTGCGCTCAAAGCGGGGAGCGTCACCGCTCCGGCGTGGCCGATCGTTGCCAGAACGGTCCTCGCGATTAAAGCGGGGCCGCTCATTGTTCCGATCGTCGCGGTTGAACCGAGGGCGCGATTCCGAGTCGCTAGAACGGTTGTCGCGGTCGCCCCGGTTAAACCAGGTGCGCTGGTCAGAGTTGGTATCCCGGTCGCGGTTGGAGCGTGGCCGGTTGTTGTCGTTATTGCGGTCGTCCCGATTGAAACGTGGTCGTGATTCCGAACTGCTGTTGCGGTCGTCGCGGTTGAAGCGCGGGCGGTCACTGCGGTCATTGTCACGTGCCCCTCCGCTGTTGCGGTCGTCGCGGTTAAAACGAGGCCGGTCGCTGTCCGGCCGATCGCGGTTGAAACGGGGCCGCTCGTCGCTGCGGTCATCCCCGCTACGGCTAAACCGGGGGCTTTGCCCGCCATCGCGCGGGTCATTGGTGCGGTCGTCATCCCGACGGCCGAAGGAACGATCGCCCCGGCGTACTGGTTCGCCGTCGCGGTTCTGTTCTGAATCCTGATTCATGGAAAAATACAGTAAATCGTACTGTTGTGCTTAATCGATAGGCTGATAATCAGCGGTCAGGCTGAAGCGTAATCAAAAAGGGACGCAAAGTTAGGGCTTTTCGCCAGTAACTATATCCTGTCTGTCTGAGCTACAACGCATTTTCGTAAAAAAACAATCCACGGACGCAAGAAGTCTGCATAAAAACGTTTAGGGGGTAGGGTGCTGACGGTCGGTGCCGGATTGGCATTGACCGTCAGCATTTGCTCTACCGTGGTCCTTACTCCTGCTGCACCCTATGCCTCGCCCAACTTTAACTCCTCTTTACAAGCCTGACCAGCGCACCGTCGACCAATCCATTCTGAAACAGTACATGAACTGGCTGTTTATCAAAAAAGGATTGTATTTCCGGGATTACGACGATCTGTGGGACTGGTCGGTAACGGATCTGGAAGATTTCTGGGAGAGTATATATCAGTTTTTCGATGTTCAGAGCCATACGCCTTATCATGAGGTTGTGCTGAAACCTAACCGGAGCGAAATGATCGGCACGGAATGGTTTACGGGCGCTACGCTCAACTACGCCGAGTATCTGTTCCGGCACAAAAACGACCAGCGGGCGGCCCTGCTGTTTGCCTCCGAGCGGCAGCGGCTGGTGGCTATCTCCTGGGATACGCTGGAACGGCAGGTGGCAGCCGTGGCGACCTATCTGCGGCAGCAGGGCGTGGGTGTGGGTGACCGGGTTGTATCGGTACTGCCGAACATTCCGCAGGCTGTAGTGGCGTTTCTGGCCACCAACGCCATTGGCGCGGTATGGTCGAGCTGTTCGCCTGATTTTGGTACGGCCAGTATTGTTGACCGCTTTCAGCAGATTGAACCCAAGGTACTGATTGCGGCCGATGGCTATACGTATAATGGCAAACCCATTGATAAGACGGAGGCCATGCGGGAGCTGCGTGTCAGTCTGCCCACGCTGCAGCGGGTCATCTGGGTGCCGTATCTGGATGCCAGCAGCAAGCTCGAACGGGCAACGCTCTGGAAAGACGTGCTGGACACACCCGCGCCCGATGGACTGGAGTTTGAGCCGGTGCCGTTTGAACACCCCATCTGGGTGCTTTATTCATCGGGAACAACCGGCAAGCCTAAAGCCATTACGCACAGCGTTGGCGGCTGTCTGCTTGAACACCTCAAAGTGCTGGCCCTGCACCAGGATGTTCACGTAGGGGAGCGGTACTTCTGGTATTCCACTACCGGCTGGATGATGTGGAACTTCGCCGTTGGGTCCCTGCTTGTCGGCGCTACGCTTGTACTCTACGATGGAGCCGCCGGCTATCCTGATCTGAATGTGCTCTGGAAACTGGCCGAAGACGCCCGGATTGCGCATTTCGGGGGCGGAGCTGCTTTCTATCTGGCCTGCCTGCGCGAGGGGCTACAACCCGGTGGCAGCTATAAACTAACGCACCTGCGTTCAATCGGCTCCACGGGGTCACCTCTGCCGCCCGAAGGGTTCCGGTGGATTTACGATGCGGTCAAGCCGAATGTCTGGCTGATTTCATTCAGTGGCGGCACGGACGTATGCAGCGGGTTTGTGGGCGGCAACCCGATGCTGCCGGTTTATGAGGGGGAGATTCAGTGCCGGCTGCTGGGCAGTAAAGTTGAAGCCTTCGATGAGAACGCGAAGCCGGTGCGGGGCGAACTGGGCGAAATGGTCATTCTGGAGCCGATGCCGTCCATGCCAATTTATTTCTGGAACGATCCCAATAATGAACGTTACCGGAAGAGCTATTTCACCGAATACCCCGGCATTTGGCGGCACGGCGATTATATCCAAATCACTGAGCGGAACGGGGTGATCATCTCGGGACGCTCGGATGCTACGCTCAACCGCGATGGCGTCCGGATCGGGACGAGTGAAATTTACAGCGCCGTCGAGAGTCTCCCCGAGATTGCCGATAGCCTGATTGTGGGGCTGGAGCAGCCGGGTGGTCGCTATTTTATGCCCCTGTTTGTGGTCCTGCGCGAAGGTTTTACGCTCAGTGACGAATTAATTACCCGAATCAAGCAAACCCTACGCAGTCGGTTTAGTCCGCGTCACGTGCCGGACGCTGTTTACCCAATCGGTGAGGTGCCTTATACCATCAGTGGGAAGAAACTGGAAACGCCGGTCAAAAAAATCCTGTCTGGTATGGACGCATCACTGGCAACCAGCAAAGACACGTTGCGTAATCCGGCATCGCTGGATCAGTTCACCGGATTTATAATCTCAAGATAAGGGCTGGCAATGCCAACTGACAACCCGTTGGGGACATAGGAAGGTAGCGAAATAAGGAAGTCAGAAGAAACGACAGGACTGAACACCGGTTGGAATTGGCCGTTAGCTGGTGGCGTTTTGAGGTTACTTGTTTTTTTGTGCCATATAGAAAATTCTGGTAAACATTTCGCTATATTCCAAACGTTTAGGAAGATAATAGTGGACGAGTTAAGGAAGGGGAAAAAGCGAATGGAAGTAGGACAGGACTTCAACCATGAACCGGGTGGGCAAAAAGGCACCAGAGGCCGGATTCACAATGATAAAGCAACGGTTCGGTTGCCCATGCTATTGGGCATTACGCTGGCTGGGGGCATGCTCATCGGTGCTACGTTTTTCGGCGGAGCCAAGAGCCTGAACACCATCGGGCGGGGCTACACCAAGTACCGCGAAATCCTGCAGCTGATCGAGAATAATTATGTCGATACGGTCAACACCGATGAACTGGTCGACTACTCCATCGAGAAAATGCTCGAAAAGCTTGATCCCCATACGGCCTACATGAACCCGCAGGACGCAGTGGCCGCCCGCGCCCAGTTGGAGGGCGGCTTCGACGGAATTGGGGTCGAGTTCAACATCTATAAAGACACGGTTTACGTCGTTACGCCGATTTCGGGCGGTCCCTCCGAAACGGCCGGGATAATGAGTGGCGATAAGATCATTAAAGTCGACAACACGCCCCTGGCGGGTAGTAATATTGAGAATAGTACCGTTTTTAAAGCCCTGCGCGGCAAACGTGGCACGGACGTAAAGCTGACGATCCTACGTAAAGGCGAGAAAGAACCGAAGGTGTTTACCATCACCCGCGACCGGATTCCGACCTACTCCGTTGATGCGGCCTACATGGTTGATGCCAAAACGGGGTACCTCAAGATTAACCGGTTCTCGGAAACGACCTACGACGAGTTTAAAACGGCGCTGGCCTCGCTGAAGGCACAGGGTATGACCCAACTGCTGATGGATCTGCGTAACAACCCTGGTGGCTACATGGATCGCGCGACGAGCATTGCCGACGAGTTTATTGCAGGTAACAAACTGCTGGTCTACACCGACGGGAAAGACAACCGCTACGACCGTCAGACTTTCGCCCGCATCGCCGGTCAGTTTGAAGAAGGCCCGTTGGTTGTGCTGGTTGATGAAGGCAGCGCATCGGCCTCCGAGATTGTAGCGGGCGCATTGCAGGACCACGACCGCGCCCTGATTGTGGGTCGCCGGTCGTTTGGAAAAGGGCTGGTGCAGATGCCGGTGCAGCTATCTGATGGTTCTGAACTTCGGCTGACCATCTCACGCTATTATACGCCAAGCGGTCGGAGCATTCAGAAACCGTATCTGCCTGGGAAAGAAGGCGATTATGAGAAAGACCTCGAACTGCGCTCCAAACGTGGTGAGTATTACATTGCCGATTCAATCAAGAATGATCCATCCAAGCGGTTCAAGACGGAACATGGCCGGGTCGTCTATGGCGGTGGTGGTATTACGCCGGACTATTTTATTCCGCGCGATTCTTCCTGGCAGACGAACTACCTGGTGCAGCTGTACGGCAAGAACATCATCCGTGAGTTCGCGATTGAGTACACGAATGATAACCGGAAAAAGCTGGAGAAACTGCCCTTTGCCGAATTTGACAAAGCCGTTTTGATTGATGACGAGCAGATGGTCCGACTGGTGAAAGGCGCCAGTGCGGAAGGCATTAAGTTTAACGAAAAGGAATATAGTCGCTCGAAAAACTATATCCGGACTCAGATCAAAGCGCTGGTAGCCCGGTATATCTACCAGAAGGGTAACAAGGGGGGATTGAATAATGAGTACTTTAAAGTAATGGGCGAAGCGGATGACACCTATCAAAAGGCCTTAAAGCTCTTCGATCGGGCTACCAAGCTCGAACACGGTATGTTTACCTACAACCAGCCCGAACGTAAGTAGCAGAATCAGATAAAAGCGAAAGGCAGCTCCCGATGAGCTGCCTTTCGCTTTTTATTTAAAGACCTCTGTTTTTTTGCTGAATTGGTAGGCAAAACCCAGGAAAGACTGCAGGTTGCCGACCTTAAAATCCTTGCGGGAATAAGGTGCAATTTCGAATGCTACGCGTAGATTAGGCATAAACGGAATAGGCTTGACCCGAACCCCTACGTGCAGAGAGTAACCTTCGAGCACATCGCGATTATCCAATCCGTTAAGTGGGTTGAAGCGAACGCCCAGGCCAGTGTAATAATTGACCTGATCACGGCGAACCACGTTAACCATCGGGCAAAGCGTGGTACTCAGTGAGCCAAACAGTGTATTAGTCTGCACGCGGGCGTCGAGCCAGAGGGCCCGGTCGGCGTTGGTACTGACCGTAACGAGACTGCTGAATGGATAATAAGCGACTGAGGCCTGACCGAAGGCAGATACGGCGCTGCCGAGAAGCAGCATGAGTAGGACATGTTTCATGCCCGCAAAACAACAACTTTCCAGGTATAAACAAAGCTCACCGAGCCCTAAACTGACCGTCTGGCTCTGCCGGATCAGGTACTGAATACGTAGTACAACGAAGTTTAGCGAAGCACGGTCAGGCTGCCTCGGTACGTGCCAGGCTGGTCAGTCAGCCGAATTTGGTATGTGTAAACGCCCCGTTCTACCGGTTTTCCCTGATGGGTGCCATCCCAGGGCTGGGCATAGCCAGTTGAATGGAATAAAACGCTTCCCCAGCGGTCAAATATAGTTACCTCGCAGGTTGGCAGGGTGATGACGCCTTTGAGCTCCCAGGTATCGTTGAGGCCGTCGCCATTGGGCGAGAACGCACTCGGTATGTGCACACCTCCCAGTACCGTAACGGGCACCTCGGCGGTAGCCGTGCAACCGGCGGGCGTTGTTACCCGCAGCACATAGGTTTGTGACTGCTGTGGACTGGCTCCGGGCCGTAGAACATAGGCATTGCTTAATCCGTTGGAGGGCGACCAGACAGCTGTTGCAAGGGGCTCGCTGGACGACGCTGCCAGAACAACGGTATCTCCTCGCCGGAGATTGATTCCGGTAGGTACGGTTAACCGGACGGGTTGCTGGACAATTGCTGTTCGCCTGGCGGAAAACCGACACCCGGCCGCATCCGTACCGCTGTACGTCAGGACATACTGCCCAACTCCGGCTATGGCTGGGTCGAACCGGGTTCCCGTTACGCCGGGACCAGTGAACTGGCCACCCAACGGACTGGCGGTCAGCATTATTGGGCTGATATTTGGTTCACAAATGGGTAACAGCGAATCGAACCGTACGGTCGTCGCGGTCGACCGAATGACCTGTACAGGCTGCGAAACGGTATCGCGGGCGCAGCCTCCGGTCGCGCTCTTGACCACGGTGTAAAGGCCGGGGACGCTGGCTGTAAACGTAGCCGACGTAGCGTTGGGCAGGTTGGCCCGATCACGCTGCCACTGATAGGTGTAATCGGTACCGGGCGGCACGGCCAGCGTCGCTGAATCGGTATCGCATAACGTAACGGTTTCTACAGGCTGGCCGCTGCGGGTTATAACCGGTGGGGACAGGAGCGTTTTGGAGCAGTCGGTCACTAAAAGCTGGAATTCCCGGCGGGCTACACCAATCGGATGCCCGTTGCGCGATTCCGTCACCTCCACCGCGAAGGCAAACAGCCCAGTTTGTCCGGCTGTAAGGCTCAGTATGCCGGTGTTTGGATCGATACGCAGTGGGGCCGGACCGGGTATAACGGCACCATCGCTGAAGCCATCCTGCCAGACAACGGTTGGGTAGGAGGAACGGGAAATAACTGTACCGCGTCGCTGGGCAGGGTTGGTATAGCCCGCCCAGGGCGTCACGAGCCGGTAGGTTAGCTGGTCGCCGTCGCTGTCCTGAGCGCTGAAATTAAGCTGATACGCCTGGTTCAGACAAACGTAATCCCCTGCGGCCAGCGTAAAGTTCGGGCTGGAGTTAGGCGTTTCGCCCGTTGGGGGCGGGAACTGAAGATAGAGTACAAAACCGGTTTGCGCTGGGTTACGGATGTTCATTACGCTCCCATTTCGGCAGCAACGCTCCCAGACAAGGTAATAGCCTTCCGGATCTGTATAGCGACTGTCGAACTGAAACAGGCTGTCAAATCGAACCTCAACCGTTTGCAGCCGATTGGCCCTGGCGCAGGCCGGGTTCTGGTACGTAACGGGTTGTTTATGGGTCTGCCGAAGCAGGATAGAGTTCATGAAGGTGTTGGTCCGCCGACTGAAAACAAACACCTCCTGCTGCGCGTCATTGCTATAATCGCCGGTGTTGTTCGTCTCATTCCAGTATTGGTTCATGGTAATACGAAACAAACCCGGTTTGCCCAGATAGGTCATAGTCAGGTCACCCCCGACGAGGTGGTCAGCCCGTAGGGGAGATGGTGCCGCCAGCGCTAGCCAGCCGCCAATCAGATACCATAGTCGTTTAGCCATGACGCCCGACAGTCGCAACGAATACGAAGTTACAACGACGGCGGAAAAACTGATTCAGAATGGGTTAATGCTTTTTTAACGGTCGATTTAAGGTTCGTAAACGGCTAGTCCTAAAATCGTCCGGTTCCATCCGGCGTCGTTCCCACTAAAAAAGATTGCAGGGTCTTCTGGTTTAAAATCTGACGGATCGGCTTCGGATATTTCATAAAATCAGACACATGGTTGAGCATGTTAACATAAAAAGAGCCCCTACGTTTCCGCAGAGGCTCTATATCAAAATTATTAAGGCTATCTGTTAACCAACGCTGCCCTCCAGACTGATCGCCAGCAGTTTCTGAGCTTCCACAGCAAACTCCATCGGCAACTGGTTCAAAACTTCCTTGGCATAGCCGTTAATGATCAGGGCAACGGCCTGTTCGGTCGGAATACCCCGCTGGTTGCAGTAGAACAACTGGTCTTCGCCAATCTTCGAGGTAGTGGCTTCGTGCTCAACCGTAGCCGAGGGGTTGTTTACCTCCAGGTACGGGAAAGTATGCGCACCGCATTTATCCCCCAGCAGCAGCGAATCACACTGTGAGTAGTTACGGGCGTTTTCGGCCCGTTTCAGCACCTGGACCAGCCCCCGGTAGGAGTTCTGGCTTTTGCCCGCCGAAATGCCTTTCGACACGATCCGGCTCTTGGTGTTTTTTCCAATGTGCACCATCTTGGTGCCCGTATCGGCCTGCTGCATATTGTTCGTAACCGCTACTGAATAGAACTCGCCAATGGAATTGTCGCCTTTCAGAATAACCGAAGGATACTTCCACGTAATGGCCGAACCGGTTTCGACCTGCGTCCACGAAATCTTGGCGTTCGGACCGTCGCAGATACCGCGCTTGGTTACGAAGTTGTAAATACCGCCCTTGCCGTCTTTGTCGCCGGGATACCAGTTCTGTACCGTCGAGTATTTGATCTCGGCGTTGGCGTGGGCAATCAGTTCGACCACGGCTGCGTGGAGCTGGTTCTCGTCGCGCATGGGTGCCGTACAGCCTTCCAGATAGCTGACATACGAGCCTTCGTCGGCAATAATCAGCGTCCGCTCAAACTGACCCGTACCGGCCGCGTTGATCCGGAAATAGGTCGAAAGCTCCATGGGGCAACGAACGCCCTTCGGAATATAGCAGAACGAACCATCGGTAAACACGGCTGCGTTGAGGGCTGCGAAGTAATTATCTTTCGCCGGAACCACCGACCCCATGTATTTCTTCACCAGTTCGGGGTGCTCATGTACGGCCTCCGAAATAGAGCAGAAGATGATGCCGCGTTCAGCAAGGTCTTTTTTGAATGTCGTTGCTACCGAAACCGAGTCCATGACGGCATCGACAGCTACCTGCGGACGTTCGCCCTGCGGTTCATCGACAACACCCGTCAGCCTCTTCTGTTCGCTCAGCGAGATACCGAGCCGGTTAAACGTATCCAGCAGTTCGGGGTCAATTTCGTCCAGGCTGCCAACGGTTTTCTTCTGCTTCGGTGCCGAATAGTATTTAATGGCCTGGTAGTCAATTTTAGGGTATTTGACGTTAGGCCAGTGGGGTTCGATCATTTCCTGCCAGAGCCGGAACGCTTTCAGGCGGTTTTCGAGCAACCACTCAGGTTCGTTTTTCTTAGCGGATATAAACCGAATGGTGCCCTCGTCAAGACCTGCGGGGGCTTCATCGGCCTCAATCAGCGTCTCGAATCCGTATTTATACTCGGAGTTGGTAATACTCTCTAAAATTTCAACGTCCTTGCTCATAGTCAGTTGTCGCGTGGTTTTTTGCACCGTTGCGATATATTTTTAACAATCTGTCGGTATGGTACGTTCCGGGCAGATTGGACAAATATCGGAAACTTTCTGCGATTTTGGATAAAAGGATCGCTATCTGCTCTTGCGTAGGAATATAATGAGCTAAACTAAAAACGGCTACCGATTATGTTGTCGGTAGCCGTTTTTAAATTGGTAAGAGCGATTCTTTATCTGGCCGTTACCCTGATGCTGCTGTAATACAGGGTTGTTAACCCTTCGTATCCCGAGTCTGTGCCAACAACGAGCCAGAGTTCGCCCTGGGCGTTGGTGCGTGCCGTCAGGAGGTTATCGCTATTGCTGCGGGTAATGAGTTTGTAATCGGTTACGTCATCGCCTGCTCCAATGGTACCCAGCAACGTAACATCGCGACCACCCGTAGACTGATTGCCCTTGTCAATGCTGAGTTCATAAAAGCCATTGGTCAACTGCTTTTTCGGTTCGCTGGCCGACGCGCCTGCTTTCAGAAAAACACTGCCACCTGGTGAACCACCAATGCCGACCGAGTTATTGGCGTAGGACGAAGCCAGTTCAATATCGAACAATAATTTATAATCCGTATTGGGCTGCAGACCGGTCAGCTTCCTTTTCAGGAACATAAACACGTCATCGCTGCGGTTCATGCTCGAAAGCATGATGGCTTTACGGCTGGTGTCGAGAGGTTTAGGCAAAGTTGTCCAGGCCGACTGAAACTGAATATCGGCGATCTGCGTGCCATAATCCGTATAATCGGCTTCCCAGCCGTCGCTGTTCTGCTGGAAATTGGACTGGTATAGAACGCCGGGCTGATTTGGCTGTAGTGAAACACTATCGCTGGTGCAGGCGGTGAATACGAACAGGCCTCCCAGGAGAATGAAGGCCAGTAACAACGTTGATTTCATGACTAACTCGATTTGTTTCCTGTATGGACTCGACTCTGTCTGAAAGCGTTGGAACTGCCAGCCAAAAAAATGTTATCGGTAATGGCTCCGGCCTGAGCTATCCAGACCACGCAGGGCCAGATAGAACGCGATAACATACACGAGCTGGTTACCCGCCCCGGCCCAGTCTTCTTTCAGCGTCGTGCCGAACAGCAAAGCGCCAACAACCAGACCGCCCAGAAAATAGCCCCATTTACTAAACTGGCCACCCAGCAGAATTAGTATGCCGCTAGTCAGTTCAACAAAGGGTAATGTATACAGGAACGCAGACGTAAGTAGTTCGGGCAGAATGGTGTTGGCGAAACCAGCCCCCGTTTTGGCCACAAATGTTTTTAACTTGGGCAGGCGCACCAGGCCATGCATCAGCATATTAATGCCCAGCCCGATCCGGATAACGAGCTGGGCCAGTTGATTGGCACTTAGGTTATTCATACAATCATTGGCTTATCGGCAACAGGACGCAGGCCGCTGGTTAATCGGTTTCGTCTCCGGTATCAACTTCTACGTCGCCATTTGCTACGTCTTCTGCCTCCAGCAGGGCGTTACTAACGCCGTTGGCGTCGGTGTCTGAGTCGTTAACTTCCTCTTTGACGGGTTCGGGTCCCTGCGCCCTGACGGGGTTCATGTACTCCACCTGCGACACGCCGTTGTTGGCTTCTTCGCCCTGCGCCAGTTTGGTTAGCACCCCCTGGTTTTCATCTTCAGCAGGGTTATACGCATGATTATTGGTTGAATTCATCGGGTTTTAAAATTAAGGGTTCTACACGCTGCCCGACCGGGTTACGTGGCCGCCTAAGGCGTAATTATCATCCTGATGATGATCGTGTTCGCCGGTAGGGTCGCCGTCTTCATCGGTAGGCTCATCATACAGGCCATTGTCTTCGGTTACGTCGTCCGCTTCATCGGCTTCATCATCTTCCATCGCGGCACCGCTCTGGTTACTGAAATTGTCGGGGTCCAGGCGACCGATGCGTGAGCCAATCAGCTCGACATCGTCGCTGGGGGTTAGGTGATCGATTAAGGTTACCATGATCGTTGAGCGTTTGTCTGTACTAGTAACTCGGTAGAATGACGAAAGGTTAGGCTTATTCAATCCCTGGATTATTAATCCCTTATTCCGTGATTTCATGAGATCGTTTTATCTGATTGCCTGCCTGTTAATTTCGCTGCTGACCAACGCCCAGACGAACCGTGAGCCGTTATTTACGTCCTTCGATGGTACCAAAATTCATTACGACGTCATTGGTGAGGGAAAGCCGGTGGTATTGCTGCATGGCTTCATCACGAATGGCGAAAGCTGGAAGCGGGCTCCCGTGTGGCAGGCGCTGGCCGATGCGGGTTTTCGGGTTGTAACGCTGGATCTCCGTGGCAATGGCCGCTCGGATAAACCCCATTCTGCCGAAGCGTACCGCGACGATGCCGAGCTGAAAGACGTAATGGCACTCATGAAACACCTCGGACTGACCAACTACGACGTCGTGGGGTACTCGCGCGGAGCTATCCTGACTGCCAAACTCCTTACGCTCGACAAGCAGGTTCGTCGGGCCGTAATGGGTGGCATGAGCGCCGATTTTACGGCTCCCGACTGGTACCGACGTAAGAATTTTTTTGAAGCACTGACCAGACCTGGTAGCCATCCTGAGTTGCAGGGCGCTATTGATTACGCGAATAGAACCGGAGCCGATACGGTTGTGCTGGCGCGTTTGCAGGAGTTTCAGCCCACGGCCACCCGCGCCGAACTGGGCAAAATAAAAGTGCCGCTGCTGGTCGTCAATGGCGATCAGGACCGCGATAACGGCGACCCGCAGTCGCTGGTTGATGCCGTGCCCGGCTCGCGGCTGGTTGTTGTGCCGGGCAACCACGGCGCGGCCATGAGTACGCCGGAATTCGCCAAAGCCGTGGTTGAATTCCTTCGGAATTGATGCCCTGTTCTGGAAAAACAGCAGGTGATCGGCTTAATAGCACCGTAACATTAACCAGCCCAATCCGCTCTATCTTTGCCTGAAACTCAACTTCCAATGCATCGCCTGCTCGCCTTCCTCCTGATTGTCTCGCCCCTTTTTGTTAGGGCGCAGATCCCGAAAACAACCCAGCGCCTGACCCTGCCCAACGGCTGGAGTCTGACGCCGGTGGGCAGGTCACTGCCCCTGGGCGATCTGCCGCTGAACCTGGCCGTTTCACCCAACGGGAAACGACTTGCTGTGACCAATAATGGACAAAGCACCCAGTCGATTCAGTTAATCGACGTAGTCAACGAGAAGGTACTGAGCGAAGTCGAAATCAAAAAGTCGTGGGTGGGGCTATGCTTCAGCCCGGACGGCAAGCGGCTGCTGGCTTCGGGCGGCAACGACAACCGGGTGTTAATTTATAACGTAACGGGCGACCAGTTGATCAAAATCGACTCGGTGGTGCTGGGTAAACCCTGGCCTAACCGCCTGTGGGTGGCGGGTATCGAAACGGACCGGACCGGTTCGACCCTCTATGCCGTAACGAAAGATGACAGCACCCTGTACGTCTGCGATCTGGCTTCGAAACAAATCAAAAACCGGATCAAGCTGCCGGCAGAGGGCTACACCTGCCTGCGTCAGCCCGGTACCGATGAGCTGTATATTTCGCTCTGGGGAGCCGAGAAGGTAGTTATCTACGACCCTAAACAGCAGAAACTGACCGGTGAGATCCGGACCGGTAGCCACCCGAACGATATGGTGTTTACGCGCGACCGGAAGTACCTGTTTGTAGCCAATGCAAACGACAACTCCGTATCGGTGATTGATACAAAGACTCGCAGGGTGCTCGAAATCATTACCACCTCGCTGTACCCCAATGCCCTGGCGGGCAGCACGCCCAACGGACTGGCGCTGACGCCCGACGGCGAAACGCTGCTGGTTGCCAATGCAGATAACAACTGCCTGGCGGTGTTCAACGTAGAGAAGCCGGGTCGCAGCCGGTCGCTGGGTTTTATTCCAACGGGCTGGTACCCGACTGCCGTGAAAGTAGTGGGCAAAAAAGTTATGGTTGCCAACGGGAAAGGGTTTTCGTCACAGGCAAACCCGAACGGACCCAATCCTTACAAACGCCGGGAGTCAGGTACGGAATATATTGCGGGCTTATTCAAGGGCACCTTATCGCTGTTTGAGCTACCGAAAGCTACTGACCTGACTAGCTTGTCGAAGCTGGTCTATGAGAATACGCCGTACACTAAGGAGAAAGAAAAACTGGCAGCTGGTGAGGTTAATAACCCGATTCCCAGGGAGGTGGGTGCCAAAAACTCGCCGATCAAATACGTCTTCTACATTATCAAGGAAAACCGGACCTATGACCAGGTCTTTGGGGATATAGCGAGTGGCAATGGCGATACGTCGCTCTGTATCTTTCCAGAGAAAATTACGCCGAATCAGCACGCTCTAGCGCGTGAGTTCGTGCTGTTGGATAACTTCTATGTCGACGCTGAGGTGAGTGCCGATGGTCATAACTGGAGTACGGCCGCTTACGCCACCGATTACGTTGAGAAAGTCTGGCCGACGAGCTATGGTGGGCGGGGTGGTACGTATGATTTTGAGGGTAGCCGCCCGACGGCCTATCCCAAAAAAGGCTTCATCTGGGATTACTGCGAGCGGGCCGGTTTACGTTATCGCAGCTACGGCGAGTTTGAAGCCTATGCAAAACGGAAAGGGTCGGCGCTGGATGGCCGGTTTGCCCCGAACTACCCCGATTATGATTTGAAAATCAAAGATATTGATCGCGTCGAGATCTGGAAAAAAGACATTGACTCGCTGATTGCCAGCAACGCCGTGCCCCATTTCAGTAGCATTCGGCTGGGGAACGACCATACCAGCGGAGCCCGGATTGGAGCCCCCACGCCAGCCGCCCACGTTGCCGACAATGACCTGGCCGTTGGTCGATTCGTCGAGCACCTGTCCAAAAGCTCGATCTGGAAAGAATCGGCGGTGTTTATCCTGGAAGACGATGCCCAGAATGGGGCCGACCATGTCGATGCGCACCGGTCGCCCGCGCTCGTCATCAGTCCCTACACGAAGCGTCGGCACGTCGAGCATTCGATGTATTCAACTTCTGGTATGCTCCGCACGATAGAGCTGATTCTGGGCCTGCCGCCCATGAGCCAGTACGATGCGGCTGCCCTGCCCATGTTTGCCTGCTTTACCAGCACACCTACACTGACGCCCTACACGCATCTCCCGGCAAACGTCGATCTCGAAGCAAAGAATACGGCCATGACCGAATCGGCTAAACAATCGCAGAAAATGGATCTTCGGTACGCCGACAAAATAGACGATCGGCTGTTCAACGAGATTATCTGGAAAGCGGTTAAGGGCGAAAACTCCGTTATGCCCGCACCGAAGCGGGGCGCTTTTGTGATCGTTGCCGCCGACGATGATGACGATGAATAAAGAGTTGCTGGCCGGTAGCCGATGATTTGGTATTGTTGCTGAAAAATCAGCCGCAACGGATTATCTGTTACGGGTTATCTTCCTCTGTCATGATCAAAACTGCGTTTCGGAAAGAAGCCCAGCTGGCAACCACGCTTCAGCAGGGCAGTAAAGGTTTCGATGTTCAGCGCGTACAGGAATGGCTTTGCTTAAACGCGCAGCGATTTCCGAACGTAGCCCTGAACACGACGTTAGACAAAGATTTTGGACCAGCCACCGAGCGGGCCGTGCGGAACTTCGAGCGGGCAATCAAACGGCCCCAGACAGGCAGAGTTACGCCCGACCTGTTTGCCGCGCTGAGTGAACCCTTATCCACCGCTTTCCAGACCGAACCGGCTGCCAGCGACGTGCGAAAGGCCGTTATTCGGATTGCACAGATGCACCTCCGGCAACGATCGGCCGAACTCCACGTGAACGAAGAGCAGACGAACCTGGGGCCCTGGGTGCGGTCGTATTGCGATGGACTGGAAGGCAAACCGTTCAAATGGTGCGTAGGGTTTGTGCAGACCATTCTCGATCAGGCCGCTTCAGGCTTTGGCCGGGCGTTTACGGTCATCATGCCTCATACGCTCAGTTGCGATCAACTGGCTTTGAGCGGTCAGCAGAGCGGGCGGCTCATCGATAACGCAAAACTTCGTAAAGACTCCCGGCTGGCCCGTCCGGGCGACGTGTTTCTGCTTCGTAGCAGCGCAGGGCCTGTCAACGACTGGTTCCACGCCGGACTGATTACGTCCGTGTCGGGTGATGTGCTGGAAACGATAGAAGGAAATACCGATTCGAAAGGGGGCAGCAACGGTACGGCCGTATTTGCCCGCGTACGTAACTTTCAGAAAGCTACGCTGGATGTGTTTTCAATTGAGGGTTTATGAGTGATTTGGGTGGGTTAACGCACTGCGGAATCGCCCAGGCTGCTTCAAAAATTTTAGACTGTTACATCCCAAACCCCTGTTTAATCGTATTTACCCCTGCACGTCGCCAGGCTTAGCAAGTGAACAGGCTACCGGCCGGCACTATGGGTTCTGAAGCCGGAACATCGTCTGGCAGGATTTCCGCGCCGAAACCCGCTGCCCTTAGCAGGGTAATCAATGAAGTTGATTCTACGACTCCAGATGGACATTCGACGCGCAGGACTCGGTCGCAATCGTCCAGATCAAAATTGGCTTGATAGCTGGTGTAGGTACTATGAATCTGATCAATGAGCCGCTTTGCCTGCGTTGGGCTGCGGACATCGGTTTTAAAGACTTCAACCATTGCGCTGCTAGTCTGGACTAAGCTCCGTTAACTGGTCGGAAAAAAGAGAATCTGTGACAAATGTACAAGACCCATTTCAATTAAAAAGGGTGCAAATACGGCAATCTGAAGGGTTGATTGCGGCATTAATTTTGCCTATTTTTAACGTATGAAGCACATATCGATTTTAGTACCTGAAGGCGCTATTTTGGGTAGTCTCGAAGGCTCCCGTCAGCTCTTAACGCAAGTGAATGAGTTTGTCAGAGCCAGGGGAGAGGCTCCCATCTTCGAGGTGCAGTTAGTTGGTCTTTCAAAGGAAACTCTCCTGAGCGGGGGTCTATTTACAGTAAACACCGACCGGCTTCTGTCGGAGGTAGCTAAAACCGACCTGATCATTATTCCCGCTATTGATGGGGAAATCACCCAGGCGTTAGCGGCCAACCGCGATTTTGTTCCGTGGCTGATCAATCAATATAACCTAGGCGCTGAGATTGCCAGCCTGTGTCTGGGCGCTTTTCTGCTGGCTTCGACGGGCTTACTCAAAGGTCGAAAGTGCGCTACGCATTGGATGGCGACGAACAATTTCCGGCAACTGTTTCCGGACGTAAACCTGGTGACCGAAAAGATCATCACCGACGAGCAGGGAATCTACTCCAGCGGAGGAGCGTTTTCCTATCTGAACCTGATTCTTTACCTCATCGAAAAATACGCCGGTCGGGATATGGCAATTCTATCGGCCAAGGTATTTGCTATTGAAATAGAACGGGACAACCAGTTGTCCTTTACCATCTTCCAGGGTCAGAAAGAGCATGAAGATGAGCCCATAAAGAAAGCCCAGGAGTTTATCGAGAAGAATTACCAGGATAAAATCACCGTTGAGCAATTAACCTCTATGCTGGCGCTGAGCCGTCGGAATTTTGAACGCCGGTTTAAAAAGGCTACTGCTAATACGATCGTGGAGTATATACAGCGCGTGAAAATGGAAGCCGCCAAAATCAGTCTGGAGTCATCCCGGGAGAATGTCAACGAGGTGATGTACAAAGTTGGCTATACCGATACCAAGGCTTTCCGCTCTACATTCAAGCGAATCACTGGTTTGTCGCCCGTTGAGTATCGCAACAAGTATAACCGGGAGATGCAGGTATAAGTAAGTCTTAAGGCGTGTTGCTTCTGGCCTAATCTTAGAGGTGAGAAGCAACTGTTTAGGCTGGATTATTCAGGAATAGTTGAAATTTTTCATTGAAATTCAACTGTTTGACGAACTTATCCCATTAATGGTATTAAATTGCATACAAAGTAACATAAAGTATAAAAAAACCCTATGTCAGTACTTTTGCGCAATAACGTTCGTGTGCTGGGAAATGAGAAGGCAGATGAGACGTTGGTGTTTGCTCATGGTTTTGGTAACGACCAACAGGCATGGGCCGAAGTTGTTCCGGCGTTTCTGGATGATTACCGGATTGTGCTGTTCGATTACGTAGGGGCTAACAAGCAAACGGTTCCGTATTTTAATCCTCGTAAGTACAGAAAACTTCAATCGTTTGCCGACGATATCCTGGACATCATTGAGGAGCTTTCCCTGGAAAATATTACTTTTATTGGGCATTCCGTGGGCGGAATGAGTGGAATTCTGGCCGCCATTCAGGAGCCAGCCTGGTTTTCGCGCCTTGTTTTACTGAATGCCTCTCCCCGCTACGTCAACGGAGACGATTACTATGGCGGGTTCAGTCAGGAAGTGCTCAACGAGCTGTTTACCCAGATGGAAAGCAATTTTTATGCCTGGGCCAGCGGGTTTGCCCCGACGATTATGGCTAATCCTGACCGGCCGCAGCTGGCTTCAGCCTATGCCCAGACGCTGTCGGCTATGCGTCCGGATGTTGCGCTTTCTATTGCTAAAATGATCTTTCAGTCAGATCACCGGACTGATGTTGAGCGTGTTAGGCACCCTACTTTGCTCATTCAGGCGAAAGATGACGTAGCCGTTCCGATGGAGGTCTGTTATTACCTGGAAAAACATATTCCGAATGCCGAATTGTCAATCATAGATACGCAGGGCCATCATCCGCACATCAGCGATGCCGACAAGGTCATAAAGGCCATTAAACCGTTTATTAATCTGAACTAATACCGGTGTTGCCGTGCTTATTAGAACGTGATAAGTCGAATGCAGCGGTTCGTCGAATACCTAAGCCTCTGACTTTTTTTCGAAACCCATAATGTTAGACTGTAGAATTCTCGAACGGAATTTTCAGGCAATTTCAGCTAATGAAATTGGGCCAAGGAAGATGGCGGCTTACGCGTCGGAACTGCTTGATTTTTTGCAGGCCAGTTGTTGTTACGTCGTTCAGGAGCGCGACGAATGGACGGCCACTGTGCTTTTTTCGAGCACTAAAGGATCGGTGCAGCCGTTTAATCCGGGTCAGCTGGCCGAGTTAACCCGCTCAAAAGCGTTCTTCTTCGACCAGGCCTTTGTGCCGCGCCGGGCCCTGAAAGCGATTTCGGGTACCTGCTGTCAGATGGCGGGCCTGCGCCTGGACAATTATTCGTTCAGAGGATGGGTTCTGATTGGTTGGCAATCGACCACCGATCACGTGCCGACCGATATTGAAAATGCGTTGTTCCGTTTTGGCGACAAGGTGCTGATCCATTACCTGTCACTGCAGCGGATTGCGATGGAGCAGCAGTACCGGTTTATTTTTTCGGTGGTTCCGCAGGCTGTTGTGCTGGTTAACGAATCAGATGATGTCAGCTGGGTGAACCAGGCCGCCATTCAACTGCTGAACCTGGCCCCCGATGAATTACGGCCCTCGTCCGTTGAGGTATCGACAGGCATGCTGCGGTTACGGGCGCAGGCCCTGAATCAGGATGCGATTAACGAAACTGCCGGCGAGCTGATGAAGAATCCTCACTTCATCACTAAAGAATGGATATGGCGGTTCGATAGTCAGGTGCTGGCTGTGCGCACCCAGCCCATTTTCTCCCCTTACTTTAAAGGGCGGATCTGGTTGTTCAACGACGTTACCGAACTATACACGAAGAGTCAGCAACTGGCGGACGCCAATCAGGAGATTGAAAACCTGATCAGTGTGATCGCGCACGATCTGAAGTCGCCCCTGGCTACGCTCAGTTTCATTTTCAGCTTCCTGCCGATGCATGGCCCGCTCAACGACGAACAGAGCGAAAATATCGGATACGGGCAGAAGACCATCAAGCGCGGCCTGAACCTGATTGACAGCATTGTTTATTTCAATAAGCTCATTACGTCCAACCAGCCCCTGCAGATGACCAGTACAGAGCTGGACGGGCTCCTGACAATTATTGTAGACAGCTTTACGGCGCAGGCCTATCAGAAAGAGATTACGCTGCATATGCAGAAACCCGAACAGCCGGTTCTGCTGCATACCGACCCCGAATCGCTGGTCCGTATTCTGGATAACCTCATCAGTAACGCGCTGAAGTTCTCGCCGTTTGGACGTAATGTGTATGTGGAGGCCGAGTTGACAGATAAGCAGTTAGCCATTGCCGTCCGTGACGAAGGCCCCGGTATCTCACCCGACGATCGGGGAAAGCTGTTCAAGCGTTTTCAGCGTCTGTCGGCCCAGCCAACCAATAATGAAGGCTCCTCGGGGCTTGGTCTGTCCATTGTGAAGGCTCTGGCCGAGAAATTGGGCGCGGCTATTGAAGTAGATAGTACCTTGAATGTGGGTACAACCTTCCGGGTCGTATTTCCGGCGCAGTACGTACAGGTGATTGACCCGGAAACGGTAAATGAACACCTGCTTTAAGTTGTTGAGTATTCCTTCTGGCGGCTTTTTAGAGTGTACCCCAACTGAAGGACCAGTTACCAATTTTGGTTGTATAATGCCCCTGTTTATCACATCTTTAAATTCAGGCAGCAATGGAAATTGCTATTACGTTGGTAACGAACGCGAAGCGGTTTTAATTGACGCCGGCATCTCCTGCCGCGAAACCGAAACGCGAATGCGGAGACTGGGTCTATCGATGGAGACCGTAAAAGCTATTTTCGTTTCCCACGAGCATTCTGACCACATTCGGGGCATTAGTCAACTGGCCAAAAAATATCAGTTTCCTGTATTTATTACCCCCGGTACGCTGCGCTCGTCAGGACTGTCGGAGCTTCGGTTACCCATTCAACCGTTGCGGGGCCATGAGCCCGTCTGGATCGGTGAATTATGCATCACGGCGTTCCCAAAACTGCACGATGCCGCTGACCCGCATAGTTTTCTGATTACCTGCCTGGATACCAGAGTGGGTGTGTTTACGGATATCGGCAGTCCCTGTACGCAACTGATCGATCATTTCAGTCAATGTCACGCTGCGTTTCTGGAAGCTAATTATGATGAGCAGATGCTGGAACGGGGCAGGTATCCTTATTACCTGAAGCATCGGATTCGGGGTGGAAAAGGTCATCTTTCCAACCAGCAGGCCTTGCATCTGCTCAGGACCCATAAGCCGGCTTTTATGAGTCATCTGCTGCTGGCTCACGTGTCTAAAGAGAACAACTGCCCAAACTTGATTCGGGAGCTATTCACACCACATATGGAAAGCACGGAACTTATTGTGGCTTCTCGTTTTGAAGAAACGCCGGTCTATCAGATTGATGCTCCCCGTGTGATCCGGTCGGTAGCCTAGTCTTTACACTTTGCTTTCTGGATACACTTTTTTGTGCTGCGCAACCAGAACGGCGTACTGCTCCGGAGTAAGAATGGCGCGGTAGTCGTGAACTTTCTCGGTTTCGACGGCTATGGCCAGAGTTCGTAACTTCTGCTGATTCATACCCGAAGCCGCTTTCAGTTTCTTTACGCCCTCATTGTATTTCACGGTAGCCTTTGTAATGATCTCTTTGGCTTTGGGAAGCTGCTGATCGGTTAGTTTGAGCCGTTGTTTATCGGCTTTCAGAACCGACTTTATGATCATGCCAACGGTTACGCCATTATTGAGGAAAACGAACTTTTCATTCTCCACCGACTGCGTTTGGGCGAACGTCATCGCCGAAAAGCCAATGACCAGGGTCAGGACGGTAATAAAGGTTCTCATACAGAAACTAGAATTTAGAACGATTGAGTTAAGTTATTACGCAGCTTATGAATCGCGCGCAGGGCATCATTTTCGGACGATAGTTGTAGCGGCCGCCTGCGCCGAAGCCAGGATGGTGAGGTCGGCGATGGTTACGTGGGCGGGTGCCGTTACGGCATAAACAATGGTGTCGGCAATGTCATCGGCGGTCAGGGGCGTAAACCCTTCATACACTTTCGCGGCCCGACCGGCATCACCTTTGAAGCGAACCATTGAAAACTCGGTTTCGACCGCGCCGGGCGCAATATTCGTGACCTTGATCCCATGCTGGGTGAGATCCAGCCGCATGCCGGTACTAAGCGCTTCAACGGCGGCTTTACTGGCGCAGTACACGGCTCCATTGGCGTAGGTCTGCTTGCCTGCAATGGAACTCAGATTAACGATGTGCCCGCGTTTCCGGGCAACCATACCCGGAACCACCGCCTTCGAGACGTACAGCAAACCCTGTACGTTCCCGTCGATCATCTGATCCCAGTCGGCCGGATCGCCATCCTGAAAAGGAGCCATGCCGTGAGCGTTGCCGGCGTTGTTCACTAAAATATCAATGGCCTGCCATTCGGTAGGTAGCGTGCGGATAGCCTGATCTACCTCGTCCCGGTTTCTGACGTCAAAGTTAAGGGTCAGCACCGACGTTTGTTCGCTGAACTGTTCCTCCAGTTCGTCCAGCCGGTCCTGTCGACGACCGCATAGAATCAGGTGGTAATCGAGTTCGGCAAAGGCTTCGGCAGTGGCCCGGCCAATACCGGAGGTGGCGCCGGTGATGAGTGCAATCATAAAAGCAAAACGAGTTGTTGACAGATAGTATTGCCGCAAAGCTAACAGAATCCGGGGCAAATGGCCCGTCGGGTTTCTAGCGTTCTGGCTATACATATTTAATGCAAAACCCAGGTCGAAAGCCGCGACAACGAATTGTTAAAATTGGCCAAAAAATTGTATTTTCATCGTAAAACAAGCGCTTTTAAGTGTGTTCACCGCCTTCGACCGGCCAATCGTACCGTTAAATCAGATTGCATCTGTTGATTAAAACGACGGTGGTCTTCGTGCGTTTATCTCGCTAGTTAACAGCCATTCACAGTCGTTTTTGGATTACTCGATGTGGGCAGTTCGCGTCGGGGCCTGATCTGGTAACGACCTAACGCAAATCCTGCTATGATCCCTGAATTTTCGGTGGTGATACCCACGTATCAGCAACCGGCTTTACTCCTGAAATGCCTTGATGCGCTGAGTCGTCAGCGTCTGCCCCGCAACCAGTTCGAACTGATTATCGTTGATGATGCCAACTCGCCCGAAACGGCCTCAGCCGTTGCGAACTTCACCCGGCAGGTGGCTCAGTCGGGTGGAGCGCTGGAAATCCGGTATCTGGGTCAGCCCACCTGGCGTGGTCCCGCAGCCGCCCGAAACCGGGGATGGCGCGCAGCCCGCGGCCGGTTCATTGCCTTCACGGATGATGATTGTCTGCCGCACCCTGACTGGCTGAGGGCTGCTCTACCGGGTTTACAGCGGGGTGCCCAGGTGCTGATGGGGCAGCTGCGGCTAACCTTACCTGATCCGTCGACGGATCAGCCTTCACAAACGCTGTGTTTTGACACGGGTGAGCTGATTTCGGCTAACTGTTTCTGCCGGAGGTCGGCGCTGGAGCGCGTCGGCGGCTTTGAGGAAGCGTTTAATTTTGCCTGGCGGGAAGACAGCGACCTGCAGTTTAAATTTATTCAGGCGGGTATTCCCATTAGCCGGTGTCCCGAAGCGATCGTTGTGCATCCCATGCGCGAAATGCCCTGGTACACCCCGCTGGCCAATGAGCGGAAAAACTATTACGATGCTTTGCTGTACAAACGGCATCCTGAATTGTTCCGGCAGCGGATTGCAACCGACCGGGGTCTTATTTTGCAATATTATGCCTCGGTAATGGGTATTGCGGCCGGGGTGATGGGCGGTGTCGCGGGTAACAGCGTTGTGGCTACGGTTGGCTTCGGTATATGGGGGGCCTTATCGGCTAATATGATCTGGCACCGGCTGCTGGATGATAATGAGGATAAACCCCGTTTACCGTATGCCATTCTGACCGCTCTGGCAACACCCTTCCTGTCGGTGTACTGGCGTTTATACGGCGCCGTGAAATACCGGGTTCTGTATTGGTAGTCAACCCCTAAGTTCGACCAGTCACAAGCTTCAGTTTTGTTTGGCTTGTGGCTGGTTTGCTGTTTTTTAAGTCATAACGAGTAGAATAAGGAACCATAAACGATTTGATTGTATTTTTGAAGGATGAGGGCGGCTCTACTCAACCGCTTTTTAGTTCATGGATCACCTGCAACAAGATTTCAGCGTTCGGTTTACCTATACTGTTTTCTTTACCGAACAATTATTCGCTCCCTCCAATCCACTGCTGACCGATTTCTTTAACCGGCAGCTAGTTGATGCTACGCCTAAAAAAGTGCTGTTTGTGCTGGATTCTGGTGTTGTTGCGGCCCATCCAGATTTATTGACGTCTATCCAGACCTATTTTGCCCAGTCAACCGTTCGGGTTGACCTGATTCCTGAATTCCTCCTTATACCGGGGGGCGAGTCCGCTAAAAACGATCCGTCGCTGGTTGAGCAGATTGTGAACGCTGTTGATCAGTTCGGCATTGACCGACATTCCTACGTGGTTGCAGTTGGGGGTGGATCGGTGCTGGATCTGGTTGGCTATGCGGCTGCTATTTCGCACCGGGGTATTCGCCATATCCGGATTCCGACGACGGTTCTGTCGCAGAACGATTCGGGTGTAGGTGTCAAAAATGGGGTGAACTACCGGGGGAAAAAGAACTTCCTGGGTACGTTTGCGCCCCCGGTTGCCGTCTTTAACGACCTGACGTTTCTGACAACGCTCGATGATCGCGACTGGCGGTCGGGTATTTCGGAAGCGATTAAGGTGGCCTTGATCAAAGACAAGTCTTTCTTCGAATGGATCGAAGCAAATGCCGAAGCGCTGGCGGCCCGGGATATGTCGGCCATGAGCTACCTCGTGCATCGCTGCGCCGAAATGCACTTGCAGCACATTGCCGGCGGTGATCCCTTTGAAATGGGTTCGTCTCGGCCCCTGGATTTTGGTCACTGGAGCGCCCATAAACTGGAGCAGCTTACTGATTTCGACCTGCGTCACGGCGAGGCTGTCGCTATCGGAATCGCGCTCGATACACTGTATTCACAGCAAATTGGCTGGCTATCGGCTGCCGACGCCGACCGGGTTCTGGTAACGCTGCGCGCCCTTGGCTTTGCACTTTATCACCCAATGCTCGACGCCGATCATAGCGCCGGTGTGCTGAAAGGATTAGCTGAATTTCGCGAACACCTGGGTGGTCAGTTGACGATCATGCTGCTGCAGAGTCTGGGGCGGGGCGAAGAGGTGCACGAAATAGAGGCCAATAAAGTTCAGCAGGCCATTGCTACGCTGCGCGAAAACGAATTATTAACGACGGACTAACCGTTTAGCTAACTGACAAAAGCACAGAGTGCCTGCCCTAAAAGGTAGATCTTTGTGCTTTTGCGTTTACTCTAGTTTCATGAAGACACCCCTTGGACACCTCGGCTACTGCACCAATATCCACGCGGGCGAAACGTGGGTCGATCATTTTGCGGCTTTACAACAGGCCATTCCGGAACTGAAACAGCGGCTTTCACCCGATCAGCCGTTCGGCATTGGCCTTCGCCTGTCCAACGTAGCGAGCGAAGAGCTGGAACAGCCCGAAAACCTCGTTGCCTTTCAGCGGTGGCTTGCTGAGAATAACTGCTATGTGTTCACCATGAATGGCTTTCCGTTCGGGGGGTTCCATAACACGGTGGTCAAAGACCAGGTACACACCCCCGATTGGACGACCGAAGCGCGGGTTGAATACACCAAGCGATTGTTTCGTATTCTGTCGGTGCTGTTGCCGGTCGATGAGCTGGGGAACGCCATTCAGGGGGGCGTGTCGACCTCGCCCTTATCGTATCGGCACTGGTTTGAATGGGAGCAGCCGGCCGCCCGCGATTATATCTTCTCGCAGACCACCCAAAACATTCTTGAGGTGGTGGCCGAACTAATCAAGTTACGTCGGCAAACCGACCGACTGATGCACCTCGATCTGGAACCTGAACCTGACGGCGTCATCGAAACCTCCGACGAGTTTATTGCCTGGTTTACGGATTACCTGCTGCCGATGGGTATCGAGCAACTCAGTGAGCAGTTCGACTTAACCGACGAAGAAGCCGAAGCGGCAATCTGCGAGCATGTCCGGCTATGCTACGACGTCTGCCATTTTGCCGTGGGATATGAACGCCCGGCCGAGGTGCTGGCCAAACTGAAAAACTATGGCCTGCGCGTCGGCAAAATCCAGATCAGCGCAGCGTTGAAAGCGGAGTTTCCAGCCGACGAAGCGGGACGTAATGCCGTTCGGCAGGCGTTCGAACAATTTAACGAACCAACGTATCTGCACCAGGTCGTAACCCGCACAAAGACCGGCGCACTGCTACGTTTCCCGGATTTGCCCGATGCGCTGGCTGCGTTCGATGATACGCATAATGAATGGCGGGCGCATTACCACGTTCCGCTGTTCGTATCCGATTACGGCCGGTTGATGTCCACGCAGGACGACATTCGGGAGGTGCTGCAGTTACAGGCCGAGCGGGCTTTTACTAACCAGCTGGAAGTCGAAACCTATACCTGGGACGTCTTGCCGGAGAAACTGAAGTTGAACCTGGTCGATTCGATTGAGCGGGAGATCAAATGGGTTGTACAGAACATACCCGATTGACCAGCTCAGGAGGTAAATAGCAGGGTTCCTGAAGAGCTTCCCTAAGTGAGATACGAACCGGATTTAACGTCCTGATCTTCATCTATCTTGCCTAAATCTCCGGTTACGTGCCTAATTAATGGTTTGTTTAGCTTGATTCCACTCCGGATTGCGCCTATTTTTATGCACCGGTAGTGGTTATTTTAATTGTCGGTTTTGACTGATGCAAAAGACCATAGTACTCGACGTTGTAGGCCTGTCGTATTCGCTGATTGGTGAACACACGCCCTTTCTGAAACAGTGGTTTGCTGGTAAACACCAGGCCACAATTGATCCTATGCTGCCGGCCCTTACTACCTCGGTGCAGTCAACCTACGTAACAGGCAAATGGCCGAGCGAAACCGGAATCGTTGGCAACGGCTGGTATGACCGGACCGACTCGGAAGTGAAATTCTGGAAGCAGTCGAACAAGCTCGTGGCGGGCGAAAAAATCTGGGAACGGGCCAAAAAGATTGATCCTAATTTTACGGTCTCGAAGATGTTCTGGTGGTATAATATGTACTCCACCGCCGACTATTCGGCTACGCCCCGGCCGCAGTATCCCTCCGATGGGATGAAAATTCCGGACTGCTATACCCACCCCGGCGACCTGCGGGATAGGCTTACCCAAGAACTTGGCACGTTTCCCTTGTTTCAGTTCTGGGGCCCCGCCACAACAATTAAAAGCAGTCGCTGGATTGCCGATGCGTCGATGCTGGTCGATAAATGGCATAACCCAACGCTCACGCTGATCTATTTGCCGCATCTGGACTACTGCCTGCAGAAATTCGGTCAGGATTTTGGTAAGGTGGGTAACGATCTGCGCGAGATCGACGACGTTTGCCGTGATCTGATCCAGTATTACGAAAAACAGGGTGCCGAGGTGATTGTGCTGTCGGAATACGGCATTACGAACGTCAGCCGCCCTATTCATATCAACCGGATTCTGCGCGAAGCGGGTCTGATTCGCTACCGTGAAGAGCGGGGCCTGGAAGTGTTTGATGCGGGCGCTTCGCCGGCCTTCGCGACGCCCGATCACCAGATCGCTCACGTGTATATCAACGACCCGATGGTTTATGACAAAGTGCGATCGATGCTGGAGAAGACGCCGGGCGTTGAACGGGTGCTGGATAAAGAACAGCAGAAAGAATACCACATCGACCACGAACGTTCCGGCGATTTTGTGGTCATTGCCGATGCCGAGAGCTGGTTTACGTATTACTACTGGCTCGACGACGCCCGCGCTCCGGATTACGCCCGGCTGGTGGCTATTCACCAAAAGCCCGGCTACGATCCCGTTGAAATGTTCATGGACCAGACCAATCCGCTGATTAAGCTCCGAGCTGGTTATAAACTTGGTCGGAAGCTGCTTGGGTTCCGGTATCTGATGGATGTGATCTCGCTCGACGCAACGCTGGTGAAAGGCTCGCACGGGCGCATTGGAACGGCGCGGGAACACCATCCGGTTTTCGTCAGCAGCCGGAATGTAGGTAATTCGCTGTCGGCAACGGCTGTTTATGACCAGATATGGGAAACAATAGCGGCCGGCGTTATGGCCTGAAAAACAGATAGCGGCTGGTATTGGTTGTCATACCTAGTTAGATTGGTTTCGTATACGAAGCGATAAGGATAGTAAAACACCCGCAAACGACCGCTTATGAAAACCTTCGTCGCCCTTCTTCTGCTTGCCTCAGCCTGCACGTCGAACCGGCCACCCCGGGTAACGGCGCCGGTTGATGGTGCGGAGTATTACCAGCCCAACCAAACTACGTATGCGCTCCAGCAGCGTCTTTATCCGGACCCGCACGGTGGTTTGGGGCATTCGCAGGACTCTGACATCCGCGTAACAGATATCCGCCTGACGGCTAATTACACCGTGCTGTATATGACCTACAGCAAAGACCCCGGCGACCGCAACAACAACTATTACGGTACAAGTGCTATTTCATTCAATCCCAAAGCCGTCCTGGCCTCCTCGGATGGTAAACGAACGTATGCGCTGGTCAAGACCGAGGGTATCCCCCTGACGCCCAATACGCGCGAGATCCGAAACGATGAAAAGGTACCGTTTGTGCTGTATTTTGAGCGGTTAGATAAGGGCGTTGAGTCCTTCGATCTGTTCGAGTGCAAGAGCGATAATCAGAACTCATGTTTTAATGTGGCCGGCATGAGTATCGAGAACCCAGCCGAATCGTCGGCGCAAACGCCCAGATAAGGCTTTTTTCTGATCATACGTACACCGAAACAGCGAGCTGACCGTTAAAAGTTAGTAGTGCCAAGAAGTTTACGCGTGATTATGTCTTTTTTTAAGTCCCTGCATTTCCGTTTACGAGTATCTAGATCGTTCTCTTTTCTCACATTCTGTTTGTTGGTAAGTCTGGTTGCACTGGCGCAGACGAACCTTCGGTATCGGCTGCTCGAAGGTTTTGCGCTGAATGAAGACGCACCGGTCAATAAAGGAAAGCCAACTTTATTTGTGTTTGAACAGGCCGAGACCTTTAAGCAGGTTTTTAAACCGGCCCCGGGCCTGTTCCGACGCACGCTGCAGCCAAACTTTGGTAAGGAGATGGTTGTCGGTATTGCTCTGCCGCCGACAAATACGCCCCCCAAGCTTTCCGTTAGCCGTATTTTTGTGCAGGACTCAATCCTTACTGTGCGGTATATCCGACTGAAGGACACGACCCAGGTTCAGAAGCCTGAGTCTGTTAGCTCGCAGCCGATGCTGGTTGTGGCTATTCCTAAACAAACGGTCCTAAAAACCCGACTGGTCGAAAACGGACGAGTTGTCCAGACTATCCGTAAGCGGGAGGACGAGGAGTAAGCCGTTATTTGGGTTTCGCTGCGGATGGCGGTTGGGTTAATAGTCTAACCCGACGTTCCAGTTGTGCCTGTCTCTGGGCAAATGCATTGAGTTTAGTAATCTGTTGCTGTAAATGGGCGTTCTCAGCTCCCAGCTTGCGGCTGTTTTTTTCCAGCTGAACGACATACAACGTGAGTTCTTCGATTTTTTCCAGCAGTTTCGCATTAATCCAGGCCAGATCAATGCCCTGACTGACGACCTGCTCGGCTGACGGAATGCCCGGCAGATGCCGGTTGGTGCGCACATACTGCTCGACTTCCGGTAGCGGACGGAGGTGGTAGGCGTCTTCAAACACGCGGTCGCTCCAGTCGGCTGTGTTTCTCACGGCTACCTTCACTTTCTGGGTCAGGATTCCTTTGGACACGAACAGGTTATAGTCGGCGGGCATTCGGGAAATTCCCTCGCCAATAATAACGCTACCCGCGTTCACGTTGCGCAGGTTATTGCCCTGCTGCTCCCAAAGCAGAGACGTTGCGCGGGCGGAGTTGTTGATGCTGCCCAGCACTACGTCACCATTGGCGTTGACGGTTAGAAATTTAGTCTGGTTCAGGAGAGTCGCCGGTGTGGTTGATCGCAGATTCGTTATACGTAATCCCCCAGCATTGTTGGCACCAACGATTTCCAGGCGGTTTTGTGGCGTTGAAGTGCCAATACCAACATTAGCACTATTGCCCAGCACAATACTGTTACTCTGATTTACCCGGGCATTGTTGCCGATAGCAGTAGCATTGGTCAGGTTGTTCGCGCCGGCATCGGCCCGGAAGCCCAGAAAGGTATTGTTGAAGCCACCAACGTTAGCCCGGCCGGATTCAAAGCCAATGGCCAGGTTATTGTCGCCGTTAACGCCTGCCCCAGACGCGGCATTGGCCCCGATGTAAATATTAAAGCCGCCGGTCGTATTGCCGCTGCCGGCGTTATCCCCCAGGAAATAGTTACCCGAACCCGTCGTATTAGCCACGCCCGCGTTGGTACCCATGATATAGTTGGCAGAACCGGTCGTATTACTTAATCCGGCCTGTACACCCAGGAAGGTGTTGAAGTTGCCGGTTGTGTTGTTGTAGCCAGCTTTATAGCCAAACATCAGATTGGCTGAAGAGGTCGTGTGGTAGCCAGCCTGATAACCCACCAGGGTATTCTGCTGACTTTCTGTGTTCAGACTAGCTCCGGCATCAGTACCCAGGAGGGTGTTAGTCGTATTGGCTACCGATTCTGTTTTGATCATGGTGAACTCGTCTTTCACCGCTCCGTTCAAACCAATAAATTTTCCAATGAGTTGATTCCCCTCTACTTCCAGATACAGCGAGCCGCCTTCATCCAGCGAAACATCCATCGCCGGGTGCTGGGGGATAGACCCTTTTCCGGCTGCTCCGCCCGTGCCATTTACGATATACATGACGCCCTCGTTGGTCGGCGCCATTCGGTTCTTGTAATAAAAATTGGGCGTTGGCTCATTGTTGGCGGGCGGGGCATTGTGCACATTGGGGTCGAACGTACTGGATGGACCCGTATGGCCTTTTATCAGCTTGGTGCGTTCATACACATGGCTGTGTCCGCCGATTAAGAGATCAACCCGGTACTGATCCAGTATAGGTACCAGTTGCTGGCGAATGTTTGTCAGTTCGGCTTCGCTGTCGGAGTCGTGCGTGCCATTGGTGTACGGCGGATGGTGCAGGAAAACCAGGGTCCACGTAATGGCGGGATTTGCTTTGGCGGCTTCCAGGTCGGCTCTGAGCCAGGTCATCTGCGGCCCAGCCGGAGCGAAGATGGCTGTACCCTGGCCACTCTCGTAGCCATAGCTGTCGAGACTGACAATGTGGATATTGCCGTGGTTAAAGGAGTAATACTCTTCTTTGTCGTTACCAGCCCCACCCCGAAAATTGCTGACTATATTGAAATAATCGATGGCATGGTCTATTCGTCGGGCTTCGGTGCTGTAATAATCGTGGTTGCCGGGGGTAGCGTAAAAAGGAGTCTGTCGCATAAACCGGTCCGGACCGTATACATTGAAGACATTGAGCTGATAGACCGAGTCCCGCCCATCTCTTGTCCCGCCTGCACTATAGGCATTATCGCCCAGCCAGATCCACATATCGATATACTCGCTGCCGGCGAAGGTTTTGAAGCCATTTTTTACGTCAATCTGGCGGGCTCCCCCAGTTCCAAAATCGCCGATTAGCCATATGCGCGTTTTTTCAGGAATGCCTAATGGGGGTGACGTATAAAAGTAATTGTCGGGTGTGCCCTGCAGCACAGAGCCGTCGGTAGCGCCTATTGTGTAGAAATAACGGGTTGACGGAGTTAGGCCCGTCAGGCGTTTCTCGTGTTCGGTCGTCGCCGATGTCTCGTCGGCAGTAAAGGTCTGACTGCCTGGTTCAGTGGTCCAGTAACGCACCCTACCGGTCGAAACCGTTGAGGTGCGCCAGCGCAGGGTCATTTCATGAGGTGTCCCCATTTGCAGATACGGCCCCCGGACCAGCGGTGTAGCAACCGGCGTAAACGTAACTTCCATGTTAAAGCGAATGTCGGAACTGGAGGCACTCGTCTGATGAATCTCGGCGGCAATGACGTTATTTCCCGTATGGAACAGGCTGCTTGGGTTCATAGTCACGGTTTTCCAGGCCCGCTCCTCGTCATCGCTTGGAATGGCAGTAGCTGTGGTTGAGTAGGTGATGGTAGCGGGTGCTTCCGGGAGATTTTCGCGATGAACTTCTGTGCCGTTCACATAGATGACAATGCCATCATCGCGCTGGTAGCGAATTGAAAAGGTTCCGGTAACATCGCTCAGGTTGACCGTGTGTCTGAAGTAAGTTGTAATGCGCTTGGTGTTACAGTCGGGCGCACAATCGGTACAGGTACAGCCGGAACAGCCGTTGCAGATAGTCGTGCTAGCCGCATCCGAATTATTGGGTGAGTAGCCCAGGGGTGATGGCCCCACCGACCAGGACGCGTCATTAAAGGTTTCGGTTCGCCAGACAGTACCCTGGTCGCCGTTTTGATTTAGAAATTTCCAGGTAGCCCCAACGGCAACGACAGTTTGACTGGTAGGCTGTGCAGACAGGCCCGCGAGAAGCCCAAATGACAGCAATGCTAGAACGATAAGAGACTTCATGGCTCATAATGTTTATATAATTTATTTAAATTGTCTAACTAATTTAAGTGCTTTGAGCCAGCTATATTTTCTGGATGGGTTGTTTAAAAAAGTTATTGGCCTGATTTTATTATACGGTGGTGTATATACGTAATTAGTTTACCTAAGAGTAGAGAAGGGTAGTCTTAACAGAGATATATAGAGAGCCAGGTTCTTACCAGTCTGGTTTTATCATCAACTGGTTGGTGAACGTTCGCACCTTGGAGCAATGTTCAATCTCTGAAGATAATCCGGAATGCAGGCAGATTCATGGGCTGACCACTGCGCCAAAATTCCGTATCTTTGCACTTATTTTTCAACCACTTTGGCGCGGAACGGGTGTATCGCTTCAGCGGACCGACCACTCCAGCAGTACCGACCGATTATGTCAGGCGTGACTTATCAGCAATATGAATCCCTCGATTACGCAAAGATTGCGGCCGAGGTCTTGACTTACTGGAACCAGAATCAGGTATTCGAGCAGTCCGTTGCTATTCGCGAGGGAAAGCCGTCGTTTACGTTTTATGAAGGACCTCCTTCGGCTAACGGCACGCCCGGTATTCACCACGTCATGGCCCGGACGATCAAGGATATTTTCTGCCGTTACAAAACCTTACGGGGCTTTCAGGTTGAACGTAAAGGCGGCTGGGATACGCACGGCCTGCCGATCGAACTACAGGTCGAGAAAGAGCTTGGCATCACAAAAGACGACATCGGCAAGTCGATCAGCGTTGAGGAATATAATCGCCGGTGCCGCGAAACGGTTATGCGTTTCACCGACCAGTGGAACAGCCTGACTGAGCAGATGGGCTATTGGGTTGATCTTGATAATCCCTACGTTACCTACAAAAACGAATATATTGAGTCGGTCTGGCATCTACTGAAGCAGCTGTATAGCAAAGGATTGCTTTATAAAGGCTACACCATTCAGCCGTTCTCGCCGAAAGCCGGAACGGGCCTGAGCTCACACGAGCTGAACATGCCCGGTACGTATAAGGACGTTCGCGATACAACCGTTGTGGCCCAGTTCCGGGTGAAGCTGACGGGTAAGTCGGGCTATCTATTCGATGCCGCCGATTCCGACGACGTGTTTATCCTCGCCTGGACGACAACGCCCTGGACGCTGCCGGCTAACTCAGCGTTGACCGTCGGAAAGGATATTGACTACGTTTTAATCAAGACATTCAACCCCTATACGTTCCTGCCTATCAATGTGGTGCTGGCGAAGGCGCTGGTAGGTCGGTGGTTCAGCGAAAAAGGCCGTCAGGATGACGTAAACAGCCCGGCTTTTGACGCCTACCTGCCTACTGATAAGGTTGTTCCCTGGGCGGTTATCGACATCCCCGGCTTTAGGGGCGAACATCTGGTCGACATTGAATATGAGCAGTTGCTGCCGTACGTACAGCCCGTTCAGCCCGCCTTCAAAGTCATCCTGGGCGACTTCGTAACGACCGAAGACGGTACGGGGGTTGTGCACACCTCGCCAACCTTTGGGGCCGACGACTTCCGGGTGGCGCAGGCGGCTGGTATTCCGGCGATCATGGTGAAAGACGAAACGGGCAAAAACGTCCCAATCGTTGATCGGCAGGGCCGGTTCGTGGCCGAAATTACGGACTTCGCCGGGCGTTACGTTAAGGAAGAATATTATTCCGACGAGGAGCGTGCCGATCCGGAGTTCAAACCAACCGACGTGCTGATCGCCATTAAGCTGAAAGAAGAGAACAAGGCGTTCCGGGTCGAAAAATACGAACACCCGTACCCGCACTGCTGGCGCACCGACAAGCCGCTGCTGTATTACCCGCTCGATAGCTGGTTTATCCGGACGACGGCCGTTAAGGAGCGTCTGGTTGAACTGAACAAGACCATCAACTGGCAGCCCGAGAGCACCGGCACCGGGCGCTTTGGCAACTGGCTCGAAAACCTGGTAGACTGGAACCTGAGCCGGAGTCGTTACTGGGGAACGCCCCTGCCTATCTGGCGGAGCGAAACGGGCGAGGAAATATGCGTAGGCTCGGTGGCCGAACTGATTGAATATTGCTCACGGGCGAATGCGCAAATGGGCGAATGGGTGGCTCAGGGTAAAGCTGAGTTCCAGTCGTATATCGACAAAAACGCGGCCTTCCTTTCGGCGCATAAAGACGGTACGTATGACCTGCACCGGCCATATTCCGACGAAATCTATTTCGTTTCGGAATCGGGTAACCTGATGCAGCGCGAGCCTGATCTGATCGACGTCTGGTTCGACAGCGGAGCTATGCCGTATGCGCAGTGGCATTACCCGTTTGAAAATCAGGAGACGTTCCAGCAGGCGTTCCCGGCCGATTTTATCTCCGAGGGCGTTGATCAGACGCGCGGTTGGTTCTTTACGCTCCACGCCATTGCGGTTATGCTGTTCGACTCAGTGGCGTTCAGGAACGTCGTTTCGACGGGGCTGGTGCTGGATAAGAACGGCAATAAAATGTCGAAACGGCTGGGTAACGCCGTCGATCCGTTTGCAACGCTGAGCCAGTACGGTCCCGATGCGACACGCTGGTACATGATTACCAACGCTGAGCCCTGGGATAACCTCAAATTCAATGTCGACGGTATTGGTGAGGTGCAACGGCGGTTCTTCGGAACCCTGTTCAATACGTATAACTTCTTTGCTCTGTACGCCAACCTGGACGGCTACCAGATCAATCAGTTTGACCGGGTGCCCCGTGAGCAACTGCCAGAGCTTGACCGCTGGATTCTGTCGAAGCTCAATACACTGATCCGCGACGTAACGGAGCAGTACGAAGGGTATAACCCAACGAAGGCCGGCCGACTGATTCAGGACTTCGTGACCGACCAGCTTTCGAACTGGTACGTTCGGCTTTCGCGCCGGCGGTTCTGGGCGGGCGCGTCGAATGCGGGCGATCTGTCGCTCGACAAGCGGGCGGCTTACGAAACGCTGCAGCACTGCCTGGTCGCGGTCTCGCAGCTGATGTCGCCCATTGCGCCGTTCTTCAGCGACTGGCTGTATCGCAGTATGACGGAGGGCGTCCGGGAAGAGTCTCGGGAAAACGACACGCCGTTCAGGCACGATTCGGTGCACCTGACTGACTGGCATCCCGTTGAAGAAGCCTGGATTGATGAGGAACTGGAGCGGTCGATGGAACTGGCTCAGCAGGTGTCGTCGCTGGTTCACTCGCTACGTAAGGGTCATAAACTCAAAGTTCGCCAGCCGTTGAGCCGCGTGCTGATTCCGGTGCTCAGCGCCGATACGCGTCGGCAGCTCGAACACGTTGCTCCGCTGATTATGTCGGAGGTGAATGTAAAAGCCGTCGAGTTTGTAGACGACGCATCGGGCATCCTGAAAAAGAAGGTGAAGCCCAATTTCAAGTCGCTGGGTCCGAAGTTTGGTAAGCAGATGAAAGACGTGGCGGCTGCGATTACGGCCATGACGGATGAGCAACTGAAGTCGCTGGAGCAGGTGGGCACGCTGCAGCTTGGCGAGTACAGCCTGAGCCTGACGGACCTCGAAATTCTGACCGAGGACATTCCCGGCTGGCTCGTTGCCAGTGAGGGTGGCCTGACCGTTGCGCTAGACGTAAACGTAACCGACGAACTGCGCCGGGAGGGTATCGCCCGCGATTTTGTGAACCGGATTCAGAACCTGCGTAAAGACCGGAACTTCGACGTAACGGATAAGATTCAGATCGAACTCGAACGGAACGACGCTACTCTGGCGGAGGCTATTGAGGCCAATAAGCCGTATATTCAGCAGGAGGTTCAGGCCGTTTCGCTGGATCTGGTGACGGATCCGAATGGCTCGGCGACCGAAATCGAGATGGACGAGTTCAGGCTGCGGGTGAAAGTCGAAGTCGTGTAGAAACCAACTGGTTTAACTAGCAAGGAGCCGTTAACGATAGCGTTGACGGCCCCTTGCTAGTTACGGTCCACATATATCAGTTGATGAACATGTGACTGGCATAATTTTAGCTATCAGGCTCTACTGTCCAATCATTGTGAGTTGGAATGGAGAATACGTCAAATGCTTTAATGGAAGCCTTACAGACAAGTTTACGCTCATTTGTCAATACCTATTTATCCGTGATGTGGCGTCTGCGGGAGTGTCGGCTCAACGATGAGCAGCTAAGTTCGGCAATCGGTGTGAGAAGCAGCGCGGTCCGCAGCCGACGCGCCAAACCGGACCTCTGGAAACTCTCGGATATCGAACGACTGGCCACCTATTTTCGGGTACCAACAACGGCCTGCCTGCAGTTAAACGCAACGTTACACGATTTACCGACCCGGCTCTCGGAGCTGACTACTGCCGAACGTCGGCAACTGGAACGAATACTGCCCGTTAAAAAAACTCAGCTTCATGCGTACAACGTAACGGGCTGGCCAGTCCGGCATCTATTGCAGATGCACCAGGCACTAGGTACCCTTCCGCACGAATAGCGGTGGACAAAAAGAGTAAGTCAGGGAGTTGACAGGGAATGTTATTACTTGTCAACTCCCTGACTTATTTTTATCGGTTTCCATCACATCTTCATGAAACAGCTCTCTGGTTTGTTTGCCTGTTTAAGTATATTAATTCCTTTTTTCACGGCTGCCCAAACGCCCCGAATTGTACGAGGGCCCTATCTACAGGTTATTACGCCCACATCAGTCATTATCCGGTGGCGTACCGATCAGTTAACGGTAGGCCGGCTCTGGTACGGGGCGTCTACAAAACAGCTGACGAATACCCTAAGCGAAAAACAGCCGGCTCTTGACCACAGCCTGACACTGACTGGCTTACAGGCTGCCACCCGGTATGCTTATGCGGTTGGTTACGATAACACGCAGCTGGGGTCAGGCGCTGACTATTACGTGCAGACGGCTCCCGCTTCAGGCGCTGCCAGTCCGTTTCGGATGTGGGTCCTGGGCGATTTTGGCTATGGAAATAGCGATAATCAACTGAACGTTTACCGGGCTATCCGCAACGCAACCGCCGATCGCCCGGCCGATCTATGGCTCTGGCTGGGCGATAATGCGTACTGCTGCGGAAAGGAAGATCAGTTTCAGACGTCTGTGTTTGATACCTATGCGCCAACATTCCGAAATACGCCTTCATTGGCTACGCCCGGTAATCACGATTACGCCGATAATAACCGGGTATTCGATATCGCCTATTACAATCTGTTTTCATTTCCTCAACAGGGTGAAGCCGGTGGCGTAGCCTCGGGTTCTAAAGCCTACTATTCAGCGGATTATGGCAATGTGCATCTGGTTTCGTTGGATTCGTATGGCCTTGAGGCCGGCCAGTTCCGGTTGTATGATACCACCGGAACGCAGGTGCAATGGCTCAAACGGGATCTGGCTGCTAACAAACTGCCCTGGACGGTCGTCTTTTTTCACCACCCGCCTTATAGCAAAGGGTCGCACGATTCCGATACGGAAGAGCAGATGCGGCTACTCCGCCAGAATCTGACGCCAATTCTTGAACGCTATGGGGTTGACCTGGTTTTGAGCGGTCATAGCCACGTCTATGAGCGGTTTTATCGTATGAAAGGGCACACAGGTTTAGCCAACACCTTCGATCCCGCGAAACATACAGCCGAACTTACGACCGCCCGGTACGACGGTTCGCCGAATTCCTGCCCTATCCTGTCAAAAGGCGCCGGGACGGTTTACGTCGTGAATGGCTCAGGCGGAGCGCTGGGCGGAAAGGCGGCTGATTATCCGCACCCGGCAACAATCTATGGGAATACAACCGTTGGTGGGTCGATGCTGATTGATGTGAACGATAACCGGCTGGACGCACAACTGATTCTGGCCGATGGCTCGGTTCCGGACCGGTTTACCATTCTAAAAAACGTTAATAAAACAACAACGCTTACGGCCGAATATGCAGACACCATTCAACTGAAAGCATCCTGGCCCGGCGAATACCGTTGGCCGGACGGGCAAAGCAGTCGCACTATTCCGTATGCTGCCAGTAAAGCAGGGACATTCCCCCTTACCGTTCAGGATAAGCGCCAATGCCTGACGGATCAGTTTATGGTGACTGTGCTACCCGAACCAAAAGTAACGGCCAGCGTCCCCGGCCCTGTTTGCGCAGGAAGCCTAATTGACGTGCGGGCTACGGTCAATAATACGGCCCGGTCTGCTGAATGGTCATACGATGTGCTACTGTCAGATGCTACTGGAAATTTTGACCACGAACGGCTGATCGGTTCCGGATCTCTACAGACGCTTCGGGCTACCCTTCCAGCCGCATTACCTAAAGGAGACGGGTATCGGTTACGGGTTCGGCCCCGCAATCGACCCTATGTACAAAGTATAGCGAGCAATAGCTTCGTGGTGAAGACTTTGCCAACGGCAACGCTGTCTGGCTCAACGACCGTACTGCAGGGTCAGCCGGTTTCTCTGACGCTGAGCTTCACCAGCGATGGCCCCTGGCAGGGCAGTCTGTCGACCGGAACGATGTTCAATACCAGCGTAAACCCATTCACGATTTCGGTTCTTCCCGCCCAAAGCACTGTATACAGCCTTAGCGGGATCAGGAATGAGTGCGGACAGGGAACGGCTTCCGGAGATGCTACCGTCACGGTTGTATTGCCAACAGAAACAGAAGAGTTTGCCGGTGGGCAGTTGCGCATCTATCCGAATCCGGCTCAGGATATTGTGCATATTGATCTGACCGGCTTCCAATCCGGAAAGGCAGAGCTAACGTTACGCGACGAGCAGGGAAGGCTGATGTTTAAAAAACAAATAACGGCATCCTCATTTACCCACGAAGTCGTACCTATGCCCGTTAGCGCAGGCTATTACCTGCTGACGGTGCAGATAGGCAAGTATTCGCTAACTCGAAAAGTGATCCGGCAATGACAGGGCTCGTAAGTTACCCGTGTCGGACAACTGTCACAGCAACTGCCCCAGCCCGAACAGCACGACAAACAGCAGGGTCGAGAGGGCGAGCTGTCCCAGTCGGGCGTTGAGTTCGGCGGGCCGTTTATGAGTAGCAACCGCCCGGCCGTTCAGCACAAACAGCGGGAACGCCAGCACATACAGGTAGTGAGTCAGGGGCGCGTCGGTGAGCAGGGAGTAAGCCAGGGCGCAGACCATGCCGGTTAACAGTAAGCCCCAGTGGTACCGGATAGCCAGTGGGAGACCCAACCGCGCCGGAATGGAACGTTTTCCCGTCAGCGTATCGGTTTCAATATCGCGGATATTGTTCACGTTCAGAACGCCGGTTGCAAACAGGCCAACGCTCGTAGCGGGTAGGAGCAGGATTGGGCTAAACGAGCGCGTATGCAGAAAATAAGTCCCCAGCACGCCAACCCAGCCGAAAAAGATCAGGACAGCAATGTCGCCAAAACCGGCATAACCGTAGGGCCGCTTTCCGTTTGTGTACCCGATGGCAGCCGCAATGCAGAGTAACCCAAGAATCAGAAAAATCCAGAACAGAGAAGCCCCCGCCGGTTGGGCGTTCGTTCCGGCGTCTGCCCGCTCCCGAAAGGAAAGAAACAGCAGCCCGACGCCTGACACCAGCGATAGGATCGAGGTCAGAACAATACCCCGCAGCATGGCTTCTTTCGTGATGTCGCCGGTGGCTACAGCCCGGCGCGGCCCAACGCGCAACTCGGTGTCTTTACCGGACACCGCATCACCGTAATCATTGGCAAAGTTGGAGAGGATCTGCAGGAAAATGGTTGTCAGAGCCGCCAGCAGGGCAATCTGCCACTCAAAATGCTGGTTAGCCAGCGCCAGAAAACTGCCCAGAATAATGCTGGCCAAGGACAGCGGCAAGGTGCGCGGCCGGGCCGCAGCAATCCACGATTTCATAGTACTAAAGAAAAGTAAAGCCGTGCATAACCCATGCACGGCTTTACTCATTAAATGCCTACCGCTTTCTTAAACTCTTCGTCATCGGGCTTTACCTTCGACCCGAAGAAGTGCGTTAGTTCACCTTTTTCATTTACAACATACTTGCAGAAATTCCAGGTGGGTACTTTGTCGTTCCAGCCGTTCAGTTCTTTGGTTGTCAGCCATTTGTAGAGCGGGGCCTGGCCGTCGCCCTTTACGTCAACTTTCTCAAACATGGGGAACGAGACGCCGTAATTCTTCTGGCAGAATGAAGCAATCTCTTCGTTGCTGTCCAGTTCCTGATTGGCGAAGTTGCCGGATGGGAACCCCAGCACAACAATCTTCTCGCCATGTTCCTTATAGAATTTTTCCCAGTCAGCATACTGGGGCGTAAAGCCGCATTTGGAGGCTGTGTTCAGCACCACCACTTTTTTCCCCTTGAAGCCGCTCAGCGCAACCGATTTGCCGTCAAGGGTCTTAACCGTAAAATCGTATAATGATTTTGTGGGAGCAGCGTGCCCAACAGGCGCTATAGCCACCTCATTCTTGTTGCTGAAAATACCTTTTACAATGTCTTTAAACATAAAACCAGATGAGATTACAATTAGCCCGGCAGCGGTCAGGATAAGCGGAACATGTTTTTTCATAGGGAAAGAGCTTTGAATATTGAGTCTGGCAACGTGCCGACCTCCCTCTCAACGGTTTGTTAAAAAAAATAGTTTAGCAAGCCACTTGGCGTTCGCGCCAATTAATTGACTGCATCGCGAATGTACACTTTTACCCCACCTATTCGGGGCGCCAAAACATTATAGAGAAAGGCAAAGAGCGCCCCAAAAATCAGTCCCATTGTGCCATAGAGGAGGGGCAGCAGAATTAGCATTACCATTCCGCTTCCCATCATGGTTCCCCATCCCGAGCCGCCCATCATGGGACCAAACAGGGAGCCGAAGAGAGTAAACAGCAACGCAAAGAAAAGACCAATAGCAGCCAGGGCCGCCCCGTACATAATCGCTACCGACATGATGTCTAAGCGGGTAATTTCTCGTTTCATCGTATGAAGGCTTAAGGTTTACGCTCTGAAAGTAAGCAGTTTATACGCCTTCGCCATATGGACCGCCTACATTTTTTCCGGGACCTGTATGCCTAACAGTTCCATGGCTTTCCGAATGGTTTCGGCGACGGCTTTCGACAGAATCAGACGAGTGTTTAACTTGACCGGGTCGGTTTCTTTGAGTATTGACAGCCTGTCGTAAAACTGGTTGAACGTTTTGGCCAGGTCATAGGCATACTGAGCAATGTACGACGGGGAGTAATGCTCTCCGGCATCGGCTACCCGCTGCGGATACTGACTTAGCAAAAACACCAGCTGCTGCTCTAACTCGTCGAGTTCGCTGGCTTCAACCGGCACAGCAAACTGAATTCCTGTTTCGGCTGCTTTTCGCAGCACCGACTGAATCCGGGCGTGTACGTACTGAATGTAGGGGCCGGTGTGACCGTGCAGATCGACAGATTCGGCGGGGTTGAACTGCATCCGTTTCTGCGGGTCCACTTTCAGCAGGTAATACTTCAGGGCTCCCAGACCCAGCATTCGGAACAGCTCGGTTTTTTCCGTACTGCTGAACTCGTCCAGTTTGCCTTTGGCTGCTTCGTCGGCGGCCGTCGACGCGGCTTCGGTCGTCTCCTGAATCAGATCGTCGGCGTCCACTACGGTTCCTTCACGGGATTTCATCTTACCCGTGGGCAGGTCTACCATGCCGTAGGACAGGTGAAACAACTGGCTGGCGTAAGGACGACCCAGCCGGCGCAGGATCGCAAACAGAACGTTGAAATGGTAATCCTGTTCGTTGCCGACAACCCAGATTTGGCGGTCGTTACGAAAATCCTGGAATTTGAGGTCGGTTGTACCGAGGTCCTGGGTCATATAAACCGAGGTGCCATCCGAGCGCAGAACAAGTTTCTGGTCGAGGCCCTCTTCGGTCAGGTCAATCCAGACGGACTGATCCTCTTTGCGGTAAAAAACGCCTTTCTGAAGCCCTTCTTCAACGATCTCCTTACCGAGCAGATACGTATTGGATTCGTAGTACGTCTTGTCGAAACTAACGCCGATGTTCCGGTACGTTTCGTCGAATCCTTTGTATACCCAGCTGTTGAGCTGGCTCCAGAGCGCAACCGTGTCGGGGTCGCCCTGTTCCCAGAGCCGGAGCATTTGCTGAACTTCCTGCATGAGCGGAGCCTGCTTTTCAGCATCTTCTTTTGGCGTACCTCCGGCTACCATTTCCTCAACCTGGGCTTTATACGCCTTATCGAACAGTACGTAATATTTACCGATCAGGTGATCGCCTTTCATGCCGGCCGACTCCGGCGTTTCGCCGTTTCCGAACATCTGGTAGGCGAGCATGGATTTACAGATATGAACGCCCCGGTCGTTGACGATGCAAGTCTTCACCACATCGTAGCCGTTAGCCGCCAGAATCCGGCTGACCGAATCACCCAGAAAATTATTGCGCAGGTGCCCAAGGTGCAGCGGCTTGTTGGTGTTCGGCGACGAAAACTCCACCATCACCGACTGGCCTTTCTGAGGCAGCGAGCCAAACTGCGAATCCATGGCTATATCGTTCAGAACCTGCACCCAGGCCGAATTGGCAATACTGATATTCAGAAAGCCTTGGACGACGTTGAACCCGCTCACCACGGGGCTATGTTCGACTAACCACGAGCCAATTGACTGGCCAATCTGGGCGGGCGACTGGCGAAGCGTCTTGGTCAATGGAAACGTAACGAACGTATAAAGTCCTTCGAATTCCTTCTTGGTTGGCTGTAAAAGAACCTCGCCTACGCCGTTCGTATCGACTGCCGACTGGTACACATCAGCAATGGCGTTTTGTATCGCCTGTTTTAATTCTTCCTGAATATCCATTGGATCATTGAACCGCACGGGTGAGCGGTTTTGCGGGTGCAAAAGTACGAACCTTTAGCGGGAAAGTCAGGCAGCACACGGCTTGACTATATGACTAAACATACGGGGCGAAGCCAAAATGGCTTCGCCCCGTACAATCTGGTAGGCCCGGCGCCGATGGTTACCAATTAGTCTATTTCTTATTGCCGAAAAACAGGGTGATATAGCCCGAGGTGAAAAAGCTGCGGTTACCCTCGGCGCGGTTTCCGTTAGGATTCGTGTTCGGGATAATGATGATCTTGTTGGGGAAAACCTCGGCCAGAAAGCCAATCTCGACTCCTGTTGTATTATTGCGAAACGTGCTCAGTTCGAAGCTAATCGCCGTTTTTACGTTCAGACCAACGGTTAGCTTTGATTCGCCCAGGCCCTGAAAGAAACCCCCTGAGCCTATGGGGGCACCCGCCTGACCTGCCCGGTTCAATGAACTATACGGTACGGTAAGCGTTCGGGTACCCTCCTGAATCTGCACGTAATAGGGCTTAACAATCCCCAGCGTTGGGCCGGCTGCCACAATGCCACTCACGGAAATCCCTTCGTCGGCGCTGCGCTGGAACAGTTTCAGTTCACGACCATACTGACCCCGAAGGGCAAACAGGTAATTTTCTTTACCCTGAATAAAACGGGAACTGGCAAAATTGTTCGTCGTCTGAATCTCTTTGGGATGCTTCACATTCACCAGCTCTACGCTCAGGTAACGATATTGAGGCAAGCCAAAGAACTCACCGGGCAATAACCTAGCCTGCCGAAACGAAAGCCCGCCCACTATGCCGGAATTCGTATTGGTCGTAATGCCATACGTGGTTATGGTCTGGTAGGTCTCATCTTCAGGATCCGTGTTCTGCGCACGGGCCCCTCCATTGATTAATAACCACCCGAGTAAGGCTATTCCTTTTATCGTGTATACTGTTCGCATTATCGTCTGATTCAGAACTAAAACTAAACAACTTTTAACAATTTTCACACAAAATCGCTGCGCACATTAGCGTAACCATCCCATTATTTTTATGTTTAGGTCAAATAACCGATAAATTAACCAATCAGGAACAAACGGGTAAATAATTCAGGAACTTACCGGCCAGTTTGCCGAATTACAAACAGAATCGCATGGCTACAATTCATATTGATTACCTGGGTGAACTACGAACGGACTGCGTCCATCTTCAGTCGGGTACCCATATCACCACCGATGCCCCTACCGATAACCAGGGTCGGGGCGAGGCTTTTTCGCCCACTGATCTGGTTGTCAATGCGCTCGGTAGCTGCATTATCACGACGATGGCTATTATGGCCCGGCGCGAGGGAATAGAGTTGCGGGGCAGCGCATTGGACGTGACGAAAATTATGACCAGCCAGCCACCCCGACGCATAGCGCGCATTGAAGTTGACCTGGTTCTGCGGGCGGAAACGCTACCCGATGACGAAACCCGCGCCCGGCTGGAGAAGATCGCCCATACCTGTCCGGTTGCCATCAGCCTTCATCCCGACATTGAACAGGCGGTGCAGATTCGCTGGGAAGTAGCCGAAACGGTTTAGGCAGACCTGCGTTTGGCCTGATACTGAAACATGGCTTCCGGAGGCACTAATCTTTATTTTATTGCGCTGCTGCCTGACCAGATTATTCAGGACGAAGTAACGGCCTTTAAACAAGAAGCGCAGGCTCGGTTTGGGTCCGGCCATGCGCTCCGATCGCCCCCGCACATTACGCTGGTACCGCCGTTTCGCAGCCATCTGAGCGACTTTTCAGCCTTACAGGCCTCTGCCGATGAGCAGGAGCCTTTTTCGGTTCAACTCCGGGATTTCGAACGGTTCGGCAATCGGGTGATTTTTGTGAATGTGGTACCAGAGCCTGCGTTGCTGACCTGTCAGGCGCAGATTGCTGACTTCTGTCATCAGCAATTTGGTATATCTCCCGATCCGCGTCCTTTTCATCCCCACATGACGGTAGCGTTTAAAGACCTGGAACGGGCCGTATTTCCCAATGCCTGGGCTTATTTTTCGGCGCAGGCTTACGAACGGATGTTTACTGCCGACGCGTTTACCCTGCTTATGCATACCGGACAGCAATGGGAGATTAAACACCGCTTTGCGTTTAGATAAAGCCCAATGGCAGGATGCTACGTCTTGTTAGCGGCCAAACAGGCCGAATAAGCCTTTCTTCGCTTTTAGCCGCACGGGTCGGTTGGGATTTTCGGCATTAAATTTTGCCAGGATAGCAGGCTCAAACTGCCGGAAAAATTCCGGATCGAAATTGGCCTGCGGCAATTGTTCGAGTACATATTCAATTGGTTTGCCGGCTGCAATCCAGTCCTCCCAGATTGCCTGCCGCTGGCGGATACCGAGCGCGTTCACACCCGTAACGGCACCTGTATCGGCGCGGTAATTGATCCGCATGGCGATTTCGCCCGCTGCGTGTTCCCAGTAAAACGCCTGTTCAGGACCGTCATTAGGCAGGAAATTAGCCACGTCGCCATACGTCTGGTATTCGATGTCGAAAAATTTGGCCGAGTTAAAAAAGACGCCTGGTTTATAAGCTGTTTGCTGACCTGTCAGGGTCTGAGCCAGGGTTTCGCCCATGATTCGGCCGCTGTACCAGATCTGCTCCAGGGGTTTACGTCCCGGCGGGGGTGTTCGATGCTGAACGCAGTCGCCAATGGCGTAGACATCGGAAAGGTTTGTTTCCAGAAACTCATTCACCAGGATGCCCCGGTCAGTTTCCAGTGGCGTATTTCTCACGAAGCTGATATTGGGGCTGACGCCTACGGCTATGCCCACAAACTGCGCCGGAATCTGCTCACCAGCTTTGGTGACGACGGTGTTCACCTGGCCAGTTCCATCGTCGCGAAGTTCGGCCAGTTCGGTATGCAGGCGCAGGTCAACGTGGTGAGCTACAATGTGGCGTGTAACCAGCGCTGATTCTTCGGCGGGCAGCACACTACTCCAGAAACTTTTTTCGCGGACCAGAAACGTTACGTGAATATTGCGCGAAAGCAGCATCTCGCATAACTCAATACCAATCAATCCACCCCCAACGACCACGGCCTGGCGAATGCTCCGCGTGTCGGCTTCCATGCGGTCGAGGTCTGGCTTGCCGTAGAGACCCTGAACCCCGCGCAGGGTTTGACCCGGCCAGCCCATGAAATTAGGCTTGGACCCAACCGCAAGAATAAGCACATCATAGGCAAATGGCTCTTCCAGAGCGGGCGTGCGAACCAGGTTCAGGTATTTTTTGTCGAAATCAATCTGGGTTACGTGCGCCAGGACCAGTTCAATCCGGTTTTTGACCCAGAACCAGTCTTCATAGGGTTTCAGATGATGAAATTCGAGCTGGCCCATATACACGTACATGAGCGCCGTGCGGGAGAAAAAATGTTCAGTTTCGGCAGAAATGACGGTAATGCGGTCGTCACTTTGTTTGCGGATTTCGCGGGCGGCCGTAATACCCGCAATGCCGTTGCCAACGATAACAATATGACGCATGAAGCTGAAAGGACGAATTTAGCCAAAGACAATCTATATACTGGTTGTCGTCTTCGGTGGATTCGTCAAAGTACGCTAATTTGCTCCAGCAAACAGCCGCTCAGGCGGGCAGATATACCCGAAAGGTGGCACCTTCGCCCAGCTTACCCGATGCACTGATCCCGCCCTGATGATTTTCGGCTACTTTCTGACAGATAGCCAGACCCACACCAGTTCCGGGATACTGGTTATGGGTGTGCAGGCGCTGAAATACCTGGAATATTCGGTCAAGGTATTTTTTGTCGAAGCCAATCCCGTTATCCTGCACACTTATTTCGTAGAACGTTTCGGCGTCAGAGCGCTGTGTTTCCAGCGTAGCTGATGCGGGTAAGGTGCCCGCTGGAATGGCCTGTCGGGTTATGCCGCGGGCCGATACCCGAACGTGGGGTGCTACATCCGGTCTCCGGAACTTCAGCGCGTTGGTCAGCAGGTTGCCGAAAAGCTGATGCAGTTGCGGCCGATCGCCGGTCAGCTCAGGAAGTTCGCTTATCTCTATGACTGCGCCGGTTTCCTGGATAGTCAGCTCATATTCATCAACGATGGTCTGCACAATCTCGCTCAACGAGATTTTCCGGAAAGGCTCCCGAACCGTTGAAACGCGGGAATAAGCCAGCAAATCTTTAATCAGCTCCGACATGCGCACCGATGCTGACTGCATACGCTGTACGTAGCTCTGGCCGGTGCTGCCTAAAGCCGAACCGTATTGTTCGGCCAGCATAGTGCCGAACGCCTGAATTTTGCGGAGGGGTTCTTGCAGGTCGTGGCTCGCTACGTAGGCGAACTGCTGGAGACTATCGTTGGAGCGCTGCAGTTCCAGATTCGCGGCTTCGAGTTGCTGGCGGTACCGGTGGTTATCGGTAATATCAATCGAGGAATTAATGAACCCATCGCCAAACTTATTAAGGGTCAAATAATACCACCGGTCTCCGTAAGGCAGCTCCAGATGCAGCGTCTGCCCCGTGTTGACCACGTCGACGTATTGCGTAAACGCAGCACTACCCGCCAGTTCCGGGTTACGATCGCAGAAAGTTTGAGTGTAAACCCCCTCGGATAAATTACCAAATACGTCCATAGCCTGCTGATTGGCCAGGGTGATCTGAAAGTCTATAATCTGACCGGCTTTGTTGCGGATGGCTTTGTTGACCGTAATGCCCGTGAGCGTCGAATTCATGATCCGATCCAGTAGTTCAGCCTGCTGCTGCTGAGCCAGCTCGGAACGCTTCAACTCCGAAACGTCCATGAAGGTGAACAGGGCTCCATCGTTCTGCTTCACAAAAGAGCAGTCAAACCAGCCGTCGATTCCGTCGTTGGTGTACGGAAAGATAAACTCCCGGGTTTTGCCGGTCTGAATCGTTTCAATAAGATCAGCCACAAATCCAGTATCGCTCAGGCCCGGAAACAGTTCCAGCATGCGCTGACCGGTCATTTCGGCTACTGTGCGTCCGGTCACCCGCGCGTTGGCCGGGTTTGTCAGTCGGTATATGAAATCAACAATCTGTCCGGTATCGTCCCGAACGGCTTCGAATACAGCAAGGCCCGCTGGTGAGTTATTGATGATGGTTTGCAGAAGATCAGCCTGCTGCTGACGTTCGAGCTGAGCCTGACGTTCGGGGGTAATGTTGTTATGGATCAGTAAGATGCCATCCCCCAGCTTTTGAACAGACAGGTCGATCCATAAGCCAAACAGTGGGTGAAAATGCGGATCACGATAGGGAGCCCCCGTTTCGCATACCTGGATATAATGCTGAAGCAGAATATCGCCCGTACCCCACGGATAAAACTCGCTGCGCGTACGTCCGATGAGTTGTTCCGGTGTTTTGCCCTGCAGGTTGCTGGCTACTTCATTGATTTGCCGAAGCCGGAAATCAATAATCTTTCCCTGGTTCGGCCCTTTCGTCTGATCCCGCACAGCCTCATAGAGGGCAATACCCACGTAAGGGTTTGCCATCAGGCCGGTCAACAACGCCGACTGATCATCAAACTCATGAGCGGAGAATTTTGCAGGGGGTGAAGGAGGAGGCTGAGAGGTGGTAAAACCATCCATTGCAAGTAACGCGGACGCGGATTTTTGGTTACGAAAGAGGGTTCAGTAAAAATAAAAAACGGTATAAGTCCTATTTTCAATACTACAAATAAAATTTTATTTGTCAGAAAATACAACACGTTACACGTCCTGAAACTCTGACTGATAGACATTTTTCCCGCTAAACCATTAAAGCGGAAGCTAATGTGAAATTCTGGTTGTAACCCGAACCGCCAACTGGGACACCGCCCTGACGGCCCGACAAAAAAAGAGCCGATCCCCTGGGAGTCGGCTACAATTATTTTTCGGCAATCGCTCAGGTAAGTAAGCTTAATTGCGCTTCTCGCGGGTCATTGACATGGAAGCGCCAGTACCCCGCCGGGCCTGCATTTTCTGCAAACGAACGGCCTCCTGCTGCGATACGATCTGCAGGGCCGAATACTCGGTCTTACCCGTAATGAGCGGGAAGCCAGCCACGCGTTGCGCCCGCGAACAATGAACGCAGGTCTTAGCCGTTGGCAGGGCTTTCAGACGCGCTTCGGGAATAAGATTGCCACACTTGATACAGTACATAACGTTGATTTGTTAGCTATATACAGAACATCCTGCCGAGTCATAAAGTGCCTAAATCTGGCTATACGTTCAGCCTGAATTGTTGAGTATGTATCTGGTAATCAATAGTTTGCTTTAGGCTTATAACGCGGTTTAAAAGGGTTGGCTAGCCAGAAAATCAAAAAAGGGATGCAAACGTTTGCATCCCTTTTTTGATAGTCGTTTCAATATTTTAATAGGCCCGAACCAGACGGCCTTCCATGAAATTGACAAAGGCTTTGTTAACGACTGTATTTCCGCCGGGGGTTGGGTAATTGCCCGTGAAATACCAGTCGCCCGAATGGTTGGGGCAGGCCCGGTGCAGGTTTTCAACAGTCTGATACACAACAGCCACTTCGGCGTTCAGGTCGCCGGGCGTGATGATCTGCGCTACCTTGCGCGAAATTTCCTCGTGCGTAAAGGGATCAAACAAGGCCTTAACGTAATTATGCTGCGAGGCATTTCCGGACTCGATAGCTGCGACGCTTTCAGCATAGACTTCGTCGAGCAGATTGTCCATGCCGCGTTCGCGAAGCAGTTCGAGAGCTGCCCGGAAGGCCACAAACTCTTTCACCTTCGACATGTCGATACCGTAACAGTCGGGGAAGCGAATCTGCGGAGCCGACGATACGATAATGATTTTCTTGGGACCAAGCCGGTCGAGCATTCTGAGGATGCTTTTCTCCAGGGTTGTGCCCCGCACGATGGAGTCGTCAACGACGACTACGTTATCCTTACCCTTTTTGATGACCTCGAAGGTGGTGTCATAGACGTGCGAAACCATATCGTCGCGCTGAGAATCGTCGGTGATGAACGTCCGCAGTTTTACGTCCTTGGAAACCAGTTTTTCAATCCGTGGCCGGAACGACAGCACCCGGTCGAGTTCTTCCTCGAACAGGATACCATCCATGATGGCTTTCTTCCGCTGTTTGTACAGGTATTCTTCCAGACCCTCAACCATGCCGAAAAAGGCGGTTTCGGCCGTGTTTGGAATATAGGAAAAGACCGTGTTTTCCAGATCGTAGTCGATTTCTTTCAGGATTTGCGGCACGAGCAATTTCCCGAGGTCTTTGCGTTCGTTGTAAATGTCGGGGTCGGTGGCCCGGGAGAAATAAATGCGCTCGAAGCTGCACGACCGCTTCTCAATCGGCTGCACAAACTGGAGTTCATTATACTCGCCGTACTTGTCGATGATGAGCGCATGACCAGGCTGCACTTCTTTAATCTCACTGTACTCGGCGTTGAAAGCGGCCTTAATAGCGGGCTTCTCCGAAGCGACTACCACCACTTCATCGTCGGCATAGTAATAGGCGGGCCGAATCCCGGCGGGATCGCGGGCTACAAACGCTCCACCGTAACCCGTCATGCCCACCATAGCGTAACCACCGTCGAAATCGCGGCAGGAACGGTGCAGAACCCGCTGCATATCGAGGTTGTCCTCAATGATGTCCGACAGGTCGGGGTTTTCGTAGATGCCCTTGAACCGATCAAATACGCGCTGGTTCTCCTCATCCAGAAAGTGGCCGATTTTCTCCATCACCGTTACGGTGTCCACTTTCTCTTTGGGGTGCTGACCGAGCGAAACCAGCTTATCAAACAGACCATCTACGTTGGTCATGTTAAAGTTACCCGCCATAACCAGGTTGCGGCTGCGCCAGTTGCTTTGGCGGAGCATAGGGTGGCAGTTTTCAATTTCGTTGGCGCCGTGGGTACCGTAACGCAGGTGGCCCATCCAGACCTCGCCCGTGAAGGCTACATTTTCCTGGAGCCACCGGGCGTCTTTACCCTTGTCTTTATTGCCTTTGAGCGCCTTGCGGAATTTCTTGTTGAGCTTTTCAAAAATATCCGTCACCGGACGCTGATCAACTGAACGGTAACGGCTGATGTAGCGGTGGCCGGGCGGCACGTCGAGTTTGATGTTAGCGATACCGGCTCCGTCCTGGCCACGATTGACCTGCTTTTCCATAAGCAGGTACAATTTATTGGCTCCGTAGAGGGCTGTGCCGTATTTATCAATGTAGTATTGATACGGTTTGCGGAGTCGGATGAGGGCAATACCGCACTCGTGTTTGATGGCGTCGCTCATAACAGGGGTTGATGAAAGCAGACTAACCGCCGGGGCGATTGATTATCAGGTTGCTAAAAAAGTAACGACCTGCCAGCCCGTTTCGTTCGGCAGGAGCGCTAAACAAAGGTAGAAAAAGATAACTACTGCAGCTGCCCCTCCACCGAAAACTCATTCTTGTCGAAGAAGGGTAACTGCTGATAGCCCGACAGTTTATACCGCTGAATGCGCCACTGTGGCCCTTTGACCAGACCACTTTCGAGCAGCAAGTGACGCTCTGACGAATATAACGGATTTTTGGTTTGCAGAACGGCTTCAATCTGGCGCGGCTGCCGGGTCAGGGAGTCGAGCCGGACGGTCAGCGACCGGACGGTTAAGCGCTCCTCCGTCGTTTTGAGCGTATACTGGTAGGTCAGTGAGTCCGGGCGGGCAATCCGGTAACTGTTACGGAGAGCGGGCTTGTTAATGTCGGTCTGGGTGAACAGCTCCAGCTCACGGCTCCAGTTGACATCCCGGGTCGTCTGCTGATTCCGCTCCTCGTTAATTCGGACGGCTTTGCTGACGAGTGGTTTCTGGGCCGACAACGCCCTGATCTGGCCTTTTACAAAGCTCAGCACATCGTAATAGACATTGGGTTGGTTTTGTTGAGCAGGATTGTTGCAACTGCTCAGGACGAGCGTAGCGAGCAGGTTCAGTGAATAAACAAAGCGCATAAAGCCAAACGGAACGGCCCCGGATGAGGAAGGGCATCTGAAACCACCAACACGATTTTTGGAAAATCGGTTTGGACAATCAAATTCTGAACCAAATTTGCACCGGCAATGCTTCTCTTTAAAAAGGTTTGCGGTTCGGGACGCGTTGACTGACAGCAGTGGTACTAACGTAACGGCTTCTGATTACTTGTCTTAACCGCAGACTGCGAACTCATCTCATCATGGAATACGATGTTATCATTATCGGTTCGGGGCCGGGTGGCTACACCGGCGCGATTCGCTGTGCCCAGCTCGGACTGAAAACGGCCATTATCGAAAAATACCCGACGCTGGGTGGTACCTGTCTGAACGTCGGCTGCATTCCGTCGAAGGCGCTGCTGGACTCGTCGGAGCATTTTTACAATGCCTCCCACACCTTTGCCGAACACGGCATCAAACTCGCTGATCTGCAGGTTGACCTGCCCAAGATGATCCAGCGGAAGCAGGATGTTGTCGATCAAACGACGAAGGGCATTGCCTTTCTGATGAAGAAAAACAAGATCGATACGTTCTCTGGTGTCGGCTCGTTTGTGGATGCGCACTCGGTGAAGATTACCAAAGCCGATGGGGGCGAAGAAACCATAAAAGGCAAAAACATCGTGATTGCAACGGGCTCGAAACCATCCTCGTTCCCGTCCATGCCTATCGACAAGAAGCGCGTGATCACCTCGACGGAAGCCCTGACGCTGCAGGAAATCCCGAAGCACATGATCATCATCGGTGCGGGTGTAATCGGTGCCGAGCTGGGGTCGGTTTACGCCCGGCTTGGCGCGAAGGTGTCGTTCGTTGAGTTCTTCGATTCGATGATCCCGACGATGGACAAAACGATGGGGAAAGAACTCCAGCGGGCTGTTAAAAAACTTGGCGCCGATTTTTACTTTAACCACAAGGTAACGAAGGTTGAGAACAAAGGCGAAGAGGTTGAGGTGAGCATCGATACGCCAAAAGGCGAGCAGATTACGCTGACCGGCGACTATTGCCTGGTATCGGTCGGTCGGCGCCCCTACACTGACGGTCTGAACCTCGAAGTGGCCGGTCTGCAAACTGACAACCGGGGCAAGCTTGAAGTAGATAACAACCTGCGGACGAGCGTGCCGCATATCTACGCGCTGGGCGACGTAATTCGCGGGGCTATGCTGGCCCACAAAGCCGAAGAGGAAGGAACGTTCATTGCCGAAACCATTGCGGGTCAGAAGCCGCACATTCACTACCGGCTCATTCCGAACGTAGTCTATACCTGGCCGGAAGTGGCGGCCGTAGGCTATACCGAAGAAGAGGTGAAGCAGGAAGGGATTCCCTACAAAACCGGCTCGTTCCCGTTCAAGGCACTGGGCCGGGCGCGGGCGAGTATGGACATCGACGGGCTGGTGAAGGTGCTGGCGCATAAAGAAACCGACGAGATTCTGGGCGTTCACATCATCGGTCCCCGCGCGGCCGACATGATTGCCGAAGCCGTTGTGGCGATGGAGTTCCGGGCCTCGGCCGAGGACGTATCGCGGATGTCGCACGCGCACCCGACCTATACCGAAGCCTTCAAGGAGGCCTGTCTGGCCGCTACCGACAACCGGGCGATCAATATGTAATCCGATTTGAAGTCTTTATAGGGCAAAAGCCCGATTGCTCATCAGCAGTCGGGCTTTCTTTTACTGGCAGGCATCGGTTAACCCGGTCTGTTCGACTAAATAGTGCATATTTACGCCTTCCCAAACAGTTTTTGCCTTACAGCGACGTTCCTGTCTGATAGTGTCATCAGATGCATACAAAGACCAATAATAGTATGCCCGACCAAGAGAATAATGGTCGTTGATTTGATTGTACAATCGAATAGCTACTTCATATAGCTTGTCACCTCCGCCACTATCCGACTGGCGAAAAGCCACATCGCCTAGACTCTTCAGGCAGTTGGCCTTACCTAACAGATCACCAACCTGCTCATAGAGCGGCTGAGCCTGCTCATAGTAAGTGATGGCCCTGGCATTGTCCGACTGGAGAAAAGCCACATCGCCTAGACTCTTCAGGCAGTTGGCCTTACCTAACAGATCACCAACCTGCTCATAGAGCGGCTGAGCCTGCTCATAGTAAGTGATGGCCCTGGCATTGTCCGACTGGCGAAAAGCCACATCGCCTAGACTCTTCAGGCAGTTGGCCTTACCTAACAGATCACCAACCTGCTCATAGAGCGGCTGAGCCTGCTCATAGTAAGTGATGGCCCTGGCATTGTCCGACTGGAGAAAAGCCACATCGCCTAGACTCTTCAGGCAGTTGGCCTTACCTAACAGATCACCAACCTGCTCATAGAGCGGCTGAGCCTGCTCATAGTAAGTGATGGCCCTGGCATTGTCCGACTGGAGAAAAGCCACATCGCCTAGACTCTTCAGGCAGTTGGCCTTACCTAACAGATCACCAACCTGCTCATAGAGCGGCTGAGCCTGCTCATAGTAAGTGATGGCCCTGGCATTGTCCGACTGGCGAAAAGCCACATCGCCTAGACTACGCAGGCAGTTGGCCTTACCTAACAGATCACCAACCTGCTCATAGAGCGGCTGAGCCTGCTCATAGTAAGTGATGGCCCTGGCATTGTCCGACTGGCGAAAAGCCACATCGCCTAGACTCTTCAGGCAGTTGGCCTTACCTAACAGATCACCAACCTGCTCATAGAGCGGCTGAGCCTGCTCATAGTAAGTGATGGCCCTGGCATTGTCCGACTGGCGAAAAGCCACATCGCCTAGACTCTTCAGGCAGTTGGCCTTACCTAACAGATCACCAACCTGCTCATAGAGCGGCTGAGCCTGCTCATAGTAAGTGATGGCCCTGGCATTGTCCGACTGGAGAAAAGCCACATCGCCTAGACTCTTCAGGCAGTTGGCCTTACCTAACAGATCACCAACCTGCTCATAGAGCGGCTGAGCCTGCTCATAGTAAGTGATGGCCCTGGCATTGTCCGACTGGCGAAAAGCCACATCGCCTAGACTCTTCAGGCAGTTGGCCTTACCTAACAGATCACCAACCTGCTCATAGAGCGGCTGAGCCTGCTCATAGTAAGTGATGGCCCTGGCATTGTCCGACTGGCGAAAAGCCACATCGCCTAGACTACGCAGGCAGTTGGCCTTACCTAACAGATCACCAACCTGCTCATAGAGCGGCTGAGCCTGCTCATAGTAAGTGATGGCCCTGGCATTGTCCGACTGGAGAAAAGCCACACCGCCTAGACTACGCAGGCAGTTGGCCTGTAATTGTTGCCACTGGTTCGTTTTTGTTATTTGAGCTGCTTTTGTTAAAAAGTTGGTTAGATATAGACCACTGAAGGAAGAAAAAAGTGTAAGGTCGGTTAAGGCATCAATCAACCATTCGGTGTAATCGCACTTACTGAAAATTTGGTTCAGGTTAAGCCATTCGGCCTGAACTCTTGTAAACGCTCCCTCCTGAAAACTGACTTGTCGGCCGCTTTCGGCGGCTATATTCACTATTTTTCGCACGGTTGGCTCTAACCAAAGCGGGTCAGGAGAAAATTTTCGGTTAATCACTTCGCGGATGGGAGCCAGCACCCGCACCCGACCTATACTGTCTTCTTCAGCCAGCACTACGCGCAACAGGGCGTTCAGGTCGTCTTCATAATCTGGGAAAGCAGATTCCCAATCGGCCCGCTGAATACCGTCGGGTAACCAGCACAACGCTTTAAACAGTTCGCGCCCAGTATCGCTCAGTCGAGGACTATCGAATGATAACAATATGGATACTTCAAGATTTAAATCTTTATTGGCGGGATCTAATTTAAGGAGATCGGTTTTACGTTGTTCCCATTTCTGTTCAAGCGCAGCTAATCTCTGTTCATCTTTAGCGCGTTCGGCTAAAAGGGTTACGGCTAGCGGCAGATAGTCCACGGCGCGGAGCAGACGCGGCAGTGCTGGATCATTAGCGAAGACCTCACCCGTTAGATTTAGAAACAGGGCTCTGGACTGTTCCTCTGTCAGGGCGGGTACGGTTATCGAGTCCCAGCCGATGCGGGTGCCGGGAATAGCTTTCCCCCGGTAGGTGACTACCAGTCGAAGATTGGTCAGACTTTTAAGCCGCCCCAGTATACTTTCAAAAACTGGTCCGAACCGTTCCCAGGGCGTTTCGGCATTGTCGAACACTAGGAGCGTCGGTTGTTCCACGAGAAAATGCTCGACCTGTTGCTGGGGCGACAGATCGCGGCTGGGTTGCAAACCAAGCGTGTCGAGGGTTTGCGACCAGAGCAAATCAGACGTTGTTACAGCCTCGCAACGCACAAAATACCGTTGTTCGCCGAATTGGATAGCGGTTTTACGGTGATACAATACATTCAGTATTGTGTTGCTTTTGCCAATGCCCGCGCCCCCCAATAAGCCTATTGGTTTGTTTCCAGGCCGTACGAGCTTATCTACTACCGTTTCAATGAGTTCACCTCGACCAATATTATCGGGCACAGCTGGTAAGTTCTTGGGGATGGGTGGAACAACCGGCAGTTGGTAAGCCAAGCGTTCCAGAAACGGCGTAAGATCGCTGTAGTCAGCACCATAACTGATAAGTTGGATATTGTAACCCAACGTCTGATGCTCTTCCCGAAGCTTATCCAGTTCGGATTGGCGTACCACGCGAAATACCTGAGTTGCTGAAAGGTGCGCCCGCGACCAGGTGAGAAGTCGACTGAAATTAGGGTCTTTTGTGCTGTCTCCAAAGCCAATAAAGATCACGTTATAGCGACTGAATAGGGATTTTTCGGCAAAGAGCGCGAACTCCTGTTCCAGCAATTCGTCGTAGGAGCGTTTGCCAAGAATAATCGAATTCGGATCGCGAAAGTGACCATGCAGGTGTAAAATAGCTTGTTCCTGGCCGTTTAAGAAACGATGGAGTTTGGCTGTGTCGCGCCATGAAATACCAGGCAAGCCGGTAATGTCCTCAAACAGTCGGTCGTAATTTGTAGTAGCAATGGGCACCTTAAGCTTTTCCAGCGCTCGGATCAAACGCTGGTCTTCAGGCGACAATCCCGCAAAAACAACCTCCAGCCATCTTTCCATGAGGTTATTTTTAATAAGGTATTGCTGAACTTCGTCGCCAATTGCCAGCAATTCATCGAGTGAAGCTGATGATGTAGCATCGAACGTGCGGCAGGATTCACTTATCTCGTTGATATCCTGGGCATGACTACAACAAAAATCAATACCATGCTTCAAAAGCAGCGACCAACTACGGATAAGTTTGTTGCTACAGGCAACACTAGCCGAGACCCCCGTACCTGCAATTACGATGGCTTCGCCTTTTTGGAGAACCTGAAGTAAATCGTCGATGGACTGAGCAGTAGACGTAGACATTCGGTGTGGAAAGAGTTGATTGTAAAAATGAGCAGATACCTCCACTAAAACAAGCTCAATTAACTCCTGTGCAGGAGGTATTAAGTGCAGAAAAGCCCGATTGATTATTAGCAGTCGGGCTTTTCTGTATCTTGCTGTCTTAACGAATACAACCCAATCATGAAAAAAACGCTTACTCTTCTGCTCATGCTGCTCGTTGGTTATTGCCGCGCGCAGAACGCCGACTCGGTCACGATCCGAAAAATCTATAACGAAGCCCTGTCGAATGGTCAATCGTACGAGTGGTTACGTCACCTCACTAAGCAGATCGGCCCTCGGCTAAGCGGCTCGACTGGTGCGCAGAAAGCCGTCGACTGGACGAAGCAGCTCATGGAGCAGCAGGGGTTCGACCGCGTATTTCTGCAGGACGTAATGGTGCCCCACTGGGTACGCGGGGCAAAGGAAGAAGCCTATATCCGCAACGGTAAGCAAAAGACGACGGTGCCAATCGCGGCACTCGGCGGTTCGGTAGCTACGGGGCCGAAAGGCGTTGAAGCGGGCGTCGTGGAGGTTAAAAGTTTTACCGAACTACGAGCACTCGGTGCCGACAAGGTGAAGGGCAAAATTGTGTTCTTCAACCGCCCGATGGACCCGACCAAGATCAATACCTTCGAAGCCTATGGCGGGGCCGTTGAGCAACGGGCCAATGGGGCAACCGAGGCCGCCAAGCTGGGTGCAATTGGCGCGATTGTACGCTCGATGACCAATGTGCACGACGATAATCCACACACAGGCAGCATGCGCTACGGTACGGGCGTACCGCTGATTCCGACGGCGGCCATCAGCACCAACGGGGCCGATCTGCTCAGTAAGTCGCTCAGCGAGAATCCGAACCTGACATTCTACTTCAAACAGAATTCCGAGACCCTGCCCGACGCGAAATCCTATAACGTAGTCGGCGAAATTCGGGGTAGCGAGAAACCCGACGAAATCATCGTGGTAGGCGGCCACCTCGATTCCTGGGACTTATCAGAGGGGGCGCACGACGACGGGTCGGGCTGCGTTCAGTCGATCGAAGTGTTACGTATTCTGAAGTCGTTAGGAATAAAACCCAAGCGTACGATCCGGGCGGTGATGTTCATGAACGAGGAAAATGGTCTGCGGGGTGGGGTACAATATGCCGATCTGGCAAAGAAAAACAACGAGAAACACATTGCGGCCGTCGAGTCAGACAACGGCGGATTCACTCCGCGCGGCTTTGGCATCGTCGGTACGCCCGACCAGCGGGCGAAGGCGATTGCCTGGAAACCCTTACTGGCTCCGTATGGCCTGACCGAAATTGGACCGGGTGGCGGGGGCGCTGACATTGGGCCGTTGGCAACACTTGGTACGGTCCTGTTTGGCTTCAAACCCGACACGCAGCGGTATTTTGATTACCACCACACAGCCGTTGATCGCTTCGAGGCTGTCAGCCAGCGCGAACTCGAACTCGGCGCAGCTTCGATGGCGGCTCTGGTGTATCTCCTCGATCAGCACGGCCTGTAGCAATCTTAACGAGTTCCGTCCTGAAGCCCGGTTGCGCCAACGTAACCGGGCTTTTGTTTGCCCGTAAATTCTAAAGTTGCATATGCAACTTTTTCTGATTAAGCTTGCCGCATGAACGAGCAGAGCTATTGCATAGCGGGGCGGTTACGGATGCTGGCGCGTGTGCTGACGGGACGTTATACCGATGCCTTCACAGCTGAGGGCGTTACGTTTGCGCAGGCCGGACTACTGATGCGCATTTTTGCGCAGCCGGGTATTCGGCAGACCCAGCTCTCGAAGCAGTTGCAGATTGAAAAATCCGCCATGAGTCGGGACGTACAACTGCTTCACAGAAACGGCTGGCTGACCGATAATCTCCGGCAGGGCTTGTTTCTGACCGAAAGCGGCTCGCAGCTCGCCAAACGATGCCATAAAATCTGGAAAGTTCTGAACGCGCGGATTCACGACGAACTAGGGCAGGAGGCTATTGACGCGCTGACGCTGTTCTCAGCTAACGTATTAACGCCTAAAAATCAAACACCAACTCCCAATGACAACTCAATTGTTAATCCAGCTCTGGCAAACGAACCAGAATAGCGTACTGGGTCCGATTCGCAAACTCAGTCCTGATAATTACCGGAATCGATTAATGCCTACTACGGCGTCGGCGGGGTTTATTGCGCTGCACACGGCCGAGGCTATGCACCGCTTTGCTCAGATGATTTTCAATCGGGAGCCGACGATTCTGCTGCAAGCGACGGGTGGCGTAATGGACGAAGGTAATCTACTGGATCTGCCCACAGTGCTGCAGACTGTAAACGAAAGTTTTGCGATGGTTGAGGAACAGATTCGGCAAACCACCGACGAGCAGTGGGCCGAGCCGGTAGCCTCGCCCTTCGGCGAAGCGTCGCGCATGCAGGTACTGGCGTTCCTGATGCATCATAATTCCTACCATGCCGGACAGATTGCGCAGGCTATAAAAAAAGGGCGTGTGTTCGTCCGGAATGTGGCGGCTTCGGGAACCATCGCATGAAGCCGATCTTTCTGCGAACCAAACGCCGGGAGTCGTTCCAGACATGGCGCTTTCGGACGCTGATGAACTGGTACCCCATGTTTTTCGGAACGGGCGGTAAGATTCTGTTCTGGTCGGCCGATTCGCGGGAGGTGCATCTCTGCCTGCGTCGGAGTATCTGGACGTACAACTACGTCGGGACCATTTTTGGTGGTAGCCTCTTCTCGGCGGCAGATCCATTCTATATGCTCATGCTCCTGCGGATTTTTGGTAATAACTACGTTGTCTGGGACAAAGCCGCCAGCATTCGGTTTCGCAAACCGGGCCGCCAAACGCTTTACATGCGCTATGAATTGACCGACGAGCAGATTGACGACATTCGCCGGGACGTAGCCACTAACGGGCAGACCGAGCGGAGCTTTAGGTTGCAGTGGTTAGATAAAGACGGGACGGTTTACGCCGAGATTGAGCGGCTATGCTACGTGGCCGACAAACAGCATTACGAACAGCGCAAAGGCGACCGGCAGCGGTCGCGGTTTCAACGCTAACAGCTTATGACCGAACACCACCTTACCGTTCAGCGGACGGCCCGTTATTACACCCTTGGGGAACTGACCGACCAGACCACGCACGTCTGGTTTTGTCTGCACGGGTTTGGCCAACTGGCGCAGTTTTTCGGTCAGAAATTCGCAAGTCTGATTGATGAACAGACGCTGGTTGTAGTGCCGGAAGGCTTGTCGCGGTTATACCTGAACGGCGAGTACCAGCGCGTGGGCGCTTCGTGGATTACCCGCGAAGACCGGCAGCACGAAATCAGCGACTTCGTGGCATATCTGAATGCACTGTACGATCGGGTTCTGACGGGACGCGATCCCAAAACGCTGCACTTTACGGTGCTGGGCTTCTCGCAGGGGGCGTCTACGGCCTGTCGCTGGCTGAATGCCGAGCACATCAAGGTCGACCGACTGATTCTCTGGGCGGGTTATTTTCCGAGTGGCTTTGGTGATATGATCAGTCCGGATCAATTAATGCCGCTGGACATGCATTACGTGTATGGTCGGCAGGACGAATTTATCCGCCAGATGCCCGATGCCGAAGGTTACCTCCGCCGGATGCAGGAGGAAGTGCCAACGCTTAAACTAACGGTCTTTGACGGTGGTCATCGGGTCGAGCCGAAGGTACTGACGCGGCTAATTGGCCGGGAAAAGCCGGAATAAATATCCACCGTAGCACCTGTTTTGGCTATCTTACGGCCAAATGCCCAACGCTATGCTTCGTTTGTTTGCCCTCATGGGGCTTTTGTTCTGCATTAGCCAATGCTCAAATGCCCAGCAATTCCCCGGTCTCCAACAACCCGTCGAAGTCATTTGCGACCCCTGGGGCGTTAATCACATCTACGCAAAAAATGAACATGATCTGTTCTTTGCGCAGGGGTATATGGCCGCCCGGGATCGCCTGTTTCAACTGGAGATCTGGCGTCGGCAGGCAACTGGAACGGTTGCTGAACTGCTTGGCTCGCAGGAAACCAAACGGGATATCGGCACGCGGCTGTTCCGGTTTCGGGGCGACATCAACAAGGAACTGCTGCATTATCATCCACACGGCCCGCAGATCGTTGGGGCGTTTGTCGATGGCATCAACGCCTACGTAAAGGAAATAAACAAAACGCCCGAAAAACTGCCGTTCGAATTTCGGGTGCTGAACACAAAACCGGGCTTCTGGACACCCGGAGTGGTCATCAGCCGACATCAGGGACTGGCTTATAACGTGCGGGACGAACTGAATTACGGTCGGCTGGTGAAACTAATTGGGGCCGATAAGCTGCGGGAATTGCAGTGGTTTCATCCCGTCTCGAAGGCCAACGAACCCAATTTGACCCTGCACGTCAACGGTGACGAGCTGTTTCAGCCGATCTTAGAGCTATACGAAGCGTTCCGGCTGCCGCTGAAATTTCAGGGTCGACCGACCAAGGCCGATGAAGACGAAGCCAGGCGATCTGGTGAGTCAATAGACGACTGGTTCAACGTCGAAAAGCAGTACGTTGGCTCCAACAACTGGGTGATTGCGGGTAATAAATCGGCGAGTGGCTACCCCATGCTGGCCAACGATCCGCACCGGGCGCAGTCGACACCCTCGTTACGTTACTGGGTGCATCTAAACGCACCGGGCTGGAACGTCATCGGCGCTGGCGAACCCACGCTGCCCGGAATCTCGATTGGGCATAATGAGTATGGGGCATGGGGACTGACCATCTTTGAGACCGACAACGAAGATTTATACGTTTACGAGACTAATCCGAAAAACCCAAACCAGTACCGGTACAAAGGGCAATGGGTGGCGATGAAAACGCTGACGGAAACCATCCCGATGAAAGACGGGTCATCCGTTCGGGCGGAGTTGAAATACACGCGTCATGGGCCGGTGGTATTCGAGGACGTAAAGAACCACAAAGCCTACGCCATTCGCGCGGGCTGGCTCGACACAGGCTGTGCGCCTTATCTTGCGAGTTTACGCATGAATCAGGCCCGCACATGGCCCGAGTTCCGGCAGGCGTGTTCGTTCAGTCGGTTGCCGGGCGAGAACATGATCTGGGCAGACCGCAAAGGGACAATTGGCTGGCAGGCGGTTGGGCTAGCGCCCATCCGAAAAAACTTTACGGGCCTGCTGCCGGTGCCGGGCGACGGACGGTTCGAATGGAGTGGCTATCTGCCGATGCAGCAATTGCCCAACAAACTCAACCCGCCCGAGGGTTACGTCGTAACGGCTAATAACAACCTGACGCCACCCAACTTCCCGCACCGGAACGCGATTGGCTGGACGTGGTCGGCACCCAGCCGTGCCCATCGCATTGAAGAGGTCCTGAGCGACGGCAAACGTAAAACCCTGGTTGATTTTATGACCCTGCAGGCCGATTACCTGTCTATTCCGGCCCGGACGCTGGTGCCGTTGCTGCAAAACCTGTCGTCGCCCGAAAACCGGACGGAACAGGCGCTGGCTTATCTCCGGCGCTGGGACTACAAACTCAATCCCAACTCGGTGGCGGCTGCTATCTACGTAGCCTGGGAAGAGCAGTTGAAACTGGCTGTAGCGCAGCAGATAGTTCCGCGTGAGGCCAGACCTTACCTGAAAGCCGTCCCGTCCAAACGCATCATGGATGCCCTGTTGGTGCCAACCGCCGGTCGGGATAGTCTGTTACTGGCTTCGCTCGATAAGGCCGTAGCCGCGCTTACCGACCGATTGGGAAGCGATATGGACGACTGGTCGTATGGGCAGCGAAAAAATAAGCACATTACCATTACGCACCCGCTAAGCGATCTGGTTGACAAAGCCATGCAACAGAAAATTAACCTGGGGCCGGTGGCACGGGGCGGCTATGGCGAAACCGTCAACGCAACGGCCAACAACCTCAACCAGACACATGGTGCCTCGTTCCGGATTCTGGTCGATACAGAAGATTGGGATAAAGCGCTGGGAATCAATAGCCCTGGTCAATCGGGTGATCCTGAGAGTCCGCACTATCGCGACCTGTTTCCCATCTGGGCCGAGAACGGCTATTTCCCGGTTTTCTTTTCAACAGAAAAAATCAAAACCGTAGCTGAGACGACAACCGTACTGCGTCCGTGATTGCTTTTTTAACGAACTTTACCGCCCTGAAAAACCTTTTTCAGGAAAGGATTGAGGAGCCATGATCGAACTACCCGTAATACCCTCCGAACAACAACGTAAGAAACGCCCCGACTGGCTGCGCGTGAAGCTGCCTATCGGTCCTGAATATGCCAAAGTCCGCAAACTGGTTGACGAGCACAAGCTGCATACCATCTGCGAAAGCGGCAACTGTCCCAACATGGGCGAGTGCTGGGGGGCTGGCACGGCTACGTTCATGATTCTGGGTAACGTTTGTACCCGTAGCTGTACGTTCTGCGCCGTAGCGACGGGTCGCCCGAATGAATATGATACCGACGAGCCCCGGCGCGTGGCCGAAGCCATCGTGCTGATGAAGGTCAAGCACGCCGTTATTACGTCGGTCAACCGCGATGAGCTGAAAGATCGGGGCGCCGAAATCTGGTACCAGACGGTACGGCTCATTAAGGAAGCTTCGCCTGCAACGACGATCGAAACGCTCATCCCCGACACGAAAGGAAACTGGGAAGCCTTGGAACGGATGATTTCGGCCGGGCAAGAGGTTGTCTCGCACAATATGGAAACCGTCGAACGGCTTTACCGGCGCGTTCGGCCGCAGGCGCGGTACGAACGCAGTCTGGAGCAGATTCGCCGGACAAAGGAGTACGGTCAGCGCACCAAATCGGGTATCATGCTGGGGCTGGGCGAAACGCACGACGAAGTGTTCAAAGCCATGGACGATCTGGCCCAAAACGGACTCGACGTGCTGACCCTGGGGCAATACCTGCAGCCCACAAAAATGCACCACGAGGTCATTGAGTGGATTCACCCCGAAACGTTTGCCATGTACCGGGAAGAAGGTCTGGCCCGGGGCCTGAAATACGTCGAATCCGGCCCGCTGGTACGGTCAAGCTACCATGCCGAGAAACACGTGAATGTATAGTTTGCCCGAAATGGGTAAACAATTAGGCTCACCCGCTTATTTTATAAGAAGAGTCCGGACGGAACGTTCGGGCTTTTTCTTTGTTGCATGAAAAAATACGACTTCATCATCGCCGGGGGCGGCATGGCGGGTTTGAGTCTGGCGTATTATCTAAGCCAGTCTGCCTTACGCGACCGATCGATCCTGATTCTCGATCGGGAACCTAAAAACCGTAACGACCGAACGTGGTGTTTCTGGGAGCATGGGGCCGGCCCGTTTGAGCCGATTCTGTTTCGGAAGTGGAACACGGTCAGCTTTCACGGAACTACGCATGCCGGCCCACTCGACATGGGCGAGTATCAGTACAAAATGCTGCGCAGCATTGATTTCTACGATTTTGTGCAGAACGAACTGGCCCGGTTTCCAAATATTGAGCATCGGCAGGCAACGATTAACCGGATCAAAGATACCCCCCAGGGTGGGTTTGTTATTGCCGACGATGAGCCGTTCATTGCCGACTACGTCTTCGACAGCACCTTCGCGCTGAAGCTCGACCAACCCGAAAATCACAACCTGCTACAGCACTTTAAAGGCTGGGTTATTAAAGCTGAGAAGCCCTGTTTCAACCCAAAACAACCGGAACTGATGGATTTTCGGGTTGAGCAGCATGGCGATTGCCGGTTTGTGTATGTCATGCCTTTCGATACGCAGACCGCGCTTGTGGAATTTACCCTGTTTAATGGCAGTCCGCTGAAGGCCGACGAATACGACGCTGACCTGCGGCTGTATATCGACCGGTATCTGGATACGGGCAATTACCAGATCTGCGAAACCGAAGCGGGCGTGATTCCGATGTCGGATGAGCCTACGCACGAAAATCCTTCTGAACATATTGTCCGGATTGGCACAGCGGGCGGATATACAAAACCGTCAACGGGTTACACCTTCCAGCGTACGCAGCGTTACCTGCGCGATATTGTCAAAAACATTGTTCAGACGGGTAAGGCTAACCGCCAGCTTCCCTGGTTCAGAAGTCGCTTTAAGTTATACGACAGTGTGCTATTGAATGTACTGGAACAGCGCCGTCATCCGGCCGATGACGTATTTACGCGGTTTTACGCCGAAAATCGGCCTGCTACGGCTTTTCGGTTTCTGGACGAAGACACCAGATTTCTGGAAGAACTTCGCATCTTCGCCACCATGCCATGGTGGCCCTTTACCGCGGCATTCTTCGATGTGCTGCGCCGGAAAACGTTCAACGGTTAGGTAGAATAGGCCAGAAAGGCAAAAGAGCGACTGTTTTCAGCCGCTCTTTGCGCTAACTACCAGCCTAATTAACAAAGGATAGAAACGGAAAGCGTAGAGGTCTTCATTTGTATTCTGGCCGGTCTGCTGATAGGGTATATACAAGGCCAAACCGGGTTTATACGTTGGTCGTGGGTGGTTGAACGTTTATCAATGACGTACACAAAGGTCAGATATAGCTTTATAGCAGACTTTCAAATTGGGGACAAAGACTGTCGAATTGGGGACATCTTTTTCAATACCTGCCTTAAATGTTTAATAAGCGGTTTTCGGATGGCATAGCGGCAAAGGCAAAAAGTTATAAATGACATCGGCCCTGAGCAGCGCCATCATAACTGGCGCTGCTCAGGGCCGAACTACCTGCTTATGTTCCGCTTATTTCAGGGCAAACTCGGAAGGCGTTTTTTTATAGAACTCCTTAAACACCGACGTAAAGTGCGAAGGTGTTTCGAAGCCGACCATGTAGGCGGTTTCGGATGCATTATGCCCCGCTCGCAGCAACTGGGCAGCCTTGCGCAGCCGATATTGCCGGATCAGTTCGTTAGGAGCCAGATGGGTCAGCGTGTGAACTTTGCGATACAGCGTTTTTCGGCTGATGGACAGTTCTTCGGCCATCCATTCGACCGTTAGCGCTGACTGATCCAGGTGTCGTTCGATTAAGGTATAAACCTGGCGCAGAAACGGATTCTGCACCGTGTCGAGCAGGGAAGAGTCGTCGGGCTGAGTGAGTTGGCGACTGTATTGATCCCGCAGTTTCTGCTGGCGGTTGATGAGGTTAGACAAGCGCAGATGCACTTCATCCAGATTAAACGGTTTAATGATATAGTCGTCTGCGCCGTAGCGCAGACCTGCGATAACATCATCATGCTCCGATTTGGCGGTCAACAGGATAACGGCAATATGATCGGTTTCCGGATGCGATTTTATCTGCTTCGTCAGGTCATACCCATCCATTTCCTGCATCATCACATCCGAAATCACTACGTCGGGCAGTTCCTGCTGCACCAGGTCCCAGCCTTCTTCTCCATTCGCGGCTGACCGAACGCGGTACGTTGGGGTCAGTTCGGCAATGATAAACTCACGTAGCTGATGATTGTCTTCCACAACCAGAATCAAAGGTGTTTCGTCGGATTGCGGGGGGGATGGCACAACTACCGAGTCAGGCACTGGCGTAAGAATGATACGCTTCGGGGCAACCAGCGAGCGATCAACAGGGGCAACCAGTACCTGTACCGGCAAAATCAGATTGAAGCAGGTTCCTGATGTGTCGATTTCGCCGGCGGGCGGGCTTTCAACGGTTATGGTGCCGCCGAGCCGTTCGGTGAGCTCCTTCACTAAAGCCAGCCCGATACCGGTACCCTCATAAGCCCGCGTCCGGGCGCTATCGACCTGGTAGAACCGATTGAAAATGCGTTCGCGTTTATCGGCCGCAATACCAATGCCCGTATCGCGCACCGTTAGCCGGATCAGTGCTTCAGACTGAGCTGAGCCAACAGCAGGGAGGCTATCCGGTATTTCGGTCAAATTAATGGCTACACAGCCTGTTTCGGTAAATTTAACGGCGTTGGAGAGCAGATTATACAGAATCTTCTCCCATTTATCGGCGTCGAACAGATAGTTGCTGGAGAGTAGATCGGCCCGGTAGGTCAGATCAATGTTTTTTATTTCCGCCGATGGCCGAAACACCTCCACTATCTGGCTGACGAAGCCGCCCAGATCACCTGGTTTGTTGACAATGGTCATGGCGCCTGCTTCGAGTTTAGCAATGTCCAGCAACTGATTAATGAGCTGCAGCATATGCTGGGCATTCTGACGAACGATCGAGAGCGAATGAAGATACGGCGTGGGCAGGTCATTTGCGGTCAGCAGTTTGTCAACCGGTGCCACAATTAACGAGAGGGGCGTACGGAACTCGTGAGTGATATTGGCAAAAAAGCGCATCTTCATCTCGTCGATGGCTCGCAGTTCCATTGATTCCCGCAATTGCCGGACGTATTCCGCCGTTTTTTCAATGGTTATGGCCAGATCGCCGAAGTCGATGGGTTTACAGACAAAATCAAATGCCCCCCGGTTCATGGCCGTTCGGATATTGCTCATATCGTCGTAGGCCGTCACCATAACAGTTCGCGCGACCGGATTTACCTCCAGCAGTTTAGCCAGCAATGTCAGGCCATCCATGCCCGGCATGTTGATATCAGACAGCACAACGTCTATGTCGGGCTGCTCCCGAATAATCGCCAGCGCCTGCATCCCGTCGTGAGCATAAATAAACTCGTATTGATTGGCCTGTATCCTGCGCCGGAAATGCTGCTGAAACAGGGCCTCCAGATCGGGTTCGTCGTCGACCAGTAGAATTTTTGTTTTCATTCCTGCGTCAGATTAGCTAGTCTACTTTTAAGGATCTCGAAATCAACGGGCTTCGTTAAAAAATCGTCGGCTCCGAAGCGTATAGCCGCCTGATGGTTCCTGTCGTCGCCATAGGCCGTTACCATCATGACCGAAGGCGGCTTCATGGGGTGTTCATCCCGAATCCGACGTAACAGCTCCAGGCCGTCCATTCCCGGCATATTGATATCGGACAAGACCAGCACGACGCCAAAAGCATGCTGGTTCAGATAGTCAAGAGCCATCTGACCCGAAGAAGCAAATGCAAATGTCAGCTTTCCCGAGCGGATTTCGCGTCGGAAGCGCTGTTCAAACAAGGGTTGTACATCGGGTTCATCATCAACAACTAAAATATTCATGGGTCCTTAGGCTGGTAAGGGAAATTTAATAATAAACTCGGCAAACTTGCCTTCCTCCGTCTGAACAGTCAACTCACCACCATGGCCTTTCGTAATAATGTCGTAGCTGAGCGAGAGGCCTAAGCCAGTCCCCTGCCCAGTTGGTTTTGTTGTGAAAAAGGGCTGATAGATTTTGTCTAAAACGGTCTGGGAAATGCCAATGCCGTTATCGTGAACGCAAATTTCAATGGCGTAGTCGGTACGCCGGGTACTAACCATCACCTCCGGCTGATAATCATCGCCAACCCGCTTCTGCTTTTCAGATACGGCATAAAAGGCGTTGTTGAACAGGTTCAGCAGCACCCGGCCTATATCCTGAGCCACTACCGGAATCAGACCCAGATTCGGATCGAATTCCGTAACCAGACGCGCGTTGAAGCTTTTATCTTTCGCGCGCAGACCGTGGTAAGCCAGCCGCAGATACTCATTGGCTAAGCTGTTCAGATCGGTTGGGTCTTTCTGTCCAGTGCTGGTGCGGGAGTGCTGAAGCATCCCTTTTATAATTGCATCGGCACGCTGCCCGTGGTGCGTGATCTTTCGGAGGTTCTGACCAAGCAGATCCGCCAGATCCAGCGCATCGTTCTGATGGCCAGCCTGCAGTTCTTCGGTCATTTCTTCTACCAGTTCGACGCTGATCGCCGAGAAGTTATTGACAAAATTGAGGGGGTTCTGAATCTCGTGAGCGATACCCGCCGTCAGTTCACCCAGCGAGGCCATCTTTTCTTTTTGAATCAGCTGCCTCTGGGCCGACGTCAGCTCCGACAGGGTCTTTTCGAGACTATCGCGTTGCCGGGCAATCTCGTTCCGTTGCTGGCTAACTTCGGCCGTTCGGACCGCCACTGTTTCTTCGAGCAGGCGGTTGGCAATCCGCAGTTGCCGGGAACGATATCGGATGAACCCCCAGATACTGCCGACCAGCGCCAGAACATAGAGGGTATAGGCCCACCAGGTTTTCCACCAGGGTGGCAAAATGCGAATGTGGAGCGACGTGCTCTGGCTATTCCAGATCCCGTCGCTGTTTGCCGCTTTCATCCGAAACACATAGTCATCGGGAGGGAGACTTGTATAACTCACAAACCGGCGGGTACCGCTCTGAATCCAGTTATTATCCACTCCAACGAGCTGGTAGGCATAGCGGTTGCGTTCGGGCATTACATACGCCAGAGCGGCAAACTCGAAGGAAAGAAAGTTTTCGTCGTGACGTAGCGTGATGACGCTGTCGGTTAATGGACGGTCCCTATCGAGTACTTTAAACTTCGTTACGTAGAGCGGAAATGGGCGGGTATCGTCCCGAATACTGTCGGGGTTAAAGCGGACATACCCGTTCCGGCTCCCGAAATAAAGTCGGTTATTTTTAGTGACAACGGCGTTCTCCACGAAGTCGTTGCTGGGCAGTCCGTCGTTGATGTCGTAGCTTCGGACTGCTTTGGTACGTGGATTATAACGACAGAGTCCCCGGTTGGTGCTAAGCCATAAATTGCCAGCTTTATCGCCCGCTATTGCCACGACGCGGTTACTGGGCAGGCCATCCTGGGTCGTAACAGGCGAGAAATACCCGGTTTTAGGGTCAATTCGATTTAGCCCCCCCTGATTCGTGCCCGCCCAGATAATCCCGTTGGGATCTTCATAGAAAGTCAGGACCTCGTTGTTGTTGAGCTGGCCGGGCCGTGGACCCGCTGTGTAATGCGTAAACTGGCCCGTTGCCGGGTTTAGCCGGCTCACACCTTTTCCGTTGATACCGACCCAGACATCGCCCGACCGGCTGGCCAGCAGGCTGTACACGAACTTGTCCGGCAGCCCGGCCGTATCACCAGCTTTGTATTTGTAGTAGGTGTATTGATGCGTGCGTGGATTAAACGAAGCGATTCCACTTTCGCCCCCCAGCCAGATATCGCCCGTCGGTCCCCGGCTGAGGAGTTGGGCGTTAATGTCTGCCGGATAACGGGTGTACTGCTTTGAACTGGCATTGTACTGGTATAACCCGTCGCGCGTGCCCAGCCAGATACCCAATGGACCGTCCGGCAACAAAGCAAAGATGTAATTCTGGTATTGATCCGAAAAGCCTACTGGCGATAGGGGAAGCTCAGTCAGCTGTTGTTTCTGCTCATCCAGCCGGTGTAGACTAAACTGGTTGGTCAGCCAGACCTGGTCATGGTGGTCAACCAGCAGGCTATGAATCTTATTAACAAACAGGTTAACTGCTCCCTTGCTAGGCTTGATTTTATAGGGCGTAAAGTGCTTTGTATGCGTAATCTGTTTATCAATTCCGTTGCTTGTGCCCACCCAGAGCGTACCGCTTCGATCATGAAAAACAGCCTGGGCGCTCGGACTGCTGAGCCCATTTGGGTTATTGGGATCCGGACGATACGTCACAACCTGTTGGCTGGTCAGATTTACGCGCTGCAAACCATCAGTGGTACCAATCCACAGATCGCCGTCTGCATCGCAGTGAATACCGTCCAGAAAGACGTATTTGTTTATAAGACCGCCGGGGTTGAACGGCACAATCCGGAGCGGCTGACTCCGCAGATTAATCTGAAACACACCGCTGCCGGCCGTGCCGAGCCAAAGCCTATCCTGCTCATCTAAATAAAAAGCGTTGAACGTCGGCTGGGAGGCCGCAGGTGAGTCGAGATACAACGGCGTGAAGCGGCCGGTTTGCCGGTTAAACTGATACAGCCCCTGCCCGGTAGAGACCCACAGCCGATTCTGGTGATCTTCAAAAGCCCGCTTGACCGGAACTTCATTTTTTGGGGATGGGTATAACCGAAAGTGGCGCTTACCTGGATTATAGGCGATTAAGCCGCCATAAGCACTGATCCAAAGGATACCTTGTCGGTCTTCGCAAACAAAAAGCTGGTTATTCCAGCGACTGGCGTTTTTTACCCGAACAGGATGGGGAGTAACGCGACCGGTACGTTTATCTACTTCGTGAAGGCCGCCACCTTCCGTAACGGCCCAGAGTCGGCCAGTATGGTCTTCGCAAAGGCCCGTAACTTTGTTACTCTGAAAGCTATGGTTTGGGTTCGCCGGGTCGGGCTGGAAAACAGTGAAATTATACCCATCGTGCTTGTTCAGCCCATCGTAGGTACCAAACCAGAGAAATCCTTCCCGGTCCTGGTGGATACAATTGATGGAATTATGAGACAGGCCATTCTGGACCGACAGATGCTCAAAGTAATTGTCGGTCTGCTGAGCGTTCAGCCCCTGAAACGGGAGAACGCCAAGCAGAAACAGAAGAAGTAGGCCAACAGCGAATAACTGGTTTGTTATATGATCAGGCGTGCTGAACCTCAGGTCTTTACTAACCTGGCGTCCGCGTACCGCCATCACATACCTCTTCATACGTTCTCGTTAGGCTGGAATTCAAAGCAAGTACATTTTACGTACGCACTATTTCCAGATTATTGATTAAAAGGTGGTGGATTTATTGTGTGTTGGTCTGGAAGCTGTAAACCCTTTAACAGGCTGCCCGGCAGATGCTAATTGCTCAGGATTTAGCCTGATTAGCAGCCTCATTCCAGCCTTCGCATCCGGCTAAATCTTGCCCCTTGCCAAATAACGTGTAGCTTTGCAGCTTAAACTAAGTCATACGGAAAGAGTAATGCCTTATCTTTTCACTTCCGAGTCCGTTTCTGAGGGACATCCTGATAAAGTCGCCGACCAAATCTCCGACGCACTGATTGATAATTTTCTGGCATTTGACCCATCCAGTAAGGTAGCCTGCGAAACGCTGGTAACCACTGGTCAGGTGGTGCTGGCTGGTGAAATTAAAACGGATACGTACTTAGACGTTCAGAAGATCACCCGCGATGTAATTCGCAAAATTGGCTATACCAAAAGCGAGTATATGTTCGAGGCTAATTCATGCGGGATTTTCTCGGCCCTGCATGACCAGTCGGCGGATATTAACCAGGGGGTTGATCGGAAAGTCGACAGCGAAGATTTTGAAACCCGGGCGAATGCTCAGGGTGCCGGCGATCAGGGTATGATGTTTGGTTACGCAACTAACGAAACCGATAATTATATGCCCCTGCCGCTGGATCTGGCTCATGCCATCCTGCGCGAAATGTCTCATATTCGCAATAACGAAAGTCACCTGATGCCTTACCTGCGGCCTGATGCCAAATCGCAGGTAACCATTGAGTATTCAGACGACCATCAGCCTATTCGCATTGATACAATCGTTGTTTCTACGCAGCACGACGATTTTGCTGATGACGACACGATGCTGAAGAAAATCAAGGAAGATATTATCAATATCGTGATTCCCCGGGTGAAGGCCGCTCAGAAGCCTGAGTTGCATAGCCTGTTTACGGACGATATTACGTATTACATCAACCCAACGGGTAAATTCGTGATTGGCGGTCCCCACGGTGATACGGGCCTGACCGGACGTAAGATTATCGTGGATACCTACGGCGGCAAAGGTGCCCACGGCGGTGGCGCTTTCTCGGGTAAAGACCCATCGAAGGTAGACCGGTCGGCTGCCTACGCAACGCGCCACATTGCTAAGAATATGGTAGCCGCTGGTTTGTGCGATCAGGTGCTGGTACAGGTTTCTTACGCTATTGGAGTTGCGCAGCCCTGTGGTCTGTATGTCAATACGTATGGTTCAGCTAAGGTTGATATGCACGACGGCGAAATTGCTGAGAAAATCAGCCAGATTTTCGATATGCGACCCTATGCCATTGAGCAGCGGCTGAAGTTACGTAATCCAATCTATTCCGAAACGGCCGCTTATGGGCACATGGGCCGTAAGAACGAGATCGTGAAAAAAACCTTTGGTTCAAACGGTCACAGCAAAGAGGTTGAGGTAGAATTGTTTACCTGGGAGAAGCTGGATTTCGTCGATAAAATTAAAGAAGCCTTTGGGCTGTAAGCCGTATTTGGCGGCCGCTTAACAAAACGAAAGCCACTCCGAATGGAGTGGCTTTCGTTTTGTTAAAAAACTAGGTTATAACTCATCGGGTTCAAAAACCTCATCTTCTGTTATTCTGGATTTAGCCTCCGTAATAGCCGGGCTGGAAAAGTCGTTTCGCTTCTGTTTGCAGCGAACGAGTTTGTCTTTCAGAACGTCAAGTACCCGGTCGGTTGCGCTTTCGAAACTTTTGTCGTGTTCTTTCACGAACAACTCTTTGCCGGGGATCGTAAGACGAACTTCGACGATTTTTTCTTTAACTCGATTCGAGTCGGCTCCGTCCAGCCTTAAAAACACCTCACCGCCAATAATACGGTCGTGGAAGGTGTCCAATTTGTTCAGTTTAGCCTGGATAAAATCTAACAGGCTCTGATCTGCCGTGAAATGTACGGCGTGCATTTGTAGTCTCATTGTGTCGCTTTTTAAGTGAATTGAACAGAACAGCAATGGACTATCTAAGTTTGGGGTTACCAACTAGAATGTCAAGTGCTGCTATAAAAGATACAATTGTGTTTCACGAGTCAGATTACGCAAAGGGTGGCCATAAGTCAGATTGAGCAATTTACGTCTAACCGTGGAACCCCCTTTGGCTAAAGTTCTTTGTAAAGTATAATTTAGCTCCTTTACTCTATATAGATAACTGCTGGCGAGTGAGTTTTGATTTACTTTTTTCGCCACAAATCGGTTAGCGGCTGGTACTGAAGAGGTTCTAGTGCGTCGTTTTCCATACTTTGCGCAGGCTGATCCAGCCACCTACTGCATTAGAATACAATTGCCCCTGATCGACAGCAACGGCCGTCCGGAGTTCAGAGCCCCCCAGCCAGGTAAGCGGCCACGTAAGCCAGGCCGCGCCAGAAACCTGCGGTACCGGTTCAACAAACCGAAACCGATGGGTACCGAAATTACGGCTTACCGACAGTCGGGATTGCCAGCGAATACCACTTCGTCCAACCGTTCCGGCCAGTCCGATATGAGCCATCTGCACTCGGTTGTTTGCAATGGCCCATATCCGTTTGTTTGGCTCGTTCTGCCGTTCCGGACGGAGGTCGGCCCGACGCGACAGAAATGGCGTGCCAATCACGCGTTCATGCTGCGTCCAGCCGTTGATATACTGAAAGTTGTTGAAGTAGTCGTCCTGCCCATCATAACGTCCCGTATGCACCAGCGAACCGCTCTGGCTCATCGTATTAAGGAATTCCAGCAGAAGGTGCCGTATCTGAAAGCCGCCTGAACTGGCACCTTGATGCTGTAGGCGCAGGCCATACAGCCCATCCGGGAAATTGACGAACGCCGTTCCGGACTTATCCTCAAACGGATGCTGATAATAACCCATTGTCTGCCACTGCCCCAGGCGGGTTTCAAGGCCAAAGTCTATTGAACCCAGATGATTACCAAATCGGTTGATTCCGTCGAAGGCTGTATGCGTAGCGGATTCAAGCTCATCGGGTTGTTTGGCTGTGATGACGTACAGGTAATCCCGAAACGAGTCGGGCAATTGCCCATTCCGGGCTACACCGCTGGTCATATAGCGTGAATGACCTCCCCACTGGGCGCTGTGGAGGACGCCCCCGGTCAGGCGCACCCGCCAGTTGGGGCGACCAATGCGTACGTAGAATGCTTTCTGGTGAAGATACGACTGTTGAATTGAGTCCGAATTGGCAAACCAGCCGTGGGCGTAAAAGGCGTGAACGGAAATGATGTTACTGGTAAAGCCCAGGGGCATGAATTGATTGGTGCCCAGCTGAAGCTTTGTAATAGGCAGGGCATTCCCCGACCACGAATAAAAACCCGAAGAAAGAGTGGAGTCGCCCAAACCAATGATTTCTTTCTTTCGCCCAACCCATAGACTGAAATAATCCCGGTCAATCGATGCAAAAGCCTGTGGTAGGATAACGCCAGACTGGTTACCAAGATGACCAACCGCTTCCAGCCCGTAACTCAGCCCTCGATTGAGCCCTTTGTGTAGGTTACCAAAACGACCGTTTGTACCAACTGTCACAAAACCGGCTGGACTGTTACGGGGAACGATGCCGTACTGATTAGCCTGAAGCCAGAAAGGCGTTCGATTACCGGATGCCGCCAGGCCAGTCAGCTCAACGCTATAGATTGCTGAATGGCGTGAGGGTATAGCTGAAGAATCTACCTGAGCAGTTACGGCCCTGGTAACCATCAGGCCTATAGCAAACGAAAGAAGCCTTATCTTCACAGATACAAATAGTTGAGTAGTGAGCAGAACTGGTAACCCTTTACGTGTTCACTACATACTTTATACTTACTCTAGTGAATGCAAGGTACTAAAATTAATTTTCAAAAAAGGTTATTTGGTAACAAATATTGTCTCCGTATAATAACGCATGAAATAATCTATTACGTCTCGATATAAATGAGAAAGGGGCTAATGGTCTGGTAAATAGTCAGATAAATAGTTAGGCGCATTGTTGGTCTACCTAAATAGAACAAGATAAACTCAGATATACTTGTTTGTGATATATTAAAAGCGTAAATATATTTCTAGGGGTAAGGTCATCAATTGTTTTTGGTGTAGTTTTGTCTACTAACCTTAATCCGTAGTGTATGCAGTTGTTAACAATCGTCTGTCAGACCGTAAAAAGAGAGTTTAATACGTTCACGTCACTAATGAGCGGTTTAAGCTAACCTAAAGACTCATTGAGCAGGGGTTGCTTACGTAACTGCTCATATTCGGGGGAAGAAAACAAGGCTGATAAGGCGGATAGATCGCCTGGCCGGTGTAAATCGCTGCCAATGAAATCAACCCAGCCTTTTTTGAGCAGCATACGAGCCTGTATTTGCGCGCGTTCGCCGTAGCGACCCGTTAAAGAGGCCCAGTTGAGCTGAAACAGGCAACCTGTCTCGTGGAGGTGGATGAGCGGAGTAGGATCGTCGTAATAATAAACATAACGTTCAGGATGAGCCAGGACAGGTGTATAACCCCGTGTTCGTAAGCGGAACAGCAGTTCGTCCAACTGATGCGGGGCAGCCGCCCAACCAAGTTCAAACAACAGATAACGCGCTGAACCAAAGGTTAACAGCTCATCAGTGTCGATCATCGCCGGAAAAAACTCGTCGAGCAGGTACTCAGCTGCAACCTCTATCTGTAACCCAGGAGCGTGTTCGTCAGCTAATGCCTGCAACGTAGCTTGTCCTGCTCGCAGCCCGGCCGACGTATTGGGATACCAGTCACGGCTAACATGAGGGGTTGTAATCACCTTTTGAATGCCCCAGGCTGCTAATTGCTTCAGGCACAGAACGGCCTGATCCGGATTGGTAACGCCATCGTCAATGCCGGGAATAAGGTGTGAATGCATATCAACCCGCCAGTAGCAAGGCTCGGTCATGTCAACCGTTGTCGGTGTGGAGAACGAATTGATTGCCCGCCGGATTGTTTGCCAGAAATGCATAAAATAGTTGTTGTACTCACTTTTACTGGTCGCTGATTGACCCTGTGCTAAAGCTAATACGCTTTTGCGCGAAAGTTAGTTTTAATTAGTTAAACCTGCTTCTACTCACGGGATGGTAACAGCCTCGAAAGCAATGGACAGTTATTTATACTAATCCTTTCCTTTTAACGTAAAGCCTTAAAATGTTGGTGTACCAGCTGATAAGATAAAAGGCTTGTCGACCAGTCGTGATCTAGTTATAATAACTTAAGAATACTATGACCATTCTTTTAACGGGTGCAGCCGGTTTTATTGGATCACACCTAACCAGGCAGCTGTTGGCCGCTGGACATGTGGTCATAGGGCTGGATAACTTCGATGATCAATATGATCCGGCTCTCAAGCGCCAGGCTATCCGACCGTTTATTAGACTGGCCAACTATCGACTTGTAACAGGCGACATACGTGATCAGGCCCTGTTGGCCGAAGTGCTGAGTCAGTATCGCTGCGACACGGTGGTGCATCTGGCCGCCCGAACCGGAGTAAGAGCTTCGGTTCATGAACCTGCCTTATGTATTGATGTAAACGTAACTGGTACACTGGCGCTGCTGGAAGCAATGCGGGTTTCGAACGTACGACGCCTGGTGCTGGCTTCTTCTTCCTCTGTTTATGGTAACTCGAGCTTTGTGCCGTTTCGAGAAGATGACGAAGCAAATGGTCCCTTATCCCCGTACGCCATGTCGAAGCGGTCGGCGGAACTACTCGCTCACACGTATCATCATTTATACGGATTTGATGTGGCCTGCCTGCGTTTCTTTACGGTGTATGGCCCCCGACAGCGACCTGAAATGGCCATTAGCAAGTTTACTGCCCGGCTACTTGATGGCAAGCCTATAACGCTCTATGGTGACGGCAGCACAACTCGTAACTATACCTATGTTCAGGATACGGTAACGGGCATTATTCAGGCTATTCACCACCTTGGTGGATTCGATCTGCTGAATATTGGCGGAATGGCTTCCATTAGTTTGAGCGAGTTAGTTCACCTGATTGAGCAGGCAGTAGGACAGCGAGCCATTATCAACTGGCAACCTGCTCAACCGGGAGATGCTCAGTCAACCTGTGCTGATCTGAGGCAGGCCCAGGCACGTATCGGGTATTATCCGTCGGTTTCGATCAAGGAGGGGATTGGCCGGTTCATAAATTGGTATAAGAAACAAGCCTTAAACCAACCAATAGTATAAGCATGCCCCGGATAGTGCTTGTTGTTATTACCGGCCAGTATGTGTTAACTTATCATACCGCTTATTTATGATGTATATACATTTAATTGAAGTTTAATTCCAGAAATTACTTAGTAACAAGTGGGTGACATACCTTTGTATCATAAACAAAACACCACCAGTTACTATGAAACGCTACATGGCCATTCATCACAAAGGAAATGCAACTACTTTCACCGCCGTTGAGTCCGTCGAACATGCACGAGCGCACCTGTTAAATCTGCTTAACACCCGTAAGGCCAGTTCTAAAGATGCCATGTCTATTGTGGAAACAACTGAAGATAAGCTGTTGTATTACAGAAAAAAGAACACGATTGAAAGCCTGAACGGCATGGATGTGTCGACCGATAATTTTCGGGAGCTATTCGCCCGGTATATTCAATCGACATTGAATCAGTTAGGGTACGTAGCGCATTAATCCCCTATACGTCGGGTTTCCAGCCCTTTCAAAGTGAAGAGGTTAATTACCTGAAGTGACTAATGAAGTCAAGAGTGAGTGTAGCGAATTAGTATATATATAGTAACAAACGGGAAGGGACGATCAGACTAATCGTCCCTTCCCGTTTGTTATAGATTCCTTACAGTTCAATTAAGCCATGTCGGACTGCCTCCAGAGCCATTACAACCCGGGTACGTACGCCCATTTTCTGAAAGACAGCTTCACGATAGCCATCAACCGTGCGTGGACTAACGCACATACGGTCAGCAATTTCGTTGTATGTTAATTCACTACACGCCATTTTAAGGAAATCGTATTCGCGGTTATTGAGATTAAACGACAAAACCGGCCCCCCAGTCCTGGTCGTGGGGCTATTGCGGGTAAGCTGGCGCGGCAGAAGATCAGAATAATCAAATTCCTTTTCCATCACATCATCCAGGGCCTTTTTGAATTCGCTAGACCGACAGCCTTTGAGTAAATACCCGCGTGCTCCATTGCGGATCATCTGAAGGATATGTTCCTCCCGACCAGTCATGGACAGGGCCAAAACACGTACGGTTGGGTAATGCTGACGAAGTTGGATAGCTGTTTCAAAGCCATCCATTCTGGGCATCTTCAGATCAACCAGAGCAATATCGGGCACCAGGCCCCGGCTCATATAGTCCAGCATTTCCTGACCATTCTCTGCTACAAATAATACTTCGTAGTTATCAAATTTCTGAATCAGGTTGGAGAGGGCTTCTGCAAACAGACGATGGTCGTCAGCTATGGCTATTGATGTCGGCATATGTGTGGTTAGTTAAGAGGGTTATGTGCTGAAAGGTAACTAGTTAGCTAACTAACCACAATATATATAGACAATTATTTTTTTGGCGGTAAAGACCCTTCACTTAAACGTTTTAGGAACCCGTAACCTGAATTTGCATTCGCTTTAAACGGCATAATACGTGCAGAACAGGTTTGCTAATGGCAGCATAGCGGTTAGAATCGTTCCAACTGTTACTCCAAAGAAACGCCTGGTTCGGTGCAGGGTTACTGAACAGAGGCAGACGTTACCCTTGATCGTCTAATCGTGCTTATAGTCAATCTGATGTCTGAATTTAAAAATACTCTGGATTACGGAAAGACGACAATAGCCTGATGGCAGCGCTTTGATTGAATCAGGTTATAAGTAGTTTTTCTAGTTATACAAATCCAAGCCTACCTCTTTGTGCGTAAGTCTTCCCGTTGATCGATCACAACATTCAAGACAAATTTTAACTAAGACACAATTAACAACATGAAGACGTTCAAATTCGCTCTTTCATTGACAGCCTTACTGGCGATCGGTCAAATTTCATTTGCCCAGGAAAAAACGGTTACAGTCGGTGGCGCACCGATGTATCCTTCAAAGAATATTGTAGAAAACGCGGTTAACTCAAAAGACCATACTACGCTCGTGGCAGCTGTCAAAGCGGCCGATTTAGTGGAGACGTTGTCTGGACCTGGCCCATTTACGGTGTTTGCCCCAACGAATAGCGCATTTAACAAGCTGCCAAAAGGAACCGTAGAGACTTTGGTGAAGCCAGAAAGTAAAGCAACGCTCACAGGCATTCTGACTTATCATGTCGTACCGGGTAAAGTGAGCGCAGCTGATCTGATGAAGATGATATCCGATGGTGGAGGTAAAACGATGCTTAAAACTGTAGGAGGGGAATCGCTGACCGCTACAATGAAAGGCAAGAAAGTGCAGATTACGGATGACAAGGGTGATGTAGCCACGGTGACTATTGCTGATGTAAATCAATCTAACGGGGTTATTCATGTAATTGACACCGTCTTATTACCGTAATAGGCGTTCATTTAACCATTAAAGGCCATTCCTGCGCGCAGGAATGGCTTTTTGGTAGATAATATATCTTTGTTACTGAATATTTTGTTTTTTTAACTATAGTTAGACTTTAGGTCGTCACGTCTATAAAAATTCTTTTTTCAAGGTATAAGCGTCACTTAATTGACTTTTAATGATTGTATTGATCTAGTAAAGGGGCCTCAAGTATAGCAGAAAATGTGTTCAATGTTATAGATACTAATATTAAATGTATATACATTTAATATTAGCAAAACTAAAATATTACATCTATATCTATTAGTATACTTATAGCTAATTAAATGGTAGTTTCTTTTAGTGGATTTTTATAGATAATATTTAATAGTCGTTTAATGGCTCACTATGTTTTAATTCTTCGTTAATAGGTTCTTAATTTGTTTATAATTTTGCCTTAAGTACATGTTAATCAGGCTTTAAAGTTGATTTAATGTAGGTACATCAATTTTGTCTCAACAAAAACGGACAAAACGACGTACCTGTGAAACAGATTTCTACCTCCGCTTCTAAACAGCTTTTAGTTTTGATTTCTTTGTTTTTTATCAGCTTTATGACTGCTTGCAACCCCAATTCGGAAGATGTCAAGCCACAGAGCGTAATGATAATAGATTACTCGGCAAGTACTCGAGCAACTGCCGTCATCGATAATGATAGCACACTAAAAGCTGTGGCTACTTTTCCGATTGGTGCCGCTTTTAACTCTAAGATTGTAAAAGAAAGTGATAAGGCTAACAGCTTGTTCCAAGCCCAGTTCAATGCTAAAACGGTTCATGCTTTCATGAACACTGAACCTGCTCCTGGCCAATTCAACTTTTCTGAAATTGATTATTGGGTCAATGCTGCTGACAAGCAGCCTCTTCGGTTGCATGGCCATTGTTTAGTATATCACATGGCGGCTCCTGAATGGTTCTCTCAGTTTAAGGGTAACACGGAAGGATTTGAGAAGGCAGTTAAAAATCACATTCAAACTCTGGTAAGCCGTTATAAAGGTAAAATCAAAAGCTGGGACGTAATTAACGAAGTGTTTGACTGGAACTCAGGTGCGGTTCGCCAGACGGCTTTCCGCCAGTTGTATGCTAGTGATGCCGCTTACCTGGAGTTCGTGAAGCGTTGCTTTCAGTGGGCTCATAAAGCTGATCCGGATGCCTTGCTGTTCTATAATGACTACGGTTTCGAAACCTATTCGTCAAAACTGGATGGTGTATTAAAAATGATCGACAATTTCAAAAAGAGCGGAACCCCTATTCATGGGCTTGGCACGCAATTGCACATCGATATTAACACCTCTGAAACTGGTCTTCGCAACGCCTTCCAGCGGTTGGCCGCAACCAGCCTTCTGGTACACGCATCAGAACTGGATATCGCTGTGAACCCTAAGAATGATCAGACCCTGGTTTTTTCGAATGAACTGATGAGTGTGCAGGCTGCTAAATACAAAGTTGTAGCTAGTCTCTATAAGCAAAATGTACCGAGCCGCCTCCGATATGGTATTACTATGTGGAGCTTTAGCGACGCGGATAGTTGGTTGGTAACAGATAAAAAGATGCGCGATATGCCAAATGTATTCGATACAAAACTGAACAAGAAAATGGCTTTTTATGGTTTAATGGATGGTTTGAAATAATCAATATAAATACTTTTCATTGCTATAGCCAGTCTTAAATTATAACGTCATCTGTTTTTATAACGGCTAGCGGTCAGACTTTCTAAGAGCCTGACCGCTAGCCGTTTAATGCGTATATATAAACCTGTCAAAAGGTTTATATGATCCATTGGATGTATTATAGTTTAAAAGATTAGCCAATTACATAAATAGCAATAACCCATTTTGGATTATATAATTGATATACAATACTATAACAAGTTTATAAAAATAAATTTATGTAAACTAATAGTTGGTATAGGACTTGCATATAGTTATTAATTATATTGCGTTCGTAAAAAATAACTACAATCAAAATCAATCAATTCTATCATGAAAAAAGCACTTGTATGCGGAGCCGGTGGTTTCATCGGCGGACACCTGGTAAATCGCTTAAAGTCAGAAGGTTACTGGGTGCGGGGAGTCGACATTAAGTATAACGAATACGGCAATACGAACGCCGACGAATTTATTCTTGGCGACTTAAGAGACCCAGCCATAGCGGCTGAGGTAGTAACAAGTGATTTAAACGAAATTTATCAGCTTGCCGCTGACATGGGCGGAGCCGGTTTCGTATTCACCGGTGATAACGATGCCAGCATTATGCATAACTCCGTGTTGTGTAACTTAAATATTCTGGAAGAAGCTAAACATAAAGGCGTGAAGCGTATTTTCTATTCGTCTTCAGCCTGTATGTATCCTGAGTATAATCAGTTAGATCCCGAGAACCCTAAGTGCTCTGAAGATTCTGCTTATCCGGCTGCTCCCGACAGCGAATATGGCTGGGAGAAACTCTTCTCGGAGCGTCTATATCTGACATATCAGCGTAATCACGGCATTGAGGCCCGGATCGCTCGTTTCCACAACATTTTTGGCCCACAGGGTACCTGGGAAGGCGGTCGTGAAAAGGCCCCTGCTGCAGTTTGCCGTAAAGTAGCTATGGCTGAGGATGGTGGATCTATCGAAATATGGGGTGACGGTAAGCAGACACGTTCGTTCCTGATTGTTGACGAATGCGTTGAGGGTATCCGTCGGTTAATGGAATCTGATTTTTCAGGACCGGTCAACATCGGATCGGAAGAGATGATTTCACTCAATGACTTTGCGAAAATGGTTATTGAACTGTCTGGTAAATCTATCGCTATCAACAACATTAAAGGCCCAACGGGTGTGCGTGGTCGTAACTCCGACAACCGCCTGATTCAGGAAAAACTGGGCTGGGCACCGTCTACTCCGTTACGCGTAGGTGTTGAAAAAACCTATAACTGGATTTGTGAGCAGATTCAGAAAAAGGCAGAAGTAGAAGTTCTTGAAGAGGTTTAATGGATACTATTACGGCGGTAATCAGCAGCCTTGCAAGTGAGTCGACGGCTCACTTGCAAGGCTCTAAAAAGGTGTTTCTGCGTAATTCAGATACGCCGACGAATCTCACGCAGGTAGCCCACGGGACGTTCCGGGCAGCTGACTATTGCGAGCTGCATAGTCATGCTACAATGGAGGAGGTCTTCTTTTTTATGAGTGGAAAAGGAATCTATACAGTTGGCGATCAGCAGATACCTCTGGAAAAGGGGGTTTTCGTCCGGATTCCGGCCGGTGTCTCTCACCGTTTAGAGGCCGTTGGCGACGAGCCGTTAGAATACGTATACTTTGGTGTTGCTACAGAGTAATCTACAAAAAATGGTACAGGTATTAAAGACTAAACTATACGATGCTGGTCTGGAAACGGCTGTTTCAGAATTAATCGAGCAATGTGCACCAACGAGCCAACGACAGAATAAATGCGTTAGTGCGACAGGGGCACACGGCATGATTACGGCCATCAAAGAGCAGGATTTTCAGCAGGTTCTGGACTCGTTCTATTGGAATCTGCCAGATGGAATGCCCGGCGTATGGGTTGGCCGTTTGAAAGGTTCCGCAAACATGAATCGGTGTTACGGCCCTGATTTCTTCATGCGGGTGTTTCAGCAGAGTGCCAACACGCCAGTCAAGCATTTTCTGTGTGGTGGAAAGGAGGGCGTAGCTGACGAGCTGAAAGAAGCCGTTGGTAAGAAGTTTTCAAATCACAATGTGGTCGGTACGTATTGTCCGCCGTTTCGGACCTTATCGGAAAATGAGTTTAAAGCACTGGGTGATCAGATCAACCAGTCGGGCGCGAATGTAGTCTGGATCGGGTTGAGTACTCCAAAGCAGGAACGCTTTGCCCAACAATTAAAGAAATACACGTCGGTTCATTTTATCGTTACGGTCGGTGCAGCCTTCGATTTTCATACCGACAATGTAAAACAGGCTCCGGCCTGGATGCAGCAGATGTCAATGGAGTGGTTTTTCCGCTTATTGATGGAGCCCAAACGCCTTTATAAACGATACTTAGAAATTGTCCCACTATTCATTTTTTATAATCTAAAAGAAGCGTTAAGTGTCAGTAAATCCCACCGGGTTTCAGGCGCTAAATAACATAATTCAATCCATAAAAAAAAGAATAAACGAAGGCTGGAATATAGTGTATTCCAGCCTTCGTTTTTGAATAACGGGATCAACGGGCTACCTGCTGATAAATGTTCATCAGCATAGCATAGTTAGATGCCGGAGTATATTTCCTTTCATAATTCGCTCTGCCTTCTAATCCCATCTCCGTCGAGCGTTTATTATTACTACATACCAACTCGATTTTATCAACCAAATCATCGATTTGTCCGGCTTTAAAGGTATAACCTGTACGGCCATCTTCAATTAATTCTGGGATACCACCCATGCGAGCTCCAATAACAGTTGTCCCCTTTGCATAGGCCTCTACGACCACCCGACCGAAGGGCTCATGCCAGAGTGACGGAATAACCAAGGCCCGAGCTTTACCAATAATTGAATAGGTTTCGGCAAGCGTTTTTTTACCTAAATACTCAATATTGTATTGCTTTGTACAATCTATTACTTCCTGCTCCAACGGGCCTTCTCCAACAACTTTTACCCGAACGCTTTTAGACAGCTTGGGCAAGGCAGCTAACAAGGTTCGGATGCCCTTTTCCACCTGTAATCTGCCAACATAGACAATGTAGTCTTCTTTTGTAAAACAGACGCCAGGGTCCGGATACACAAAGTTTGGCTTCACCACAATTTTTTCGGCCGGAAAACCACCCTCAATCATTTTCTGCTTTACAAATTCAGAAACGCTAACAAACCGGTCTATCTGCTGCCAGGTAGGCAAATAGTTATGTAACATTAGCATAGAAGTTGCTGTTGCGCTGGCGGCTGCATTATCCCGATAGCACTTATGTTGGACAGCAGCCGTCTTAATCATTTTAGTTAAACATAACTCACAAACTTCACCATCGCGGTAGAGCATTGCATTAGGACAAACAAACCGGTAGTTCCGAACGGCCTGAATAACGGGTACGCGTTCGGTCTGAGCAGCGTAATAAACAGAAGGAGAAATAAGCGGAAAGAAATTCTGAACGTGGATAGCATCGTGCTTATGCTGCTTCAGTAACCGCCGTACCTCACGATATGACTCCCGAGACCATAATGTGCGCAAGGCTGCAGCTGTTTTAGATAGAGTAGCTACTTTTGAGTTGTTTTCAATATAAGAGGAAACCGAGTTACCATACTGTTCCAGGACAGATACTTCAGCTTTACGTGACTCGTCTTCACCACCTTTGATTAAGTATTCGTTGTGAACGCTCAGAATTCGCATGGATTTAATGAGAAGGGTTGGGCTTAATAGTTAACCTCTGCGAGTTGAGGTTCGTACTGCGATAGAATATGAGTTTTCAGAAACAGCGCGTAGGACTCCCAAGAGTGGTCTTGAATAAAACGGTTTATTCTCCCTATGTCAACTACAGAGTGTGGGCTATCAATAGTCTTGTTCACTAATTCGATCAGCTCCTCAAAATCCTGGTAGGTGTAGGCTAGGCCTTCCTGTGCAAAATCTTTGAAATTACCGAAGTTAGGTCCAATAACAAGTTTATAATTAACCAAAGATTCAATTAGAGCCCCTGAACTCAGAACGCTTTCTTGGCGATAGGTGAACACTACGGTTCGGGAGAGTTCAAATAGCCGCTGAAGCTCGTCGTCGGAGGTGAAGCGGTTTATAACCCGTATCGAGTTTGTTTCTAAAGCCTGTAAATCTTGGTAATAAACTGGGTCGGAGCACTTTCCTTGTATAAGAATGCGTAAATTTGTATGCCCTTTATCATGCACATACTCTAAAAATTCTTTGATCCCTTTATATGGTAGTATGGTTCCCCAGAACAATATGTCATAAACAAAATTACTGCCGAAGTGGGGTTTATAAGAACTGACTTTGAAGGGGTGAGGATAGTAGATAAGACGTGATGACCTCTGCAACTGAGTAGTTTCCTTCGAATGAGCAATCATTAAATCAGCCTGACGGTTTAATACCTTTCGAAAATAGCTGGAAAGCCATCGGTTGCGTGAGCTATGACTGACTTTATTGTGAATTGTCCAGATAATCTTTACGCCCATTATCTTAAGAAAGGGGAGCAAAAAGACTAAAGCCAGAGCTTGCGTATACCCCATAGTGCGGTTAGCTACCTCTTCCACCCAATTAAAGACAACCGCGTCTATGCGACGTGTGTGTAAAAAAATATCAATAACTCCAAGCCAGGCAGTCTTGCTGCGAATTACGGCTACCTGGTTGACTTCTAGTGCTTTTGCTAAATTACTAACATAAGGATTAGTATCAGGCCTGAGACTATATGACCGGTCAGGATATACATATACCTGGATATTTTTCATATATAAGGTAGGGATACAAAATGAACAGATGTTAGTTAGGTAATTGTTACCGGTCTTGTGAATTGGTTGATAGAAACAGTTTGCTGCTTGATGGTAGTTGCGCGGATTTTTCGTGTCGTCACCTGTATAAGATCGTAAGAACTTAGAGTAGCAATAAATAGAATCCACAGAAAATTATTTTGACGTAACATGTTACTTTCTACGAAATTATATACTAAGAAAAGTATCATATACATAACACCCCATCCATATAGATGCTCTCTACGTAGACTATAGTTCATCATATAAGCGGATAGTTTAGTGACATAAAGAATCAAAAAGGCTACAAAGCCTACATAGCCTAAATCCAATAAGATATCTAGGAAACCATTATGCGCATTAGGAACTTCCCAATTTAATTCCTGTGATATAATTGCCGAAGCGCTATGATCGCCTAACCAGAACCCACCGAAACCATGCCCGAATAACGGCCGCTTGTCCACCGCTACGAAAATCTGTTCCCAAAGCAATGTTCGGCCAGTGAGTGTCGGATCTTTACCAAGAAGCTCAAATAATACTTCGTAATTGTTGAGCATATAGTAGCCGCCACTAGCCAGACCAGACAGCACAGATAATAAAACAATAATGAGACTGGAGGCCTTCAGTTGAAAAGTCTTTAGAATGTAGCCTAAACCAATTACAAAGATCACTAATACCAAAGCGCTTGATGAGCGAGACATGATGATTAGAAAAACCGAGAGGGAAATATGTAACCAATATTTCTTCTGAGGTTTGATAGAATGCAGAGTAAACGCTGTGAGCGTATAAATCACCATTAGACGTCCGAGCGTATTTTTATGGGTATATACGCCTTTCCAGGCCCCTTCGTGGAACCCTCCTTCCTGTAAAGCTCCCATTAGACCGTAGCTAGGAAAAGTAATTGCTGTTATCAATGATAAGACTGCGCCAGCCACTAGGGTTTGGTTGATCAGTATGAGCATATCGTGCAGCGAGTATCGTATGGATAGATAGTAGCCGAATAGCGATGTGCCAACTAAGGCTATAAATCGACGGCCGGTTACTAATGGACTGTCGCTCCAGCTTATCGATACGAGTACAAGTGCAAATAAAAGGAGCAGAAGTATATTGCCCGATAATGCTGTTTTTAGGGGTCGTACGTTACCCGATAAGTAATAAATTGTTACAAGATATATCGTTACATATACAATTTGTGAGACAATGTCCCCCTCTGGGTTTACCGCATCCCCAATCGTTGAGTTCCGGAACATAGCCAATATGGCTCCGCTATAAATTAAAAGAGATACAACAACGAAGAACCGTTCGGTAAAGGAGGGGGGCTTACGCATAGTTTTTCTTACTTTTTAATTTTAATTGATTTGTAACAAAAGAGATACTAATAACTTTAAATGCTATCAATAGGCTCCCATATAAGATACCGCCTAATAGGGTAAGGAATAGTAGTCCCCACAAGCCAGAGCCATAAGATCGGAATAAGAGAATAACGGCACCCATCAGAATAGAAGCTGTCAGAATTTTTAGAATCTCTTCCCAAGGAATAGGTAGTTTATAAGCACGTAAGCTAAGCATATAACTTAACAGCAATACTGCACCGTAACTGATCAATGTAGCATACGCTGCTCCCATTAGGCCAATGCGTGGCAATAACAGTAAATTTAAAGCGACATTAATAAAGGCAGCTACTCCTACCGACCAAAGCTGCAATCGCGTTTTTTGAGCAAGCTGAAAACTCTGATCCAGATAGAAGCTCTTTATACCACTCAATACAGCTCCAATAGCAATGTATGGTATTAGCATTGCAACTGTATCTGCATATTTTTCGCCAACTAGAACGAATGCTATTTGTGGGGCCAAAGCTGCCATGCCAATAGCAGTTGGGAGCGAGATTGCCAGAAGTAAAATTAGATTGGATTTGAGATGTTTATTGGCAGCTGCTGGTCCTTCGTGTTCCAAAGCCCTGATAACTAATGGATAACTAGCTAAGCTAATAGATATCATGATAACCCATAATGTCTGTTTGGCTAGATCATAGCCGACTGAATATGTTCCTGTGCTAGCCGTTCCTAAGAAGTGTTTTACAAGATAGCGGTCAGAGCTATCCATAATAAAAGTTAGGGCGCTCGAGGCTGTCAATGGTACGCCATACGTCAGATGGGTACGGATGGCCCGGGAATCAAAAGAGCCGGTTTTAGCTGTTAATTCCGTAAAGAAACTTTTAAAATAGAAAGCTATTGCTGCGAAGGAAGCAATCAGTAGGCCGAGTAGCAGACCTGTTGCACCATACCCAAAATAAGCCAAGGCTGAACTTAGCCCTATAGCCAAAGTCGCTTTTAAGAAGTGTGCGAAAGAGTACTGTTTGGGTTGCAGGTTGGATCGATAATAATCGAGCCCTATTTCAAAAAACGCCTGCACAAATAATAGCCCGACTCCCAGACTAATATAACTAATGGGTATTTTCTGCCCACTGATGTACAAAAACAGGCCAATCAAAACAGCCGAGAGCAGAATTGAGCCTAAATAACCCGCTAGTACCGTAGTGTTTAGCTGACGCTTATCATCTTCAGAAGTGCAAGTGGGTGTATAGCGTAGCAGCACCAGCCGAATCCACTGAAATAAAACTGCGTTGAACAAGTTGACTGTTGCGACAATTAGTGCATAGCTACCATACTCCTCTGGTAAAACGAGACGAGTGTAAATACTTAAGGCAAGAAAATTGATCAGGCCGGGCATACCTCGCCCTAGAAAATAGATAATACTGTGCTTCGTTAACATAGAGAGGAATAATTAAGCCTAAGCAATACTTCGCTAAAATGTATTTAGAGAGTCGGCCTTGCGACTTTAAACCGTTTAATAGTATGATTCAGCTTATTAAGTATAGGTGTTTCGATATATCTGTGAACGAGCATACCAAAAAGTAGTGCTACTAGCATAATTGGCAACACGGTTATTGCTAGATTATGAGGCCAGATAGACTTGAGTAATAACGTTTCTGCATTGATGAGCGAAGAGTGAGTAAGATAGATAGCATACGATGCATTACCTATGAATAATAATCCTGTGGGAACATTCCATTTATCTAGCTTATCAATATGGGCGCTACCGAGTATAATCAGGAATGAGGGTATACCGAAGAATAGATAAGAGTAATTTTCTGTCACTGTCTTTAAGTCTTCTGATCTAGTAATTAAGTCGACCCCCTGCTCAAGAGCAATTTGGTTCACGTTAATTACGGTATATAACGAAGCCGTAACAAACAAAACTAGGCCGCTTGCCAATAGCCAGTAGCGGAACTGTGTAAGTAAAGAATGGCTGAATAAATAAGCTGCTGCTAGACCGAACAGGAATTCAGTATGATGATAGCTAATTATAAAACTATGTGATGAGTGAAGTAATTTTGGTACATCGCCTAGAAGCAGACCACTTGTCCAATATAAGAAAATAAAACCCCCATAGCTAAGAAGTAAGTATTTAAGGCTACTTGATTTATTGAAGATCAAGAGACTAAAACAGGCGTAAAAAAAAAGCTCGTAGCTCAGAGTCCAACTTACATTAAGCACTGGAGATTGAGGATGAGGAAGTAAAAATAGGGCGCCAAGTATTGTTAAAGCACTGTATGTTTTAATAAGCAGCTTGGGAATTAGCATTAGCCAGTATAATGGGAAAATTCTGATAAGGCGCTTGCTAATAAAATAGTAAACCCGATCTTTAACTCCCAGATCATGCTGGTGGATAGTATATATAATGAAGCCGCTTAATACAAAAAAGAAATCAACGCCCGCCTTACCGAACTTAAAGGAATTGTTCAGAACAGAGTGATTTAAGTTTGTAGCGTATAATGTGCTCGTATGATATAGTAAAACAATCAGAGCCGCTAACCCTCTAAATAGTTGAATTAAAGCTAGCTTGTCCGACCGATTTATGTCGGGTGTAATCGAGGTATTAACAGTTAATATAGGCAAATTCATCGCTTTATACCTGGAATTTTATTTCTGCTAATCCGCTGTGTAGGTGTATGTAAATGACCCGCTGATTTAACACTAAATCTACTTAACTCTTTATCTTGTGGCATATCTATACGGACAACAGCGGTTTAGAATGCCTTCTTATCACCTTTAATCATACTGGTTACGGTCCACCAGCAGATTTTCAGATCCAGGGGAAGGGTTTGTTTCCGGATGTATAAATGGTCGAAGCGTATCCGGTGCTGCATGTCAATCAGTCGTGCTGTTTCGCCCCGGCAGCCGCGTACCTGCGCTAATCCCGTGATCCCGGGCTTTACCGCATAGCGTTTGGGGTAACCCGCCATTGTGCTCCAGTGCTGCGCGTCTAACTGAATTGGATGCGGGCGGGGACCAACAATGCTCATATCACCCAGAAGTACGTTGAAAACCTGTGGCAGCTCGTCCAGATTGCTTTTACGCAGGAACCGACCAATAGGCGTGACCCGGCTGTCATTCTTGGTTGCCTGCTTAAACTGAGCGTTTTTATCGTAGGTCATTGTCCGGAACTTCAGGCAGCGGAACGGGCGTCCATTCCGACCGGTTCGCAGCTGGATAAATAACATTGGTCCGGGCGACGTTAGCCGGATTAGTAAACCGATAACCGGGACCAGCCAGATCAGCAGTGAGACAATGACTAAGCCGGATACTACAATGTCGAACAGACGTTTCCCCCGGCTGTCTTTGTTAGACAATACAATTTTGTCGTGGGTAGTTGCCGAGAATGACTCATTAAATACTGCTGGATCAGTGAGTGATGGCAAGGACAAATCGAGCATATTCATGGGTGGTTGAATGGAGTATCAGGGAGGATTATTCAATGAATAGGCAGTAGCTGGCCATTAAGTCGCGTTGCGACCTTCACAACTCAATGGCCAGTAATAATTGATGACTTATCTGCGGTTATGAATGGTTACTTTAGGCGGCTTGTTGGATTCTTCATAATAGCCACCGCCGTACCCGTAGCTGTATCCGTACTGATACGACTCGCCACCGCCGACGCCGTTCAGGATTAAGTTGAGCCGCTGGAATCGGTGCTCTTTGTAGAGATTGTCGATCATGCGCAGGTAAGCCTTCGGCGTGTGATCGTGCCGTACCATAAACATGGTTGCATCTACGTGAGGAGCAATTAATTGAGCGTCCGTTACCAGACCTATTGGCGGAGAATCTACGATAATGTAGGCAAACCGTTCACGCAGTTCACGGAAAAGCTGCTCCAGTCGGGGGCTGCTCAACAGTTCGGCCGGGTTTGGTGGAATCGGGCCACAGGTAATGATGTGGTAGTTCGGAAAGCCTGGAATTTCCTGCAGAACCTCGTCCAGCGTAGCTTCCTGAATGAGGTAATTGCTGATGCCAACGGTATTGAACAGACCCAGTACCGAGTGGAGCTTGGGTTTACGTAAATCCATCTCCAGAATGACAGTCGGCCGGTCAACCAGAGCCAGGCTGGCGCCCAGGTTCAATGACAGAAAGGATTTGCCCTCACCACTGATGCTGGACGTAAACATGACAACCTGGCTATCCGTCGGGTTGCTACGCAGGAATTGGAGGTTAGTACGCAGCGTCCGGATCTGTTCGGCAATAACCGATCGCTTGCCCGATACCATTACCAGCGGATCAACGTTCCGGCTGGCCATGATCTCGCCGAGAATGGGAACCTGGGATACCGATTCTACGTCGGTCCGGCGGCTGACGCGGTCGTTCAAGGCGTCGCGGGCGGCCAGAACACCTACCGGAAACACCAGTCCTAAAAGGCCAAACAAAAGGAAAATGGTAGCTTTTACGGGTTTTACTGGCTCACGACCACTACGCGGGGGATCAATCGTGCGGCTATCGGCCACGGTCGACGCGTACGACAGGGCCGTTTCTTCGCGCTTCGCCAGCAGATACGTATACAGGTTATTTTTGATTGCCTGCTGACGGGTAATGTTAACGAGCGCCCGTTCTTTGCGAGGAATTGTGCGGATCTGATTTTCCAACTGACGGTTGGTATTCTTCAGTTGTTGCTGAGTGCTAATCAGCGTCCGTTTTACGTTCTGAATGTTCTCCGTCAGGCTCGCTTTCGTCGCTTTGATCTGATTGTCGAGCGATTGCAGGATCGGGTTGCTTGGCGTCGTCGTGCGGCTAAGCTGATCGCGCTGCAGTTCCAGTTCGCTTACCTTGGCTACCAGGCCCATCAGCACTGGGTCGGTTACGCTAAGAGTAGCCGGTGCCATGCCGCGTTCGTCGGCTTTGCTGTCAATGTAGCGTTCGATATCCTGAACCGCTCCTAACTGAATAGTTGCTTTGTTAAGCTGATCGTCATTTTCTTTGACGGTTTCCAGGAAAACCTGCGCCTGTGAGCTCAGATCGGTAATGCCTTCGGCTGATTTGAACGACTCCACGCCTTTCTCAACTGTTGACAGTTCACCGGCGATCAGCCGTAAACGTTCTTCGATAAAGTTCAGCGTGTTCGAGGCAACGATGTTTTTATCGACAATAGCCGCCTGGTTGTATTCACTGATGAGCTTATTAAGTACGGCCTCGCCTTTGCGGGGAACAGCGTCTTCGAGGGATAACTGCAGCACAGTGGAAGCTTTGCTGCTCGGCTCAACCGTTAGGTGCTCCAGGTATTTATCAACCGCTTCGGCTTTGGGCAGTACCCGAACAACGATCGGCTCTGACTCCACCTTCAGCGGTCGGCGCGTAAACAGCCGCAATTTACCATAAGGTGTCTGAACACTCTGGTTAACCGGATAGGATACATCATTAACCCGCACTGTTTTGGCATCTGCAACGCTAATATCCAGATCCGTTTCGTAAAGGGCAGGGGCTGGTTTCTCGATCAGGACCCGGATTGGCGACTCATCATAAATTTCCCGGTTGCCCATATTGGTTGGCCGGAAATACTTTACGTCAAGGCCAAGGCCGTCTACGACCTTGCTCATCAGCGCGTGCGACTTTAAAATTTCGGTCTCGTTCTCGACTACTTTTTTGGGCGCAAAAATGTCCATCTCTTTCAGGATGTTCTCTTCGCTCAGACCTTTCTTATCGTCTTTAATCAGCAGGCTTGTCTGTATTTTATAGATGGGCGTCTGATACAGCATGAAGACATAAGCCCCTGCTCCTGCCAGGACCAGTGAAAGAACAAACCATTTCCAGTGCCGGACGTAGCGCATCAGCACCGCCCGCAGGTTGGGCGTATTCTCGGCTTCGTACAGTTGGTACGGAGCGTAGGCATAGTTATTCTGATTCGACATGATGGAGCCGTTAGATTGGATAAAGGATATAGATTAATAGAATCGGGACGCAATGATGGCCAGGAACGAGAGCCCGCTCAGCACAATTGGCAGGAGTTGGTTCGTGCGATCAGCCGTAGCTGCCCGCGCGCGTCCGGGTTCGACGTACAGCACATCATTGGGATGCAGATAATAGTAAGGAGAATTAAATAAGTCACGGCGGGTAAGATCAATGCGGGCAAATGTGCGCTTTCCATTTTCCTCCCGGATCAGGAGTACGTTGTCCCGGCGGCCATAGATGGTAATGTCGCCCGACAGGCTAAGCGCTTCCAAGAGCGTAATCTGCTCATTTGGGATAGTGAATAAGGACGGACGGGTCACTTCGCCCATCACCGAGATCCGAAAGTTCAGGCTGCGGATATTGACCGTTGGCTCCTTCAAAAATTCTTTGAGGGATTCGCGCAGTTGCTCTTTAACCTGAGCAACTGTTTGCCCGCTTACGTTTACTTTTCCCAGCACGGGCAACTCAATAAAGCCATTGTTGTCGACTAAATAGCCATTCTGCGGAGGCAGTGGGGTTGTACTGGTTGAAGCTGAGGGTTGAACGCTACGATCGGCAATAGCAAAGGAGGTATAGGGATTAAAGAAAGATGATGCCTCCTGGTTCAGGCTGCTGACCTGTACAGACAGGACATCCCCCGGTTGAATTTTCGGAGCGTACCGGGCAGCAACAGCCAGGGTGTCCATTTTGGAGGCTTCTCCCTGGAAATAAGTAATCTGTTTAGAAGAAACGCAGCCTGTTAAATACTGACAGCTGCCAATAAGCAGGATTAACGTGATTCGCAGACAGTAGCTGCGGCTGGTACGCATAAGATGTATTTTCATTTTACGGATCTAATAGCTGACTGCTTTTTTATTAATCTTACCAATTTTATCTTCAGGCGGATATTGGTCAATGGTGTGGTAGAGAACCTATGAATTCGTTGGAGCCCCGTTGTTTGATCAATCACCCCTGTAAAGACATAGACAAAATTAGTAAAATTTTTATTTACCAAAATACGATAACGTTAATTTAATGTGTATTTGGTCAACTATCTATGTTCGGTCACATATTGTGCCAAAATTAAACTGTTTTTAAGCTTTTTATTTACTGATTGGTAGGTGACCGAACGGCCTATACGTTGTCTGCCTAGGTTTTGTGCAATACGATTCCCGATTATCTTAAAAGAGCTTCCATCGCCCATAATAAAATACAGTTTTAAGTACTCAGTAAAGCTGAACTGATAATCTTATAAATTACTTAATGAATTGCCAGGTATCACTCTGATTAATAAGTGGCTGAAGTGGGAAATATATGCTTATTTTTGTTACCTTATTATTGTTATAGTAAATTATTTATGAATAGACTCTTTTATCGTTCGCTGGGTACGCGATTATTGACGCTTACTGCGGTCTGGTTCACAGCTACTTATGCAGCCTTAGCTCAGTCGGACTCTGGCTCTGCAGCGAAGAGCCAGAATGTGCAGTCAATTAATCTACAACTCGGGACGACCGGGCCCGGGCTATTCTATACGCATCTGATCAGCCGTCAGCGCCGTCTGGCGTTTCGTATCGGCGGACAGTATATAGCGTACCAGAAACCGATACGGGTTAAAACGGCCCCTGATTCGTATATCACGATTGATCCGGACTTTGTCATTGGTACTGCGCAGGCCGGGCTTAAATGGCAGCCGTTTCAGCGTGGGGCATTCTTTGTGGCCGCCGGATTAGGTTATACTTGGCATCCAAACCTGAATTTTGTCATCACGGCGGAGAACAAACTAAACTTCGATGGCCTTGAGTTAACGCCCGAAGACGTTGGAACTATTAACCTTGGCTTCCGCTGGCATCCTGTAGTGGGGTATATTGGCTGGGGTTTTGGACGAATAATTCCCCGCAGGCGGTTCGGCGTAGGCTTTGAGATGGGCATGTATTACCTCGGGCGTCCGAGCGTGGAGCTTACCTATGAAGGCTTTCTGGAAACCACTAACCTCGATGAACAGGTGCCGCTTGTGGAGCAAAACCTGTCGAACTACCGCTATCTGCCGGCTATCAATCTAACGTTATCGTATGCACTCAGCCGTTAACTCAGTCCAGCTATGAAATTACGTTACCTTCTCTATAGTCTTACCAGCCTGCCACTTTTGCTGGATGGCTGCCAGAATCCGCTTGAAGGCATTCAAATCCGGGTTAAAGATCCAATTCAGCAGGGGGTGGTGGAGTGTCGGCTCTACGATCCGGCCGGTAACCCGCTACCTCAGAATAGCCGTATTAGTATTGCCGGACCCGATGCCGACAAGGTCGTAACGACCCTGAATACGAAGAAATACAAAATAAACGCGGATGGGAGCCTGCTGGTGGCTGCTTCGCCAATGGTAACGCTCTCCAGCCAGCAGCCTATGCGGTTTTCAACGGTTGTTGAAGCAGAAGGATATCTGACCATTGTTCAACCGTTTGTCTTGACGAACGGCGGCCGGCAAACCCGTTACGTACGGCAGATTAGTATGACAAAGCCTCCCCGAACGCTATCGGTTGCCCGCCTTGCCGGTCGGGCCAATGCCGATGGAACGCTGCCGACAACACTGAGCTTGACAACTGCTGAACAGAACACCGAGGCCGACCACGCAACGGTTACCATTGGGGCCGGCACAAAACTGACCGACCGCGAAGGACAGCCGGTTGGTGGCGATCTGACCATGGCTGTTCTGCACACCAACGCCCGTACTGGCGATGCAACAAGCCAGGTACCGGGAGGAGGGATTCTGTCGTATGTGAACGGACGGAATGGTGGGCCATCACTCGGCACACTGCGGGTTACGTCTATTGCCGGGTCCGTATCGTTCGAAATTTTTAACGGCGCTTATCAACTGCTCACGGGGCTGTCGCAGCCGGCCCGCTGGACAATGGAGCTGAATCCGGCTACGATTAACGGGCAAACAGGCCGGGCGGTGCAGCCGGGCGATTCTATTCCGCTGTACAGCTACGATGCATTTTCGAATCGCTGGCAGCAGGAGAAACCCGGTGTAGTTGTCCGCAATAGCCAGACTGGTCGGTTGACATACCAGGCCGAAGCGTCGCGGGCGGCTGCTTACGTGGCTACCTGGACCGAATTTCTCTGCGACGTAGGGCCAGTGTTTAAGGTAAGCAGCAAACTAACCAACGTTGACGTTAATTATCTCTGCAGACTAATTGATGCCAGAACCGGCGCTCAGGTGAGTGCTTTCCACGCAAACGTGAACAACGGAGCACTCATCCGGATTTACAACCAGTTACCCGGACGCCAGTTGAAATTGCAGATATATGATGAAACCGATGCCTGGGGGAAGGGGGCGAAAGGTGGACTAATTGCGGAGTCTGCCGTGGGTACAACCTGCGATCAGACGCCCATAGCCGTTGATCTGCGCGAACTGCCGGTTCCACCCGTCATGAAGCTGGAATTTTATTTCTCCTGCCCCGCCGGAACCAAATTAGACGAGTCGGCGCTGCCCGCCATGATCCGGACGCAGTATAGCGAAGCCGGTAAAGAAAGCTGGCGCGACCTGATTACGGCAACCCGCACCGAACGTAAAGTCGCTTCGTATAAACTACAGGTCGGACGAAAGTACGACCTGCGAGCCAGCACCGACGGCGGAGCTACCTGGCCGCTGCGGGAAAACGATTATCTGGTTGATAAACCCGACTGGACCCTTAAAATCCGAGCTTCGATGTACTGCAAATAGAACGGAAGCGTAGCTTTGCCGGAATAGCTGGAACCGATCCTGCTGGCACCGACAATCGATACCATTCATGCAGTTGTTTCTCCACCGCGTCGATTTACGTCTGAGGCATACATTTACCATCGCGCACGACAGTCGTGATATACAACCATCACTCATTGTTGAACTGCGCGACGGGGCGTATAGCGGATACGGCGAAGCTACGGCAACCCGGTATTATGGTATTACGATCGATGGCATGGTGGCGGCTCTTGAGGCTATGCGTAACCGGATCGAAACTGACAGGCTGGCCGATCCTGAACAGTTCTGGGCGGATATGCAGCCCGAACTGGCCACAAATCCGTTCGCTCTCTGCGCCCTCGATCAGGCGGCCTGGGATTTATGGGGCAAACGCGCTGGTCAACCTCTCCATCAACTCTGGCATCTGGACCCGGCGCGCGGACCCCTGACGAACTACACGATTGGGCTTGATACGCCGGCGCAGATGGTTCGCAAGATGAAGGAGCGTCCCTGGCCGCTGTATAAAATTAAGCTGGGGCGACCCGAAACAGATCTGGAAACGGTTCGGTTGCTGCGTAGCTATACTAACGCTCGCTTCCGGGTAGATGCGAACTGTGGCTGGACAGTTCAGGATGCAATCGAGAAGTCGCGGGGCCTGGCCGACCTGGATGTTGAATTCATTGAGCAGCCACTTCCGGCCAGCGATTGGGAAGGTGCCAGGCGCCTGTATGAACAGAGTGTCCTGCCGATTATTGCCGACGAGAGCTGTATCGTTGAAGAGGACGTAGACCGGTGCGCGGGGTATTTTCACGGCGTAAATATTAAACTGACCAAATGCGGAGGCTTAACACCCGCCCGGCGCATGATTACCCGCGCCCGGCAATTGGGGTTACGAGTGATGGTGGGCTGCATGACCGAGTCGAGCGTGGGCATTTCGGCCATTGCCCAATTGCTGCCCCTGCTCGATTATGCCGACTTAGACGGTTCTATGCTGATTGCCGATGACCCCGCAGCGGGCGTTACGTTTGATTACGGACGGGTTGTTTACGCCAGTGCCAACGGAACCGGAGCAACACTGAGACCTGACGTAACAAACAGGGAATAATCACAGGCTATTTAAAGTACCCATGACGAATAGTTTTAGCATCCACCACCTTCCCGGCCGGACGATTCAGCATGATGGGAACCCTTATCTGTTTTTTAGCGGTACGGCTTACTTAGGCTTACCCCAGCACCCCGCTTTTCAGCAGTTGGTAATCGAGAGTATCAGACGTTACGGGACCACCTTTGGCAGTTCACGTAACGGGAATCTACGCCTTGCGGTGTATGAAGAAGCAGAAGCAAAACTGGCGGCTTCGGCAGGGGCCGGGGCTGCTTTAACGCTCTCATCAGGGATGATGGCCGGGCAGACGGTAATCAACTGGCTGCGGGCGCAGAAGGCTTTGTTCATCTACGGCCCCAATACGCATCCGGCTCTGTGGGACAGCCCCACCCGTGTGCTGCCCGCTCTGTCCTTTGCCGATTGGGCGGCTCAACTGCCCGAGCAGTTACGATGGAGTGATGCCAGAGATCATACACCAGGGCCGATAGCGGTTTTAGTTAACTCACTGGAGGCTGTTCGCTCCGAATTTTATGAGTTTAGCTGGATGGATCAGCTTCCCGCCGACCGGCCCATTTTGCTGATTGTAGACGATTCGCACGGGCTGGGCGTTCTGAACGTCGGTGCGCAGGGCTATGGACGGGGTATCTGGCCCCAGTTGCCGGGCAAACGGCGGGACCACGTCAGACTGATCGTTACGGCTTCGCTGGCGAAAGCAATGGGGCTGCCGGGGGGCGTTGTCTTCAGTGATGCGCATATAGTAGCAGAATTGCGTCAGACGGCTTTCTTTGGGGCCTGTTCGCCCATGCCACCTGCCTACCTGGATGCCTATATAAACGCCGAACCGCTCTACGTTGAAGGCTACAACCGGTTGCAGCGTAACCTGAAGCAGGCCGAAACCCTGCTGTTGCCAACGGGCCTGTTTCAGCATGCACCGGGTTATCCGGTTTTCTTTACCGAGCAGGATGACCTGTATGCGTATCTGCTCCGGAGGGGAGTGTTCATCTATTCGTTCGCCTATCCAACGGCAGCCGACCGGGCCAATACACGTATCGTAATAAGTGCATTTCATGAACCAGCCGACGTTCAGCAGTTAGCCGAACGCGTTTACGAATACTGCGACCGGATAAAGACAAACTCGCCGTATATCTGAGCCAACAGATTATTTGCGCGCAAATTACGGGGCGAGTGCCACAATGCACAGATGAGCAGCGTATTGGAAGTAAATCTCCCGGTTTATGAAAAAATACTATGCTTTTCTTGTTTTGCTGGGAATTGGGTTCGCAGCGTGTACCAAAAACAATGATGTTGCGCCTGATTCCTCATCCCGGATCGCTGGAACGTATCAGCTTACCTATATCCGGCAGGATTCAGCCGATGTTGTGGATTCGCTTGTGTTGCCTTATATCGTAGGCGGACAAACCGTAATTTCTGGAACCATTACAGCTACACGTATTGCCGGTACAACACCGACAGATAGCCTCGCTGTCTCATTAACAGTTCAGGGGCAGGCTTCCACATCCCCACTAGGCCGGGTTGAGGTTAGAACGAATGGAAACAGCTATGACCTGTACTCGGGAACGGACAAAGTAGGAACGGCCGACGGAACAAATATCGAGATTGACACCGACCCGGCGAATACGCAGACGTTCCGGCTGGTGTTAAGAGGCAAAAAGTAATTTCCTGCCCGGCTTATTTCAGTCCCGACAGAAACGCAAGACTCTGCGGTATCTGCTCCAGCGAGCGTGACGATTCGTCTTCGATAAAAAAGTGCTTCACGCCCAGCTTTCGGGCCTGTTTCATTATGGCGGCAATACCCACATCGCCCTGGCCGAGCGGCACGTTCGATTCAACATCAGCATGGCCGTTGTTGCTGTCGGGGGTACCGGGTTTGCGGTCTTTGAGGTGCATGAGGGGAAAGCGCTTTGGATACTTCTGCAGCAATGCAACGGGATCGTAGCCGGGCGCTTTCACCCAGAAAACATCCATTTCAAAATTGACCGCTTTGGGGTCGAAGTTTTCGGCCAGGTAATCAAAGAACGTACCGTCCTTATAGGTCTGGAATTCATAGCCGTGGGTATGATAGCAGAACGTAAGCCCATTATCGGCCAGGAGTCGGCCGGCGGTGTTAAACACATCAATAGCTCGGTCGGCGTCCTCAATCTGGAACAGATCGCCCGGATGCGGAATCCAACTGCAGACAACGTATTTAGCCCCCAGCGCTTTCGCTTGGGCTAGCACCTTCGGTACGTTATTATCCAGATCCTCAAAACTGGCCCCTGTACTGATCACTTTGATGTTGTTTTCATCCAGAAGTTTACGGAAATCGGTCAGGCTCAGGCCATACGTTCCCCCGGCTTCGACCTCACGGAAACCCATCTGTTTGACCTTCGCCATCGTGCCGGGTACGTCTTTGGCAAACTGGTTGCGTAAACTATACAACTGAAGGCCAACCGGAGCCGGTTTTTGCGCCAGGGTTACTAGACTGCCTGATAGCAGCCCGGTGAGCAGAAGAAGGGGTTTCAGGTTCATGGCTACGGGTTATCGGTAAAACTCGTGTCAGTAGAAGCGAACAACCATAAATCTAAATGATAAAGCGAACGTTATCTACCTGTTTGGGTCGTAAACGTACTCTCAAAAATCTTATCGGCATTCCCCGTCTCGAAACCCTCGCGTCGGTGGGCGCGCGTAATCTGATTGGTCGGCAGGTGACGGAAATCCGGCAGGACCCGCCGTTCCGCAAATTCGACGTAAGAGCCCGCAATGCGGAACACCTCCCCCCCGGCAAACTCGGCATCAAGCATCTGCGCTACGGTCGAAGCCTGCCGTAAGTCGCCGTCGGGACTGACTTTTATCGTGCCCCCCGCCGAGTTTAGCCGGAAGCCCCGGCGCTCCAGAAACGCCACAAATTCGTCAATCGTGTTGTAGCTCGGTTTGAGGTTATGAACGCTGATGGTAAAATGATTCAGATAATACCGGTTATAAATCACCCAGGCTGCATATTCGCTTTCGGCCAGCAGGGCCCGATAGTCGGCCAACGTAGGGGTTTGCCAAAGGGGTTGATGCAGAAACGCATCCACAGCCGCAGCATCGTCCAGGTTCAGCACGTCGACCGGGTCGCTCGTAACAGTATCGGTATACCGGTGAATAATCCGCTGAGCCTCGGCCGATAACTCATCGACGCGCAGCTCGCTGGCGAAAATACGCGGCAGGTTACCGCCCAAACGGGCTGGAGGACTGTACCAGTACGCTGTGAGCTTCTTCTCGGTAAAATTGTATTCGTCGCGCTTTTCGTAGCCGTAATGCAGAAAAATCTTCTCGAACGAAGCCAGCCCGAGGTTGGGTACGCCCATGGTGCGGAAGGCAATGTGGTCGTTCTCGATCTCGTTCGGCGATGCGATAATGCCTTCATCAAGCATAGCGTCGAACACCTTCTTTACGTCGGGAACGCGCTCGCTATACCGGCGCATCAGCCCGTCCAGGACGGCGGTAAGGGTCTGGTTCCGGTCAATGGTTGATTTGTTCGGTGAAGTGGTCATGCTTGTACAATCTTACCGTTGGTTACGTTGATTAATCCGATGTTCGCCAGCGCGTTCGGGCCAGCAGTATCTCCTTACCCGACCCGCTGTGTTCGATCCGGTGCAGCCGGGTGTCTGACGGAGCCTCCGCCGACGTATCAATGGCCAGTTGAACGCGCAGCCGATCGTGCCAGTGGCTTTCGGTTCGGTAAACTAAATCAATTTCGGCTAATTCCCGCGTTTTCAGCGTTTCGTCCTCAACGCATTCAACCAGCCATTGTACATAGGCTACATTGTTGACGTGTTGGTTCTGATCAATACTGAGCCAGCCCACTTCAACTGTCTTTTCCAGAATGGGCGAAAATGGGGCTGTCTGGAAATCCGGTTTGAGCGGCAGTCGGGGTAAGGGGTCTGGGTGGGATGGCAGCGTCAGGTTACGGATAAAGTCGGGCAGCGGCACCATTGTCCGCTTTTCCATACTGAAAACGAGCCAGGTGCTGGTGGCATCGGCCAGTAGCGTCCCATCTTCGGCCAGCACCCGAAAGTCACGATAAATGAAATACTTCTCTACAAAAGTTGGGTAGGTCATCACCTGAATTGTCTGTCCGTAGACTGGATAATGATACATCCGTAGCCGGAATCGCATCAGCATCCAGCCGAGCGCAGACTGGCTGAACTGGGTCAGATCGGCCATGCCAAACCCGTGCTCAGCCGCATTCCGGTTGGCCGACTCCTGCAGAATATTCATCAGTGCGGGTACGCTCAACCGGCCGTGGGCATCGGTTTCATAACCGCGTAGCGTAAACGTGTCCATAGGCATAAAAGAATCGGGGGCAAAGGGCACCAACGAAAACTCCCCCGACACGACATGGCGTAACGGGGGAGTTGCAAACCTGTATGGTCGTTGAGACCTCTAATTACTTGGTGCCGTACCGCTTGCGGAACTTGTCCACGCGGCCTGCGGTATCGAGCAGCACATTCTTACCCGTATAGAATGGGTGCGACTGTGAGCTAACTTCAATCTTAACGAGTGGGTAGGTCTGGCCCTCGAACTCGATAGTGTCTCTGGTCTGAACCGTTGAGCGCGTCAGGAATTTGTAGTCGCTCGACAGGTCATGGAATACCACTTCGCGGTAATCCGGGTGAATGCCCTTTTTCATGGTCTTATGCTCAGTTTCTTGTCATCTTCTCGGTTTCCGACCGAAAAGGACTGCAAAGGTACGGTGTTTTGTGAGGATTGACAAGATTTTTGTATGTTCTTTTTAGAGCTGATTGTCAGCTTAATAAGGGTGACCCGTTGGCTAATAATGCGCTAACAAATCCTTGCGACTGCTCGCCTTTCTGCCTATTTTTAGCAACAGAAACACTTCCTCTGCGGTGATTGCCGGACGGGTTCCGGTCCTGGTCAGCCGATTCATAAATTCGCTCTTTTTAATTTTTTAGTCTACGTCTGCTGTGGGGTATTGTTAAGTCGCTAAGGCTTACGACTTAACAATTTCGTAATCTGCTGGCAGCGTTCTATTTTTTCAAGACGCTCCAAAACCGCCGAACTCTCGGGCTTGGTTTTCCGTCTATTTCAACAGAACTTTAAAAATTCATCGCTCCCTGCCGGGATATTCTGTCGCCTTACCCGACAGAAAATAGGGAGGAATATATCTACATTGCATTTAACATTTTCTATATATCACCATTAATCCCAATCGCCCATGTTTGTAGTCAAACGCGATGGCCGCCGGGAGTCGGTCAAGTTCGATAAGATCACCGCCCGGATTGAGAAATTGTGCTACGGTCTTGACCCTGCTTACGTACAGCCCGTGGAGGTCGCCATGAAAGTCGTCAACGGCCTTTATGACGGCGTCAAAACCACCGAACTTGACAACTTAGCCGCCGAAACTGCGGCTTCGATGACCACCAAGCACCCGGACTACGCTATTCTTGCCGCCCGGATCGCCATCTCGAACCTGCACAAGGAAACCAACAAGTCCTTCTCGGGTACTATCAAGCAGCTTTACCATTACGAAGACCCGAAAACCGGCGAGAACGCATCGCTGATCTCGCGCGAGGTCTATGACGTAGTACGCCAGAATGCGGCCCTGCTCGATTCGACGATCATTTACGACCGTGACTACGGCTATGATTACTTCGGGTACAAAACCCTTGAAAAATCGTATCTGCTGAAGATTGACGGCCGCATCGCCGAGCGCCCGCAGCATATGCTGATGCGCGTGGCGGTTGGTATTCACATGGACGACGTCGATTCGGCTATCGAGACATACAATCTGCTGTCGGAAAAGTGGTTTACGCACGCGACCCCGACCTTGTTCAACGCCGGTACGCCTAAGCCGCAGATGTCGAGCTGCTTTCTGCTGACCATGAAGGACGACTCCATCGACGGAATCTACGACACGCTAAAGCAGACCGCTAAGATTTCGCAGTCGGCGGGGGGAATTGGCCTGAGCATTCACAACGTTCGGGCGACGGGTACCTATATCAAAGGTACCAACGGGACGTCGAACGGGATTGTACCCATGCTGCGCGTCTTTAATGACACGGCCCGGTACGTTGATCAGGGCGGGGGTAAGCGGAAAGGCTCGTTTGCGGTCTATCTGGAGCCCTGGCATGCCGATATTTTCGAATTCCTGGACTTGAAAAAGAACTCAGGGAAAGAAGAAGTACGCGCTCGGGATCTGTTCTACGCACTCTGGACGCCCGATCTGTTCATGAAGCGGGTAGAAGACAACGACGTCTGGTCGCTGTTCTGCCCGCACGAGTGCCCCGGTCTGGCCGATTGTCATGGTGAAGAATTCGAAGCCCTTTATACGCGTTACGAACGCGAAGGTCGTGCCCGCCGGACGGTGAAGGCGCAGGAGCTGTGGTTCAAAATTCTGGAGTCGCAGACCGAGACTGGCACGCCGTACATGCTCTACAAGGACGCGGCTAACAAGAAGTCGAACCAGAAGAACCTCGGTACCATTAAGTCGTCGAACCTCTGCACCGAGATTATCGAGTACACCGCCCCCGACGAGGTGGCGGTCTGTAACCTCGCATCCATCGCTCTGCCGAAGTTCATTAAGCGGGATACCGATGGGGTGATGCGTTTCGATCACCAGAAGCTGTATGAGGTGACCAGAACCGCTACGCGCAACCTCAACAAGATTATCGACATCAACTATTACCCGGTTGAAGAGGCTCGTCGGAGTAACATGCGCCACCGGCCGATTGGTCTGGGGGTGCAGGGGCTGGCCGATGCGTTCATCATGCTGCGGATGCCGTTTGAATCGGACGAAGCGCGTCGCCTGAACGAAGATATCTTCGAGACGATCTATTTCGGTGCCATGACGGCTTCGATGGAGCAGGCTAAGGAATACGGTCCTTACGAAACCTGGAAAGGGTCGCCTATTTCGCAGGGGATCTTCCAGTTCGATATGTGGGGCGTAAAGCCGAAGTCGGGCCGCTGGGATTGGGAAAGCCTGCGCAAAGAGGTTGTCGAACACGGTGTTCGCAACTCGCTGCTGCTGGCCCCGATGCCGACCGCTTCGACCTCGCAGATTCTGGGTAATAACGAATGCTTCGAGCCCTACACGAGCAACATCTATACCCGTCGCGTGCTGTCGGGTGAGTTCGTCGTAGTGAACAAGCATCTGCTTAAAGATCTCGTGAAGCTGGGTCTGTGGAACGATGCGATGAAGAACAACCTGATTCTGGCCAACGGTTCGGTTCAGGCCATTCCGGGTATCCCGCAGAACATTAAAGACCTCTACAAGACGGTCTGGGAGATCAAGCAGAAGCACATCATCGACATGGCCGCCGACCGGGGCGCGTATATCTGCCAGTCGCAGTCGCTGAACATTCACATTCAGGACTCGAACTTCGGCAAGCTGACGTCGATGCACTTCTACGCCTGGAAAGCGGGTCTGAAAACAGGTATGTACTATCTCCGCACGAAGGCCGCTGCCGATGCCGTGAAATTTACGGTTGTTCAGCCGCAGGCCGAGCCGCAACTGGAGCCGGTCATGGCCGAAACCGCTCCCGTCGAGAAACCGCTCGATTACGTGCAGTATGCTAAAGACCACGCGACCAACGCCATGCCAACGCCCGTGCCGATGGTAACGGACCTGGAGCAGCAATATGCCGCCATGACCTGTTCGCTCGACGACCCGGAAGGCTGCGAGGCCTGCGGATCGTAACGAACTCGCTAGCTTCCTAACAGCAGAAAAGCCCTGATCGATCAGGGCTTTTCTGCTGTTAAGGCAAAACCAGTCAGGAGTTTATTGAGCGCCCCTGGCAATGGCCCGGTCGTAATCCCGGTTGAGGCTCTCCAGAAATTTACCCGTGACCCAGCTGATATCTGAATCGCGGATGAACACAAACCGTTTGGGGATAGACGTGTTCGAATAAGCGCGGAAGATAGAGTCCAGCAGCAGGGCTCCGGCAATGATCTGCTTTTCGTTGAACTGGCTCTGCACGTTATTCATATCAGTCTCTGCTTTCTGGCGCACAACCGGGTCCGTCAGATTGGTTAGGTCCGGGTGAATCAGACTTTGGTAGTCGGTCAGGGCCAGACGGGCGAAGCGTTCTACGTCGCCGGCCGTCAGGGGAACTGCGGTCTTGTCGGCCTTGTCGGGATGCAGATAGGCCGCTACGGCCCAGGCAATGCCGCCACCCAGGGCGACCGTCTTGCGCTGATGCAAACCGGGGCTGGCCGTGTTGAACTCAACGTTGACCATCGTGTCTGAAACGGCCTTGATAACCCGCTGCGCTTCCTGTTTGTACGCATTGATGTCCAGCGAGCGGTTGTTGTCAATCAGGTTCGCCAGCGATTTAGTACCGTATGGAAAGCTAATCGGGCGGAACCGCCGGTTGGCGTCGAAATATCCGCCTTTGGTGTTACCACTGCCAACGTCAATGCAGGATGAGCTTAGCCAGAACTTACGCGGAATAGCGCCAACCATAAACAGTTCGGCCTCCCGGGCCGCGGTCATTGTTGTATCAATGAACAAAGTCGCGTTACTATAAGTACCGCTGGTTACCAGGTTCGCCAGCTGATCGTAAAGCTTCTTTTTCCTGTCCGGCGTTTTATTAAAGGTTTCATTAACACCACTGCTGAAGGCGATGTATGTACGTTCGGCGGGAATGTTGTAACGCCGAATCGAATCCATATATACTTTCATAATGTCCCGGCCCGCCTGAAACGACTGCGCCGTGCCGGAGATGAGGGTTACGTTGGGAGCCGTAGGCTTTAATTTAATGTCTTTCTCGTAGAAGCCGTTTTCAAACTTGGTTCGGAAAATAGCCAGTTTCACACCCGACGAGCCAATGTCAATTCCCGCATACAAATCTTTGCCGGATGTTTCACCAATAAGCTGCTGCATAGCTGCTTCGCTGGCGCCGTAATTCAGCTTCTGGTAGAGAATAAGCGCTTTCTGGTAATAGCGTACTGCATCCTGGGTGTTTTCCTGCTCACTGTAGGCGTAGCCCAGATTTTCATAGGCAACGGCTTCCATATAGGGGTCTTTTGATTGAACTGCCGGTAAAGCCCGCAAAAGCAAATCAATGGCCTGCTGCGGGCGATCAACCATGCGGAGCGTATTACCCAGCTTAATAAAATGCATGGCTTCTACAGCCGTGCGGGCGTTTTGCGACAGACCCGGGAGTGAACATCCAACGAACAAAATAAAAAATAGAATACCTTTCATAATAGAGAGAACTAGTATACAAACGCACTTGAATCCAGTACAATAGAATGCGAATTGATCACTAAGTCAACGTTGATCGCTTCATACGAACTGGATAGTTTGTAGTCAAGAAGTAGTATTTAGTAAAAGGCACTGACACCCGAATGATAACTGCTCAGATTATCAGATGCATTCCGGGCTATTCCAGGCCGTCAGGCGGCAGAAGGCGATCCCTGGCGGATAATAAGGAAAGCCGGTCAGGCGCTGAGATTTTTGATTGCTTTCGGAGGATAATAACTTTCTGAATCCTATGAACTGAAATTAGTTTGTTGGCTAACGTAAAGAATTTATAAACAGTTTATTGACTCGCCAACTACTGAACCACGACGATCTGCATTCATGAGAAGAGAATATTATCTGTAGAAACCAACTTATTTCCGATAGATACGGTTGTATAACCAGAGGCTTCCTTAAGTCTGTACGGATTGGCAGACCGTCCTATCTCATCGCTCCCTCTCAGGAACATATCCTCCCGGCGAACGCGCGCTCAGTTATCTCACTTAATTTTAACATTGAATGGAGACATTTAAGAAAAAAGAGAAAGAAAAAGCAAGACAAAAGAAGAGAAAAGACAAAGAAGAAAAACGAGACGAACGCCGGGCAAATACCCAGAAGGGTCAGCCATTTGCTGAGATGCTGGCCTACGTGGATGAAAACGGCAACATTAGCTCGACACCACCGGACCCGAGACGGAAAACTAGTATTGATGTCGATACTATTCAGATTGGTGTGGCCCGGCAGGAAGATATGGAACCGCAGGATACCGTCCGACAGGGTATTGTGACGTTCTTTAACTCGGCAAAAGGATACGGGTTTATCCGGGATCTACAGAGCCAGGAAAGTATTTTCGTACACATGAACGGCCTGGTCGATGCGATCAACGAACAGGATAAGGTAAGTTTTGAAATTACAATGACTCCCAAAGGTGCCAATGCGGTCGGGGTCAGGAAAAACGCGTAGGCGTTCCCGATTTGCTTGACGGGTAGATACCAGCCTGTAGAGCCTTGTTTCTAGGAACGATACCACGCGGGTATCCTTCATCACTCTGATCATCTGCATTATGGCAAAGCCAGCATACACCTCCATTCCGCCTACTACCGACCATGTTTATTGGATGCTAAAATCCTCGGATGGCAAAACCAGTATTTACGTGCCTCGGGACAGAGAGCTGGATCGGCAGTTAAAGATTAAGTTTCAGGCCGAAGTAGCTGCCCGAACGTCACCGAAACGCCGACGAACCAGCGGAAGCTGATAACGGAGTATCCGACAACCTGGCCTCAACCGCCAGGTTTTATTTTATAAACTCCCGGTGCTCGTCTTCGGCGGGTTCTGGGTAGTCGAGCCTAAGGTCAGATGCTGTCGATGCGGCATTGACATTCCAGGTTTTGCTTACCAGGGATTTTAAGGTTTTGATTTACCCGGGGGTGCCAAATCGTCCATTGATTTCTTGGACGATACGATTATGATAGCCATTCCGACTATCAGTAAGAATGTGTTTGGGAATTATCTTTTGCCATTCAAATGATCCGTTGCAATATAATCTGAATGTTGGCTAAGTACAGCCAGCAAACCGAAGATGATATCGTGTATTCATAATCTTTGACAATCCTTCGAAAGTGATTCGTCCAAGCAATGGTCCGTTCCACTACCCACCGTTTGGCTACGGGTACAAAGCCCAGAGTTGATTCAGGACGAGACGCTTTTTCAAAATCAAGGCTCCATCTAGCCAACTCTTGAGCGAAGACGCCATTATAAGATTGATCACCGTAGACTTTCTCCAAACGCTCTCCAACTAGCCATAGTAAGTCACTGACCATCGATACGGCTGAAGGGCCATCCGCTTGATTAGCAGAATGGACATCTGCTAGCCATAGACGCCCTTGGGTGTCAACGATGAGTTGCCTTTTTCGGCCATTCACTCGTTTATTCGCGTCGAGACCTCGGTTCTCCCAAATCATCGGAGCCAACTTAACACTTTGTGAATCAATACATACTGCAGATGGATATGCTTCTTTACCGACCCGCTTACGGTCAAGTTGATTTAAGGCCAGATTGATTCGACCAAAAGTACCATCCTGTTTCCAACGTCTAAAATAGTAATAGACGGTTTGCCAATTAGGCCACTCGGTAGGCAGATTGCGCCATTGGCATCCTGTGCGTAGCAGCCACAAAATACTGTTAACAATCTGTCGCAAATCATGAGTCCGCTGACGATCAAGTGGTAAAAAAGGAGAAATTGCATCCCACTGGGCGTCGGTCAGTGGCTTCCACTGTTTGGTCATTGCTTTGCATCTTGGTCGATACAAAAATGACTCGACGCTCAGCCTTTAACAATTCCCAAACAGCTTCTAAAGACAAACAATTTCATAGACGCAACTCTGATTAGAATTTCCCCAATACGGTGAAACCCTAACTGAATTTGCGTGGATACGTAAAGAGCTTATTCGTTCCGGCAAGGTTGACCGTTGGGTATCAATCTGGCTTTCGGGCCCGGATCAGGCCGTAATCCATCTGGGTCGGGAAGGCGTCCTGGGTTGGTTCCAGACCTGCCTGCGTGAACCAGCTTCGGTATTCGGCCCGGCTGTAGCACCGGCCTTTAGTGTTCCAGAAGAGTTGTGCCGAATAGTCCGTAACGGCCAGTGGACCGTCGAGCGTATCGTTGAGGAAGGCGTCGTGTACCCAGAGTTCGCCACCGGGGTGCAGGGCTGCGGCAAAGTGATGGGCCAGTTGCTGGCAGGTTGGGGTGGGCCAGTCGTGAAAGAGGCTGGCCGCCAGAAGCAGATCCGTCTGGGGCAGCTCGTCGGTCAGCATATCGCCCGGCAGGAACGTCACCCGACCTTTAATGGTTTCGGCTCCCGGCCGACCACTCTGGACAAACTCATCCAGCAGTTCGGCCGCTATGGTCAGTACGGCTGGCCGATCCAGAATGGTGGCCGTCGATTCTGGGTTGACCAGCAGCCATTCGTAAGTATAATAACCCGTGCCGCCCGCTACGTCCAGCAGGTGCCCTTGGCGCGTTGAAAGATTAGCCGCTACGAGGGGAGACAGATGGCGGGCGCGTCCGGCCAAGCCCAGCGTCAGGGTACGGGCCAGACCGGGGTCGTCCATAGGAGAGGGTCCTTCGCCTTCTTTGACGAACGAAATGCCCTGGGTAGTATCCAGCGGGCCGTCGTTCTTTAACCGCACAGCCATCTCCAGCGCCCCCGGATCGCTTTGCTCCAGACCTGTATAGCCCGTGAGGTTCGGCGTCTGGCCATGAATCAGGAAACGTCCCAGTTCAGTGATGAACAAACGCTCAGACTCATCATGGGCAAGTAAGCCCATGGCGCAGAGCGCCGGAAACAACACCATTGCCGGGCGCTCGCTCAACTGGAGTCGGCTTCGTAGCTCGGCCAGGGAAAGCGGTTCGATCCGTAACGTTTCAAAGACGCGCAGGTGATGAACAGCGGCAATTAACAAACGGGAGCCAAACATAGCCCGCAAATGACGTGTGATTGGCGCGGGGTCGGGTTGAGTGACAGGCACTATCGGATTAGTTTTGTGGCCAGGGCGATTATACGGCCAGATCTTAGCTATACAGGTTTGTTTGCAGGAAGTCGTTGCGAAACTTGCCCTGCGGGTCATATTGCTTAACCAGTTGCTTGAAGTCGGTGAGCTTCTCGTAGCGCGACTGGAGCAGCGATGGCGACATCGTAAATAATTTACCCCAGTGGGGCCGAAACTTGAACGGGGCCAGCTCTTTCTCGATCAGGGGTAACACCTGCCGGACGGCGGGCCAGTCCTGTTTCCACGTAAAGTGAATGGCCAGGCTGGGCTGCTTGTAGCAGGTGCTCATCCAGAGGTTATCAGCATCAATGGTACGTAATTCAGAAATCAGCAGGTGCGGGCTTATCTGGTCGCGCAGACGCTCTACGGCCAGAATGGCCTCCACCGCGTTCTGGCGGGGAACGAAGTATTCTGACTGCAATTCTTTGCCGCTGCTGGGCGTAAAACCCATCCGAAAGTGCGGCAGACGCTCATACCAGGGACCGGGTACGCCCATCTGCTCCGTGCAGTTTTCGGCCGATAGTTCGGCTATGGGGTGGAGATTGCGGGTGGCGAGTCTGGCTCCGTAAAACTCGGGTTTAGCGGTCAGCGTGACGCCTTTGGCAACTCGGCGTTTGATCCAGACTTCATTGACGCGGTTTTTCTGCCAGTCGGTGAACAGGCTGACACTGTACCCGCTCGACATAATAGCCTCAAAATTGTCTTTTAACTGTGCTATCGGCAGGTTCTCGTAGACATCCTGTCGCATCCGGAAGGTGGGCTGAACGTCGAGCGTAACGTGCGTGATTACGCCCAGGGCGCCCAGATTAACCACCGCGCCCCGGAAGGTCTCGCCGTCTTTTTCGCGGGACAGTTTGACCACGTCGCCGTTTGCCGTGACGATTTCCAGTGCCGACACGGAGGTGGCCAGGTTACCGTTACGCACCCCCGAGCCGTGCGTTGCCGTGGCGCAGGCCCCGGCAATAGAGATATGGGGTAGTGAAGCCAGATTGTGCAGGGCAAACCCTTTGCTTTCTAGATATGGGCACAACTGCCCGTAACTCATGCCCGCGTCGACGGTGACGGTGCGCGCGTTTGTATCCAGCGCCACAACCTGATCCATTGGCCTGACCGAGATAAAATTGTGGGGGCTGTCGGCTATGCTGTTGAAGCAGTGTCGCGTACCGAGCACTTTCAGTTTACTGTATTTCTTAACAATCTCCTGAACCTGCCCGGTTGATTTGGCCGGATAAAGTTTATCCGTACTGTATTCATAGTTACCGGCCCAGTTTTTCAGTTTATCGTCAGCAAGCCAATCGGTCAGGGGAGAAAATACAGGCGCTGTCATTAAGGCAGAAGATAGTTTGATAAATGTTCGCTTTTTCATGGCTAAAAGGCTTAGGTTGCCTGCTAAACTAACTGGATTCGTTGAGATTACGCAATATTCCGCTTGCGAAAAATCTGAAGAAAGAAGCAGGATGAAACCAACAAATGTTTATTCTACGGTCGTTAGGCCGGCCTGGATAGCTATCAATTTTCCAATTTGTTAGACGAAGGCAGGCAAATGCTTACTTTACTACCCCTGTAAGTAAACCAAGCAGATAAAATATACTATTTATTCTAAAAGCACAAGAAAATACTTGCATATTATAACTTCACCGTTTACCTTGATGAGGAACTAAATAGTCCTCAGCTATGAAAACTTACCTTTTAGCATTGGCCGTTTTTTTCGGCACAGTATCGGGTAGTTTGGCTCAGGCGGATCATGACGCTATCAAGCGAGTGCTTCGCAGTGAGACGGAAGGCTTCTTCAAACGAGACAAGGCGGAGTGGGCAAATGCCTGGGCGCATACACCGTACATTAACTTTGCGGCTAATCTGTACGGCGGAGACTTTTTGTTAGTCCAGGGCTGGAATAACCTGGAAAAACAGTTCGCCAGCCAGTTCAAAAGCAAAAAGGTGACGGATAAAGTCGTGGTGCAGAATTCCAATTACAACATTCACCAGAACGGCAACATGGCCTTTGTGGCCTATGACCAAACGTTGGTAGACAGCCATGGCAAAACCACCTCGAAGGAATCACGGGTAGTCGAGAAAATCAACGGTCAGTGGAAGATTATCAACGTTATTGCTCTGACAAACCTGAAAAGTTTTGGGTTGGCCCAACAAACAAAATAAGCTTACAACCAACTGGTTTTCACGTAAAAAACGGGGCTGGATCCAGATCCAGCCCCGTTTTTATTTCACCCGTTTTTTTAGCTCGTCGCGTTTCAGGGTGAGCATTCGACCAATGGGTTTGCCTGCTCTGTACGTAATCACCCGGAGGGTAACGGGTCCTTCCGGAATCTCGATGGGCGTAGAATATTTAGGAGAATACTGACCAGGAACGCTATCATCAATCGTATAAAAGATATCTAGGTCAGGGATTTCGGCATCCAGGGTAGCCACGAGTTTGTCGCCTTTCAGGACGGTTGTAACCATAGGGTCGTAGGCGCTACGAGCGTAATTGATACCGGCCTGATCGGCGCGCCCGAACTGCGTTTCCATGCGGGGCACAAAAGCGGCCCAGTTCTTACTGTCTTTAGGCGACCAGTACACGTCGGCCAGCGCCCAGGCACGCGGATAGGTCATGTACTCCGCATGACTGATGGTGTTGATAGCTTCAGTCCACAGGTTCGCCTGACCGCCGAGAATGAACTTGGGGTCAATGCCTTCGGGAACAGGCTCGAAGTTATAGCTGGTTTTCAGACGTACGGTGCTATAAATGGGCGGATCGAGCGTCGGATCGCCCTGCATTAGATCAATGTAAACGTATTGACTTGGCGTCATCACCACATTATGCCCCAGGTGAGCCGCTTCGATACCGCCTTTAATGCCCCGCCAGCTCATTACGGTTGCTTCGGGAGCAATGCCGCCTTCCAGAATCTCGTCCCAGCCAATAAGCTTTTTTCCTTTACGTTTCAGAATCTGCTCTACCCGTTTCATGAAATAACCCTGTAGTTCCTCAACGTTTTTCATGTTCATTTTCTGCATTAGGGCCTGGCAGCCGGGGTCTTTTTCCCAGTAGCCTTTGTAGCACTCGTCGCCACCGGCATGAATGTAGGAATTGGGAAACAACTGAGCTACTTCGGTAAAGACTTTGTCCAGAAAGACGTAAACGTTTTCGTCCGACGGGTTCAGTGTGTTGTCGATGAACATCTTGAACGTGCCGTTACCGAACCACTCGGCGAAGTTGCTGCCGGGGTTTACTTTCGTGCTGGTGTCCCTGGTACACGAAAGTTCGGGATAGGCTGCAATGGCCGCCATGCTGTGGCCGGGTACGTCAATCTCGGGCACGATCGTTACGTTCCGCTCCTGGGCGTAGCGCACAATTTCCCGAATGTCGTCCTGCGTGTAGAAACCGCCGTCCGTTGGTGCTTCGCCGGGCCTGGGCGCTTCCAGCTGACCAAATTTACCGACGCGGGGTACGCGCCAGGCGCCAACCTGCGTGAGTTTCGGCAATGATTTGATCTCAATCCGCCATCCCTGATCGTCGGTCAGATGCCAGTGAAAGGTGTTGTATTTTAACTGGGCAATCTCGTCGATGAACCGCTTTACGTCCTCTTTGGGGAAGAAGTGTCGGCTTACGTCCAGCATGACGCCCCGCCAGCCAAAACGGGGGTAGTCGGTAATCTGAACGCAGGGAGCCGACCAGGTGCTTTGCGCCAGCGTTTTGCTCGCCATTTCCTTAGGAAATAACTGAAGCAGCGTCTGCATTCCGTAGTAAAGCCCGGCTGGCTGATTGGCCGACAGCTTGACCGCCCTGGGAGAGACCTCCAGCGTATAGCCTTCATTGCCTAACTGAGCGCTTGGCGTTGTATTCAGACTGAGTTCAATGCTACCGGGCGCAGCCGTTTTCCCCGACGTAACGCGGCCCTGTCTGGCCTTGAAGCCGTAGCCCGTAGGGGTCGAGAGCTTTTCGGCAAGCATCTCTGCAACTGACCGGCTCTGGGGCTGTGTATAGCTGATAACCGTGGTTTTGGTGAGCAGGAACTTGCCCGTCAGCGGTTTGACGTCAACGGGCTGCGGGATGAGATGGATGGGGTTGGTCTGTGCCTTACCCGTCAGGGTTATCAGCAAAAATAGAATGAGTACGACGTGTTTCATGAAAAGGGTTACTCGTTGCGTAAGTTGACCGACAATATTAGCTATTATCGGGTTAACCTGAATGCAGGCAAATCATCACCTGAGTTAAGAGCCTGCTCAGCTAGTAGTCGGCTGGTCGGCTGGGAGATAAACCTGAAATGTGGCTCCCTGTCCGGGCTGGCTGGTGGCGGTAATTACTCCGTTGTGGTTATCGACCACTTTCTCGCAGATGGCCAGCCCAATGCCGGTGCCTGCAAACTGGGTGCGGCTGTGCAGCCGCTGGAATACCTGAAAGATGAGTTCCAGGTATTTTTCGTCGAAACCAATCCCATTATCCTTAAAATTAATCTGATGGTAGGCCGGCGCTTCATGATCGGGCCGGACGGTCGAGGGTAAGTCAGTAGTAAGAATAAGCCGGTGATTTATTGCGATAACCGGCGTTACGCCCGGTCTGGTAAACTTAAGTGAGTTGGACAGCAGATTCTGAAAAAGCTGCCGCAACTGATGAGTATCGCCCATGACCACGGGTAACGGGTCGACATGAATGGTGGCCTGCGTATCCCGAATTCGCATTTCCAGGTCAGACAGTACGTCGTTGGCCAGCGTTTCCAGTGCTACGGGCTGGAAAGAATCTCGTTTGGTCGAGAGCCGGGAATAGTTGAGCAGGTCATGAATAAGTGTAGACATCCGTTCAGCCGCCGACTGCATCCGTCGGAGTAAATCCTGCCCATCACTGCCTAAAGCGGGGGCATACTCGTTGTGTAGAATCTGGCCAAACGACTGAATTTTACGAAGGGGCTCCTGCAGGTCGTGGCTGGCTACGTAGGCAAACTGTTCCAGCCGTTCGTTGGATTTCCGGAGTTTCTCATTGGTTTCACCCAGTTCCTGCGTGCGCTCCTGCACTTGTTTTTCCTGCTCTTCAACGCTTTTTCGCAGGGCCTCCTGCATCTGTTTCAGTTCCGTAATGTCTACGACAATTCCGGCGAAGCGAACAATCCGTCCCTGATCGTTCCGTACCGTTCTGCCTTTTGCCCGAACCCAGCGTTCCTGCTGATCGGCCTCACCGATCGTGCGGAAAACAACGTCGTGGTCGCCATCGCCTTCCGGATCAATGGCGCGCCGGTTCGCGAGCCGAACCCGCTCCCGGTCGGCGGGATGGACGCGCGCCAGCAGATCATCCGCTGTTATGGGCGCGTCAGGCGGCAGTCCGAATAGCTGTTTGCAGTTGGGCGACCACTGAGCCTTTCCCGTGAGAAGATCGAAATCCCAGGTGCCCGACGACGCGGCTTCCATCGCCAGGGTTAGCCGCTCTTCGCCTTCCTGATGTTTTAGCTCGGCCAGTTTTCGGTCGGTGATGTCAACCAGTACTCCCAGAAAGGATATAGGCTCACGCTGATCGTTGTAGTCAAACCGTCCCCGGGCAATAACCCAGCGTACTTCGCCTTCGGGGTTGATTACCCGATGATCAGCCTCAAATTTTTTGCCGCTGGCAAGAGCCTGCTGGAACAGAGTTCGTACGTGTTCCCGATCGTCGGGGTGAACCGAGTCGGCGAACGATTCAATAGGCATTCCGCTGGCGGTCTGTTCTGCATCAGCGCCAAACAAACGGGCCAGGTCACCGTCGGCGTAGAGCTTATTGGCCTGAATATCCCAGAACCAGGTTGCGACCAACCCGGCCGACAGCGTGTCGTGCATCAGGGACCGGCTGCGGTGGAGGGCGGTTTCCGTACGAACAGTTGTATCGCTGACAAGCGGCAGCTGCAAATCGAGCTGGTGCGTCGCCAGGGCTGCGAACCGTTGTAGCATCTGTCGATCTGATTCGGAAAAGGATCGTGGCTGCGTATCCAGCACGCAGATCGTACCGGCGGGGATTCCATTGGACGTCCGAATGGCGGTGCCGGCGAAGAACCGTAAGGTTAGCGCACCTGCCACAAATGGCAGAGTCGATCGATGAGGCTCCTCCAGAAGATCGTCAAAAACGAGAGCCTCAGTCGTGTGCAACGCCTGCGAACACAACCTGCCGGCTAAATCCAGCGCGTCAGCGTCCGACAGGCCTACGTTGGCTTTGAAAACAACCCTATCCTGGTCCGCCAGCGAAATCAGCGCACCAGGAGTTTGAAAAACCTGCGTCAGAATATGGGCAATGTTCGTGAACGCTTCTTCGACGGATGCGTCGAGCAGAGTATATGGACCTAATCCCTGCATGGGTTGTTGATTATGAACCGATAGGTTAGGCTTGTCCAAGGTATTGTGCTGCATAGCTTACCCGGCAATTGAAGGGTTGATTGAACAGGAGCGAGTTTAAAGATAGAAATCTATTTAGAAAATAGATTAGCTTATTTAAAGGCCGCCCGTATCTATTCCGTTCAAAATACTTCGTTCGGTTGACGACTGAGGGCATTTTCAGAAAGACATCGTTAGCTATTTTACGGTTGAGCGCGGCTTAGTGGGTAGTTTATAGGGCAATATGACTTACTATCCACGAACCTTTCCTGACAGCCTGAAGACGCAGGTCGCCTGTCAGACTTTGCCACGAAACGTAAGCCCTTAACTCTTGCCGTATTATGATTTGGTTACCGTCATCAACGAAGCATTATCTTCGTTTGCTTGTAGCAGCCGGAGCCACGGTTGGTCTCTACGCCTGTCTGAATACCCAGAAAGCCGTTAAGCAGACAACAGTTTCTGCCAGTCCGCCAGCCGTTACACCAGCAACCCCCAAACGGGTGCTGGTCTTCTCGAAAACGAAAGGCTGGAAACACACGTCCATTCCCTTCGGTATTGCCGCCATCCAGAAACTGGGCGCCGAAAACAACTTCCGGGTCGATACCACTAAGAACGCCGACTATTTCAATGACGACAGCCTGCGGAATTACCAGGCCGTGGTGTTCCTGAGCACAACCGGTAACGTTTTGAACCCCGTTCAGCAGGCTGCCTTTGAGCGGTACATTCAGGCGGGTGGTGGCTACATGGGTATCCATGCCGCTGCCGATACGGAATATGACTGGCCGTGGTACAACAAGCTGGTGGGGGCTTATTTTTCCAGTCACCCCAGCAATTCCAACGTCCGCAAAGCAACCGTTGACGTAACCGACAAAAATCACCTATCTACGGCCCACCTGCCCGACCACTGGGAGCGTACCGACGAATGGTACAACTACCGTTCGTTCTATACGGATTTGAACGTTCTGGCGAACCTGGACGAAAATACCTATGATGGCGGAACAAACGGCGCTAATCACCCTATTGCCTGGTATCATGAGTTTGACGGTGGTCGGGCATTTTATACCGGTGGCGGTCACGAAGACGCCAGCTTCAGCGAGCCCTTGTTCGTAAAACACCTGTTAGGCGGCCTGAACTACGTAATGGGCAACGGCAAGCCTCTGGATTACAGCAAATCGTACGCAGTTGTGATGCCGGAAGAGAACCGGTTTGTCAAGACCGTCTTGGTCAACGACCTCAACGAGCCGATGGAACTGGCCATCGCCGACGACGGGCGTGTGTTCTTTACGGAGCGGAGCGGCAATCTGTCGGTCTATAACCCGCGAACCAACGAGCACAAGATTCTACACAAGTTTTCGGTATCAACGAAACAGGGCTTTGGCGTTCAGGGCGTAACGGTCGATCCAAACTTCGCGACGAACCACTATTTGTATCTGTATTATTCGCCGATGGCAGACAAAGATCCGGTTTATCATCTGTCGCGCTTTGTGATCAAGGATGACAATACGATCGATCTGGCTTCGGAGAAAGTGGTGCTGAAAATTCCGCACGAGTTTGAAGCCAGCGCGCACCATGGCGGTTCATTCGCCTGGGACAAGGAAGGAAACCTGTATCTCTCTACCGGCGACAATACCAACCCCTTTCCGTCGAATGGGTACGCGCCAATCGACGAGCGGCCCGACCATCTGACCCTCGATGCGCAGCGATCGGCGGCTAACACCAACGATCTGCGGGGGAAAGTGCTGCGGATTCGTCCCCAGCCGGATGGAACCTATACCATTCCCGACGGAAACCTCTTCCCGAAAGGTATGGCCCAGACGCGCCCCGAGATTTACACGATGGGTCTGCGAAACCCGTACCGGATTGCGGTAAACCCTAAATCGTCGGTACTGTACTGGGGCGAAATCGGCCCGGATGCAGGCAAAGACAGTACGATTGGGCCGCGGGGTTATGATGAATTCAATCAGGCCAAGAAACCGGGTAATTTCGGCTGGCCGCTGTTTATCGGCAATAGTCAGCCGTATCCAGACCTGGATTTTGCCACGAACGTAGCCGGTCCCCGCTTCGATTCCAACGCGCCGGTCAACAGTTCGCCGAATAACACCGGCATGAAGACTCTGCCCCCGGCCAATCCGGCTATGATCTGGTATCCGTATGCGGCTTCCAAAGAGTTTCCGGAAGTTGGACAGGGTGGTCGCAGCGCCATGGCCGGTGCATTTTATACGCACGACCAGAACTCGGGCTCGAAGAATAAATTCCCGGCCTACTACGATGGCATGCTGTTCATCTTCGACTGGATGCGTAACTGGGTGATGGCCGTGCGGGTCGATCAGAACGATAATTATATTCGCAACGAACCCTTCATGGCGACCAATGGCGACTTCCGGCGACCTATTGATCTGGCGTTCAACAAAGACGGCGTGATGTATATGCTCGAATACGGTTCGGTGTACGGGGCCGATAACGACGATGCCCGCCTGGTTAAAATCGAATACAATACCGGCAACCGGGCGCCCGTTGCCCGCGCGACCGTCGTTGATTCACTGGCTACGGCGCAGGCCAGCGCCCGCTCGTTCCTTACCTCCGACAACCGGAACAGCCCCGCCACTCGTGAAGCCGTTGGACAGGCCCCGCTGCGGGTAAAGTTCAGTGGTCGCGGTACGGATCTCGATCAGGATGATGTACTGAACTACCAGTGGCTGTTCGACGGTAAAACGGTAGGTAGCACCCAGCCCAACGCGACCTATACGTATACACAGCCCGGCGTTTATAATGCTATTCTGAAAGTGAGTGATCAGACGGGGCTGGTGGCGATGGATACGGTTGTCGTCAAAGTCGGCAATGCCAAACCCGAGGTAGCCATTACGACGCCGGGTAATAAGTCGTTCTTCTGGGCGGGCAAACCATTTACATATTCCGTCAAGGTAAGCGATAAGGAAGATCAGAAGATTGACCCGAAACGTATCAAGGTCTATTACGCCTATAGCGCTCAGCCGGGTAATGCCCCGACTGCGGCTCCGCAGCAGGGCCACCAGGACCTGGCCGCAATTGGCAACGGCTCGCTCGGGAAAACCCTGATCGCGGGCAGCGACTGTAAAGCCTGCCACACGATTGATAAACCATCCGTCGGGCCTACGTTCCTGGCCGTGGCCAGCCGGTACAAAGGCCAGCCCGGCGTGGTTGAGCGGCTGGCGAAAAAAATTATCGAAGGCGGTGGCGGCAACTGGAGCAAAGATCACCTGATGAGCGCCCACCCGCAGATTCCGGCCCAGGACGCGCAGGAGATGGTGAAGTATATTTTCTCGCTGACAGATGAGCAGAAGCAGAAAACAGTTCCGCTACAGGGAACGCTTGCCCTGACCGACCACAAAGCCGACGAGCCACGCGGGCAGTATACGCTGGTGGCCGCATACACGGATAACGGTGGACAGGTCGTTGGACCGATCACCAGCACCGATGTTGTTTCGCTGCGTCCGGCTAAAGTCAGAACCCTCGACGCCGATGCTTACGTCGGTTTCCCAAGATGGGGCAATCGCCTGTCGGCCGGTGGCCATAAGGCATACGTACTGCTGAAGGGGATTGACATGACCGGTATTAAGTCGCTGACGTATGATTATTCATCGCTCGATAAAGACGGTGAAATAGAGTTGCGGCTCGATTCCTATGCCGGGCCCGTGGTGAACCGAACGCCCTACAAAGCAACGGGCGACTGGAAAAACGCCGGGCAGGTGACGGCCCAACTGGACAAGCCCATTACCGGCAAGCACGATGTTTACGTCGTGGTTGTCAAGCGCGATAAACCCAGCAACAATATCATTCAGCTTAACAGTATAGAGTTCAATGAATAACCGAGGCCAGGTTGATTAACCCGGTATCTAAGCGTATCACTTAACTACGTTCTTACTACGATGGGCCTGGATCGCAGACTCTTTCTCAAGCAACTGGGCTTTGGCGCAGCCGGTCTGAGTATAGCCGCTACTTTCGACACGGTTGGCTGGGCTTCGCCGACCCGTTCACTCAGCCTGCCGCGCAGCCTGCCCGAAGCGCAGGGCGTGGCCTCGGGTGGCCTGCTGAATTTTGTCAATACCGTTGAAGCCGGAAAATTAAACCTGCACAGCCTGATGGTACTTCGGCATGGGCGGGTTGTGGGCGAAGGCTGGTGGGCGCCGTATGCGCCCCAGTTGAAGCATACATTGTACTCGCTCAGCAAAAGCTTTACGTCGACGGCCGTTGGCATGGCCGTGGCAGAAGGTCGCCTGACGGTGAATGATAAGGTTGTTTCGTTCTTCAAGGCCGATGCGCCCGCTACCATCAGCGCCAATCTGGCGGCTATGCGCGTGAAAGACCTGCTGACCATGTCGACCGGGCATGATAAGGACGCAACACCGGCTGTCCGAGGCTCCGGTGAAAAAAACTGGATTAAGGCGTTTCTGGCGCTGCCGGTCGAGCATGAACCGGGAACGCACTTTGTGTACAACAGTGCCGCGACTTATATGCTCTCGGCGATTGTGCAGAAACTTACTGGCAAAACGGTGCTCGCGTACCTGAAACCGCGTTTGTTCGAGCCGCTGGGCATCAACGGCGAAGACTGGGAGGTTGATCCAAACGGAATCAATACCGGCGGCTGGGGACTCCGTTTGCGCACGGAAGACATTGCCAAGTTCGGTCAGCTGTATCTGCAGAAAGGCATGTGGAACGGCAAACGGTTGCTGCCCGAGGCCTGGATTGCGGACGCTACCCGATTTCAGATTCAGTCGGCCGGGGGTAAACGTAAAGCCGAAGAAAACGACTGGCTTCAGGGGTATGGCTATCAGTTCTGGCGGTGTCGCCATGATGCGTACCGGGGCGATGGCGCGTTCGGCCAGTACTGCATTGTCCTCCCCAAAGAAGATATGGTCGTTGCCATCACTTCCGAAACAGGGGATATGCAGGCCATTCTGGACGCCGTATGGAATCATATTCTGCCCGCCGTTCAGGATTCGGGCAAGTCGGTGGATAAGCTGCCTCAGGATGCTTTAAAACGGAAACTGGCCACGTTGGCCCTGGCTCCGCCCAGTCTGCAATCACCTTCATCGGCAGCGACGCAAATCAGCGGGAATACCTACACGTTCGCGGATAACTCGCTGAAAGCCAAAACGGCTTCCCTGACGTTTGGCAAGGACGGCTGCATTTTTAAACTGCAGGATGACCGGGGCGACCATCAGGTTACGTGCGGAATAAACCGCTGGGTAGAGGGTAGTACGACTTTTTCGACCATTCCGCTCAAACTGGTGTCTACGCCGGTGCCAGGCGAAACCAGTTCGAAAGTGGCCGGTAGTGGCGGATGGCAGGACCCCAACACCTTTGTTATGACGTGGCGGTTTATCGAAACGGCCCATTATGATACCGTTACGTGCCGCTACAATGCCGATGGCGTTGAGGTAAGTTTTGAAAACAGCATTGCAAAGCTGAACGGCACGAAAGACTCTCGGCCAAAGCTGATGGGAAAACTGCAATCGTCTGTTTCGCAGAGAAAAAGTTGAGCAACGTAAACGTAATCAAGCGCATTGCCGCCTATCGGATTAATCCCGCAGGCGGCAATGCGCTTGGTTGGTTTAAAAGGCTTATTTCTCGCCAATTAATCGTTTTGTACGCTACTGGCTCCGCTCACGTGCTGCCGCACGGTGGGTGTGCCCCGGTACCGCACGGTGCTGGCTCCGCTGGCATCGACGACCAGCGCTGTGTTTACGCTGACACTGGCTTTGCTGGCCCCCGATACGTTAATGTTCGCTTCGGCAACCGGATACGTAAAGGCTTGCAGCTTCGATGCACCCGACAGATCGGCCGCCAGCGACGAGCCGTTTCCATTCAACTGCAGGTTCGACGCACCCGACAACCCGATGTTCGTTCGTGCTGCCTGTACGGTAAATTCCCCTTTGGATGCGCCTGACAATTCAATGTCCAGCTCACGCAGGTTTGTAAAGCCTGTAATCGTCGACTGGCTGGCTCCTGAAAAGGCAACGCCCCGTAGCGTTGGCATGGTAATGAGAAAGGCTGTCCGATGTTTGCGATTCCGCGAGTTACGGTACCGGGCAAACAACGTTCCGCTGCGGGTATACACATCCAGATCGTCCAGATTGCGCTGATCGCCTTCAGCTACGATACTAAAAGTAACTCCGGACTGGACGGTAATAGAAAAGGCACTGCCCATGTCGAGCCGGTCAAAGCCGCTCAGGGCGTAGGTCTGTTCGCCGGCCTGATAGGGGCCAATGTCCTCGGGCCCGCAGGCGACCAGACTAATTAATACGAAGGCAATACAACTAATCTGATAACGTAAGCTGCGTTTCATGGTGTTTACTGGTTAAATGAATATGCTGTATTTGGCTTCATGACAGCCTCCTTTTCATTTACCCCTACGCGTCAGAAGAAAATTTTCAGTTTTTAAGGCGTACCGAACCGCAGGCCGGCCTGAAAGCCTATCCAGCCCCAATGGCGGGCGTTACCAAAATCGGTGGTGCGATTGTCGAAGAGGGGCAGAGCGGGCCGAAGCAGGGGCCGGGTAGTCCCGCCGGTGCTAAAAAACCAGTTGGCCGATGGACCGAACGCGAGGAACAGCCCCCGGCTGAGTTTAGTCTCAATCAGAGGGCTGAACCGAATTTGCTGGTTCCAGTCGTCGATCGTTCGGGTCCTGTAAAGGAAATAATGCCCGGTAGCCTCCAGACTCAGCAGCGTTCCTGGCGACAGCCGGAATGCGGTTCCTAAACCGTAGCCGACGCTCAGCCAGGGATTATCTGTCTGGTTAAAACTACTGCCCGCCGTGAAAATATTGTAGAACTGCCGGACGCCCGTGCGATACGTTAAATTCAGCCGGTTAACTTCATTGGTGGCCACCTCAATCCGCCGAAAGCCATTGTTTACGTGGCTGAATAAGCCAATGGGAACGCTGCCCGATGATTCGGCAATGTTGATCAGACCAATCTGCGTTCCGCCCGAAATTGCCCCCGCCCGGTTGAGCAGGCCGCTGATCTGCCAGCCCTGCACGTTGCGACGGGCGAAATTAAACAGCCCAGCCAGTTGGACGCCGTTGATAGACTGGCCAGTATAATTTATCAGCCCACCGATTTGCACGCCACGCGACATATCGCCCAGCGTCAGATTGAACAAACCGCCGATTTGTACGCCCTGTGCCTGTTGTAGATTAATATTGAACAAACCACCTGCCTGCGTACTGCGCACATCGCCCCCGTTGAGGTTAAACAGTCCACCCGCCTGCACGCCATGCACCTGCCCGCCCACAAGGTTACCAAGTCCCGCTACCTGAACGCCCTGCACATCATTCCGAACAAGGTTGAGCAGGCCACCAGCTTCGAAGGCACGCACGCCAAGTGAGTAGCCCACAAAGACGTTAAACGAAAGCCGGTTGATAATACGTCCGCTCAATCGGTGATTCGTGCCGATGTACGGCACCAGCGATACCTGCCAGTCGCGGTAGAGCGTATCGCGGCTCAGGTTGATGTCGTGGATCGCCTGCTGCGCCGATACAAACAGCTGCATGAGGCCCATGCGCCCGCGGTCAAGTGCCGACATCGGAGGGTGCCGGGGCGTCGAGTCGATGGCTGCGACCAGAGTTGGTAAGACAACCGGCGGGGTAATGGGGGGTATAGCGGGGCGGGTTGTGTCTTCGCTGGTCCGTATCGGTAGCGCCTGTAGGGGTGTGCTGGGTGGCTGGGGCGTCAGGCGAATGTTGACCGAGTGATTGAATCTGGCCCGAACCGTAACGGTTTCGCCTAGATACGACTGCTTCCGCACATCGAGCCGAATCGTTGGCAGATTACTCGGCAGTCGAATGCGGTAATACCCAAATGGGTTACTGACGGTAGAGGCCAGGGTTGTTTTCTCGAAAATACTGGCCTGCGCAATGCGTTCGCCGGTTTGCTCGTCGAAAATATAGCCATCCAGCAAAAGCTGTTTGGGTGCCGTTTCGGGCGGGTCGGCGCGGAGCAGAATGATATAGTTTCCCCGCGATTTATACGTCATGCTGCGGGCAAACAGCTGGTTGAGCACCTGCCGAACCGGCGCGTTGGTCAGCCGGACCGTAACGAGCGTAGCCGGGTCAAGGCGGGTTGGGTCGTAGGAAAATTCCAGACGCCCGGCGCGGCTGATCTGCCTGAGCGCATTTTCAACCCGCTCGTTCCGAATATCGACCGAGATGAGCCGCTCAAGCGGGGGCGTCGTCTGCGCCAGCAGCCGGGTGCTCAAGAGCAGGAGAAAGAGAAAGATAGAAGAACGTATCGGGGCCATTGACAGGAAATTTTAAAGCAAGACAGCCAACCGGGTGTTAGCCCCTATCTACTGGCAGCCATCGCCTTCTAAAACCACCTGCTGACCGACTCGCCTAACGCGTAACTGCAGCGTTTCGGCCGTAATGGCGATGACGTCATCCAGCGGCAATTTGTCGAAACGAGTGCTCAGAAGGCAGTTCCCCAGCCGGGCGCTACCCAGCCGCACGTCGGCCTGATAAACGGTATTGATCGTTTGCACAACGTTACGTAACGGCTCTTTATCGAACACCAGCTGACGGGTTTTATACGCGAACACATTTGGAGAAACCTGGAGAATCTGGCGAAGCGTATCAGCCCCGGCCACGAAGGTTGCCTGCTGATTAGGCGTAAGAACAACGGCTTTGCGGCCACCGGCAAACCGAACCTTACCCGTACGAACAGCCACGCTGACGTTCGCGTCGTAAGCCCGGACATTGAACGACGTTCCTAATACCTGCACGGTGGTCTCCCGGGCCTGAATGCGGAATGGCCGCGTAGCATCGGGCGAAACGTCGAAGAAGGCTTCGCCCGTCAGCGTAACGTCGCGATGGTCGTCGGCAAACGTGGCTGGGTAGTGCAGGGTTGAGTGTCGATTCAGGAGAATTTTAGTGCCATCGGAGAGGGTTTTGTTCAGAGATTGCGTGGTTGTGGTCAGCGTCAGAAACGTTTGCTCGCCGGGCGGTGGCTGCTGCCCCCGGAAGCGAAGAGCCAGCCAGCCGGCACCTAGCGCCAGCAGCAGCACGGCTGCGATACGCCAGATTGGCCGGGACCAGATTGATCGGTGTTGGGCTGGCAGCGCGTCGATCTGAACCGGCAATGGTTTGATTGTTGGCTCCGGCTGCGATCCGGGCGAACCTGATAGCCCGCGCATTTTCTGGTGAACGGCTTTCCAGGCCGCATCGGTATTAATCGACGATTGATCGGCGGGCGTTGCCGTTTGCCAGATGCGTTCAAAGCGAACAAAATCGTCAGGACTGGTCGTTGACGCAACTGAGCTGTCGCCGTCGAGCCACTGCTGTACCCGCGCCGACTCGTCCGGGTCGGTTTCGCCCGCCAGAAACTTGGCCAGCAAGGCGTCGTCTATGGGTTGTTGGTCTGCCATGGCTCAGGGCTGGTTTAGCAGCCAAATGAAAAGTATAGGTAGGTAGTCGCTCAATTCTGTTCGTAATAAACGAAGGGCTTTACCGATCTGATTTTCCACTGTTTTAATGGAAATGCCCAATTGATCGGCAATCTCTCCGTATTTCAGCTCCTCAAACCGGCTTAACGTAAACGCCAGTCGGCACTGTTCGGGCAGTTTTTGAATAGCCGCCTGCAGCCGGTCAGCCAGCTCATCGCCCAGCAGTGTGTGGATTGGTGACTCGGCGGTCGTCTCACCAGCGTAGAGCGTGTGCTCTCGGTGTTCGTCGCGAACCGCCAGGTGCTTGATCCGGTTCAGGCAGCGATTATGCACGGCCCGAAACAGATAGGACTTCAACGAAGTTGTAATAAATAGACCGTCGCGTTTTTCCCAGAGTGCCAGAAACATGATCTGTACTTCTTCTTCGGCCTCGTCGGCGTCGGGCAGAAACTGGCGGGCGTAACGGCACAAGGAAGCGTAATGCTGCCGGAAAACAGCTTCAAACGCTTGCTCGTTGCCTTGTCGGATGGCCGAAAGTACGTCCTGTTCAGCTGGTTGCACTGACTTGGGTGGATGGATGATAGGATAGGGTAAAACTATCATTTTCACAGAACATACATTTAGCTGGTGATAAGACACCTATTCTTCGGTAGACCCCTATGCACTTTTTAAATAAATTATAGTTTGATTTTTATTTTTCTGAAATTGGGGTGAGATTAGTAGTTCGGAAATCCTTTTTTCGGCCGGATGCTGATGAATGCTTTCCTAACCAATCGGAACTGTACAGAAAACCAGCCGGCAGATTTCAAGCGATTTTCCGGGTTGGTATAGGGGTGAGAGCCTGACGAGCTGTCCTATTAACGAACGAAACAACAAGTTACTTTCAGACATTATGCTGCTCATTCAATTAACGGGCATATGCCTCCTGAATCTCTTCTTCTGCGCTCCGTCGGCGCAGCCGCTGACCTATGATGTAGTTGTTAATAACGCAAACGTTGGTCAGTTACGCGTTAACTCAACAACTACAGCCACCGGCGTTCAATATCAGGTCGATGGATCGGTGACTATGAATCTGTTAGGGGAAAAACGGATGATTACGCAATTTACCAGCATCTACCGGGGAAGTTTAATGACCGAAGCGTCGTCCGTTGAACAGCTTAACGGACGAACACGCCATAACTCGTCGGTTAACTGGGATGGTAACAGCTATCATATCCGCATCAACGATGCCCGATCGCGGCTAACCGACCGTCGGGTAACCTATAGCACAGCCCGTTTATACTACCACGAGCCGTATCAGATTCGGGAGTTATTCTCGGAGCGGCACGGTCAATTCTGTCACCTGCGGCCCGTAGGTGCGCATACCTATGAGCTGACTATGCCCGATGGCCGAAAAAATTATTACCGCTACGTAGACGGCGTTTGCCGGGAAGTAGAGGTAAATCAGCCGTTTTTTACCTGCTACTTCCGGCTGCATACCTAAGCCTGAGTTCTTCCGGGCTCATTAGCCTTTCTTCTTTACAAAAGCTGAAAGCAACTGACGGGCGTCAGACTTACCCGCCATACTGTTTCACCAGACCTTCCAGCGTGTGCAACGGCTGAACGCCCGACTGGCGCCAGACAATCTTACCGCCTTTGAACAGGATCATGGTCGGAATACTTCGAATCTGATATTGCATGGCCGCTTTCTGACTTTTATCAACGTTGACCTTAACAACGCGGACTTTCTCGCCAACGCGGTCGGTCAGTTGTTTCAGAATGGGAGCCTGCTGCTTGCAGGGGCCGCACCAGTCGGCGTAGAAATCTACCAGTACGGGCTTATCGCCGTGAATAATATCATGAAAAGATTCTTTGGTCTGGCTCATAACGTTGTTGCGTTTATAGGTTGGATGTAGTTGTTTCGTATTTAGTAAACATTGCCAGGGGGCCGCTGGTTCGAGCCGACACCCATCCCGCTCCTCCAGCCATGAAAGAGATTCTGCCCGTTCTGCTAACGTTCTTGCTGGCAAGCACAACAGCTGCCCAGACGCCGTTCGCTGACCAGATTGCCCGGCATCGGGAGACGTATCGAAACGAATTCCTGATTACGCCGAACAGCCCGCTGAAATCGGCGGAAGCTTTGTCGTATCTGCGGTTCTTTGCGCCCGACTCGGCTTATCGGGTTACGGCCACGGTACAGTTAACGCCCGATGCCGAGCCGTTTGACATGCCAACCTACAGCGGAAAAACCAGTCCGAATGTGCAGTATGCGGTGCTGTCGTTTCAGCTTAAGGGCAAACCACAGCAACTGGTCGTGTACCGGAGCCTGAATCTGGCTCGACTGCCGCAGTACCGGAACTATCTGTTTTTACCCTTTAAAGACGTTACGTCGGGGCAGTCGACCTACGGTGGAGGACGTTACCTGGACTTCCGCACCGGCGACATAAAAAACGGCCGCTTAGTGCTCGATTTCAACAAAGCCTATAATCCTTACTGCGCGTACAGCGACGGGTACTCCTGTCCCATTCCGCCGAAAGCCAACGTGCTCTCTGTCGCCATTGAAGCGGGGGAGATGACCTACGGCAAAATCCACTGATTAAATCGCGCTCCTGCTAAGGTCAATACCCCCAGGCCAGTAGTCCGCCATCGACCGCGATGGTCTGTCCGGTAACGTAACCCGAAGCGGGCATACTCAGAAAGGATACCACTGAGGCCACTTCTTCGGGTTCTCCAACGCGGTTCATGGGCGTCCGTTTCAGGATACCACCCAGCTTTTCGGGGTTTGTCAGCACCGGGCTGGCCAAAGGCGTGCGGATATACCAGGGCGCAACGGCGTTGACCCGGATGCCATCAGCGGCCCACTCCACGGCCAGATTGCGGGTGAGCTGAAGCAGGGCGGCTTTACTCATACCGTAAAGCGATCCACTGCTGGTATGCGTCAGCCCCGATACCGACGAAACCATGATGACCTTTGCGTTGCCGGAGGCTTTCAGCAGCGGATAGGCTGCCTGGGTCAGTTCGTAAGCCGAGCGCTGGTTGGTGTTCAGAACGTGATCATACTCGGCAGGGCTGTATTCAGCGGTTGGCTTACGGATGTTTGTCCCGGCATTGTTCACCAGAATGTCCAGCGTGTTCCAGCTCGTCTGAAGCGCTTCAATGACCTGCGCGGCCACGCCTGGCTGACTGACATCCGCTGCCAGACCATCGACAGTATGGCCCTGTTGCCGGTAGTCGGTAAGTTGCTGCTGCAAAAGGTCATTGTCGCGGGCAATGATAAATACGGCCGCGCCGAGGTCCAGAAACTGCCGGACGATAGCCTCGCCGATACCTTTGGTTCCACCCGTAACGAGGGCGCGTTGGCCGCTCAGCGACCAGAGAGATTGATTCATGAGCAATGAGTTATTTCAACCGGAACGCAAAGAAACGGCTTTTTGTAATCCGCTTTATCAGGCGTATTTTTAGCTTTTCTCTCAATCAATTCATTCACATGACTAAACGAATCGGGCTGCTGGTCGGGCTGCTGTTCTCGACAGGTAGCGTTGTTCTGGCTCAGAACAAGCCTAAACCGGAGGACGTGCAGACGTTCACGCTCAAAAACGGCATGAAGTTTATGGTCCTTGAAGACCATTCCATCCCTAACGCCAATTTCTATTCCTTCTGGAAAGTTGGTTCGCGCAACGAGGTGCACGGCATTACGGGCCTGTCGCACTTTTTTGAGCACATGATGTTCAACGGAGCCAAGAAATACGGCCCTAAGCAGTTCGACCGCGTAATGGAGGCCAACGGCGGTTCCAACAACGCCTACACGACCGAAAACACGACGGTGTATACGGACTGGTTTCAGAGCGGAGCCCTGGAAACAATTTTCGACCTCGAAGCCGACCGCATCCGGGACCTGGCGATTGATCCAAAGATGGTAGAGAGCGAGCGGGGCGTGGTGCTGTCGGAACGCAGCACCGGTCTGGAAAACAGCAACTACCGCGTCATTAACGAGCTGGTGCAGTCGGTCGCGTTTGTCGAGCATCCGTATATGTTTCCGGTCATTGGCTTCGAATCCGACATTAAGAAATGGACGCAGGCCGATCTGGAGAAATATTTTAAGACCTACTATTCGCCCAACAACGCCGTGGCGGTGGTCGTTGGCGACGTAACGGCCGCGCAGGTAAAAAAACTGGCCGAGCAATACCTTGAGCCAATTCCGGCGCAGAAACTGCCCGATAGCCTCCGTACCGTAGAGCCTCCTCAGAATGGGGAACGCCGGGCCACGACTTATAAGGACATCGCAACGCCGAACATCCTGATGGCCTATCATACGCCCGCTACCCGCCATCCGGACTATTACGCCCTCGATCTGCTCAGTGGGGTGCTGAGTTCAGGTAACTCGTCGCGGCTGGTTAAATCACTGGTACTCGATTCGACAATCGCGTCGCGGGTGTTTACGAACATGGATCAGTCGTTCGACCCAAGCCTGTTTTCGGTTTATGCGATTGCCGCCAGTGACATATCGGCCGAAAAACTGGAGCAATCGGTCCTGAATCAGATCGACAAGGTCATCAACGAAGGCATTACGGATACGGAACTTCAGAAACTAAAGAACCAGAAGCTCATGGAGTTCTACCGGACGATGGAAACAATTAACGGAAAAGCCAACTCACTGGGTACCTATGAGCTGTTTTTCGGCGATTACAAGAAACTATACGAAGCCCCATCGCTGTACGAGAAAGTAACGAAAGAAGACGTACAACGTGTAGCCAGAACCTACCTCACCGCCCGCAATCGTACCGTTGGCTACCTGCTGCCGGAGCCAAAGAAAACGGGAACGACCAACTAATCGGCATGAAAACAATACTGACTCTCATTACGGCCCTGTTTCTGACGGGCCTGGCATCGGCGCAGACCTTCAAGGTGCCGCCCTATCAGAAATTCAAGCTCAAAAATGGCCTGACCGTTTACCTCATGGAGCAGCACGAGGTGCCGCTTATTAATGTCTCAGCGGTTTTCGATGCCGGGGCGGTGCAGGATGGTAACCGTTACGGTCTGGCCAATATGACGGCCGATGCCCTGCTGTTTGGCAGTGCCAAATACCCAAAAGCGCAGCTGGAGGAAAAAACCGAGTACGTCGGGGCCAGCATTGATACATATGCGGGAAAGGAAGTCGCCAAGCTCTCGGCTTCGTTCGCCGTGAAGGATCAGGACCTGCTGTTCGATATTATTCAGGACGTAATTACCCGGCCGACGTTCGATCAGGCGGAATTTGATAAGTATAAGCAGCGGCAGCTGCTTCAGCTTACGATGCAGAAAGAAAGCCCGCGGGCCGTGGTGAACTCGTATTTCAACCGGTTTGTGTTCGAAGGGCATCCGTATGCCAACCCCGTAACGGGTACACCAACGGCGGTGTCGGCTATCTCGGCCAGCGACGCCCGGCAGTTTTATCAGAAAAACTTTACCGCCGACCGGTCAGCCATCGCTATTGTGGGCGACTTCAACACGGCCGACATGAAAAAGCGGATTACCAGCCTGCTGGGGGGCTGGAAAACGCCAGCTGCGACCTCGCCCAGGCTAACTGACCCTACGTTCGCCTTCTCGGGCAACCGGGTGCTGCTGATCAACAAAGATGACGCCCGCGAAACAACGTTCCTGATCGGTGGCAAGGGCATTACGCAGAACAACCCCGATTTTATTCCGGTCACGGTGGTCAACACGATTCTGGGCGGACGGTTTACATCCTGGCTCAATGACGCGCTGCGGGTTAACTCGGGCCTGACGTACGGAGCCGGGAGCCGGTTTGGTACCTACCGGAACAGCGGTACGTTCGCTATCTCGACATTTACCAAAGTGAGCACCACCACGGAGGCAATTGACATGGCCCTGCAGGTACTCGACAGTCTGCACCGTACGGGTATTGACGAAAAAACGCTGACATCGGCCAAGAATTACGTCAAAGCCGATTTCCCGCCCCGGTACGAGTCGGCGAGTGAGCTGGCCAGTCTGCTGACGGATATGTTCAGCCTGGGTTTCGATGAATCGTTCATCAACAACTTCCAGAAAAACGTGGATGGACTGACGGTGGCTAGAACCCGCCAGATTATCGATCAGTATTTCCCGAAAAATAATCTGCAGTTCGTTCTGATCGGTAAAGCAGAAACCATTCGGGATAAGGTAAAGAAATACGGGACGATTACTGAGAAGGAAATTAAGGCGGATGGGTTTTAACTCCCCGGCGACACCTGAGTCGATCCTATTAACAAATGACTAAAGGCCAGACGATTATAAAAAGTCTGGCCTTTTTTAGACCTCAATCTGCCGTTTAATTAATAAGGGCCTGCTATATGCGTAAACAATGATAGCTTGTACAGTTTTTAACCGTCCGTAACTAATGGCACCAGTTTTACCCGCCGAAACTAAACGACAGGAATCCTACTTTACCTGGCTCAGAACGATCTATACGGGTTTCTTCGCCAGTAATACCCGTCTGACCTGGATCGATTATGCCCGCGCTGTTTCGATCATGGTCGTTGTGTATGGCCACACGGCCACCGGCGTGGCAAAAGCGGTGGGTGGGGTGGCACCCGCTATCCTGTATGTTCCGCAGCTCTATAATCACCGCATGGCGGTATTCTTTCTGGTGTCAGGCATGTTTATCCAGAGCAGTATCGCCAAGCGGGGCTATAAAGGGTTTGTCTGGAATCGGTTCGCAACCTTACTTTACCCGTATTTTTTGTGGGGCGCACTGCAACTGACTACCCAGATTCTGCTGTCGGGACAGACCAACACCAAACGCGACTGGACGTATTATCTGTATCTGTTCTATAATCCCCACGAAGTAGACCAGTTCTGGTATCTCTACGCGCTTGTGAGCGTAGCTGTTATGTTTGCCCTGACTTTCCACTTTCTCAGGATTCGGGGGCTGTGGCAGGTGGCGCTGGGACTGGTGATGCGGTATTTCGCGCCGATGGTACAGGACTACAGTGCTCCGTATTACCTGATGTATTTCTACGTCTTCACGGCGGTTGGCTATGTACTGACCGATGAGATGCTGAAGCGCGATTTGCTTGGTCGGATCAATGCCAAAGCCTGGACCCTGGCTCTGCTACCGGTGTTTGTGGCTTCGCAGTGGTACTGGCACACCACGGGCCGAGACAATGTCAATAACATGGTTTATCTGGCAATCACGCTCGGGGGCGTAGCCATGAGTATTCTGGTTTGTTATCTGCTCAGCCGGTGGGGCGCTGCCCGCTGGATGCGCTTCATAGGCTACCATTCCCTCTATATTTATCTGGTTCACATCTTCATCGTATCGGGCCTGCGCATTGTAGCCACGAAGGTGCTGCATTTTTATCAGCCCATACCGCTGATTATCATTGGCATTGTCCTGGGATTAACCTTACCCATTCTATTCTATCACCTGGCCCTGCGCTTTGGTGCCTGGTGGCTGTTTTCATGCGATAAATCCGAGATGGATGCGTATAAACGCCCGAAACCAGTACCGCAACCGGCGGCTGCCATATCGTAGCAAGCCAGACCTGTCGTTAATGAATCTTGCAGCCCCGGATAATCGGGGCTGTTTTTTTGTTTGGCCGATACCGCTACCTTTGTCGCGAGTTTTCGGTGCCTGATGCTGCTTCGTGGCGGCTTTCACGGCTTAAAAGGGAATTTGGTGCAAAGCCAAAGCTGTCCCCGCAACTGTCAGTCTCAATAATCAGTCGGTTCCATCTGCGTAGCCACTGCCTGAAAACGGATATATCCAGCAACAGGTGGGAAGGCCCGAACCGGCGAGACGAGCCAGGAGACCTGCCGACGACCATTCGCTGTTCTGGTGTTCGGAGGAAACGTCCAGACCGCGTGCCATACGTAGCAGGTGGCTTAAGGTCTGTTTTTCCGTTTTAGCAAGTGAAGAAAACCCGCTGGTGGTTTCATGGAGCCGTTTGGGCTGCTCTCATTCTCTCCGGGATGAGGCCTCCGGAGGCATCTGCCCTATCGTCTGAACGCGGCCGGGAACTGGTCTGTCAGGCCGATACCGCCGTGCCGCTGTCGGCAGTGACGGTGCGGGCCATTGCGCCCGAACGATTTCTGGCGGGGCAGAAGCTCCAGCGCGTTGATTCGACAACCCTTCTTCAATTTCGGTTTGGGATGCTGACCGATCTGCTGGCGCTCAACACACCGCTGGCGTTCAAGAGTTACGGTCCGGGTCAACTGGCAACGGTCTCCTTTCGCGGCACGTCGGCGAATCACACGGCAGTCCTCTGGAATGGTATCAATATTAACCAGCCCAATCTGGGGCAAACGGATTTTTCGACCCTGCCCGTGGCGGGTTTCGACCGACTGGCCGTGCAGTACGGCTCCTCGGCAAGCGTCGTGGGTTCCGACGCGGTTGGTGGGAGCGTGCTGCTGGGCAGTAGTCCCGTCTGGAAACCGGGATTTTCAGCAACGCTTGGCCAGCAGATCGCTAGTTTTCAGAATCATCAGACGCAGGCTGGCATCCGGTATGCAAGCACGCCAGGACAGATTTGGCAGGTAGCGGGAAAAACGTTTGCGTACCGTAACCAGTTTAACAACGTTTATCCTTATACCGAACGACGCAACTATTTTCTGGAACAGTCCGAAACCGCGCAGCGCGGGCTGGTTCAGGACCTTTATTTTCGGCACAGAAGCGGACGGCAACTGTCGGTTAATGCCTGGCTGTCCGACAATGATCTGGTTGTTGCGCCTGACGATACCATCGCCCGCGAACGAACCCGAACTCAGTCGGCGCGTTTGCAGGGCACCTATGAAGCCGACCGTCTGACCGTCCGACTTGGCTGGATTCGGGATGTATACGATTACGCCAAGGGCAATTTTGATGCGCCAAGCCACACCCGAACGGACCGGTTTGTCAACCGCGTCGAGCGGGAGTTCGTACTCTTGCCCACCCGTGAAAGTCTGCGGCTGAATCTGCGCATCGGGGGGGAATGGTCGCACTACCGCACCGTAACGGATGGCTACGGCGGACAGCTAATTACCGAAAACCGGGAGGACCTGTACGCCCTGCTGCGGTTTCAAACGGTCCGCTGGCTTGTATCGGCTAACGTCCGGCAGGCATTTGTAACGCGCTTTAATCCACCCCTGACTCCTTCGCTCGGTGCCGAGTACCGGCTTGTTCAGCACCGCTCCTTTGCGCTGACAGCTAAAGGGTCGGTAGGCCGCAGTTACCGTGTCCCGACCCTGAACGAACGCTACTGGCTTGGGCTGGGGAATCCGAATCTGCGGCCCGAACGGGGATTTAATCTGGAAGCCGGACTGGTGGCCAACGCTACGTTAACGGAACCACTCCGTCTGACTGTAGAAGCAACCGCCTATCAGAACCGCGTGGACGACTGGTCATACTGGAATCCGGACTACGGCTATCGGGTCGAAAACCTGCAACTGGTGGTTTCGAAGGGTCTTGAGCTAAGTACGAACCTGACGTACACACAGGCCCGCTGGCAGGCAGGGCTGCGGGGCGGCTATGCCTTTATCCAGTCCTCGCAGGAGCGTGCCTATAGTACCTACGCGCAGGACGTTGTTGGGCGGCAACTGCCTTACGTACCATTGCATACGGGCACGCTGAATATCTTTTTACAGCAACACCGAACGCGCCTGACGGTGCAGACGCAGGCAACGTCGCGCCGGTACATTACGTTTGACGAAAGTCAGTTTTTCCGGGGCGTCACGCTAACTAATGTTTTGCTGGAGCATACCGTCCGGGTTGGGCCGGTGGCGGGGCGGGTGCAGGGGCAGGTCAACAACGTATTCGACGCGCTGGCGTTCAGCGTAAAACGAAATGCCTTGCCCGGTCGGAATATAGCAATTAACTTATTACTCAATTTATTTCCCAGTACTCCATGAACAACCAATTGAAGAAGAGCATCCTCCTTGGGTTAGTGGCCCTGAGCGCGTGGAATTGTCAAACGCCAGACCCCCAGCCTTCGCCCTATGAGTCGGGGGCGTATATCTTAAACGCTGGTAATTTTACCGACAACAACGGTTCCATTTCGTTCCTCCCGCGCAACTCAACCACCCCGGTAACGGACATTTTCAACGCAGCCAACACCCGTACGCTGACGGGTGGCGTACGCGACTACACCGAAATCGACGGCAAGGGCGTAATTCTGGTTGACAACAGCACGGCCGGTCAGGATAAGATTGAGGTAGTCGAAGCCGGGACGTTCAAGTCGCTGGTTACGTTTAAAGCTCCCGACGTCGAGAATCCTCGTTACGTCGTGTATGCCGGCCCGAACAAGGCGTATATCAGCTGCTGGGGCGCAACCGGGAGCGGAACTAATTTCTTCGCCAATCCTGGGTATGTACTGGTTCTGAATCTGGCCTCGAGAACCATCGCGAAGAAGATTCCGGTAACTAAGGGAGCCGAACGGATGGTTGTAGTCGGGAAGGAAGCCTTCGTCGGGAGCGCCGGTGGCGACCGCGTTCTGACGGTTATCAACACCGAAACGGATGAAGTGCAGCAGCCCGGTCTCGATATCGGGGTTAATCCCAATCCGATTGCCTTCGACGGCAACGGAAAACTATGGGCGTATGCTTCTTCAACGAAAGAAATGGTGCGGATAAACCCGAACACTAAGTTTGCCGAAGTCCGGCTGAAGGTAGGCAGTGGCAGCAAATCGCCCGGCTCGATTGTGCTGAGCGCCGACAAGCAGTTCTTCTATTTTGTGAACTCCTTCTACGACCCGGCGGATAACTACAAAGAAAAAGGCGAGACGTACCGCTTTTCAATCAACGACACCAGTATTCCGGCTACAACGCCCTTTATTCCGCGCCTGTTCAGTGGTCTGGGCGTTGATTCCAGCGACCCACGCGGATTGATTTATGCCGGCGTGACGCCCTCCTATAAGCAGGCGGGTTACGTTCTCCGCTATTTGCCCAGTGGTGCGCTGGTTGATTCGGTGCGGGCCGAAATTGCCCCGAGTGGGTTTTTCTTCCGTTAATCCGAAATAACTCTAACATAATCCGGCCCGGTAGGTAGTCCCTGTCGGGCCGGGTTGTTTATTGGCTTAGGCGATTCGTTTTGTCTGATGGCGTAAATTATGAATCTGAAAAGAATTTACGTGCTAAGCAGCGAGATAGGTGGTAAAAAGAGTAGAAAGCAGCCTTCCTAGGGTTTGATGATGGATGGTTTCTTACGACTGTTCGGGTGAAATTGATTTCCAGATTCTGAAATAAAGACTTTCTTTATCACTATATTTACGGGTTATAATACAATCCATTGCTCTTTCAACTGTTCCTTATGACTTCTTTTCGGCTACCAAACTTTATACGTTCCCGGCGAGCGCTAACGCTCTCAGCGGCTGGCTTGCTGGTGAGTGGGGCCTTCATTGGTGCCTACCAGAACCGAAACCTGAACGCAGCCTCCAGCCGTTACCTGACGAGCCTGTTTGCCCAGCTTAGCGACGACGATAAGCACGACCCAAAATATGCCGTGGGTAGTCTGAACGTCGCGCCGGGACTGGAAGCCACGCTGTTCGCGGCTGAGCCAATGCTGACGAATCCGACCAACATTGACGTAGATGCCAAAGGGCGCGTGTGGGTCTGCGAAGCTTACAACTACCGCCCGGCCGTCAACGGTAACCCGACACGTAAGGAAGGCGACCGGATTGTGATTCTGGAAGACCAGAACGGCGACGGTAAAGCCGACGTTACGAAGGTTTTTTACCAGGGACAGGACATCGAATCGCCCCTCGGTATCTGGGTGCAGGGCAATAAAGTAATCGTCTCCGATAGCCCGAACGTCTGGGTGCTGACCGACGAGAACGGCGATGACAAGGCCGATAAAAAAGAATTACTGTTTAGTGGAATTGGGGGCGAACAGCACGATCACGGCATGCATACGTTCGTGTTCGGCCCGGACGGCAAATGGTATTTTAACTTCGGTAACGAAGGCCGCCAGCTATTGGACAAGGACGGAAAACCGGTGGTGGATATTGCGACCGGCAAAACCATCGACCGGACTAATTTTAAACAGGGTATGGTGTTCCGCTGCGACCCCGACGGTAAAAACGTAGAGTTGCTGGGCCAGAACTTCCGGAACAACTACGAAGTTGCCGTTGACTCCTATGGTACGCTCTGGCAGTCGGACAATGATGACGATGGCAACAAAGGCGTGCGGATTAATTACGTTATGGAGTACGGCAACTACGGCTATACCGACGAGATGACCGGTGCAGGCTGGCAGGCCAACCGCGAAAATATTGAACCCGAAACGCCCCGGCGTCACTGGCACCTGAACGACCCCGGCGTTGTGCCGAACCTGCTTCAGACCGGGGCCGGTTCGCCAACGGGTATCATCGTTTACGAAGGAAAACTCCTGCCTCAGCAGTTCCAGAATCAGGTCATCCACTGCGATGCAGGTCCGAACGTAGTCCGGTCGTATCCGGTGCAGAAAGAGGGTGCGGGCTATACGGCCAGGATTGTGAATGTTCTGGAAGGTGCACGGGACCAGTGGTTCCGCCCCGCCGATATCTGCATAGCGCCGGATGGTTCGCTGATTATTGCCGACTGGTACGACCCCGGTGTAGGTGGTCACCAGGCAGGCGATCAGAACCGGGGCCGGGTGTATCGTGTGGCCCCGCCCAACTCACCCTATAAAATGCCGAAGGTTGACGTAACCACTACTGACGGTGCGATTGAAGCGCTGCAAAGTCCGAACATGGCAATACGGTATGCGGGCTGGCAGAAGCTGCACGAGATGGGTGGAAAAGCCGAGAAAGCGCTGGCAAAGATGTATAAAAGCAGTGCTGATCCACGGATGCAGGCTCGTGCCCTGTGGCTGCTGAGCAAACTGGACAAAGGTCAGAAATACGTGGAGACGGCTTTGAAAAGCAATAATCCTGATCTGCGGATTACCGCGCTTCGGGCGGCCCGCCAGCTTGGCAGCGACCAAACCATTTCGGCCGTAAAACAACTGGTCAACGATTCGGATGCCCATGTTCGTCGGGAGTGCGCCATCGCTTTACGTTTGAGCAAGTCCGCTGAGGCACCGTCACTTTGGGCACAGTTGGCTAACAAACACGATGGCAACGATCGCTGGTATCTGGAAGCACTCGGTATTGGTGCCGATGGCAACTGGGATAGCTATTACACCGCTTGGGTGAAGCAACTCAACGGCGATCCGCTGGCTAACGCCGGTGGTCAGGATATTGTCTGGCGCGCTCGCACGAGGGAATCTGTGCCCATGCTTGCTAAACTGGCGGGTGATGCCGGCACCGATCTGAACCAGCGGCTGCGGTACTTCCGGGCGTTCGACTTTAACCCCGGTGCCGTAGAAAAATCAAACGCCCTGTTAGGAATTCTGCAGGCAAACAGCGGCTCTACCGACGTAACCAAGCTGGCCCTGCGCCACCTGGATCCTGACTTTGTGAAAACCTCGTCTGTGGCCTCCAGTGCGTTAACCAAACTCATGGATGACATATACGGCACTAAGGAGTACATTGAGCTGGTTACGCGCTATGAGCCGACTTCCGAAAACGCCCGCCTGAAGCAGATGGCCATGGCGAAAGCCTCGGACGTAATCGGCCGGGATGCCGCCCGACAACTGCTGAAGCAGAACGGTAGCCCGCTGGTTTGGGACGTCATTAATGGCAATGATACCGATGCTACGCTGAACATGCTGACCGCTTTACGTCGGGTGGGCAACAAAGAATCGCTGGAAATCCTGAAGAATGTCGCTTTAGATGAAAAACGGCCGGTGGCTGTTCGTCGGGAGGCTGTTCGCTCACTAGGTGGCAGCTACGAGGGTGAGGAGATCGTACTGGCGCTGCTTAAGTCGGGTGAGATCAAGGGCGAATACAAGGCGCCCGCCGTGCAGGGTGTTAGCGGAGCGTGGCGGAAAAAGATTCGTCAGGAAGCTGCGACCTACCTGGACGCAGGAACCGCTACCAGCAGCAAAAAGCTCCCGGCTATGAACGAGTTGTTGGCCATGAACGGCGACGCGACAAAAGGCGTCAACGTCTTTAAAACGAACTGCACCATTTGCCACCAGGTCAACGGTGAAGGTATGGACTTCGGCCCGAAACTGTCGGAGATTGGTTCCAAGCTGCCGAAAGAAGGGCAGTATCTGGCTATTCTGCATCCTGACGCCGGTATCAGTTTCGGTTTTGAGGGCTGGGAGGTGAAATTCAAGGATGGCAGCACCATGTCGGGTATCGTTTCGAGCAAGACAGAAACCGATCTGCAAATGAAATTCCCCGGTGGTGTCGTGCAGAACTATAAAATGGCTGATGTAGTCTCGATGAAGAAACTGGATTCGTCCATGATGCCATCGGGTCTCCAGGATGCCATGAGTACGCAGGAGCTGGTTGACCTGGTTGAATACTTAGCAAGTTTGAAAAAGAAATAAAAATTGTCTGGACCGCAGGGACAATACTCTTAGGTCCGGACGCTCCACAATTCCCTATGCAACGACGCAATTTTGTCAAATCGACTCTCGGTGTAGCCGGAGCCGCTATCTCGGGTGAAGCAATGGCCAACAACTGGCACTCGCAGCCCAATCTTCTGGCTAAGAATACGTTCAAGCTCAAATATGCCCCTCATATCGGCATGTTTGAAAACAGCGCCGGTAAAGATCCGATTGATCAGATCAAATACATGGCCGACTTGGGCTTTATGGCCCTGGAAGACAACGGCATGATGGGACGTGAACCGGCTCTGCAGGAAAAAATGGGCAGGGAACTGGATCGGCTGGGAATGACGATGGGCGTGTTCGTACTCGATAAAGGTGGAAACTCGCAGAACGCGCTGGCTGCCGGAAAACCCGAATTCATAGACATTTTTCTGAATGGATGCCGGCGGGCCGTAGAAACGGCAAAACGGTGTAACGCTAAATGGACCACGGTCGTCCCCGGCGATTTTCAGCGGAATCTGCCGATTGGTATCCAGACCGGAAACGTAATCGATGCTCTGCGTCGGGGCGCCGATATTCTGGCACCTGCAGGTTTGACGATGGTACTGGAGCCGTTAAGCGATACGCCGAACCTGTTTCTGCGCACCTCCGATCAGACCTACGAAATCTGCCGGGGCGTCAACAGCCCGTCGTGCAAGATTCTGTTCGATATCTATCACATGCAGAAAAACGAAGGGCACATTATTCCGCATATTGACTGGGCCTGGAACGAAATTGCTTATTTCCAGATCGGCGACAACCCCGGACGGAACGAACCAACCACGGGGGAGATCAATTACAAGAATGTGTTCAAGCACATTTACAAAAAAGCCAAAGCCGAGAACAAGGAGTTTGTGTTCGGGATGGAGCACGGCAAATCAATGCCCGGCAAGGAAGGCGAAATGGCGCTAGTGAAAGCGTACCTCGAATCGGACAGCTTTACGGTTTAATTGAGATAAAAGTGACGGGGCGGCCGGGAGAATACTCTCTCGGCCGCCCCGTCACTTTTATCTTTCGCTATTACAATACAACCACCGAATTCTGAGCGTCAGAAACTCCGCTTGCTACGTATTTGTCGGCAGCCGAGTCATTTACCCAAGTCGCGCCATCGAGAATGTAACGGTATTGATACTCGTTGCCAACTGGCAACTCAACCGTCGTCTTATACGAACCATCTTTTTGCTTTTTCAGCACCTGAGCTGTGGCGTCCCAGTTGTTGAACTCACCGGCCAGGGCGACCGTCTTGGCACCGTTGACGGCATCCGCCGGCAACTCAAACGTTACTTTACAAACAGGCTTACTTTTGAGAAATTGTTTGGCAACTGCCATAGTGGTCCATTGTTTGGTTTCTAATGCAAAATTATATCACAAAATAAATAAGTTAATAGTTATCAGCTAATTAACTTATAATATTCTTCGTAAAGTTATAAGTAATATATTATGTTTTATAATTATTTCTCTAGTGTACTGATTAATTTACTATACGGAACCGGGGGCGTTCAGAAGTTGATCAGCCAGTTGACGTACGGTAGTAAGACGTTCTGAGTATGAGCCACTTACTAGGACGTAGGGAAGGTTACGGTGGTCAAGTTCAGTCTTAAACCGAGTCATTAGTTCGGTTCGTCGGTGGCCCAGATCACGTAATCCATCGGCCACCCAGGGCACATCAATATCCAGCAAAACGTAGGCGTCGTACTGAATTTGCTGCTCCAGTTCATAGAGAACGGGCGGCACCTGACCCAGATAAATATCCGAATAAATCTGCGTGGTTATTACGTCGGTATCGCAAAATAAGATGCGGTTGGCCTTCTGCTCGGCGGCTAGTACGGCCTGGGTCTGCGCGTGCCCGATGCGGACAATGTCGTCTAACGAGAACTCATTGGAGGTAATGAGGTCGCGGGCAACTTCGGGCACAAAAACGGTCTGGTACTCGGTTGCTAACTGCCGAGCCATGGTGGTCTTTCCCACACTTTCGGGGCCGAACAGGCAAAGTTTACTAACTGGCTGCGCTATTTTCTCACTCATCACGACAGAGGTTGGGTAGAATAGCCCCGGTATTCCCGCGTCCAGTTCCAGGCTCCTAGCGCGGCAATGAAGCAAAAAACAAAGTATTCAACGCCAACTAATTTGACGCCTTTCACAAAATACATATACGTCAGAATGACGTCAACACCGAGCCAGACGTACCAGCACTCCACGCGCTTCTCGATCATTAGAAACGTAGCGACGATACTCATGACTGTTGTAAACGAATCCAGATACGGGAAGGCGCTGGGCGTGCTGAACAGGACCGGAAACCACTCGTGCAGGTTACTGGCAAAAGTGCCCAGCAGACCGGTTGCCACGATGCCCGCTACGGTCCAGACTAGAAACCGGCGCACAGGCATACGCGTAATGCGAAGTTCCTGGTCTTTATTTTCTTCACCGCGTTTCGGGTGAGTCCACCGCCACCAGCCCTGCAGGTTCGTAACGAAGAAAAACACCTGCAAAAACATATCGGGGTAAAGCTGAATCTGGTAGAACAGGAAAAAGAACAGCACAACGCTGCCCGCGCCAATGGGCCAGCTCCAGACGTTGGCCCGCGCCGACAGCCAGACCGCCACTGCGCCACTCACCACCCCAAAGAACTCCAGATAACTCATGGGGTAATCCCAGATGGTAAAGAAAAGCGTATTGATGTCAAAAAAATCAATCATGGGTCAAAGTAATCGGCAGGCAGAATCGGCTTTAGTTTCGTAAAAGTACAGCACAAACGTTCTGCTTTGACTAACTCCAGGTTGGCCGCGGAGCAGTATCTAACCCCTTCGACCTCTCTATGCAACGTATTGCTATGCTCGGTGGCGGCTTCATTGGCCGCTTCTATGCCGATTCACTCCACGGTCAGCGCAGTCGCGACAAAGTCGTCGCCATCTACGCCCGCCGTGAAGAAACCGCCAAAAAATTCGCCGACGATTACGGCTGCTCGTTCCTGTCGACCAATATGGAAGAGGTAATTGCGCATCCGGATGTCAATATGGTGTGCATTGCCCTGCCGAATAATCTGCACGCAGCGGCTGTTGAACTTTGCGCCAAACACAAGAAAAACGTAGTCTGCACCAAACCCCTGGGCCGCACCGCCGACGAAGCGTTACGTATGATGCAACTGGTTGAGGAAGCCGGTATTTTCGGGGGTTACCTGGAAGACCTGTGCTATACGCCCAAATTCCTGAAAGCGATGGATAGCGTACGGAACGGCGCGCTTGGCCGAATTCTCTGGGCCAAATCGCGCGAAACGCATCCGGGGCCGCACTCCAACTGGTTCTGGGATAAGGAGCAGGCCGGCGGGGGCTGTATGCTGGATCTGGGCTGCCACTGCGTCGAAATCGCTCGTAACTTCATCGGAAAGGACGTAAAGCCGGTGGAAGTGATGTGCTGGGCCGCTACCCAGGTGAAACCCATCGAGGCCGAAGACCACGCCATTGCGCTGGTGAAATACGAAAACGGCGCGATTGGTCAGTTTGAAGTGAGCTGGACCTTCCGGGGCGGAATGGATCTGCGCGACGAGGTCATGGGAACCGAAGGCACAATCTGGATTAATAGTTTCCTGCGGACGGGCTTCGAGATGTTCACGACCGGCAAAGGCGCCGATTACGTAGCCGAGAAGGCCGAAAGTAACACCGGCTGGCTCTTCCCCGTTGGCGACGAAGTCAATGATCTGGGCTACAATCACATGTTTACGGATATGTTCGTGTCGGCGGAAGAAGGTCGCCCGCCCGCCGAAACCTTCTACGATGGGTATATAGTAAATGCCATTCTGGATGCGGCCTATAAGTCGGCCAGCACGAAGCAGTGGGAGCCGGTACAGCTACCCGTCTGGCGCGGCAGAGAAGGGCTAACCCAGGAAACCACCCTCACCGAGTATGACGCCGATCATTACCTGATTAAACAGGAGATGACCCACGACGGCCGGAATAAGCTAATTTTAAAAGAAAAGGCCACCGGCAAAATCATTGAGCGGGATCTGGCATGATCTGCCCTAACAGAGCTAGATTGTAAATAATTACGCTGGAGGGCATTTGATCGGTTAATCCAAATAAATTGCCGGTTGTAGTCGATTAATTTACGAAGTACACGGTAAGAACAATGTGGTTAGAGAATAAACGAATCGTAGTTATTGGTGGCACGACCGGCATGGGTCTTTCGGCTGCGCTGGCATTTGTCCGTGAGGGGGCAAATGTGATTGTGGTGGGACGTAATCCGGAAAGCTGTACGGCGGCTGAGGCTCAGCTCGATGGCAACGGCTTAGCCATGTCGGGCGATGCGGGCGATCCGCAGACCGCTTTGAAAGCCATTACGCTCTGTCAGCAGATTTTTGGTGGTTTCAATGGGCTTTATCACGTAGCCGGTGGCAGTGGCCGCCGGTTTGGCGATGGCCCGCTTCACGACCTGACGCTAGACGGCTGGAATTATACCGTCAACCTGAACCTGACTTCACTCATGCTGTCGAATCAGGCGGCTGTCCGGGCGTTTCGAGCGCAGAAAACGGGGGGTACTATCCTGAACATGGGTTCGGTGCTGGGCTCGTCGCCCTCGCCGACCTATTTTGCCACCCATGCCTATGCCGCCATGAAGTCGGCCGTGATCGGGTTCACCAAGTCCGTGGCGGCCTATTACGCTAACGACAATATTCGGGTCAATGTGCTGGCTCCCTCCCTGGTTGAAACACCCATGGCGCAGCGAGCAACCACCAATGAGGCCATTATGGCGTTTACAAAGACAAAACAGCCGCTCGACGGTGGTCGCATTGGTAAGCCCAGCGACCTCGATGGGGCGGCTGTCTATTTTATGTCCGACCAATCGCGCTTCACAACCGGGCAGGTTCTGACCGTTGACGGCGGCTGGAGCGTTAGCGAAGGGCAGTTATGAACGCTATCGGCATTGACCTGGGCGGCACCTGGATTAAAGGTGTGCTGGTGAATATCGACACCGGAGAGGTTCTCAGGCAACTCTACCAGCCGACCAACGGCGAAAAAGACTGGAAACAGGCCGTTGCCGAAACCGTTGATGCTCTGCGCCAGCAGGCAGCCGGGTCTGTACGGGCTGTGGGGCTATCGGCCCCCGGTTTGCCGAATGAAACAAATCAATACATTGCGTTCATGCCCGGTCGGCTGAGCGGACTGGAAGGTCTGCACTGGGGGCACTTCCTGAACGGTCGGGTCCATGTCGTCAATGATGCGCACGCGGCTTTGCTGGCCGAAGCGCGGTTTGGCGTGGCCAGAGGTCATAAACATGTTGTCATGCTCACGCTCGGCACGGGCGTTGGGGGCGGGGTTCTGATCGATGGCAAACTTTACCAGGGTAATTTCCAGAAAGCTGGTCACGTTGGGCACATGACGGTTGATTCGAGTGGGGACCGCGACATTACGGGCGCACCGGGAAGTCTGGAAGACGCTATCGGCAACGCAACTATTGAACGTCGGTCGCTGGGGCGGTTTACGTCTACCTACCAACTTCTCGAAGCCTATAAGAGAGCCGATTATTTTGCCCAGTGGGTCTGGCTGTCGTCGGTTCAGAAACTGGCCGTGGGCATTACGTCGCTTATCAACTGTTTCTCGCCTGATCTGGTTGTGCTGGGCGGAGGTATTACGCAGGCTGAAGACGATCTGTTATTACCCTTGGCCGAATTTATGGCTTTATACGAATGGCGGCCCGGTGGTCAGACAACACCCATTAAAATTGCTCAGTTCGGCGATATGGCCGGTGCCATTGGTGCCGCAAGTTTTGCCGTTCAGTCTGAACCGGACATTGGATAAGCAAACGGATACGTACCTTTCCTGTCCTGATATTATCATCCGGCTTTCCAACAGCTGGTGTTCGCTTCCTAAACTCGAAAACTCTTGGTTCAGACTTACATTCAAAAATGCCGGGCGATTCTCGACACCGTCGAAGCGCAGGAAACGCAGATTCAGCAGGCAGCCCGCTGGTTTGCGGATACGATTCTGGCGGGACGGATGGTGCATGTTTTCGGGTCGGGTCACAGCCGGATTATGGTCGAGGAGATGTGGCCGCGCTACGGTTCGTTTCCGGGCTTTAATCCCATTGTAGAACTGTCCCTAACCTTTCATAACCTCGTTGTCGGGGCGAACGGGCAGCGGCAGGCGATGTTTCTGGAAAACGTGCCGGGGCTGGCCGACCGAATTCTACGTAACTACGATCTGTCGGCGCAGGATTCGGCGCTCGTCATCTCGTCGTCGGGCTGCAACATCGTGCCCATCGAAATGGCCGAACTGTTTCAGCAGAAAGGGGTTAAGGTTGTTGCCCTACTTACACAGGAACATTCCGAAAAAAGCCTCAGCAAACGCACCGATGGAAAAAAACTTGGTGCTTTTGCCGACCTGATTCTAGATACCGGTGCACCCGTTGGCGACGCTATGCTGACCGTGCCGGGGCTGGATACGCCCGTAGCGCCGGGCAGCACAGTAGGCGGGGCTGTGCTCATAAATTGTATTAAAGCTGAAGTGGCTCGGCTTCTGACCGAAGCCGGTCAGCCGCCCAAAGTTCTGAGTGCGGGCGTCGTAGTAGGGGCGCAGCGGGCTGTCGAGCTGTTTGAGTCGGCGTATGACGAACATGCGCACCGGCTGGCAAAACTGTATGCAAACGTAGGCGTCGCGAGCTACGTAAGCGGAACGAGCGCTGAGTTATGATTGAAACGTCCCGTCTGACCTTATTACCTCTGACGCTCGACCAGCTTCGGCTTTACGTTGCCGATAACCATAGACTTGAGCAGACGCTGAACCTAAAACCGGGCTATCGGCGTGTGGTGGAACCGCTGCTGAGTATCATAGTCCATTTTACCATTCCGCGCCTGAAAGACCCGGCTTTCAATCCGATTTATCATACGCTCTGGATTGCCATTGACCGGGACCGCCAGCAGATTGTTGCCGAAGCCAAATTTAAGGGCGAACCCGACGAAACCGGCACTGTCGAGATCGGTTACGGCACCTACCCGGCCTTTCAGCGACAGGGCTACATGAGCGAGATGGTTGGTGGCATGATGAACTGGGTGGCTCAGCAACCGAACGTCCGGCGTATTGTGGCCGATACGGACGTGGAGAACGTAGCGTCGCAGAAAGTCCTGTCGAAGAACGGTTTTCGGCTGTTTGACCGGATGGAACAAATGTTGTGGTGGGAGTACTGCCTAACGGAGTAGAGAAACGTAAAGGGCAGGTTTTATACCGATTAATAAATTAAGCATCCGCCCAAAAAGCGGTTGAACCGGCTTAACCGCCAATAATTTATCTTATCTCAATAACTGTTCCTTCCCTATACACCGAAGTCACTATGAAAAACGTCGCCGTAGCGCAGAAGATGAATCTGCCGTGGGTCGAATCTCCCTTCTTCAATGATTTATTACTGAAAAGAAACCTGACGCCGGAACAGCGCGAAAGAGTTGTTCACTACAACCGTGAAGGTTTTTTGCTACTTCATCAGCAGGTTAGCCACGACCTCATTGACCGCACGCTCCGCGAAATAGAATCAGAATATCCCGCCAATGTGGGCGAACAACCCAGCCGGCACCAGGACCTCTGGAAAAAGTATGCATCGGTGCGGGAAATAGCCAGTCAGCCGCAGATTTTCGACGTTCTTCGGCTGCTGTATGAACGGGAGCCGATTCCCTTTCAAACGCTCAATTTTAAATTCGGTACCCAGCAGCGTGCTCATTCCGATACCATCCACTTCAGCAGCGTACCGGCCCGGTTTATGTGTGGCGTTTGGGTCGCTATGGAAGAAACCAATGCCAATAACGGGCCGCTGTTTTACTATCCCCGGTCGCACCGGCAGAAAGAGTTTAACTACTTCGACATTGGTATCGAAGCCGAAGAAAATTACGCCGAATACCCTCATTACGAAGAGTTCATGGAGGAATTTATGGAAACTAACGGCTATCAGCGGCAGGAAATCCATATGCAGAAAGGCGATGTGCTGATCTGGTCGTCCAATCTGGTACACGGCGGCATGCCCATCAAAGGCGGAAACGTAACGCGCTGGTCGCAGGTAACGCACTATTATTTTGAGGGCTGCATGTATTACTCGCCCCGCTTCTCGGATATGTTCGCCAACAACCTTAATCTGCGGCATGTCGTCAATATTGCTACCGGTAAGGTGATTCAACATAGCGAGAATGGCCGGCCGATCGAAACGATAAATACAGGAAAGTTTCGGTACGCTGTCAGCCACAATTTCACCCTGCCTGTTCTGCTGAAAGAAGTGTTCAAAAAAGTTCTGGGCAGAAAGCCATTCTGACGGTTGAACTAATGAATGGGTGACCAAATCAGTAGTTTCGCCGGGGGCAGGTCTCTTGGTTCTGTGCCCACGGTGTGGGTTAATCCAGATAACGTACTACCCGCTTGCAACCCGTTCCTATCAAAACCACGGTCGTCGGCTCCATGCCGTTTCCCGGCTGGCTGGAGTTTTCCAGCCAGAATCTTCATCAGTTTGGGCCGGCCGACATTCATGAAATGATTGAAGACGCCGTCGTGGCGTCCATTCATGATCAGGTTGCTGCCGGATTAGATGTCATTACGGATGGCGAACAAACCCGCTTCGATTTTAACCTGTCGTTTTACGGCTACATCAACGGCATTCAGAACAACGAGACGGAACTGCGTCGGTTTGGGCCGCCCGCCCACGACCAGCGGGGAAAGCACAATATCGTAGAGCCACTGACGGCCCCCAGAGGTCTGGGCGTAGTTGAGGAATACCAGCGGCTGAAACGGTTAGCGCCCGAAGGGCAGGGGCTAAAAGTTTCGATTCCGGGGCCTTACACCCTCAGCGGTCGGTTGCTGCCGGGTAGTTTATATAAAGACCGCTGGGAAGTGACCGAAGCGCTTCTGCCGCTGGTGCGCAAGGAAATTGCCGACCTGGTTGCGCTCGGGGTGCCTGAAATCTGCGTCGATGAGCCTTCCATGTCCTGTTACGCTTACCGCGAGGACACGAAGCGGTTTGTCGATATTTTCAACCGTACCGTCGCGCCGGGCGTGGGTAAAACCCGACTGTCCATGCATCTCTGCTTCGGTAATTATAAAGGCCGGTCGGTCGGTAAAAAGACGATTGCACCCATGCTGCCCGATTTTCTGGATATGGCCGTCGACGAGCTTCACGCCGAGATGACGATTCTGAATTTTGCGGAGGTCAACCTACTAGAGCGGTTTTCCGAGAAATTTGATGTAGCCGTTGGGGTAATCGACGTCAAGAGCTACTACATCGAAACGCCCGACGACGTAGCCGAGCGCATCCGGAAGTGTCTGCCCTACGTTCCTGCGGAGAAACTGGCCGTTGCGCCTGACTGTGGCCTGAGTCAGACGGCGCGCTGGGCCGCCAGACAGAAACTGGCCAATATGGTGGCCGGGGCAAAAAAGGTGCGGGCCGAACTTTAAGCTGGTCGGCCAAAAAAAGGCTGCTTTGCAAAGCAGCCTTATACGAAAAGCATAGGTGGTCGGTTCTGCAGGCTACACAGCAAAGCTCTCTCCGCATCCGCAGGTACGGGTAGCGTTGGGGTTTTTGAACTGGAAGCCTTTACCATTCAGACCGTCCGAGAAGTCGAGTTCAGTGCCGGCCAGATACAGCAGACTCTTCCGGTCAACCAGAATCTTAATGCCTTTATCTTCAACAACATGATCCGTCGGCTGCTGCGTAGCGTCGAACTGCAATTCATACATCAGGCCCGAGCAACCTCCGCCCTGCACAGCCACGCGGATAGCGTAGTCCTCAGCAAGGCCGTCTTTCTGGCGGAGTTCAACGATTTTGTTTTTGGCGATCTCTGAGACAGTAACCATGGTCGTAATGGAATCGGATTTGGCGCAAATCAATGCTAACTTACTAACTTTCGGCCGGACGGAAAAGTTCTTTCCTGTATCCGCCAGCTCGATACTATGCTCACCAATATAGAACACATTGGCATTGCGGTACGCAATATAGCTGCATCCAATGATCTCTTTACGAAGCTGTTGAACACTGCACCGTATAAAGCCGAAACCGTCGAGTCGGAAGGCGTAACAACTTCGTTCTTTCGGGTCAATCAAACCAAACTCGAACTGCTGGAAGCGACCAGCCCCAACAGTCCGATTGCCCGCTTCCTGGAAAAGAAAGGGGAGGGCATCCACCATATCGCGTTTGAAGTCGATGATATTCTGGCCGAGATGGAACGGTTAAAAACGGAAGGGTTTATGCTTTTAAACGAGACGCCCAGGCCCGGTGCAGATAATAAACTGGTTTGTTTTCTGCACCCGAAAGGTACGAACGGCGTACTGATCGAACTCTGTCAGGAACGCAACAAACCGACTTCTGAACCATTGGAGTAACCATCAACTAAACCCGACTTTACGCTGTTATACCAACAAGGGCGTCGTAATCAAGAGGAAGCCAGATAAAAACCCTAAATTTTGCGGTCAACTGTTTGGCTGATACGCTACCTTTGCGAGTCAAAACAACGACGCGCCCCCGTCATGGATCAGTACTCATATATCGCCAATTCCGACGCGGCTTACGTAGACCAACTGTATCAGTCTTATAAGCAAGACCCTCAATCAGTTGACGAGAGCTGGCGGCAATTTTTTAAAGGATTCGAGTTTTCGTTGACCTATGGTGAGAAAACCAATGGTAACGGCGGCTCCGCTAAGACAAATGGTGCGGCTGTTGCCTCGGCTAACGGCAGCCAGACGGCCCCAAAGCCGGTTGATGCCAGCCATGCCGAAAAGGAGGTATCCGTAGCCAGTCTGATCAAGGCCTATCGGTCGCGTGGGCACCTGCTGGCCAAAACCAACCCGCTCCGCGCCCGCAAGGATCGTCAGCCGCGCGTAGACCTGCCCGACTACGCCCTGTCGGACGCCGACCTCGACACTACGTTTGAATCGGGTAAGCTGCTCGGTATTGGCCCCGCAACGCTGCGAACTATCATGGAATCGCTGCGCAAGATTTACGCGGGTAATATTGGTTTCGAGTACATGTACATCCGCGAACTGGATGTCAAGAACTGGCTGCGTAACAAGATCGAGAAAGAAGCGCTGGTATTCATGCCTACGCTCGATGAAAAGAAGCGCATTCTGGAAAAGCTGAACGAAGCCACGGTTTTCGAAAACTTCCTGGCAACAAAGTATCTTGGCCAGAAACGTTTCTCGCTCGAAGGGGGCGAAACAACCATTCCGGCCTTGGACGCAATTATTCGGACCGCAGCCGACATGGGCGTTGAAGAGGTGATGATCGGTATGGCGCACCGGGGGCGGCTTAACGTTCTGGCTAATATCCTTGGCAAAGCCTACGAGAGCATCTTCGACGGTTTCGAAGGAAACGTACCGGAGCAGGTGCAGGGCGATGGCGACGTAAAATATCACCTGGGCTATTCCAGCCTGACCGAAACCCCGTCGGGCAAGCAGATCAGCGTTAAGCTGGCGCCAAACCCCTCGCACCTGGAGGCCGTGAACCCGGTTGTTGAAGGGTTCGTACGGGCACAGGCCGACGAAGAATACAACAGCGACTTCACCAAGATTATGCCTATCCTGATTCATGGCGATGCCGCCGTGGCCGGACAGGGTATTGTTTATGAAGTGACGCAGATGGCCAAGCTGGCGGGTTATCAGACCGGCGGTACGGTGCATTTTGTGATTAATAACCAGGTTGGTTTCACGACCGACTTCGAAGACGCCCGGTCGTCCATCTATTGTTCCGACATCGCCAAAATCATTGACGCGCCTATTTTCCACGTCAACGGCGACGATCCGGAAGCAGTCATTTTCTGCGCCAAGCTGGCGGTTGAATTCCGGGAGAAGTTCAACCGGGATGTGTTTATCGATATGGTCTGCTACCGGCGATATGGACATAACGAGTCCGACGAGCCGAAGTTCACGCAGCCGACGATGTATAACATCATCGACAAGCACGCCAATCCGCGCGAACTCTATAACAAACTACTGATTGAACGGGGTGATGTGGACGCCGAGCTGGCCAACCGCATGGATACCGAGTTCAAAAAGCAGTTGCAGGACCGGCTCGACCGCGTAAAGCAGAAGGCCGAGATACCCTATAAACCCCTGCGGTTAGACCTGGACTGGGCGGAGCTTCGGTTCGCCGAACCACAGGATTTTACTCACTCGCCTGAAACCGGCGTTTCGCTGGAAACCCTCGAAACCGTTGGCAAGGCGCTGGTTCAGCTTCCGGAAGGCTTTAAGCCGCTTAAGCAGATTGATAAGCTGCTGAGAGACCGGCAGACAATGCTGACCGAGACAAAAATGGTGAACTGGGGTACGGCCGAACTGCTGGCCTATGGTTCGCTGCTGGTTGAAGGGAAACCGGTTCGGCTCAGTGGGCAGGATGTACAGCGGGGAACGTTCTCACATCGTCATGCCGTGCTGCACGATGTCGAAACGAATCAATCTTATTCGTCGCTGGATCACATTCGGGAAGGTCAGCAGAAATTCCAGGTCTATAACTCGCTGCTGTCGGAGTATGGTGTACTCGGTTTTGAGTACGGATACGCAATGGCGAACCCCCATGCGCTGGTCATTTGGGAAGCTCAGTTCGGTGATTTCTCGAACGGCGCTCAGCTGATCATTGACCAGTTTATTGCCGCTGCTGAATCGAAGTGGGGTATCCAGAATGGCGTAACGCTGCTCTTGCCCCATGGATACGAAGGCCAGGGGCCCGAGCACTCCAATGCCCGGCCCGAACGCTATCTGCAGCTCTACGCAGAATACAATATGGTGGTGGCCAACATTACCACACCGGCCAACTTCTTCCACCTGATGCGTCGGCAACTGGCGTGGCCATTCCGCAAGCCGCTCGTTGTGATGTCGCCGAAATCGCTGTTACGGCATCCGAAGTGCATTTCACCCCTGGAAGACCTGACCAAAGGCTCGTTCCAGGAGGTGCTGGGCGACAACTATGCCGATCCCAAAAAGGTGAAACGGGTGCTGCTGTGTACGGGCAAGATTTACTATGATCTGCTGGATAAGCAACAGGCCGATCAGCGGACCGACGTTGCCATTGTTCGGCTGGAGCAGTTGGCTCCGCTGCCCAAAACGCAGCTGGATGCGATTCTGAACCAGTACAAAAAAGCCGAAATGTTCTGGGTACAGGAAGAACCCGAGAACATGGGCTACTGGACGTATCTGCTGCGTATTGGCTTAAACCTGCCGATCATTTCGCGCGAAGCGGCTGCTTCGCCGGCCACTGGTTACGCTAAAGTGCATACCCAGGAACAAGCCGATATTGTTCGGAGAGCTTTTGAATAACTAATAGTCGATCAGTTGGTCAGTCAGTGCAGTCGTGAAGTGATTTTCGATGAATACGGATTGATTAACTGACTGACCAACTAACTGCTATATGGCCGTTGATATGAAAATCCCCGCTGTAGGGGAATCCATTACTGAAGTAACCGTTGGCACCTGGTATAAGAAAGAAGGCGATCAGGTGAAAATGGACGACGTCCTTTGCGGACTCGATTCTGATAAGGCAACGTTTGAACTGACGGCCGAATCAGACGGTATTCTGCATATTCTGGCGCAGGAAGGCGACGTGCTTCCCATTGGAGCCAGCATCTGCACTATTGACGATGGCGCGGCTGCCTCCAATGGGGCCGCAACGCCTGCTTCAACCGAACCGGCAAAGGCCGAAGCGCCCAAAGCTGAACCCGCAAAATCTGCTGAGTCAGCACCAGCACTTCAGGCCGTGGCAGAACCGGCTGCTGCGCCGGTAGCAACTGGCTCAAGTGTGATTGAGATGAAAGTACCAGCCGTAGGGGAATCCGTTACGGAAGTGACCATTGCGTCGTGGAGCAAGAAAGACGGTGATCAGGTAGCGCTGGACGAAGTGCTGTGCGAGCTGGAATCGGACAAAGCTACGTTTGAGCTTCCTGCCGAAGCTGCCGGTACGCTCCGGATTGTAGCGCAGGCAGGCGAAACGCTGCCCATTGGTGCGCTGATTGCCAAGATTGAAACGGGTGCTTCCGCGGGAACTTCCCAACCTGCTCCTGCTCAGCCAGCACCGCAGCAGACTACGGCTCTGTCAAGCAACGGATCGAGTCAGCATGGTAGCGCGCAACCGGGCTACGCGGCTAATCATCCGTCGCCCGCAGCCGCCAAAATTCTGGACGAAAAAGGCGTTTCGGCCCAGCAGGTTCAGGGTACGGGTGTAGGTGGACGTATCACGAAGGAAGATGCGCTGAAAGCCCAGCCCGCTCCGGCACAAACGGCTCCTGCCCAGCCTGCGGCTAAACCGTCAGCACCGGCACCCGCTCCGGCTGCTTCGGGTAATCGTGAACAGCGCCGTGAGAAAATGACCTCGCTGCGTCGGACGATTGCACGCCGACTGGTCGCTGTGAAGAATGAAACGGCCATGCTCACTACCTTCAACGAGGTGGACATGAAGCCGATCATGGATCTGCGCAATAAGTATAAAGATAAGTTCAAAGAGAAAAACGGTGTGGGCCTTGGGTTTATGTCGTTCTTCACGAAAGCCGTCTGCATTGCGCTGAAGGAGTTCCCGGCCGTGAACGCCCAGATCGATGGCGATCAAATCGTGTACAACGATTTCTGCGACGTATCCATCGCGGTTTCGACCGACCGGGGCCTTGTGGTTCCGGTGATTCGGAATGCTGAGCAGATGAGCTTTGCCCAGATTGAGAAAGAGATCGTGCGGCTGGCTGGTCTGGCCCGGGACAATAAGCTGACGATCGAGCAGATGACCGGCGGTACGTTCACCATCACGAATGGCGGTACGTTCGGCTCCATGCTGTCAACGCCGATCATTAACGCTCCGCAGTCGGCTATTCTGGGTATGCACAACATCGTTGAGCGGCCCGTGGTCGTTAACGGTGAGATTGTGATCCGGCCGATTATGTATGTAGCGCTGTCATACGATCACCGCATCATCGACGGTAAAGAGTCCGTGAGCTTCCTGGTCCGTGTGAAGCAGATTCTAGAAGATCCAACGCGAATCCTGCTGGATATGTAATAACCATTAACATAAAAAAGCCGCTCTGAATTGGTCAGAGCGGCTTTTTTATATCTATTCGTTTATCAAACTGATGCCTGTCATTTCGGGCGGTTTCGGAATGCCCATCAGGTGCAGGATAGTGGGTGCAATATCAGCAAGTTTACCGTTGTTTAGCTTTGGTTGGTAATCGTTATCCACCAGAATGCACGGAACCAGGTTGGTGGTGTGCGCAGTATTGGGCGAGCCATCCTCGTTGATCATGAACTCAGCATTGCCATGATCGGCAATAATAATCGTTGAATAACCATGATCCAGGGCCGCCTGCGTAACGGCTTTGGCGCAGGCATCGGCGGTTTCAGCCGCTTTAATAACAGCCTCGAAAACGCCCGTATGACCCACCATGTCGGTATTGGCAAAGTTCAGGCAGATAAAATCGGTTTCCTCGTTCTGCAGCTCAGGAACAATAGCATCGCGAATGTCATAAGCGGCCATTTCTGGTTTCTGATCGTAGGTTTTAACGTCTTTTGGCGACGGGCACAGAATCCGCTTCTCACCGGTAAAGGGTTCCTCGCGGCCACCGGAGAAGAAAAACGTAACGTGCGGGTATTTTTCTGTTTCCGCAATTCGAATCTGCTTCCGGCCGGCGCCGGCAATAACTTCACCCAGCGTATTCTGCAGATTGTCTTTCTCAAAAATGACTTTGACGCCTTCAAAGTCATCGTCGTACTTGGTCAAGGTAACGTAATTCAGCGCCAGCTTTTTCATGCCCTGCTCCGGAAAATCTTTCTGGGTCAGCGCCTGCGTAATTTCGCGGCCCCTGTCGGTCCGGAAGTTAAAGCAAAGCACTACGTCACCGTCTTCAATGACCGCTATGGGCGAGCCATCGGCTCTGGTTGCGATGATTGGCTTCACAAATTCGTCGGTTACGCCCGCATCATACGAAGCCTGCAACGCAGCCGTAACGGCATCCGGCGAAACTGGTTGACCGGTGCCGTGAACCATAGCGTCGTAAGCCACCCGAACGCGCTCCCAGCGGTTGTCGCGGTCCATGGCGTAGTAACGGCCCACAACGCTGGCAATCTGGCCGGTTGTTGCGGCCATGTGCCCTTGTAGTTCCGTCAGAAAACCAACCCCACTCTTTGGGTCGGTATCGCGGCCGTCGGTAAAGGCATGGACAAAGACATTGGTCAGGCCGTGATTCTGAGCAATCGAAAGAAGCCCTTTGAGGTGGTCAATATGCGCATGAACGCCCCCGTCGGAAACCAGACCAATAAAGTGAACCTTCCTGCCCGACGTTCTGGCGTAATTCAGGGCGTCAGTCAGGACAGGTTCGGTATCTAATGTGTGCTCATCAACTGCCTTGTTGATTTTGACCAGGTCCTGATACACGACCCGACCCGCGCCGAGGTTCATGTGGCCTACTTCCGAGTTGCCCATCTGCCCGGACGGCAGACCAACCGCCAGTCCAGAGGCTTCCAGCAGACTGTTGGAGTATTTCGGGTAAAGTGACCGCATGAAGGGGACACTGGCCGCTTCGATGGCCGATACTTCGGGCTTGAGGGGAATCCCCCAGCCATCAAGTATGATAAGAATGACCTTTTTGTTCATATGCAACGGGTGAAAAAGCAGAAGAGCGAATGAGTGAAAAGCTGACGCATGAGAGCCGCTTGTTCATTCATTCACTCGTTCGCTCTTTACATAGTCAAGTTCATGCTGCTGCGCAAGGTACACCAGTAACTGTCGACAGCAGCGCAGGCAGATCTGGTAAACTTCTTCAAATACCTCCGGGCCTTCATAATAAGGATCGGGCACGTCTGGTTGGTCGCCGACTTGCGGATCAAATTCGCGCAGCAGAAAAATGGTATCGGTTGTATGCAGACCGGTGCTTCGATAGTTCAGTTTTTCAATGGCTTCGAGGTTTGCCTCGTCCATCGCCACAAAATAAGTGAACTGGGCCAAGTCTTCGCCGGTCATGCGTCGGGCGCGATGGGTGAGAGTCAGATTGTGCTCAAGCGCGTTCTCGCGGGTCCGGCGGTCGGGTAACTGCCCCAAGTGAAACGATGAGGTACCGGCCGAATCGCAATGAAGCAGCTCACTCAGCCCGGCTTCGGCTACTAATGACCGAAATACGCCTTCTGCTACCGGCGACCGGCAGATGTTGCCGTAACAAACGAAAAGCACGGAAAGCATAGTGGCGATCTTCAGCAAACAATCAGCTTACTACTTCTCAATCGGTTCATTCTGTTCATCGACGATGACAAACACATCTTCGGTCGGCTTTTTCATCAGGTACTTCTCCCGGGCGAATTTTTCGCGAAGCCGGTCATTGCCCAGCACTTCGCGCCGTTCAACCTGCAGGCGGCTAATCTGCTCCTGATAATACGTCGCTTCCTTTTCCAGCTCGTGCAGTTTCCACCAGTTCCGGGCCTGCGTAACCAGATCATTGGCGTCAAAAAACAGCATCCAGACCAGCAATGCCAAGCCCGTGGCCACGTAAAAATTACGAACGGAGCGGAAGAGACGATTGAGCATGACTATATAGGATACAGGCGGTACGATAAATGGCACTTAGTCATTCATCGTACCGCCTTACGTCGTTTTAAAACTTCAATCCGGGAAAATACGCCGATTCGCCCAGTTCTTCTTCAATGCGGATCAACTGGTTATACTTCGCCATCCGGTCCGAACGCGAAGCCGAGCCGGTCTTGATCTGACCCGTGTTGAGGGCAACCGCGAGGTCGGCAATGGTCGCGTCTTCGGTTTCGCCCGAACGGTGCGACATAACGCTCTTGTACGAATTCCGCTTGCCGAGATTTACGGCGTCGATTGTCTCGGTCAGCGAACCAATCTGGTTAACTTTAATCAGGATCGCGTTGGCAATGCCTTTGTCGATTCCTTCCTGCAGGCGCGTTACGTTGGTTACGAACAGGTCGTCGCCCACGAGTTGAGTTTTCTTGTCTTTCAGCGCGTCGGTTTGCATCTTCCAGCCATCCCAGTCGTCTTCGGCCATTCCGTCTTCGATAGAGAGGATTGGGTATTTACTCACCCACTCTTTCCAGTAGTTGGCCATTTCGGACGAGGTCAGTTTGTCGCCCGATGACTTTTTGAAGTGGTAGACTTTCGCGTCGGCATCGTAGAACTCCGAGCTGGCCGCGTCCATGGCGATCCAGACATCTTCGCCCGGCCGGTAACCTGCCTTTTCAATTGCCTGCAGAATCGTCTGAATGGCTTCTTCGTTCGATTTAATGTTGGGCGCAAATCCACCTTCGTCGCCGACGTTGGTAGCCAGACCCATACCTTTCAGAACTTTCTTAAGCGTATGGAAAATTTCCGTACCCATCCGCAGGGCTTCCGAGAAGCTCGATGCGTTGGCCGGCATGACCATGAACTCCTGAAAATCAATCGAGTTATCAGCATGAGAGCCTCCGTTCAGAATGTTCATCATTGGAACGGGCAGCGTGTTGGCGTTAACACCGCCGATATACCGATATAAAGGAAGACCGGCTTCCTGAGCTGCGGCTTTGGCAGCGGCCAGCGATACGCCCAGAATAGCGTTTGCTCCTAAGCGGCCTTTGTTCGGCGTGCCGTCCAGTTCCAGCATGATTTTATCAATCATACCTTGCTCGAAAACGGAAATGCCGACCAGTTCCGGAAAAATCAGTTCGTTTACGTTGGAAACGGCTTTTAGAACGCCTTTGCCGACGTAAACCTTCGGGTCGTCGTCGCGGAGTTCAACCGCTTCGTGTGAGCCAGTGGATGCGCCCGACGGCACGGCCGCGCGGCCTAAGAAACCGTTTTCGGTCCGAACGTCTACCTCAACGGTCGGGTTGCCTCGAGAATCCAGAATTTGCCGGGCATGAATGCTTTGGATGGTACTCATTGCAGAAAATAAGAAGGGTTAACAACGAAAAAGCCAATTTTTTCGGTGGTGATTACCAAGTTGTTGCAGGAACCGGGTAAACCGACGCAAAGTAACAAAATACGAGGCAAACTTCAGACCGGTCAGACAAAACCGCGTTAAATCTAGCTTTCCTGGCTCGCATCAATTTTTTTAACCACCTCGTTATTAAGTATATACGTAAACATGCGCCGATCAAGCGTTGTAGGGACTCGCTCAACGGCTTCGTTGATATCCCAGAGCAGCTTTATTTTTAGATTAATGCCTTTGATGACGTCAGCTCGCACCCGGCGTTGGTTGTCCAGGGTTTTGTCGGTAATCTTCAGCAATTCATTGAGTTGTTCACCACTGATGCCGCCCGTTGTCTGCGCCCGTAGCAGGGCCTCAAATACTTCCTTTTCCTGCGGGTTGAGAACAGACAACTGGCTGATTCGGGTGGGCTCCTGGTGAGCAGTGGGAGTCGGCTTTGCTACGGCTTTTTTGTGCCGCAATCTCCAGAATAAGTTAGCGCCTATACCAACCAGTAGCAGAGTCCCCAATGTACAGACAGCCCAAAGGATAGAATTATCCTCGGTTTCGTAGAAAGCGCCAATAGGCCGGGCGTCGCGCCAGATCTGAGCAATGGGTAACTTGATGATGCGAACGCCTGCCTCTGAGTTATCTGCCACATTCCGGCGAAAATGCAGCGTATTCTGCCACACATAACTATGGTATACATCCCGCTCGCCATTAGCCAGTACATTACCCAGCAATTTATCAGTATCCCGCCAAAGTCTGGCTTCGTTACGAACCGCGTCGAACACCAGAAAGGTTGTCAGCGGGTTGTCGTAAAAGCAAAGTATAAAGTATCGGTTAATCTGAAACCAGCTCGCCTTGCTCAGAATATCGAATTGTAGATGTTCGCGCACTGCTGATGACGTTTGCCCAACCTTCCGCCAGGTATTGCTGGCGAATGAGAACTGATAGACGCCCTCGTCCCAGTGAAACCCGCCCTGGTGCTCAGAGTCATTCTGATGAAAGCTCAGGGCAGAGATAAAGGCGTCGACTTCGGGCACATAGCCGTTGAATCCCTGATAGATTGAGGCAGGCGCGTTCGTGGCAGAATTCAGACTTTCCCATTCATTCGTGGCAGCCTTGTAATACGCCAGAATGTTGTTTGTATGCCAGAATCCGTAACCGCCGAAACTGTGCAGGATACCCTTTCGTATGAACTTCGCCGAATGGCAGTTATAGCCTCTAAAAAATGTTTTATCCAATCGTTCCAGCCGCCTTGTCTGCCGATTGAATTGGTAAACCTGCTGCGTACAGTTAACCAGCAGGAGACGATTAGTCGAATCGACCGGGAAGCTTTCAACGCGGGTGGGTGACGGAAACTCACCCGAAACAACACCTTGCAGTTCTATAACGCCCTGTAGTTGCCAGATGCCCGGTCTGGTTTCGACTTCCAGCGTTTTTTTATTCGTATCAATTCGGTGCAGTCGGCCGTCGGGCGCGTCGGGCCAGGTCAGGACGGCGGCATAACTATGTCCCGTTTGTAGTCCGAAGAGCAAGTGGACTAATAACCAGATATATAACTGACAATAACGACTCATGATGGGGATGGATAAAAGCCAATGCAGACAAATATGTCTTTATTCCCGGATATGTGAGGAAGGGAAATCACGGAAATTTTCTTGCCGACCGTAAAGGGGAACGCTTTTTTTGCGGCAGATAACCGCCCCACCCACGTTCAGCCTTCCTTTCTAGGCCTTTACGTGATGAACCAGCTCAAAATTCATAAACTTTATATGTTTATGAATTTTGAGCTGTTCGTTACCCTTGTCTGGTGCTTTGCGTTCTGCTTTCATGCCACTTTCTCATTCTGCGAATCCCCAAAATATCCTTGAGTTTGTGAAATGCTATGGGATCCACTTCGAGCTATTAAGGCGTGAGTTGATCGGCTGTAGTGAGATTTCTTCTGAACGTAATAAAGCTATTCTGGCTGATTTTCAGGAGGAAACCAGACCCATGGTCCTTGCTGTGGCCGAATTGATTCGACAGGAAGTGATACGTATGGAGTGGGGACAGACTTCTGATAATTAATTGGCTTCAGGACCTAACGGGGGCTGCCTGCCTGACCATTACGTGTAGCTTCTGCTGATTCCGTTGCAAACCCGCCTGCTTTTTCGGTACTTAGCCTTGCCACTACCCGGTGCCGCCGATGAAAGCTGCTTTATTTCTCTTTTTGCTCGTTAGCACAGCCCTGACAGGACTGGCTCAGGTTCCCCGACCAACTTTCCCGACGCCCCTTAGCCCACGGCTGGCGAACTACCGGATTGACGTAACGCTTGATCCGGCCACCAAAAAACTGGTCGGCGACGAAACGCTGACCTGGCGCAATCCGTCCGACGATGTTATTCGGGAGTTGCAGTTTCATCTGTATCTCAACGCGTTTCGTAACGAGAAAACGACGTTCATGCGCGAGTCGGGCGGGCAGTTGCGGGGCGACGTCATTGATCGGAATGCTACAGAAAACCCGTACGGTTCGATTGATATTCTCTCGATGAAACGGCACGCGACCTCGGGCGCGTCGGAGTCGCTGGCTTATCAGTTTATTCAGCCCGATGACCGGAACAAAGACGACCGTACGGTTATTCGGGTGCCACTCAGCAAACCGGTTGGGCCGGGTGAGACGATTGTACTAGAGATTCAGTTCCGGGCCAAACTTCCTCAGATCTTCGCCCGTACGGGCTTTAGCCGCGACTATTTTCTGGTCGGGCAGTGGTTTCCCAAAATCGGGGTTTATGAACCCGCTGGCACGCGTTACGCGACAACAGGCCAGTGGAACTGCCATCAGTTTCATGCCCACTCTGAGTTTTACGCCGATTATGGCGTTTATGATGTCAATATTACAACGCCGAAAGAATATTGGGTGGGCGCAACGGGGGTAATGGTGGGCGAGAAAACTGGGCCGGGGGAGACCAAAACGCTGCGCTGGCATGCCGAAGACGTAGTAGATTTTGCCTGGACGGCTTCGCCCCATTTCCAGGTTGTCAACGATAAGTGGAAGCACGTAACGATTGAACTCCTGCTACAGCCCGAACACCGGCATCAGGCCGACCGGCATCTGAAGGCGGCCAAAGCGGCTCTGGCGTATTTCGACAAACATCTGGGGAAATACCCGTTTCCAAATCTGACCATTGTGGACCCGCCCGTTCATGCCAGTGGTTCTGCCGGTATGGAGTACCCAACCTTTATTACGGCCGGAACGGCCTGGTTCATACCTGAAGGTATTCGCGCGCCGGAGATGGTTACGGTACACGAGTTCGGTCATCAATACTTTATGCAATTGCTGGCGTCCAACGAGTTTGAAGAGGCCTGGCTCGACGAAGGCTTCAATCAATATTACGAAGGCCGGATTATGGACGCAACCTACGGTGTTCGCTCGTCGCAGGTCAATCTGCTGGGTTTTCGCATGGGCGATCTGGAGAGTTCGCGCGACAGTTACGTGCATCAGGACAATCCAGCCGTCGGGTCGTCGTTTGGGAATACCTGGCAGTTGCCCGAAGGTCAGTACGGGGTGTTGACGTACTCAAAAACCGCTACCTGGCTACGAACGCTGGAAGGGCTGGTGGGCCGGCAGGTAATGGACGAGATTATGCAGACCTACTTCATTCGCTGGCGGTTCCGACATCTCAACGCCCAAAGCTTCATCGACATCGTGAACGAGCTTGTTTCGAAGCGACTCGGCAGTAAGTATGGCCCTGATATGAACTGGTTTTTTGCGCAGGCGCTCTATGGGGATCAGGTAGTTGATTATGAGCTAACCGGCCTGAAAAATCGCAGACAGAACGGTCGGCAGCAGTCCGTCATTACCGTTATGCGCAATGGCGACGGACAGATGCCGGTCGATATACAGGTGCAGTTCGAAAATGGCCGGACGTTAATGCTGTTCTGGGATGGGAAAGCCCGCCAGCGCCAGTTTACGATTACCGAGAACGCGCGGGTTGTTTCGGCAACGGTCGACCCGAAGCAGAAGATATATATGGACACTAATTTCAATAACAACAGCCTGACGCTGGAACCATCATCGGCGCCGGCGGCTAAATTTGCCACAAAGTTTTTGTTCTGGGTTGAGAACTGGATGCAATGGCTGGCCTGGCTGGTCTAAAATTGGTTCGTATTTACGTAACCGACGTAATGGATTCTGTTTTTTAAAAGTATGAGCTTTTCCGAAATCGCCAGTTTTCTCGATAGTGCCTTTGGTCCGTCACTAACCGCCAACACGCAGAATCCACAGCCGTTTCTGACGGTTCCAGCAGAGCGTCTGGTGGAGGTTTGTCAGTTCTTGCGCGACGATGAGCGCTTGTTTTTTGATCTGCTGGCCTGCCTGACGGCCATTGACAACGGCGCTGAAGCCGGAACGATGGAGGTCGTGTATAACCTTACGTCTATTCCGTATGAGCATAACCTGATGCTGAAAGTGATTGTGCCGCGCAACCCGGAAGGTCAGCCGTTACCCGTTGTGCCGAGTGTGGCTGCCATCTGGCGCACCGCCGACTGGCACGAACGCGAGGCTTTTGATCTCGTCGGCATTCATTTCAGCGGCCACCCAAACCTGCGCCGAATTCTGCTGCCTACCGACTGGCAGGGCCATCCCTTACGTACTGACTATCGCGAAGACGAACAGTATCACGGCATCCGAACCCAGTAAATGAACCCTGGGCAGACCGGCCACCAGCTTACATCAGGTTAGCCATTTTGTCGTTTTATTTGTTGTGGTTTCACAACCCGACTGCCTTTCCATGAATCGTTTGCTACGTAACTGTCTGCTGTTTTCATTTCTCTACGTATCCTTCACGACTGTCTTTGCGCAACCCACTTCAGTGCGTGGTATTCCAGCGGTTGACTCGGTCATCGTAACGGGTCGTATCCGGAATCTGTCGGCGCGACTTTATCGTGAAGCACCAACGGTCCTGATCAGCCGGAACAACATTCTGCAGGCCAGTCGCGAGTTGGTCCGGCCCGCTCCGCTGAACGTGGATGGTAGCTTTCGGGTATCGCTGCCGTTGATCTATTCGCAGGAAGAGTTGTATCTGAACTACGGGCGAATTTCAACGGCGTTTCTGGCTGCACCCGGCACATTATCCATCGAACTGAATGCCGATTCCTTATTCACGTCCGCCGTTCCGTTCCAGTTTGGGGGTGTTAATGCGCAGGTGAACCGGCAGTTTGCCCGCTACAAAGCCTTTGAGGCCGCTTTTTCAGACAAACCCGACAACCGAAAACTATCGGATCAGGTGAGTGGTAAAAACGCTCAGGATACCTATAATACGGTTCTCACGGCTTATGGGGCCGCGTTTCGGCAATTTGCCGTGCGCGAAAAGCCGTTTCCACTCGTCGCCCAATGGGTTAACTCGATCAACCGCTACAATGCCGCCGGGTTTGTCTATGAAAAAGCTACGTACGAGAACGAAAAGCTGCCAACTTCGCTGAATGATTCGCTACGGCCACCCGACGACCGGATGCTGACGGCCGCCCGGGCTTCGGCCATGAACCGGTTTGCGGCCTACGCAACGCAGCTTTTAACCACTGCACAGACTAACCGTTCCGCCAACGGACTAACCGTTCGCACGCTGTCGTCGCTGCTGCTGCGGTATGGCCGTAATCTGACGGAAGCCGAACGAACGCGCCTGCAGAGTTATATGGAAAACAACAGTGCCAGGGCGTCAGACCTGCGTTTTTTCGACGGGTTGATTAAACGCAGCAACGATACCATTCAGCGGCTGGTTACCTACGAAACCCTGATGCAGCGCAGCCGAGATCAGTTCGATGAGGCATCGGTGGGCTATATCGGCGCTTATACGCTGGCGGTTGCCCTGCCCAGCCTGACCCTTGATTTTGCCCGGTTGCTGCAGGATTACGTTCAGGAACAGATTAAGGCTACGGCCCTGAAACAGTCGCTCAACGAGTTATACCGGCTGGAGGTGAAAGACAGTGCCCGGATTCGGGCGGCCGTACAGACCTTGAACAAAGCGGGTGAAACGGCACGCAGCGTTGAAGTAACGCCCGGCGTATTCATTACCCGCGATGCGATCGGCAGCGGTTCAGCGGCATTCGATCAGGTCATCAACAGTAATCGGGGAAAGGTTATTTACGTCCTGCTCACCTCCGTGCTGGAAGAGAGCGGGCGACAGGCGGCACTCGACGCACAGCGACTGCGGAGCATTTACCGAAGTCGTGATTTTGCCTTAGTTTACCTACCCTTACCCAGTTCGGATAAAGAAACATGGGTTGAGTTTTCGGTCAAGAATAACCTCTTGGGCGATCACCTGCTGCTGACCGAAGCGCAGCTTGATGATGCACTTAGCCGCTTACGGTCGTCTAATGAGGTGTCGGCAACAATCATCAACCGGGTTGGCAAGATCGTCAAGCGGAACGCACCATTACCAAACGACACCGAAGACTTAAGAAAAGTGCTCGACAAGAACCTGTAGTTGAGGCTTAGCGGGATGAATCGGTAACGCTTTCCATTTCAGACACGTTGGCAATGCTTTTGGGCGGACGCTGGCTCCAGAAGGTAGCCAGCAGCGAACCGGTCGTGTTCATAATGGGACCAAACAAGGCTGCAGCTAGTCCGACCGTAGCAACTTTCCCCATCTGAACAGCGATGCCCGAGGCTAAACCACCATTCTGCAAACCAACCTCGATAGCAACTGTCCGGCAGCTCTGCTCGTCCATGCCAAACAGGCGGGCACTGCTGTATCCCAGCAGGAACCCGGCCAGATTATGAACCAATACGCAGAGGGCCAGCGTCCAGCCAACGGTCAGCATACTGTCGCGTCCGGTAGCGGTAATGATAGCGACAATGAGGATGATCCCGGCCATGGAAATAAGGGGCATGAAGCGGTTGATAAAGACGGCTGACTTATGGAAAATCCGATTCAGAACCAGCCCCACAATGACCGGCAAAATCACAATCTGCATGATTTCGAGCATCATCTTCAGAAATGAAATTTCAACGAATTGCCCGGCCAGCAGTTTCATCAGCGCGGGCATGAGCAAAGGCGCCAGCAGCGTGGCCAGCGTTGTGATGGTGATGGAAAGTGGTACGTTGGCTTTCGCAATGAAACACATTACATTGGAAGCCAGACCACTGGGCGAACAACCAATCAGAACAACGCCCGCAGCTACTTCGGGTGGGAAGTCAAAGGTATTTGCCAGCGTAAAGCCCATCAGCGGCATAATCAGGAACTGACAGGCCACGCCGATGAACACCGCCCTGGGCTGCCGGATAACCCCCTCAAAGTCTTTCAGCGACATGGTTGTGCCCATACCCAGCATGATAATCTGCAACAGCGGGACAATCAGCTTCTTCAGCTGGAAATCGCCAATCTGGGTAAACGGCCCCGGAAACACCAGCGCAACAACAACTGCCAGGATGATCAGAACAGTGTACGTCAGGTTACGGTACGGCGATTGATGAGTGGTTTCGGTTTTCAAAGGCGTTGTTAATTAGTCGTCAGTACCTGGCAAAGCGGCTCTGTTTCCGTTTCTACTTAACCAGCTACAACCCAGCGCCTACGCTTGCTTCATGGTTGAGAGAATCCCTTCTTTCAGCGAATAGGTTGAGGTTCTGATCTGGGTGATGCCATACGCTTTCAGAACGTAATCAATCAGGCACACGGCTACGACGATCATGTCAACGCGCAGTTCGATCATGCCGGGAAGCTGCATCCGTTCCTCATGGTTTCGGGTGATCAGCAGTTCATAGGCCCGGTAAAATTCGTCGATTGGCAAGTTGAACGCGGTCTGGGCCGGATCGGGGAGGTGACCCCGCTCATGCATATACCACATATCAACCAGGGTGTCAAACGAGCCCGATGACCCAACCAGCACCGTCGGCTGATATTGATGGATGGCGTTGGCCAGGGGCAGGAGCTGTGCCTGGAAATAATCGGTTAACCGGCGGATGCTGCCGGCGCTGATGGGATCGGTGGTCATGAACCGTTCGCGGAGTCGCTGGCCGCCAATCTCGAAGCTCTGCTTCCAGTAAATCCGGGTCTGATTGCCCAGAATAAACTCAACGCTGCCGCCACCAATGTCAATGACCAGCGCTGTCTGATCGTCCAGCGCGCCAGCCGCCCGCACGCCTTTATAAATATATTCGGCTTCCTGCTCGCCCGAAATGACCTGAATGGGGATACCAGTTTCCTGCCGAACCTGCTGGATAAATTCCTGCTGGTTGCGGGCAACCCGAATGGCGCTTGTGCCAGTGGCCATCACCTGCTCCGGCGCAACGTGATGCTGGTCCAGCACCTGCCGGAAATGGGTTAGTACGTTCAGCGCCCGGCCGATAGCTTCGGGCGTGATAATTCCCTGATTGATACCCGCCTGACCGATTTTAGCCGGGCGGCTTTCGCGAAACAGCGTTCGGTAGCCGGTTGCTTCGTTTTCAACAATGAGAAGGTGAAAGGTATTGGTGCCTAAGTCGATAATTGCTTGCTTCATAGTCGCAAATCTATTATCTTTGCCGTCCGGTTTTAGCTAAAACACAATATTTAAGACATGCTTATCATTAACGTAAAAGACAACGAGTCGATTGACAAGGCCCTGAAACGCTTCAAGAAGAAATTCGAGAAGACGGGCGTGTTGCGGCAGTTGCGGTCGCGGACGGCTTTTCAGAAACCGTCGGTAAAGCGTCGCACCGAGATTATTAAGGCTGCCTACAAAGAGCGTATGTACGGCAACCACACCGAGCAGTAGGCCGGTGGTATGCAGCTGGCGTTGACAGGTTGATTGCGCAGTCAATTTCGTAACGTCACTGATCAGGATACAGAAGCAGCAGGCAGCAATGTCGGCTGCTTTTTTGTTGCCCAAATCGGATGCCCGCCCCAGTTTGCATGGGTTTCCCGATTAGCTTTACAAAGTGAAACGCCGTTAATCTCTTTAAGCCTATGAATCCTGCGGGGCATACCCTGAGTGCGGACGATTTCCTTCAGCACATTCGCTTCGAAAAACGCCTGAGCCACCATACGCTGACGGCCTACGCCAACGACCTGGCACAGTTCAGCACGTTCCTGACGACGGAATGCAATCTGGACCAACCCGCCCGCGCCGATTTCCGGCATATTCGTTCGTGGATTGTGAGCCTGGTCGAAGCGGGTATGGATAAGTCGTCGATTAACCGGAAAATCGCTACGCTGCGCTGTTATTATGGTTTTCTGGTACGCCGGAAAGTGATTGCGCTGGACCCGATGGCGAAGATTCAGGCGCTCAAAGCCAGCAAAAAGCTGCCGGTTTACGTCGAAGAAAAGCCCATGGAAACTCTGCTGGACGAAATCGAGTTTGCCGATACGTTCGAGGGAGTACGCGATAAATTAGTGCTGGAACTGCTTTACGGAACCGGTATTCGCCTGAGCGAGCTGACGGGTCTGAAAACGGCGGACGTTAATCTATACGACAAAACGATTCTGGTGTTGGGTAAGCGAAATAAACACCGGATTATTCCACTGACTGACCCGCTGCTGGAGCTGATCAAACAGTACAGTCGGCTGAAAGAACAGGAGTTTGGTGGTCAGGCCGATCCGGCGATGTTAATTGTAAGCGATAAAGGAGTGGCGGCTTATCCAGTCCTGATTCAGCGGATAGTGAAACGACACCTGACGCTCGTAACCACCCTCGAAAAGAAAAGTCCGCACGTTTTGCGACATACGTTCGCCACGCATCTGCTTAACCGTGGGGCCGATCTGAATGCCATAAAAGATTTGCTCGGTCACAGCAGTTTAGCCGCCACGCAGATTTATACGCATACCAGCCTGGAGCAATTAAAGAAAACTTACGACCAGGCTCACCCGAAAGCCAAAAAGTAGAGTAGCCGTCTGGTTCGCTTTACCGGATAGGCGAACCATCATCTGATCATTAGTACCTGATGAATACTCTTGCAATTAGCCAGACGCTGTTTTATCTGATTGAACAGCAGCCTGATTCCAGCAAAGCCGTTACGTATCTGCGTCAGCAAGCCGACGCTTTTCACTCGGCGCCACAAGTCTCCGTCTTTTATCGCGTCTTTACGGCCCTGCCACGGTTTGTCGGAAAACAACCCATTGAAGTGCCGGCAGATATGGCGTTCGCGCTGGAGCGTGCCCGGCCGGGTTTTACGGTTGCGGGCTGGACGCTCGACCGGCTGGCGCGGGTGTGGTGGCTGCTACAGCTTCCGGCCGACGACGAAGCACGTTACGTCAGGACCATCACGGAGCTGTTCAAGTCGGGCGAATTGAACGAGCTAGTGGCGCTGTATTCGGCGCTACCTGTACTGGCTTTTCCGGAAGCCTGGCGGTTTCAGGCCACCGAAGGTATTCGTAACAACATCGCCGATGTGCAGTCGGCTATCATGCTGCAGAATCCCTATCCAGCCGATTATTTTGATGAACCGGCCTGGAATCAGCTGGTTCTGAAGGCATTTTTTACGGACAAAGACGTTACGCAGATTATTGGGCTGGATGACCGAAAAAACGCCCGGCTGGCCCAGACGCTGGCCGACTATGTCGCCGAACGCCGGGCCGCCGGGCGCAGTCTGCCGCCCCATATCGAGCGGCTGCTGTAACTGGGTTTACGCCCAGTAGCTGAACTTCTTCTGGGTAAAGATGGACTTGGGAATCATCGCGTGAACACCGAGCACCTGATCGACCACCTGGCTGACTTCAAAATCAACGGCTGTACTGGCAATAGACAAGGCTTCATTGAACGTAAAGCCCAGCTCATCTTTAATAAACGAAGTGGCTTCGGTCAGCGCGTTTTTCATCGCCAGGCGCAGGTCTTTGTCGAGGCCAACGGCAATAAAATGGGTTGGTGTTTCGGCCCGGGGCATTTTCAGCGCCTTGCCTTTGTGAACGATAAACTTAGCCGTCAGCGTCAGCGCCGTTTCGATGGCTACGCCACTGACCTCGCCGTTGCCCTGCGCGCCATGTCCGTCGCCGGTAGTGAACAAACCGCCCGGTACCGATACCGGCAGGTGTAATGTCGTACCCTTAACGAGGTGCTTAATGTCCAGGTTGCCGCCGAAAAAACCAGGTGGAATCGAGCTGACACGGCCCGTTTCGGAAGGAGGAGACAGGGCCATTACGCCCATAAAAGGTTTCAGTGGTATTTCGACGCCTTCTTTCAGATACGCTACTTTCCGTTTCGCGTCGTAACGGTACACAAACGTTTCGCGGGTCGTTACGGCGTCGGGAATACCACCCCCGCCCGGCCATACACTGTTGACGCCAAAACCAGCCGGAAACTGCAGGTTCAGAATCCGGATTTCCAGCGTGTCGCCGGGTTGAGCGCCTTCGATGTAAACCGGCCCTGTCAGCATGTGCCCTCGAATACCGGACGGTTCGGGCTTCACATTCTTCATAATGGCGATGACCTCCTGTGCGTGGGCATCAATGGGCAGGTTATTTTTTGTATAAAACTCTTCGGGGTTAGTGCGGCTGACGCCCGAAGGGTTTACAGTCTGAATTTCGACCACGTCGCCGTCTTTTACCCGGGCAACGGGTGACACATCGGCCCCAAAATAGCCCCACACCATGTTCTCCGGCATCGACCGGACAATGTGATCGGGCTTGACCCGACTGGTCGTGTTCGCTGCGGGCTCTAAAACAACCGGCGACGGACCCGCAAGCAGATCCGTCGCCGATATGGATAGGCCACTTACCGAAAGGGCCGCCAGCCCATTGCGGGTAGACTGGTGTAAAAAAGAACGTCTTGAAGTTTTCATTCGGTTGTATTGTTGGTTACGCCCAGATGAGCGTCTTCCAAGATAAAACCGAATTGGTTGTCCTGCTAATTCTGCGGACGAAAATTGTGGCTAATACCAGCGATATACGATACCTGCCGACAGCATTAGTGATGGACTGCTGTTTTTCAGCAGATCGTAGTTGAAGAAAATATTCTGGTATTGCGCCTGAATCTCTGCGCCGAACCCTTTCTCGCGTCCACCGTAATATTTCAACCCAATGGCGGGTGCAATAGCCCCTTTGAAGCCGGTTTGCTGATCGGATAGCGTGCCGAAAAAGTTGGTGTAGTCCACGAAAGCGCCACCCCCCGCAAACTGCACGTAAGGCCGGATAGCCGCTGCATTATCGGCAAAATAATAGGAGAGCGAAGCCATTGCTGGAATCACCGACAGCGTTCGGGTCTGCACGGCCGAAATGTCCTGCACGGTATTGCCGTTGGTATACGTATAAGTGCTTCGGCCCAGACGCTGCTGATTGTATTGATAGCCGGTTTTCAGACCGAGCGAAAATCGCTGCGGGAACAGCCATTCGCCCTCAATGGCGAGGTTGGCGGGCGAAATCCGGTCAATATATCCCTTCTGACCACCCAGGGGAAAAGCGACACCGTAACGAGCCGCAAAATTAAAGGTTACGTACTGCTGATAAGGCGATGGAAACGCGTTTGCGTACTCATCGCGATTTGCTTGTGCCCAGGCTGCCGATGTAAGCGTAGCGAGGGCAAGGATTGCCAATATGCGTTTCATAAGTCGTTAGCGGGCTGCCTGTAAATAAGGAGATTGATTGAATAGGGTACTGATCGCCGTGTCGACGTCCTGTGGCTCGGTAATATCGGAGCCGCGTATTGTCGCGTCGTAGATGACGTTCAACTGCTGCTGATCGGTACCCGTTGAACCGACAGGGCGGTTTTTAAGATCAACGATCTGGATTTCCCAGTACTGATCGCTCACCTGATAGGTGTAGTAAGAAGGATAGTAGGGGTAGTAGCCACCGAAGCCGCCAAATCCACCATACCAATAGTTCGAGTAGTACGACGAGTACGGATTAACGCCTACGCCCGTATACCGATTATTGACCCGGATGATGGCTACGCCCAGATCGGCGTTCTGCCCCCGACTGACCCGCCGGAATCCACGGTTGGTCAGGGCAGCCGTTATGTTGGTGACGAAGCGGCTCTCGACCGTATTCAGCGAGGGTGTATAGCTGTTGTTCGACTCGATAATCACCGAATCGGGCAGGCTGAAGGTCTGGTACTGGCTGAAATTAACCGACTTGTCGTAGTTGGTGATGTATACCTGACTATCCTGCGGACTCAGATCATTGATGGCATTCTCCCGACAGGCGGTCAAACCTCCGCCGAGCGTCAGGAGCAGGGCCGCATACAGACCCCACCGGCCTGTCATTAGCTGTTGACTCGTTTTCATGTTCAAAGTTTGTTGTCTTACTATCAATTAAACGAATAGGCTAATCGTAAGTTTACGGGAACCAGATTAGAATTTGCTTAAAGAATGATGAAAGACTGATTCGGTTTTTGTGGAACTTTGTCGGTGAACCGGCGTTGGTTCCAGACGCCCTTAACGCAGCATCACTCATGGATTTTATGGATTCCATTCGCGGCATGTCGTTCTTTGATATGCACGTGCACATGACCTCCCGCACCACCGATGATTACCAGGCTATGGCCGACGCGGGCGTAGTCGCTCTGATTGAACCCGCTTTCTGGTTAGGCCAGCCGCGCACGGGCGTTGACTCATTCCGGGATTATTTCGCCAGTCTGGTTGGCTGGGAGCGGTTCCGGGCGTCGCAGTTTGGAATCCGGCATTACTGCACCATAGGTCTCAATTCCAAAGAAGCCAATCAGGAAGAACTGGCCGAGCAGGTTATGGAAATCCTGCCCCTATTCATCTATAAGGAAGGGGTCGTCGGCGTTGGCGAGATTGGTTTTGATGACCAGACCGCGGCCGAAGAAAAATACTACCGGGCGCAGCTGGAACTGGCCAAAGAAGCAGGTCTGCCAGTACAGATTCACACGCCCCACCGCGATAAAAAGCAGGGTACGAGCCGAAGCATGGACATTGCGCTGGAACACGGTCTGGCCCCCGGCATGGTCATCGTCGATCATAACAATGAGGAAACAGTCCGCGAAGTGCTCGACCGTGGCTTCTGGGCGGGCTTTACAATCTATCCATTCACCAAAATGGGTAACGAACGCATGGTCGAAATCGTGAAGCAGTACGGTCCGGAGCGAATCATGATTAACTCGGCTGCCGACTGGGGAATCAGCGATCCGCTGGCCGTACCGAAAACGGCCGCTCTGATGAAACAGCGCGGTATTTCGGACGAAGCCATCCGGCTCGTTACGTTCCAGAACGCCGTAACGGCCTTTGCGCAAAGCGGTCAGCTGAGCCTAGACGAACTGACACAGCCAATGGGTATTGACCAGAGCCAGCGTTATAACGGTAGCTCGGTGCTTCGCGGAGGACAGGCCCCCCGGGTTGATAAAGAGTCAACAATAATTAAATAATCATTGAGTGGATGAGTGATTGAGTAGATGCTGTTCACTCATTCGCTCATTCACTCAATCGCTCAATGAACATCAAAGCCTTCCTTTCGCTCACTCGCCCTGCCAATTTGGTAACGGCTATCGCCGACGTGCTGGCGGGTATGGCCATTGCAGGTTACTTTCTGGATGCGTCGCCAGCGCCGGCGCCGGTAGGCTGGCTCGCTTTGTCAACAGTTTGCCTGTACGGTGGGGGCGTTGTGTTCAATGATGTATTCGATGCTGAACTCGACGCCGTTGAGCGGCCCGAACGGCCTATTCCAAGCGGTATTGTCAAGAAAAACAGCGCAACGATGTTAGGCACAGTACTGCTGCTGATCGGGATTGTTACGGCCTTTCTGGCGAACCAAACCGCTGGCCTGCTGGCAATAGGTATTGCTGTAGCGTCGCTCGTATATGATCGTTTCGGGAAGCACCATAACCTGCTTGGGCCGCTGAACATGGGTCTGTGCCGGGGCCTGAATCTTCTGCTGGGCGTCAGCATTCTACCCAATCAGGTGCTGCCCTGGGCGTGGGTCGGCCTGGTGCCGATCGCCTATATCGGCGCTATTACCATGATCAGCCGGGGTGAGGTGCACGGCGGCAGCGCCGGCACTCTGCGGGTGGCGGGCCTGCTCTACGCGCTCGTTATTGGCTGCGTAGCCGCACTGGCCCAGAGCCGGGGACAGTTAGGTACTGCCCTGCCGTTTCTGTTGCTGTTTGGCTATTATATTTTTCCTCCGCTATGGCGAGCCGTTCGCGAACCCGTCGGGCGTAATATTGGCGCAGCCGTAAAGGCGGGCGTATTGTCGCTCATTGTAATGAATGCAGCTTGGGTGGCTTCGTTCGCGTCGTTTCCACTGGCCATGCTGGTGTTTTGCTTATTGCCGCTGTCGCGTTTGCTGGCGAAAATCTTTGCCGTAACCTAACCTGAACGACAGCGTAATGTCAGACGTGTTATCTGACAAATTAATAAAGCCTGTATGAATAAATTTCTGGTTCTTCTGTTGCTCGTTTCGCATATTTCCCTGGCCCAGCGTTATAAGCCGCAGCCTATAACCGGCCTGCTGGGAGCCTTTGGTGCCGAGGTTACGTTGGTTAAACAATCCTTGAAAAATCCGAAAACCGTTGTTGTGGATGGCGTTACGTTCACCACCGGGCGTATCGGAAAGCATAAGGTAGTGGTTGCCGAAACCGGCATTGGTAAGGTGAACGCAGCTATGACCACGGCTTTGCTGCTCGATCATTTCCGGCCCCAGCGGGTTTTGTTTACGGGTATTGCGGGCGGTACCAATCCCGACCTTCAGCCGGGTGATATTGTCATTGCGGGCCGGACGGCTCACCACGATTACCAATCCATTACGTTCGATCAGAAGCCGACAATTCAGACGCGGGCGCTGTCGGGACAGATGAACCCGGTTTATTTCCCGGCCGATTCGATTATGCTGCAACATGCCCAGACGGCTGCCAAGACGGTTACGTTTGATCCTATTCCCGTGACGACCCGCCCACCGGCCGTTGTGACCGGAACGGTCGTTACAGGTGATCAGTTTATTTCATCGGCGCAGAAAGTGGCGCAACTGCGGCAGGACTTCAATGCCGATGCCACTGAGATGGAAGGCGCAGCCGTAGCGCAGGTATGCCACGAAATTCAGGTGCCGCTGCTGGTCATTCGGAGCCTGAGTGATCGGGCCGACAGCAACGCCCGGCGCGATATGCTCTCGTTTTATGAAACGGCGGCCCGCAATTCGGCCAAACTGGTTCTGGCAATCGTACAAACATTCTGAATAGTGCCTTCGTATGGCGAACACATGAAGCTTAGTGTGTTCCTTTGCCTCGGAAAAAGCCAGTTAATTTGATGGATAAGGGCTTTTTGTTCATATTTGATTGCTGTACACGTTCAGCCCGCAGGCTGCTTACTTCATGCTCGACGCTACTGACTTCCCATCAATGAATCCGTTTCGATCCTTTTGGTGGGCGGGTTATGAATGTACTGACCAACTCAACTGCTTTGGCAACCGGGTTGATTTTCTGCCGCTAACGGGTCACCTGCAGCTTCTGAAAGAAGACTACAAACATCTGGCCCCTTTTGATATCCAGACCGTACGGGAAGGGATTCGCTGGAGTCAGGTTGAGAAAACGGCCTACCAGTACGACTGGAGCGTTGTTGAACGTATGCTGGCCGAAGGGCATCGGCAGGGCATTCAGCAAATCTGGGATTTATGTCATTTTGGTTATCCCGATGACCTGACCCCCCTGCACCCAATGTTTGCCCGCCGGTTTGCCGCCATGTGTCGGGCCTTTGTTCGGTTTTATCGCGATCGTTACCCTGATGATGAATTGATCGTAACGCCTATCAATGAGGTAAGCTTTATGTCCTGGCTCGGAGGGGACGCCTGTGGAACCTCCCCGTACTGTACCAGGCAGGGGTGGGAAGTGAAAGTTGGTTTGATGCGGGCGTATATCGAGGGCGTGGCGGCCATGCGTGAGATTGACCCAACGATACGTATCCTGACAACCGAGCCCCTAGTGCAGATTGTGCCACCACTGAACGCTACCCGGCAGGCGATAATGGATGCGGCTATTGCCGATGAAAACCAGTTTCAGTCGGTCGATATGCTGGCCGGCTATCTGATGCCTGAACTGGGTGGTTCGCCCGATTATCTCGATCTGCTGGGTTTCAATTATTACTATAATAATCAGTGGGTAATCGGCTTCAATAATTTTCTGCCCTGGGCCGATCCAGTTCCTGATCCGCGGTGGGTTCCTTTTCGCCAGCTATTGACTAAGGCCTATCGTCGCTATAATCGACCGATTGTCCTGACCGAAACTAGCCATCCCGGCATCGATCGTCCGCATTGGATCGATATGATTGGTCGTGAATGCGCAGCCGTTATTCGGGCGGGCGTGCCGCTCCTGGGCGTCTGTCTGTATCCCATTGTGGATCGCCCCGACTGGGACCATCTTGACCGCTGGCATCATTCCGGCCTCTGGGATGCCGACCTGACGACGGATCCGCCCGGTCGTGTCCTGGTCCGCGATTATGCAGATGCGTTGTTACGGGCGCAGAATAAAGTGCAAATGGCGCAGATAGAGGTTAGTCAGCTGCCTGTTCTGTAAGACGGCTAAGCCAATGCGCTGAACCGCCGAATTACGGTCAAAGATAAATCTGCACCATCTTGTGCCAGTCGTCGGGGTGGTGAGCCCGGCCAGACCAGACAAATAATTCGTGCGGTATCTGCTTGGCAGATAAAGCCTCACTGAGCGCAAGATTGCTGCCCAGAAAAGGATCTTCGGCCCCAATAGTCAGCACAATGTCCAAGCGACGCAGGTGTTCAAGTACGGCACCGTCGGCCAGATTGGGCAGAAAGTGATTCGGCGTGTTAAAATAAATGTCGTCGTCGTAATACGTATCAAACAGGCTGGGAAACTCCGCAACGGGGGCCGATAGATCGTAGCGTCCGCTGAGGGCAACTACTTTGCCAAACCACTGCGGGTGTCGGAACGCAATATTCAGTGCATGATAAGCACCCAGGCTGCACCCGTGCGAGATCATAAATGGCTGCGGGTTTTTCAGGCGGGAAAGCGGCAGAACTTCGTTCAAAATGTACTGCTCATATTGACCATGTCGCCGGATTCGGTCAGAAGGGCCAATGTAGCGATTATAAATACTCTCGCTGTCAATACTGTCTACGCAGAAAAGCTGCAGCCAGCCCTGTTCGATCCGGTCGGCCAGGGCCGCTACGAGGCCAAAATTCTCGTAATCATAGAACCGGCCACGGCGGGTAGGGAAGACCAGTACCCGAGCCCCTGCATGGCCGAAAACGAGCAGCTCCATGTCGCGACCCAGATTGGGACTGTGCCATCTATGATACTCGCGCTGCATAGTCTGAGTAAGATTCATGAACGAAGATGGGCCCTTTAGGTTGAACCTGATACAGTTATCCGATAAACAAATCGTTAAAAAATATCGTTTCGGGCCTTCAGGGTCTGCTGCCAGACCCGATAACCTGCCGGACTTAAGTGCAGGCCGTCGCTCTCAAAAAACTCTTTTTTGGGCCGCCCGGCCGGACCCAGCAGGGGCGTTGTCATATCGACAGTTTTAAAGTCCGGGCATTTAGCAATTTCTTCCGTAATGAAGGCGTTGGTTGATCGTATCTTGTCGGCGAGATGCCAGCGGGCAGGACTGATTTTAATAGTCAGATACGACAAAGGTACGCCGGGCAAAAATTGATGCATCTGTTCGGCAACCGCCCGAAAAAATAGATACACTTCTTCCGGGTGGCGACCGTCGCCAAGGTCATTATCGCCTGCGTAGAACAGCACTGATCGGGGCGCTGCCGGAACCACCAGCCGCTTAAAAAACCACGCACAGGCTGCCAGCGTTGAACCGCCAAAGCCTAAATTAAGCGTATTGAGGTTAGGAAAATCCTGCGCCAGACTTGTCCAGAGCCGGATGGATGAACTACCGTAAAAGACGACCCGATCTGTAGCGGGGGATTGTGCGTTTAGTTTTGTTTCGAGTTGTCGTACCTCGTCTTCGTACCAAAGCATTCGAACCTGGTTGAGTGGATAGAATTAACTTATCTGCTTATTAACAAGCGTTCCTGCCATCAGTGTTTTCACGGATTACTTTTTAGTGAGGCAACGACAGTTGTTTTAGCCGTATTTGCGGCCTTCCACTTCCGAATGAGTGTCGCCAGCGGCCGGAATTCAATCAAAAACCCATCGTGCCCATACAGCGAGTCAATTTCCTCATACGTAGCGTCGGGAATGTGGCGGGCCAGAAACTGCTGCTCTGTTGGTGGGAATAACAGGTCGGAACGGATACCCACAACCAGCGTTCGGGCCTTAACCTGAGCCAGCGCGTTCAGGATGCTGCCCCGGTTGCGGCCCACGTTATGGGAGTCCATAACTTTCGAGAGCGTCCAGTACGTAAAGGCATTGAAGCGGTCGGCCAGTTTATCACCCTGATAACGCTGGTAACTGGCGGCCTTATAGCCGTCCAACTGCTCGTTATTATCCAGGGCCTGGGTAAAGCCGTAGGTGTCATAGTTACGGTAGGAAATCATGGCCATGGCCCGGGCTGCTTTCATCCCGGCAATACCCGCGTCGTCGCGTCGTTCGCACCAGGTGGGGTCGGCTTCAATCGCCATCCGCTGGGCTTCATTGAACGCAATACACCAGGGCGAAGCCACTGCACCCGAGGCAATCAGGATCAGGTTTTTGATGAGGTTCGGCTGCAGGATCGCCCATTCGATGGCCTGCTCGCCCCCGACTGATCCGCCAATGCAGGTATCAATTGTCTCAATGTTCAACTCCTGACGTAATAGGTCCATTGCACTTACCATATCCCGGATGGTAAGTGCCGGAAAGTCGTGGTGATAGGGGATGCCCGTGGCCGGATTGATTGACAGCGGCCCCGTTGAGCCGTAACAGGACCCAATTACATTGGCACAGACAATAAAGTCTTTTTCCGGATCGAAATATTTACCGTGGCCTACCATACCGCTCCACCAGTCGCCGGCGTCGGCATTACCCGTCAGCGCATGGCAAATCCAGACAACGTTGGTTGGTTCGTTGGTGTCGGCGTTCCGATTGAGTGTGCCACGCGTCGTATAGGCCAGCCGGAAACCCGGCAGACTCGCCCCCGATTCAAGCGGGAAGGAATATTTATAATCGAAGTACTGGAGGTTCAAAATTGGTTTACAGTTTGGGTTTTCGGATCGCAACCCATAGCTGCGATCCGAAAATCAGAAACGCCTAATTCAAAACCGGCTCCGCAATCTGAGCAAACGCCTGTTCGAGGTCAGCTTTGATGTCATCAATATATTCAATACCCGCCGAAATACGCAGGAGCCCCGGCTCAACGCCCGCAGCCGCCTGCTCCTGTTCGCTCAACTGCTGGTGGGTCGTTGACGCTGGGTGGATAATGAGCGTCTTCGAGTCGCCAACATTGGCCAAATGGCTGATTAGTTTAAGGCTGTTCACAAACTGGTCGGCCGCTGCCTGACCACCCTTCACTTTGAACGTAAAGACGCCCCCAAAGCCGCGTTTGAGGTATTTCTTCGCCAGTTCATGGTAGGGACTGCTTTCCAGGCCGGGATAGTTAACCAGTTCAACCTGTTCGTGTTGTTCCAGCCACTGCGCCAGCGCCAGGGCGTTCTGCACCGTCCGATCGACGCGCAGCGAGAGTGTTTCGAGACCCTGCAGGAGCAGAAACGAGTTGAACGGGCTAATGGCCGGGCCCCAGTCACGCAGACCCTCCACCCGGGCGCGGATAATGAACTGAATGTTGCCAAACGGTCCGCCAACACCGAACACATCGCTGAACACCATGCCGTGGTAACCCGGAGAAGGCTCGCTGAACTGCGGAAACTTGCCGTTGCCCCAGTTGTAGTTGCCGCCGTCCACAATAACCCCGCCAATGCTTGTGCCGTGCCCGCCAATCCATTTTGTTGCCGACTCGACAACAACGGCCGCACCATGTTCAAGGGGCCGGAACAGGTACCCGCCCGCACCGAACGTATTGTCGACAATAAGCGGCAGATCATGCTGCCGGGCAACAGCTGCAATGGCGTCGAAGTCCGGAATGTTAAAACCCGGATTGCCGATGGTTTCGAGATAAATGGCTTTGGTTCTGTCGTCAATCAATCGGGCAAACGATTCGGGTTTGTCGCCATCGGCAAAACGGGCCTCAATCCCCAGGCGTTTAAATGAAACTTTGAACTGGTTATATGTACCGCCGTACAGAAACGACGTTGTCACAAAATTGTCGCCCGCACTGAGAATATTGCTCAGCGCAATAAATTGAGCCGCCTGCCCGGAGGCAACGGCAAGGGCCGCCACCCCACCTTCGAGAGCCGCCATGCGTTTCTCAAAGACGTCGGATGTAGGGTTCATTATGCGGGTATAAATGTTCCCGAAAGCTTTCAGGGCGAACAGGTCTGCGCCGTGCGCTGAGTCATTGAACACGTAAGACGTAGTCTGATAAATGGGGACAGCCCGCGCGTTGGTGGTTGGGTCGGTTTCCTGACCGGCGTGTAGCTGGAGGGTATCAAAATGAAGTTGCGAGTCCATATGATTGAAGTCAAAAGTTAAAAGCCGCTGCTGCGGTGCGTAGGGTTTAGACTGATTGAGTAAGGTAGCAGTGCGTAACACCTGTCACTGAAAACAAGGTTACAGCGACTGCAACAGACGCCCGAAAACCACTCCCGGTTTAGGGTGCGATGAGGGTGAACTGCGCTTTAGTAAGCCCCCGCGGGCATACAGCATAAGATGTAGAGCATGTGATAAACCGATTTATAGTCCCTAACGATCCGCCACCGCGGTTGCTTTAGGCAGGAGTTAGCACCTTGCCATGTGGTAGGTTGCCAGCGGTTCGCAGAGCCTGATCTCTCCCCGCTTCTGTATAAATCAATCTGCGCCGAGAGAAACGTAATAAATGGCGCTTAACAATTGACTTGATGGCGCAAGTATAACAGCCAAACGGTGGGAAAACAAACCCTGCTCGGTATTTCTATCCGCTACCTTAATTTTTCGGCCAATCACGAAAACAGATATAGGGGAAGTGAAGACGTTTTTTACCTTTGTGTTAAGACCAGTACCCAATGAGCCACACGCCCTACCGTTACAACCGGGAAAATGCTACACGCGTAGCCGGTATAACGACCGTTAAAGACGCCATCGGCCAATTGCTGAAGCATTATCAGCTCCAGACGCGTTTCAACGAAACCTATCTTGAAGCGTTTTGGGGTCGCATGATGGGACCCGCTATTGCTTCCCGTACCAGTCGCCTTTACGTGCGCGATCGCAAACTGCACATTGAGATTGCATCGGCGCCCCTCCGCAACGAACTGGTGAATGCCAAACAGAAGCTCATTCAGTTGGTCAACAAAGATATGGGCACCGACGTCATCGACGACGTGGTGTTTATTTAAACGCATCGTCTCCTGGCCGAAGGAATACTGATGTGTCGCGTTTCTTCAGAACTGGATCAGCAGATTCCGGCGCTCTTCCTGCATGGTGATTGGCTCCGATAAAAACCGGGCATTCAATTTCAGCCGCTGGCAAATGGCGAGCCATTCCCGTTCCGGTACGACCAGAAACCCGTTTTCTTTCCGGACGGTGTGATAATCCGAAAACCGTAACCGGAACAGCAACCGCACCATCGACAGCAACTGCCCCTGCCGGAACGACTTGCCGATAATGCTCAGAATGTCTTTAATGATATTCTCCTCCACAATCAGGTCGCAGATCAGCGCTTTGGCACCGGGCTCGGCTACTTGTTTAATGTTATTTAGTAATTGCTCGACCTCTGCCGAATTACGGTAATACTGCACCACGCTCATTACGATAATAACGTCGAACCGCTGGTCAGCAACCGGACTGAAGTTTAGATAATCGTCCGCAGACAAATCGTGAAAGAACACATTGGGGTGCGCCACATGCTTAGCTCGGGCAATCTCGTTATACCGTTTTGAAACATCCAGCCCGTGGATTTCGGCCACGCGGTCGTGCCAAGCATCTTCCAGATTGCCCGGTCCGGAGCCAATGTCGAGCACCTTCTGATTGGCCGATAACGGAATGTATTTCTCGACCCGGGCCAGAAAATAAGCGTAGTTTGCTACCATCGAGTCGTCAAACTCATTCTCTTTCTGCCAGAAGTCAAGCCAGGTGGATGCCATTCTATCTAAAGTTATGGATGCATCGGCTGCCATAGCGTTTCGAAACCAATGGCGTAGCCGATAATGTGTTTATGAATTGATCAGGGAACTCGATTTGGAAACGGAATGCATTATCGGCGAACGTACATGCATTAAGTAAATCACCCGGAACCAGATCAGGACGCAGGGCAGTGCCTTAAGCGCATAGGGCTTCGTCCACTGATCCCGCAGAACGGCCGGAAAAAAATCGCTGGGGGAAAGAACCGTAAGCACGAAGCAACTAATAAGAAGTATACGGTCCAGGGTTGACTGTGGCCCAACGAACCACCAGATCAGGACGCCGGTAACGGCCGTGATGTACGTAGGCGACTCGGATACAGGGTTGAAAATAACCTGAAAGATGAGAATGGAGGCTACCATCAGCAACCGGAATGCGCGTTGCCCGAACCGCTGGACATGCACGTAAACCGTACAGAACAGCAGCACTCCACTGCCGATAATAACCGCAGTCGGCACGTCGGGAGAAAGAAACAGGTGAATAAGCCGGTGAATCGACGTATTCGCCCATTTATCGTGATTCGACTTGAACAGCAGTTCCCGCACCCACATCTCATATTGATAGAGCAATTCGGCTGGCGACGTAAAAAGCAGGGGTAACAACCCAAGCACAAGGCCCCATAACATCATGTACACTAGGAAACGCCTTTTCTGCGGATACAGCAGAAACAGAGCGGCTGCGACCAGACTGTAGATTTTGATGTTGAACCCAAGGACAATGAAAAAGGCGGCCCAGAGCGGCTGCTTCTTTTCAAAGCTTAGAAAGGCAAAAAGGGGAATGGCGGCTATGAGCGGATTGGTCTGGCTATTGACCAGCGACGTAAACAACTCCTGCAATCCGAACCAGTACGCAAATACCTTCTGCTGTCGGGTTAGCGGCATTCGGTAAACGGCGTAAACCCACACGCCGGCAAACAGAAACTGCCATAGAAATAAGCCAACCGAGTAGGGGAGAGCAAAGATGGGCGCAAACAAAGCCGCGAACGTTGGCGCGTAATGATAATGGTCGCTGTACTGAGCTGGATACAGGGCATACAGGCTTTTACCTTCAATCAGGTGATACAGGGAGTAATAAAAGATGCTGTAGTTATTCGAACTGAACAGAATGGTGAGTTTGATGCTGGCAAAGAGCGTGGCCAGTGCGTAAACGCCGAAAACAAACCGGTAATTACTAAAAATGGATTGGCCGGGAAAAGCTGACATGCTTTAAAAAATGTTAGCGAATGGACAATTGCTCGACGAACTCATCCATCGTGCTGAATTCGCCCATTGGCTTTAAATACCGTAACAAACTTTCGACCCGGTCGAGTAGGGCGTCGCGGGAGTGCCGACGAACATACGTTGGGATATTGCCGTAGGCCGACAAGTCGGTGAATTCCCACGGATGAACGTATAAGTTCAGAAAACCGTCGGACTGGAGCGTCTGGCGGCAAAGCTGTTTATAATAGCTAAACGGAAAGTTCTTCAGGCTCAGCCAGAATAGGGGCAACCGCAGCGTTGGGGTTACCGAGGCCGGCACCTGCCACACGCCCATTTCCTGAAACGGATGCCGGGGCTCACCCCAGTGGTTATACCGACCCGGCAGGTAAGTGGGGTGCAGAGATGAATTGTACCGATAACCCGCCTGTTGCACATCGTTCGGGTCAACAAATCCCATGCGTGCCCGCCGGAATCCGGTTACGGGACGGCCAAGCAACTTTTCGAGCGCGAGCCGCGATTTGAGCAGATCAGCCGGTTCAAACGTCGTGTGGTAATAGCCATGCGACGCAATTTCGTGCTTTGTTGCCAGGCCCTGAATCAGTTCTGGCTCGTGCAGGGCGTAGTTGGCCGTTGTAAACAGCGTAGCGCGGGTGCCGACAGCATCGAAGCGTTCGGCGAGCAGTCGCAGGCCCTGCGTTGAAACGGCAATTTGTTCGCTTAAGGAAATATCATGGCCAAATTCAACGGCGGTGTCAAACTCTTCTACGTCAACGGTGAATAAAATCGCTCGGTCTCCATAGCGGTTTTGATAGGCCGGATCGGCTGCTTGGTTTGTGCTTTCCATGTTGTCGTTACGGTCTCCTCAATCTCACTGGTATCGCCGATGATATAAGCCGGTCGTTGCTTTACTTCGATGAAGGTTTTGCCTAGATAGACCCCAATAATGCCGATCATGATAAACTGAACCCCGCCGATCAGGGCCATCAGGACTACCAGAGTTGTCCAGCCCGATACAGTCGCGTTCGTGAAAAAGTATTCATACAATACTTCTGCGCCGAACAGAGTGGCAAACAATGACATGCCGAAGCCCAGCAAAACAGACAAATATAGCGGCCGTGTCGAGAACGACGTAATGCCCATGGCGGCCAGTTTGAGCATCTTGCGGAACGAGTACTTCGAGCGCCCGGCGTAACGGGCCGCCGGCTGGTAAATAATCCGGCATTGCTGGAAGCCAATCCACGAAATAGCCCCGCGCAGAAACAGATCGTTTTCTTTAAACTCGTTTATTGTGTCAACAACCTTACGGTCGAGCAGCCGGAAGTCAGCTGCACCGTCTTCAAGCTGCAGATTTGAAACATTGCGCAGTAGGGTATAGAACGCTTTTGACGTGGAGCGTTTGAACCACGATAACTTTGGGTCAGCCTGGCGGACTGTATAAACCACTTCGTAACCTTCACGCCATTTGGCAATCAGCGCAGGAATCAGCTCCGGAGGATGCTGCAGGTCGGCGTCAAGGCAGATGATGGCCTCCCCCGGGCGTGTTCATACCCGGCCCGCAGGGCCATCTGGTGGCCGAAGTTTCGGGAAAAAGATAGATACCGGACCACAGCATACGCCTTACTTAATTGGCGCAGTACGTGCCGAGTCTGATCGGTGCTGCCGTCGTCGATAATTAATAGTTCATAGGAACCATAGGGCTCCATCACAGCCATGAGCCGATGAATAAGAACCGGCAGGTTCTCTTCTTCGTTATAGGCCGGTACGATCAGACTAATCATCCCATAATCGGTTTTCATTTCTGCTTTTGGGTATGTTACGGTAGGTAATTTAGAAGCACTAAAGTAGGTAGTTATACTTATTGATGGAATGATGTTGAATTAAACTTAGCTTAAAGTTGTCATCCAGACCGACAGGTCTGTTCATTATGTTGCCTTTGTGAAATATGTCTCCAATTACATCAACGTCTCCAAAAAACTTGCGAGGGGCTGATAGCCAGCTGGTTCATCAGGAAGAGCAGCGTCAGGATCTTGGCTTCGGTACTAAGCTCAGTGAAGCGTACTCACGGCTGATTAACAAAGACGGGAGTTTTAATATAAAGCGGGTAAACGAGGCATTCTGGGACCGGCTTAATGTATACAATCGGTTGATTATGATGAGATGGGCCAGTTTTTTGAGCTGGGTTATTCTCGCTTATCTGGTGGCCAATCTAGTATTTGCCGGTATTTATATGCTGGCGGGGGCCGACAACCTGAAAAGCTCAAACGATCAGGCGTTTAATGGTGATTTCTGGAAGGCGTTCTTTTTTAGCGCGCAGACACTTACAACAGTGGGCTATGGACACATTGCTCCCAACAGTTTCCTGACCAGCTCAATTGCCGCCTTCGAATCCATGCTGGGGTTACTAGCCTTTGCCCTGGCAACCGGTTTACTGTACGGCCGGTTTTCGAGGCCAACTGCGCATATCCGTTTTTCGGCAAAAGCGGTTTTCGCACCGTATCTGGACGTAAATGGGTGGATGTTTCGGGTTATCAATGCGCGGGCCAACCAACTGATCGATGTCGAGGTCGAGGTATCTCTCTCGCGTCTCGAAACCAGGCCTGATGGTACGAAGTATCGACGGTATAACAGCCTGAATCTCGAACGACATAAGGTAGCGTTCTTTCCGACCAACTGGACGCTGGTTCATCCCATTACGACCGAAAGCCCGCTGCACGGCTGCACACCCGAAGACCTGGCTAATTCCGACGCAGAATTCCTAATTTTGCTGCGGGCAACGGACGATACGTTCTCGCAGACGGTCCACACCCGATACTCGTACCGCTACGATGAGGTGCTCTGGGGACGAAAATTCCGGGCGATGTTCGACGGGAGTCAGCATGGGATGGTGACGCTCGACCTGAACAAACTCGACGAAACCGACGAAGTCCCGCTTAATTGAACCGAAGGTAGTCGCCCGGCGACTGCCTGTTGCTTATCAGCATGCAAATTCCTTCTTTTTTACGCCCCGGCGATACAGTCGCGGTGATGTCGCCGGCCAGTTGGTTTCCCTACGAAGAACTGGCCGAGGGGCTGCGGATCTTACACGACGACTGGCAGCTCAACGTGATCGAAGGCGAAAGCTTGCGGGCGGTCGATGGCCCCTTTGCGGGCTCCGATGCGTTGCGCCGGGCCGATCTGCAGCGCTTTCTGGACGACCCGACGATACGGGCGGTGTTTGCTGCGCGCGGTGGCTATGGCTGCTACCGCATCGCCGATGGTCTTGATTTGAGTGGTTTGCAGCAACATCCCAAATGGCTCATTGGCTTTAGCGACGTAACGGTGCTGCTTAGCTTGTTTTATAATCAGGGCGTGCAAAGCCTGCACGGACTAATGCCCCGGCAATTTGGCGGGATTGAGCGGGCCGAGTCACTCGAATCGCTGCGGCAGTGGTTGTTTGGTGAGATACGGGATCAATATGCGGTGCTTGCGCATCCGCTCAACCGTTTAGGGCAGGCTACTGGGCCATTGGTCGGTGGCAACCTAACCCTGCTGATCAATTCGCTTGGCACGCCTACCGATCTGAATTTTGCAGGAACGATTCTCTTTATCGAAGATATTGACGAAACGCTTTTTTCCCTCGATCGGATGATGACGCAGTTACGTCGGTCGGGGCGGCTGGCGGGGCTGGCGGGTTTGGTCGTGGGGCAGTTTACCGACATGCGCGTAAACCTGTCGCTGCCGTTCGGCAAAGATGCCTTTGAAATCATTGCCGAGGCTGTGTCGGACTATAAGTATCCTGTCTTGTTCAACTTTCCGGCCGGGCACGTTGACTATAATCTGGCCTTGCCCATCGGCCGGACAATAAGCCTGTCGGTGGGTAAAGAAGAAGGGAAATTGGTATTTGGGTAAACTAAAAAGGGGCTGCAAGCAGCCCCTTTTTAGTTTACTTGATGTAGCGGAAATCTTCCCCCCCTTTCAGCGCGAGCAGGGTTTCGTACATGAGCCGGATTACGTTCTGGACATCGTCCATGTGTACCGTCTCAACGGTCGTGTGCATATACTTCAGCGGCAGCGAAATCAGAGCGGATGCGATACCCTCGGTTGCATAGGCGAACGCATCGGTATCCGTACCCGTTGAGCGACTAACGGCCTGTCGCTGAAAGGCGATGCCCTGCTGTTCAGCCACGCCGATCATGAAATCGAGCACGTTGTTCTGCACCGCCGGACCGTAACACAGCACCGGACCGTCGCCACATTTCAGGTCGCCCTGTTCTTTCTTGTCGTACTTGGGCGACTGGGTGTCATGCGTTACGTCCGTGCAGATGGCGAGGTCAGGTCGGAGCCGCCGGGCAATCATTTCAGCCCCGCGCAGGCCAATTTCTTCCTGAACCGCGTTGACAACGTAGAGCGTAAAGGGCAGCGTAACGTTGTTTTCTTTCAGCAGCCGTGCTACTTCGGCGATCATGAAACCACCCATGCGGTTGTCGAGCGCCCGACCCACAAAATAGCGCCCGTTCAACTCCATCAGGCCGTCGGAGAAGGTGCAGACCGTGCCAACATGAATGCCCATATCCAGGACTTCCTGCTTCGTGGCCGCCCCTACATCAATGAACAGGTCGGTTACCTTCGGCGCGGTGTCTTTAGCCAGATCCCGAACGTGAATAGCCGGCCAGCCGAATACTCCATCAACAACGCCTTTTTTAGTGTGCAGATGAACCCGCATGGACGGCGCAATGAGCGCATCGGAGCCGCCGTTCCGCCGAACGAACAGATAACCATCGTCGGAAATGTAATTGACAAACCACGAAATCTCGTCGGAGTGAGCCTCGATGACAACTTTATAGTCCTTGCCGGGACCAATGACTCCTACCGCTGTGCCATAGGTATCTACGATGTACTCATCGGTGTAAGGCTTAAGGTAATCCAGCCAGATTTGCTGCCCCGATGATTCAAAGCCAGTGGGGGAGGCATTATTCAGGTACTGGTACAGGAATTGTTTACTGTGTTCGTTCATTCAAAAAAGTGTTTGTAAGCGGTAGCGAATACGAAGATCCAGGGGCGGAACCGGCCCCGGCAAATGTACAAAGAGCGCGCTCATTCCCTGACTGAAGGCCGGGCTGTTTTAGAAGGATAATTTTGCGAATAAACTTCAGAATCCGATCCGCTCGCGCTTCTGCTCGACGCCCATGGACCGTAACAAATCCATTGCGATGCGGTCGTCGTATTTCCGTTTCCAGTAGTCGGCCTCCAGGCGAAGTTTATCCAGTTCCACATGTTGCTTCTCGACAGTCAGGCGGAGTTTATCCAGTTCGTGGGTAGTGGCTGGGTCAGCTTTGGGCTCAACAATCTGGGCCGATACGGCTTCGTCGGTCAGCAGGGCCAAGGGCGAGACATTAAGAGCATCGGCAATCTGGGTCAGCCGCGCAATGGTCAGGTCGGTTTTGCCGCGCTCAATGTCGCCATACGCCGTTGTGGACAGATTAAGCATATCCGCCATATTTTCCTGCGACAAACCGCGCTGGAGTCGCTGCAGTCGTATTTTTTCTGCGATGGATGCCTTCATATCAAGTAACTACGATAAATTCTAAACCAGAACCGACAGGACTTTTCGGGATGATAACGCATTTTTGTACCGTTCGGTGCAATCATACCCCGCCAGGTTACCTGGACCCGGGCGGGTTTGATCTCGAAACTTACACCATCTGTTATTGGTTTTCAAACAAAGAGTAAACGCCATTTATGAATTACGAAAAAGAATTCCGCAAATTCGCCGTGCATCATATGGGCCTGAACGGCCTGACGGTGGACGGTTACGTAAACCACACCGTTGAGAACATGACCCGCTCGGTGATTGAAGAGCGTCCCATGAACTTCCGTGAGGTGGATGTATTCTCCCGGCTGATGGCCGACCGGATCATCTTCATGGGTCTGCCCGTTGACGATAACATCGCCAATATCATTGTGGCCCAGCTTCTTTTCCTGGAGTCGGCCGATCCGAAGAAAGACATTCTGATGTATTTAAATAGCCCCGGCGGGTCGGTTTACGCGGGTCTGGGTATTTACGATACCATGCAGTACGTGCGGCCCGACGTAGCGACAGTCTGCACCAGTCTGGCCGCTTCGATGGGTGCCGTTCTGCTGGCGGGTGGTGCCGCAGGCAAGCGTTCGGCGCTGCCCCACGCCCGCATCATGATTCACCAGCCGTCGGGTGGTGCGCAGGGGCAATCGGTCGATATTGAGATTACGGCCCGCGAAATTGTTAAGCTGCGTGTGGAGCTATACGAGATTCTGGCGCATCATTCGGGCAAGACCGTTGAAGAGATTGAGAAAGATTCGGACCGTGACAAATGGATGCGGGCCGACGAAGCAAAAGAATATGGCCTGATCGACGAAGTCCTACGCCGGGACCGGCCCACGACCTAAGCCGTCGTGAACGAGTGAAAAGCGCGGGTTGCCATTGTGTAACCCGCGCTTTTTTGTTAACGATATGGGGGGGCCGGGGCCAGGGGCATGGTTTTTGTTTACTGAACAACTGAAAATATGTAGTAAGGCAGTTTAACTGAAAACGACCAGCCTGTATGAAAATTCGTGTACTCGTTCGTTGGTTTAGCGGTCTCTTTGTTGGGTTATGCGTTGCGGCCTGCTCGGTGCCCGATGCGCCTGATCCGGGGCCGGAATACCGGCTGGTCAGAACAACTTATTCGGGGCTTTCCGGACGTACGCTGAATATCGACACAACCCTCTATACGTATGATCAACTTGGTCGGTTAAGCAGTTATACATCACATGGCGAGAACCCGCAGGCCGTTCGGCGGACAATGATTTACTACAACGCCGAAAATCGCATTGACCACATTGATCAGCAACTGCCCAACGGTGGATTCCTTGATGGAACAACTCGGGTTGTTGGCTGGCGGGCTATATACCGCCATGATGCTATGGGGAATGTGGAGACCGTTACGGTGTCGAAGGCTATAGACGACTTTGCTCATTTTACGCCCTACGAAGAGTATCGGTTTATGTACGAAGCTAACCGCGTTCCGTCCCGAATAACGGTTATCAAGCTCAATACCAACCAGGCTGATAATTACGATTATACGTATTCGGAAGGAAATATCATTCGCGTCCGGCACACATCCGTTCTGCTGGCAAAGGCCGAAGAAGTTACGTATGAATATGACGACAGGCAGAACGTCAATAAAGGAATCATCAGGCTTACGCCGGACCTGGACTATTATAATCGAAACAACCGGATTACGGGTCTGACGCCTTTTTATGACGAGCGGGGATTACTGGTAAAAACCACATCGCCGGGCCAAATTCGCGATAACATTACGTTGTACACCTATGAAGAGGTGACCAGAAACTAATCCCTTGGCGCTGATAGTTTGGGGAATTGACCGCCGGTGGATAAATTTGCTTACCACAGATGACCTGGGCTCGCCTGGGTCGTTTTTTTTACTGAAATTAGACTAACAAAGCTCTTATACGATCCGTTAACCATATTCGTTCGGCAGACGCGCTGACATCACCGTTATCCGAACGAATTTAACTTCGCTATTTACACTGCAAACGTACATGCCACAAATTAGTTGCTCGTTCTGCGGACGGCGCAAAAACGAGGTGCTGCTGCTCCTGTCGGGCATCGACGCGCACATCTGCAACTACTGTATTGAACAGGGCCACCAGGTGGTACTGGAGGAAATGCGTCCCCGTCAGAGTGAACCGACGGAGGTGCATATCAACCTCATCAAGCCAGTGGATATGAAACACCACCTCGACCAGTACGTTGTTGGGCAGGATGATGCCAAGAAAGCGATTACGGTTGCCGTGTATAACCACTATAAGCGGCTCATGCAGCCGAAAACCAATGATGATGTAACGATTGAAAAGTCGAATATCATTATGGTCGGTGAAACCGGTACCGGAAAGACTTACCTGGCCCGCTCTATCGCCAAGATTCTTGAAGTTCCGTTCTGCATTGCCGATGCGACGGTCATAACCGAAGCCGGTTACGTAGGCGAGGATGTTGAGACGATTCTGACCCGGCTGCTGCAGGCCGCTGATTATAATGTCGAAGCGGCCGAGCGAGGTATCGTTTATATTGACGAGATTGACAAAATCGCCCGAAAGTCCGACAATCCCAGCATCACCCGCGATGTTAGTGGCGAAGGGGTGCAGCAGGCCTTGCTGAAACTGCTCGAAGGCTCGGTGGTGAACGTACCGCCCCAGGGTGGCCGCAAGCACCCCGACCAGCGGATGATCTCGCTGAATACGGAAAACATTCTGTTCATTTGCGGGGGCGCGTTTGATGGTATTGAACGGCACATTACGAAGCGGATTAATACCCGACCTATTGGTTTTTCGGGCGACCGTCGCCTGAACGATAGCTTTGAAAAAGGGCATCTGATGCGCTATATCTCAGCGCTTGATCTGAAATCGTTTGGGCTGATTCCGGAACTGATTGGCCGGTTACCTATTCTGACATACCTCGAACCGCTCGACCGCGATGCGCTGATGCAGATTCTGACGGAGCCCAAAAACGCCCTCACCAAACAGTATGATAAACTGTTCCAGATGGAGGACATCAAGCTCCACTGGGACCCGAGTGCGCTCAACTACATTGTCGATCAGGCATTGCAATACGGACTTGGTGCACGCGGGCTGCGATCCATCTGCGAATCAATCATCATGGATGCCATGTTCGAAATGCCTTCGCAAACAGGCGTTAAAGAGTTTACGATTAGTTTGGAGTATGCCCGCGAGAAATTTGGCAAATCCACTACTTTTCAACTGCGTTCGGTGGCTTAGGCAGCGCATAAAATTGATTAAACTGATCCCTGGTTCTGAAAGGAGCCGGGGATTTTTTTACCAGTGAGTCGAAATTTTCTGATGGTTTATAACAAAGGGAGGGTAACCCGGTTTAGCCGTTGATAATTCAATTGTTACACCCAATTAAAACAAACGTTACGCCAATGAAAATCACTACACTACGTCTGGTAACTGGCCTGATGATGGCCACTCTGTTTGCAGCCTGTAGCCGTCCGGTGGCTTACTTTCAGCCAGGTCAGCGTGAACACATTGCGGCAACACCTGCTCCCGTTAATACGACCGAGACGCTTACGCCGGCTACTGTCGAGGCTCCGGTCGTAACAGCGGCCACAACCACCGAGCCGGTAGTGCAGGCTAACGCAGCCCTGGAGCAGGCAACTGCTCTCGTACGTAACGATGCCAAACTGTCGGCAGATAAGACCGTAGCCAAGCGATTAAATCGTGTGCGGACACTGCTGGCCTCTGCTTCGGCAAAAGGAACCCTGACGCCATCGGCTACGAACGCGCCCAGAAAGGCAGGCCTGATGGAGCGGATGATGTTGAAGAAAGTCAATAAGAAAATAAACCGGCAACTGGCCCCCGCCAATCCGGAGAAAGCGATGGCCAGTACAGGAACGCTGGCAACCGGCGCGGTGCTGGTCATTGTTGGTCTGTTGCTGCTGCTGCTCACGAGCGGCACGGGTGCAACCATCGGGCTGATATTATTGCTGGTTGGGGCGGTTGTTCTGCTGATTGGTTTATTGTGAGCCTGACAGCTACCAGGTAACCAAACTCTTGGGACGTCAATTTATGAAAGGCCTCCGTTGGCAACGAGTTTTAACTAACCGACGGAGGCTTTTTATCGCCAAATGGTTCATTAAATCATATTCAAACCGGTTTTTTACAAGGTAACCTAACAAACGGATAAGGATGCAGTTGTTGTGGTTGATAAATCCATTGTTCACATTAAAATCGTTCTCTATGAGCACGTTCTCCAAACCAATTCTTGCGGCCCTGATGGGCGCAGCCATTCTTTCATCCTGCAGCCGTCCAGTGGCTTATTTTCAGCGCACGCCAACCGAGCGGTTCTCGTCTCCGAAAACGGAAACCGTAGCCGTTGCAACGCCGGCTGAAGTGGCTGAGCCGACACCCGTAGTAGCTCCCGAGGTAACTCCTACTCCGGCTGAGCAGATTGCTCAAACCAAGGAGGTCATGAGTCAGGTAGAAGCCTACGTTCGAAATGACAGCAAGCTGGCATCGAACAAAAAACTGACTAAACGTATAGCGCGGGTAAACGAAATGCTAGCTACGTCGAGTGAGAAGGCAACCGTTTCGACAAACGCAGCGTCAAGCAAGAAAATGTCGCTGATGGAGCGCACGATGCTGAAAAAGCTGGATAAAAAAATAAAAAACCATGTAGCGCCCGATGAAGCACAGTTGAACCGGAACACACGTAACGGTATCATCATTGGCGCCATTGGTCTTATCCTGTCGCTGATTTTTGGCGGTGTTATCGGCGTTATCGGTCTGATTCTGCTCGTTGTGGGTATCGTGCTGATTCTGCTTGGTATTCTTGAGTAAACCAACCTAAGTAGCCCTGCAGGACATTCAGGTTCTGCAGGGTTTTTTTATACCATGCGTTCATCGCCAGTTATCTGCCTTATTCACGGACACGGTGTAGATGCCTCCATCTGGGACGATATCTATCCGGCTTTATCGGAGAATAAGTCAGTACTGAAGCCTGATTTCTCCCGGCTTACCAATTACTCAACCATTGAGGCTTACGCTGAAGATCTGCACGCCCGGCTAAAAATGGCTCAGGTAGAAGAAGTTATTCTAATCGGGCATTCCATGGGCGGATATATTGCCCTAGCGTTTGCCGAAGAGTACCCGGATATGGTCCGCGGACTAATTCTTTTTCATTCGACGGCTTATGCCGACGACGCAGCCAAGAAAGAGCAGCGGGCAAAAACAGTTGATGCACTGGCTAAAGAAGGCTCTGCTCCGTTTATCAATGGCCTGATGGCCAAACTGGTTGCTTCTACCTATCCCCCGGAGCAGGTTAATCGGTTAGTAGAACGCTTTCAAGGTTTGCCAGCCGCAGCCCTCATCGCCGGTATGAAAGCCATGGCCGAGCGGCCCGACCGGACGGATGTGCTTCGGAATGCTCAATTCCCTGTACTGGTGGTGCTGGGCCAGGAGGACCAGGTTATTCCGTTTGAACAGGCGAGCCAGATGGCGGGCTTATCCAGTCGAATAAACATGTCTGCACTGAACAATGCTGGTCATCTAAGCATGGTTGAGCAGCCCGAACAGGCCTTATCCATTCTTAAACCGTTTATTGATCAGTTCTAATTTATCCGGAGCCAGCTAACGTAAGGAAGCCATTGGGCTTCCTTTTTGCGTTTTAGACCCGTTTTCGCCTGATTATCCGTAAACTTGCACCGGTTTTCGCCCAAAAGGGCATTTTGCTACTTGTGTAATCAACGGTCTGATCATGGCTGATTTGTTCAATGTTTATCCGCTCTACGACATCGAACCCGTTCGGGCGCAGGGCAGCTACCTCTGGGATACACACGGTACCCGTTATCTGGATCTGTACGGCGGTCATGCTGTCATCTCGGTAGGACATACGCACCCCCGGTACGTACAGGCTCTGACCGATCAGCTTCATAAGATTTCATTCTATTCCAACTCCGTCCGGATACCGCAGCAGCAGGAACTGGCCGATAAGCTGGGCGCCTTATCAGAACACCCGGACTATGCGCTGTTTCTATGTAATTCCGGCGCCGAAGCGAACGAGAACGCGCTGAAACTGGCGTCCTTCCACACGGGCCGGACGCAGGTTGTCGCCTTCTCCAAGTCCTTTCATGGCCGAACGGCCGGGGCCGTTGCGGCTACCGACAACCCGGCTATCGTGGCTCCGGTTAATTACAAGGAACACGTTCGGTTTTTGCCTTATAACGACGTAGAAGCTGCCCGGGCGGGTATCACCAGTGAGACCTGCGCGGTCATTATTGAGGGAATCCAGGGCGTTGGCGGCATCCACGTAGCGACCGACGAGTTTCTGCAAACGCTCCGGCAGCGGTGCGACGAAACTGGCGCTGTCCTGATTCTGGACGGGGTTCAGTGCGGCTATGGTCGGTCGGGGAAATTCTTCTCGCATCAATTCAGCGGCATCGAGGCCGATATTATCTCCATGGCAAAAGGCATGGGCAATGGCTTCCCGATTGGTGGAATTCTGATTTCCCCCAAATTTAAAGCCAGTTATGGCCTGCTGGGTACGACCTTCGGGGGCAACCACCTGGCCTGTACGGCGGCTATCGCCGTGCTCGACATCATGGAAGAAGAGGGTCTGATCGAAAACGCTACCCGGATGGGCGAGTACTTCATGGACGGTATTCGCCAGATTGGCGGCTTCAAAGACCTGCGTGGCCGGGGGCTGATGATTGGCATCGAATACGATTTTCCCGTGGATGACCTACGTAAAACGTTGTTGTTTACCCATAAGCAGTTTACGGGCGTAGCCGGCAAAAACACCATCCGGCTTCTGCCTTCGCTGGCTATTGGCATCGATGAAGCCGACCAGTTTCTGGAAGCCCTCAGCCACGAAGTAAAAGTTTTATCCTAAACGGTCTTATCGTCATCAGCAGTCATTGTTAGTCAACGACTGCTGATGACTGTGTATGACTAGTGCATGACCCTCTGAATCGTAATGACCAATTTTCTCTCCCTTGCCGACGTTGCTGACCTCGATTCGCTGATTCAGTCCGGTCTGGCGGCTAAAGCCAATCCCTTCGCTGATCAGCATCTTGGCCGGAACAAAACTATCGGGTTGATTTTCTTTAATTCCAGCCTTCGCACCCGACTGAGTACGCAGAAAGCCGCTCAGAATCTGGGACTCAACGTCATGATCATGAACGTCGGGCAGGACAGTTGGGGGCTGGAAATGGAAGAGGGCGTGCTGATGAACGGCGACAAAGCCGAACACGTCCGGGAGGCTGCCGCTGTAATCGGTCGTTATTGCGACATTATTGGCATTAGGGCCTTTGCCGAGCTGAAAGACCGCGACAAAGATTATCGGGAGCAGGTCATGCACCAGTTTGCGAAGTATGCCCGGGTGCCTATTGTTAATCTCGAATCGGCTACCCGCCACCCGCTGCAGTCGTTGGCGGACTGTATTACGATTGAAGAAGCCCGCAACACGCCCAAACCGAAAGTCGTCCTGACGTGGCTGCCGCACTTCAAGCCCCTACCACAGGCGGTTGCCAACTCGTTCTCCGAGTGGATGAACGCCCGGGCCAATGCGGGGAAAGTAGAGTTTGTCATTACGCAGCCAGAAGGCTACGAACTAGCCCCCGAATTTGCTGGTAACGCCCGCGTAACGTATGACCGGGCTGAAGCCTTTGCTGGCGCCGATTTTATTTACGGTAAAAACTGGTCGTCCTACACCCAGTATGGACAGGTATTGACGCAGGACCCGTCCTGGGCCGTAACGATGGACGATATGCAGCGAACAAACGAGGGTAAATTCATGCATTGCCTGCCCGTTCGGCGTAATCTGAAGGTTTCGGATGCGGTGTTGGATAGTCCGCAGTCGCTGGTCATTGAACAGGCGGCTAACCGGGAATGGTCGGCGCAGGCCGTGTTGAAAGAAATTCTGCTTTCCTTAACTGGTCGTTAATTGTCATGCTAGACACCGATAATTCCATTATAAACAAGCTTATCGTTATCAAGATTGGGGGTAACGTCATTGATGATCCCGCTGCCCTGAAGCGGTTCTTAACGGCTTTTGCCAGCTTACCCGGTTCCAAACTGCTTGTGCATGGCGGAGGGAAAGTCGCTACACAGGTCGCCGGTAAGCTGGGTATCGAAACGACAATGGTGGAAGGCCGCCGGATAACCGACCAGCCGATGCTTGATGTGGTAACGATGGTTTACGGCGGATTAGTCAATAAGCAGATCGTTGCCAAACTACAGGCGCTGGACGTTAATGCCATTGGTATAACCGGCGCCGACGCCGGCACGATTCTCGCTCACAAGCGTCCGGTGAAGGACATCGACTACGGGATGGTTGGCGATATTGAGGAAGTCAATTCAGGACAGATTCAATTTTTTCTGAGGCAGGATTTGACGCCCGTCTTTGCGCCCATTACCTACAGCGCAGCGGGTGATCTGCTCAATACCAATGCCGACACCATGGCTTCGGCCATTGCGGTCGATATGGTTCTTCACAACGAAGTAACGCTGGTCTATTGCTTCGAGAAAAAAGGCGTTTTGGCGAACCCCGAAGATGACAACAGCGTCATCGCTGAGCTTACGCCCGCAGTTTACGCTGAATATAAAGCGGCCGGAACGATCAACAAGGGCATGATTCCCAAGCTGGATAATGCCTTTCGGGCGCTGGAAAAAGGAGTGGCGAAGGTAATCATCTGCCATGCCGACGACGTATGTTCGGCGGTTGAGCAGGGCGCGGGAACGACGCTGAAATTGAGTTGAGTTCCTGGTGTTGGTTAAATCGGGAGGTGCCAAACCGACTATTTATCGGCCAGTAGATGAATAACGCGTCGGACGCCCATAAACCGACGCTGGTAATAGTCGGCGTGCAGATAATCGTAGCGGACGCCCCCGCTCCAGGCCGAATGAATGAATTTTACGCGGTCGCCAACGACTTCGGTAATCAGGCCAACATGCCCAATCCGGTTGCCTCCTGAACTATGGCCTTTGAAGAGAATCAGATCGCCGGGCTGCGCATCGGTTTTGTCAATGGCCTGGCCGACATTGCCCTGCGCTGCGCTGGAATGCGGTAACGAAATGCCGAAATGTTTGAAGCAGAAGCGCGTGAACCCGGAGCAGTCGAACCCGCTTTGGGTGGTGCCGCCAGAACGGTAGCGGATACTGAGGTGTTGCTTGGCGAAGCTGATAACGTCGCTTACGAGCGGAATCTGCTCATAGAACGATTTTTCAGTAGAAGTTACGGCGGGTACTGATTCAGTTACGGTGGATGGAGTCTGGGCTTGAACGATGCCAAACGAGACAGTAGCAATTACTGTCAGGAGCATTTTCTTCATTATAGAAATTGGTCAAATCCAAGTTAGGTTGGATAAAACTAAGCGATTGGGGAATAAATGCCAAATAAATGAGGAGGAATTTCTACACTTTTAATTTCAGGCTTAGTATGCCATTATGTTTACTGAATTGATAGTCAATAGGTAAGTAGATTTTTGGTTACAGAAATATATTGAATTTTAATGTGCATGTTATAAACAGCAAAGAGACCGTCCGGACGGTCTCTTTGCTGTTTATAACGAAGTGTCGGGTAATTACTGATTACGTCGGAAACCACCCTGACCCCGGCCCTGACGGCCATTGGTCCGATTGAAGGGATCCTGCGGGGGCGTTACGCCCGCTCCAAACCGACGTAAGTTATAGACGAAACTGATGGTGAAATATCGGTTTAGCACCCGGCTCTGCACTTCTTCCACGTACGTGTCGGTTACGTTCCGAACGATGCTCTGGTTCTGATTTAGCAGATCGAACACCTGAAGCCGTAGCTCACCCTGTTTCTGCTTGAACAACTGCCGGGCTAAAGCCACATTCCAGAGCGTAAACGACTGGTTATAGCTGCCCGTGCTGCCGCCGTAGTGGTTAAACGTCAGGTTCGTCGTGAACGTAAACCGGAGGGGTAGCTGATAAAATAAGTCCAGCGTGGCCGACTGGTTCAGGAAGGTCGTGTTCTGCTGCGGCTGGAGCGAATACCGGGCCGACTGAAGGTTAATATTCCCGGCCAGATTCAGATCCAGTTTTTCGTCAATGTTCGTGTTCAGGCTCAGGCCCTGGCCAATCAGCCAGTTCTGAGCTAAATTGGGCTGGTTATTTACGAAGCTGGTACCCCGGTTGTAGGTCAGGTTGGTCGTCAGGTTCACGTTAACCCGCTGTTCATCAAACCGGATTGGTCGTCCCAGAACCAGGAAACCGTTCAGGGTGTAATAGCCATCCGTATTGACCGGCCGGGTCATCTGCGCGCCCGAACGGGTAAAGGTTGTCGAGTTCACAATCTTGTTATCCGTCCGGCTGACGTTTATCGAAGCAAATAAATTCCGGAAGGTTGTCGGCTCGAAACGGTTATAATTCAGTGACAGATTATGGCTGAACTCCGGTTGCAGATCAGCGTTGCCAAGCCGAATGTTCAGCGGATTCGTATTGTCCGGAACGGGTTGCAACTGGTTGACCGATGGCGCGTTGACGCGGGTTCGGTAATTCAGGCGCAGCGTCCGGTTCTTGGCGAAGTTATACGTAAACAGGGCGTTGGGCAGCAAGTTCGTAAACGTCCGGTTCAGGCTCGTGTCGCGGCTTAGATTGTTGGAACGTAAACCCGCCTGCTGAGCGTCGAAACCGAGGGCATAGGTGTATTTGAGCCGCCGGGTCTGCCAGGTCAGGCCGCCCCGGTTAGTCATGTAGGTGTTGACAAATTGGTTACTGAGTTGGGCATTCGGGCGGTCGTACTGCCCCGTAGCTTCATTGAAGTCGGCAACGGCCCGATTGGACGTATTGCGGTTGTTGGAAAGCATGTAGTGGAATTCGAGGGTCTGCCGCATGGATAGCGGTTCGGTATAGGAAACGTTGATGCTGTTCGTCATCGAACGCGTTTCCTGCTCGTTACGCTGGTTGATCGTTTGTGCAAACAACCCGCCGGTTGCTGTCTGACTGCTTCCTGGCGTAGTGGTGCCCGAAATGGGAATATTGGGTTGCGCGAACGTATTGACCGATTGGTTGATTCCTTCGTTGTCCTGGTTGTTGAGCGACGTGTTCCAGTTCAGCGATACAGTGCGGCCCCGCTTCCGAAACTTGCGGAACAGCAGTAACGAGTTGTTGCCTGTGAACCCACTGCCCGTTGACCGGTAATTGGTGTTACTGGTGTTTACCGGTCCGCCCTGTCCGTCAAACGTCTGTGACTGACTCTGATTCTGATAATCAGACTGGAGCCACGATAGGCTGGGAATTAGCCGAATCGTGGTGAGCGAGTCAATGCGATAATCGAGCCGGAGGTTAGCCCGGTGGTTGGTATTGCCGTTTTCGGAGCCATTCTGCCGGTTGGTGACAAAAGCAGAGTCGGCCTGGCTGGTCGATGTGCCGGTGCCATCGCTATTAGGAATGACGTTTTCCCGCCGACTGCGCTGGTCGGTCAGCGTGTTGGTATTTGATACGTTATAGCTGCTGACGACGTCTATCTTTTTGCCCCAGCCGTCGCGGTAGTTGATCCCCCCGCCCACGACTGCGTGATAGCGTTGTTCCCCACCTGACCCTGTCCGCCAAAATTACCGCCACCACCGCCCCCGCGAACGAGGTTTCCTCCCCGGGCATTGCCGCCCAAGCCCTGACCGCTGCCGCCGAAGTTACTGCCGAGTCCCAGGTCCTGCGCCGTAAAGCCCTGCTGGTTGATGTTATTGGCCATTCCCAGCACGGAGACCTGCTGCCCATCGTTGAAACGGTTGAGGCTGACGCGGGCCGAGTAGCGCGGGTCGTCCTGGGGCTTGGGCCCAATCGCCAGGGATTGTTGTCCGAAACTGCCTTTCCGCTTGTCCCGCTTGGTGGTGATGTTGATGGTTTTCTCGCGGTCGCCGTCGTCCACGCCCGAAAACTGCGATTGTTCGGATTGCTGATCAAAAACCTGCACTTTATCGATAATATCGGCGGGCAGATTGCGGGTTGCCATTTTAGGATCGTTACCAAAAAACGGTTTCCCATCGACCAGCACCTTTTTGACTTCCTGACCCTGCGCCTTGACGTTGCCATCGCGGTCAACCTCCATACCCGGGAGCTTTTTGAGCAGGTCTTCAACCTGCGCATTTGGCTGGGTTTTGAATGAGCCGGCATTAAATTCCAGCGTATCGCCCTTGACGGCCATGGGTGCCCGTTCGCCCTGCACCTGCACTTCGGTTAACGTCTGCGACTGGGCCACCAGATCCAGCGTACCCGCGTCGGCGGTTGGATTGTTGCTGCTAATGCTGATACGACGGGCTTTGCTGCGGTAGCCGACATACGTAACCAGGACGCGGTACTGGCCCTCCGCCACATTTTTGAAGACATACCGGCCCTCGCCGTCGGTAATGCCGAACGTAACCAGCGAAGAATCGCGGGCGAGTAGTAGCGATACTGAAGCTTCGAGCAGGGGCTGTCGGGTAGTTGAGTCAACCACTGCCCCCCGAATGATGCCGGGCTTGTCGGCATACGGCGATTGGCCAAACAGGCTGCCCGACAGCAAAGCGATTATGAAAACCAGAATCAGACGCATAAGAGGAGGAGACTGAACAAATCCGCGCGACGTAAGGCTAATTTCGGCCCGGGAATGGCATATTGGTCATCATCTTCTGCCGGAAATCGGCCATCGCTTTCCGGCGAATCTGCTCCATCTCGGCAGCGGCAATAGGTTTAGCGTTTTTAGGCGGCTGTACGCTCGTTTCGGGAACGGCCTCCAGAGACACTTTGGTTGCCTTGAACGACTCCTTATCTGATTCAATCTGCAGCACCACACCGGCCGGTGGCGTCAGATCGGCCACGGGCGAGTACGTAAAGGGTAGATCGGTCGTGTACCAGACGGTGTATGTTTCTTCGGCCGCATCGTTGCCAGTTGCTGGGGCCGCTCCGTTACCCCGCATCCGGCGATTAGGTCGGCGGGTAGCGGTGGCTTTATGGCAGAGATAACCCGCAATTTTCTTGGTTTTATCGGACGTTTGCCAGCCTTCGGGCGTGGGCATCGGGCGTTCGGTTTGGTACATCTGGGTCACTGAATCCTGTTTGATCGTCATGACCTCAATGCGTTTGTGGCCAGCCAGATCCAGAAAGGATTCCTGCTCAATCGGAAAATTCATTCGGCGATTCTGGGCGGGCCGGGGTGAGTCGCCGGGGCCGTCCATCGTCATCTGGCGAACCATATTCTGGGGCCGGTCGCGTTCTTCTTTGGCCATGTTACCGGCAAAGACCAGTTTCTGCGTAAAGGATATTACGTCGGGCATACCTTCGGGCGCATCGGGTGCCCCCGGACTACCAGGCCTGACTTCCTGCCCGTTGATTACCATGCGCATCTGCGACCGGTCGATCTGGCGCATACCTTCGTAGGTAATCCGGCCCGACAGGCGGTTTGCTGGCCCGGCTCCGGTCGTCTGGGCCTGTATAGTGCTGCCGGTGAGTAAGCCGGCCAGAAGTAGGGTGAGCGTATATCGGTTCATCGCTGTAAGGAGCGTTTTACAAAGTAAAAGTTGCATAAAATTTCAGGCATCAGATTGATAATTTGTTAAAAGCCGTTAAACGAGTACCCAGTCGGCAAATTCGACCGGCGAGTGCCTGTTCTATGCTTCCGCAACGTATTGTTTCGCTCGTGCCTTCCCAGACAGAACTGCTCATTGATCTGGGTCTGGATAAAGAGATTGTGGGTATTACTAAGTTCTGTATTCATCCAGCCGACAAGGTCCGGGATAGGGCCATTGTAGGCGGCACCAAGACGCTGCATCTTGACCGGATCAGGGTGCTGGAGCCTGATCTGATCCTGGCCAATAAAGAAGAAAATACACGCGAGCAGATTGAGGAGTTACAGCGCCAGTTTAGGGTTCACGTAACGGATGTAAATACGTTGGTCGACGCGCTGAATATGATTCGCGAGGTTGGCGAACTGACCGGTAAACGCGAGCAGGCGGAGCAACTGGTTCGGCAGTTGACAGCGTCATTCGACCAGTTGCCGCAACCGGGTCAGAACCAGCCTGCCGCGGCCTATTTTATCTGGCGGAAGCCTTACATGGTAGCGGCCCGGGCAACGTTTATTGACGCGATGCTCGAAACGGCGGGCTTTCGGAATGCCTTTGCCGATCGGACGCGCTACCCCGAAGTAACACCCGCCGACTTGCAGGCTGTCCGACCGGATTTGATCTTGCTGTCGTCGGAGCCGTACCCGTTTACGGAAAAACACATTGCCGAATTGCAGAGTATCTGCCCGTCGGCGCGGGTGCTGGTGGTTGATGGAGAGCTATTTTCGTGGTACGGAAGCCGGCTGTTGCGGGCCGCCGATTATTTTAGGAACTTACAGGGCCAAATTGCCCGGTTAACCTCCTGAACGTAATAGAGAATCTGCGCCCGGCAAACACCTTTTTGCAAATGACCAGCCCGTCAACTCCGCATACGCTCTCCATTGCATCGGTTAACCTGATTTTATTCGCAGCCCGGCAAAGGGGAGCCGATCCGGATGCGCTCGCCCGCAGCGTTGGCCTGGACCCGGCCCGGCTTGGCGATCCCGATGGACGTATTCCCATCCGGCAGGTGCAGGACCTCTGGCGCGAACTGGTGACCGTCACCGGCGACCCGAATATTGCCCTGAAACTGGGCGAGATGATTAATCCGGTTGCCGTGGGTGTGCTGGCCTACGTCATGATGCACTGCCCAACGCTGGGCAAAGCACTCGATAAGCTCTGCGAATACCAGGACATCGTTTGTGAGGGTATTCAGACGGTTGGGCGACGCGATGGCAATGAGTTCATTCTGTTGCTATACGTAACGAGCCCGGATATTATTTACCCGACCTACGCGCTGAACTCCGAGCTGGCAATTTACCAGTCGGCGTTTCGGGCGCTGACGGGACGGGCGATTACGGCTAACGAAATCTCGTTTGGCTACCCGCGTCCGGTCGATACGTCCGAACATGAGCGCGTGTTCGCCCCGGCCCGCCTTACGTTCGATGCCGATTGTACCACGATGACGCTCGATGCGTCCCTGCTCGACATCCCGATTCTGAATGCGAACCCCAGTCTGTTTCCGCTGTTTGAGCAGCACGCCAACGCCCTGCTTCAGAAACTTCCAACGGCCCGATATCAACAGCCGTCGCTGGCGGCACGCGTGAAAGGGGAAATCATCGCGCTGCTCAAGGGCGAAGAGCCGACGCTGGCAACCGTTGCCGACCGACTGGCTATGGGCGTCCGGACGCTCCAGCTCCACCTCAAAGACGAAGGCGTTACGTATCAGCAACTACTAGACGATGTTCGCCGGGATCTGGCCGTTAAGCACCTACGCGAAGCGAACCTGAGCACGACCGACATTGCTTATCTATTGGGTTTTGCCGAGCCAAGCGTGTTTTTTCGGTCGTTCAAAAAATGGACGGGCGTTACGCCGGGCGCGTTTCGACTGGGGCAGGTGGCCTAATCACAGTAGGTCTAAACTCGTGTGTTTAAAGCTGTCGAAGTACTTCAGGCCGTAGCCCGCCATCCGGTCCATGCTGGAGTGGGCAAACAGGATAATGCCGGTCAGCATCAGGTAGGGGTTATGCGTTAGCAGGCCCAGCAGCCCGATCAGAATACCCAGAGCCTTGTTATGGACAAGGTTATAGAAGACAGCTCCAACGGCAGGATTCACCAGATAGCCAAGCATACTCAGGTCGGGCAGGAGCAGCAGGACCGGAAACCACCACCAGGCAAAGGGCAAATAGGTGAACAGAACGATACAGCCCAGGAACTGAGCCAATTCTTCGAGTTTTAGCAGCGTTTTCATGAGGTTGATTGAACGTAAAGAATTACGATAAAGCGAAGGAACTGGTCGCCAATGAAGGCGTGAAAGAGCGCTTTAGCTGGTGCTCTGCGAACCACGTCAGTGTTTCGGTCAGTGCCTGACGCATGGGTGTAGGGCTAAAGTCCGGGAACGCAGCCCGTATCTTCTGATCGTCCAGCAGGACCGTGTTTTCGTAGAGATACAGCATCTCTTTTACTTCCCGCAAAACGGGTAAAAACAGGGCCAGTCCATTGATCGCAAATCGGCTGTATAGCTGAATCTTCAGGGGTTTACCGACCAGCCTGCTGATCTGTTCAAACCACGACCGAATAGAGGAAATTGTCGTGCCGCCATAGTTCCAGACTTCGTAAGGAGAAGAAGCTGACGGATCGCGCAGCATCAGCCGGGCAATTAGTTCGGCGGCATCGGGGGTATAAACCGCCTGGTGAGGAATATCGGCGTTAATAAGCCAGGGCAGCGCTTTCCCATTCAGGGCGTTCTCAAAAATGGGCCGGACACCGTCGTTGAGTACATTCGGCCCCCAGAAATCTGGCAGACGAACGTTCAGCACCCGGCAGCGTCCGGCATGGGCGGCAGCTTCGAGCAGGTCTTCCAACTCGACACGTAACTGGCCTTTCCGGCTGACCGGATTGGGTTGGCTGTCTTCCCGGATGGGCTCCTGAGCGTTACCAAAGTTGTACACGTTGCCGGGGAAAACAATCGTTGCCTGACTCTGAGCGGCTGCGTCGATGATCTTCTGGGTAACCCGGTCCATATTGCCGAACCACCGATGATACGGGTAATTGATGCCGTGGAAAATATGGGTTTTTCCCTGCGCAGTTCGGTTCAGCAAAGAAGCGTTCTGCGCGTCGCCTTCCACGATAGTGAGTGTGGGCTGATTAGAAAAAAGGGCTTCGGCTTTGGCCCGGTTCCGGACGAGGATAGTAACGGGTAGCCGGCGGGCGAGCAGGTTAGCCGTTACGGCATAGCCAATGCTGCCGGTTGCGCCCAGAATAAGCGTGTTTACTGTCGTGTGCATGAGTTTGTGAGTCAACTAGTACACGACAAAGGTCCGGCTCAGCGCTGGTCCGGTCGCTGACCGAATATGCAAACCCGACTGACCAATTACGAAAATCTTAGATTCGCGTAATCGATCAGTCGGGTTTACGTGGTGAAATCTTGGCTGGAACGGCTAAATGGACGCCTGTTTTTCGGACTGGCCCAGCGAACTGACCGTAACGACCCGCGCCATGTCGTCCCAGAAACTGGGGTATGATTTGGCGACAACGCCCGGCTCCTCGATGATGATCTCCTGCCGCAAGGCTACAGGGGAAAAAGCCATCGCCATGCGGTGGTCGTCGTACGTATCGATGGTTGCGGGCGACTGGGGAGCAGCGCTCAACTGCCGGACTTCGTAGCGATGGTTCGGCTCAGTCTCTACCAGCTCGGCCCCAATTTTTTGTAGTTCGGCTTGCAGCGCGGCAATGCGGTCGGTCTCCTTGATTTTCAGACTTTCGACACCCGTTAGCGTGAGCGTTACGCCTTTCATAGCTGCGCAAACGGCTACGGTCTGGGCCAGATCGGGGCAGTCGGTGAAATCCCAGGCCAGCGTCGTGGCGGTCTGGCCTTTCGTCAGCCGAACGCCGGTTTCGTTAAAAAGGCTTTCGACACCCAGCGAGCGCATGATCTCGACAATGGCGCTATCGCCCTGTAGGGATTTGGCTTTCAGACCCAGCAACTCAATCTCAGCGGTTTCGTCTTCGGCCAGGGCCAGTACGCTGTACCAGTAACTCGCGCCCGACCAGTCGGACTCGATGGCGTAGGGTTTTGGTGTGTAGGGTTTGGACGCAACGGTAATGGTTTTCGCTTCCCAGTCGGCCTGAACGTCAGCCCCGAAATAGCGCATCTGTTCGAGCGTCATCTCGATATAAGGCCGTGAGCCAATTGCGCCGGTCAGTTCGAGGGTCAGACCCTGCGGCAGACGGGGTGCAATCATCAGCAGGGCCGAAATATACTGGCTGCTGACGTCGCCCCGGATGCTCACCCGGTTCGTGTCGGCCGCCCGGAAGCCATTAAGCTGCAGGGGTGGGTAACCTTCATTGTTCAGGTACGTAATGTCGGCACCGAGGGTGCGCAGGGCGTCAACCAGAATACCAATCGGCCGCTCGCACATGCGGGGCGTTCCGGTCATGGTCTTCTGCTGGCCCGTCGTGGCGAAATAAGCCGTCAGGAAACGCATGGTCGTCCCGGCATCCAGTACATCGGCTGTCGAGTCGGTTGACTTCAGCAGCCGGATCATCGTCTGCGTATCGCGGGCGGTAGACAGATTTTGCAGTTCGCAGCGAAAATCGGTCAGCGCATCAATGATGAGGGCGCGGTTGCTTTCGCTCTTGGACGAAGCCAGCGGAATGGTGGCCCGGACGGGACCGGTGGGAGGGCTTAATTGTACGGCGTTCATTCCGGCAAAGATACGCCATACCCGGCCGTTCAGCCAACTTAATAGGTTCGCAATACGTTCAGGCGGTGATTTTTGTTGATCCGGATGTGCGGGTTGCTTAACCAGTGAAACAGCAGACCGCTACCAATAAACGCTCCTGTAACGGGCAGCACTCGCGCATTTATCTGTCCATTGTTGACCAGATCAGCGATCAGGTAAACGCCCCCGGCCAGCGGAAAAATCGTGCCGGCTGCCGTTACGAACGGGATTCGTCGGTGCAGCATGATCGTTTGCACCTCGTTGAGCCGGAAGGTTACGGGCTCGTCGCGGTTCATTACTTCGTTGGCGACCAGAATACTGAATGTGCTGTCGGTAACCTCGTAAAGAGACTCCCGGTACGTTTCGCCCCGGGCCTTAAAATGAATTTCGTCACCCTCAAAAAAACGGTAACGCCGAAATCCGCCAATCGTATGGTTGACGTCGAGCGTTAGGTAACGCGAGTGGCGGATCAGCGCTCTGTAAGCCGTGCCTTTCCGCTGCAGGAGTTGTTCGGTGGTGAGGGTATCGCGGGGCTGGGCAATTACAGCAGATAGGATGCACAGACTAGCGTTGATAAGAAGCAGAACAATTCGGAATGGGTGGGTTTTAAATGACTTCATAACACAATGACCTGGCCTTACTCGGATAACCTAAAACAAACCCGATTGGCTGAATTTTTACGAAAGTTTAACCCATTCGGTGCGTGATGCCTAATTTGCGCCATGATTGATGCCAACCGACTACGCTCGTTTACTGAACAGATATTTATCGCCATTGGCTGTGCCGAAGCCGACGCCCGATTAGCCGCCGATGTGCTGGTCAGCGCCGATCTGCGGGGTGTTGACTCGCACGGTGTAGCCCGTTTGCCGGGTTACGTCCGACTCTACGATCACGGCCGTATTAATCCCCAGCCGCGCATCCGGGTTGTTCATGAAACGCCTTCTACGGCCGTTGTTGACGGTGACCGGGGGCTAGGTCTGGTGGTAGGTCCCTGGGCTATGCAGGTGGCCATCGAGAAGGCCCGCCTGGCTGGAACGGGCTGGGTCGCCGTTCGAAACTCCAATCATTTCGGCATTGCGGGTTATCACGCCTTGCTGGCGGCCGATTACGATATGATCGGGCAGGCCATGACCCACGCGGCCCCGCTCGTAGCGCCGACCTTCTCGCTGGATAAGCTCCTGGGCACCAATCCTATCGCCGTAGCGATACCAGCCGCGACGGAACCCACCTTTCTGGCCGACTTTGCCAGTACGGCCGTGGCCTACGGAAAGCTCGAAATCCTGCAACGTAAAGGCCAGGACATTCCGCCGGGCTGGGCGCAGGACGCCGGAGGTCAGCCGACGACCGATGCCAACGCCATCCGCAATGGCGGTGCGCTGCTGCCGCTCGGCACCGACCGCGAACATGGCAGCCACAAAGGCTATGGACTGGGCGCTATCGTCGATATTTTTTCAGGCGTTTTGTCGGGGGCTAACTACGGTCCGTGGGTGCCGCCTTTTGCGACGGCCGGTTTCATGCAGGCCAACGAGGGCGTGGGACAGGGAACTGGTCATTTTTTCGGGGCCATGCGGATTGATGCGTTCCGGCCTGCCGATGAGTTCAAAACTCACATGGATACCTGGATTCAGCGATTCCGGCAGGCGAAGGCGGTCGAAGGAAAACAGGTTCTGATACCTGGCGACCCCGAGCGGCTGATGGAAGCTGAGCGGCTGGCAAACGGGATTCCACTGCTGGAGCCGGTCATGGACAGTCTGACCGAATTGGGGGAGCGGTTCGCCCTTAGCCTGTAAGCTGTAGCGATTTACCAGAATACAGGCTTGATTCAATTACTTCAACCGTTAACCAGCAGTATATATGCAATACCGAAAACTCGGCAAAACCGGCTTCTCAATCTCTGAAATCAGCCTGGGTACCTGGCAGGTAGGTGGCAAGTGGGGCGAACCGTTCAGCCACGACAATGCCGACCGGATTCTGAATGAAGCCGCTGATGCCGGTATCAACTTTATCGATACCGCCGACGTGTACGGCGATGGTGAAAGCGAAAAAGCCGTTGGGCGACTGGTACGCTCCCGGTCGGAGCGAATTTACGTAGCCACCAAATGCGGCCGACGCCTGCAGCCGCACGTCAACGACGCCTATCAACCCGCCGTCCTGCGGGCGTTCGTCGAGGATAGTCTGCGTAGCATGGGACTGGAAACCCTCGATCTGATCCAGCTCCATTGCCCGCCTACGGACGTGTTTTATCGCCCCGAGATATTCGAAGAGTTCGACCGGCTGAAAGCCGAAGGAAAGATACAAAATCTGGGTGTCAGCGTCGAGAAAGTAGAAGAGGGCCTGAAAGCTATTGAATACCCGAACGTAACGACGGTGCAGATCATCTTCAACATGTTCCGGCAGCGGCCCGCCGAATTGTTTTTTGGGGAAGCCCAGCGAAGGGACGTTGGCATCATTGTTCGGGTACCGCTGGCCAGTGGTCTGCTGACGGGGAAGTTTGACCGGAACACGACTTTCGCAAAAGAGGATCACCGCAATTTCAACCGCGAAGGCGATGCCTTTGATAAGGGCGAAACGTTCTCGGGAGTGGATTATGAAACCGGTCTGGCTGCGGTTGAGGAACTAAGAAGCGTATTTCCGGACGATAAAAATCTGGCGCCCGATGCCCTGCGCTGGATACTGACGTTCGACGCCGTTAGCTGCATCATCCCCGGCGCGTCGAAACCCGAGCACCTGCGATCGAATCTGCAGGCAGCCCAACGGCCCGCGCCTTCATCCGAGCAGATGGCAGCGGTGAAAAGAATCTACGACGAGCGAATCAAGAACCCGGTTCATTATTTGTGGTAAACGCACTTTTCATAACTCCCGTCACGACGGGAGTTTTTGCTTTTAAGACCTATAAATCCGGTTCTACCGTTAAAAACTTAATACGTAAAAAGATATTTTCTTCATTTATTGCTGATACTGGCTAATTGAGAATAGTTAGGTATTTTAAAATAACGTTAGGTTAAATTTGACTTATTCGTTGTAATATTTGTATAATGCTTAACTTAGGCAACGGCTCTTTGGCGTTTCTGCCAATTCGCAATATATTGTTCCATGAAGCAACGCGTGTCCAAACAAGTGCAGTCTCAAACGCTTAACGGCATGACCCAGTCGCAGGGGCAGAGTGCCGTCAATTTTTCCTTTACCGATTACCAGACCGAAGGTTTCTTCGACGAAATGTTTGCCAGTCCGGCGCAGGTGCGGGCGGGTTACGTATCCTTCCGGCAGCGCGTTGAGCAACTCAGCCGCGAGGACATTATCGGTCGGCAGCATGCCGCCGAACGCGCCCTGATGAGCATGGGGATTACGTTCAATGTGTACTCAGAAGGCGAAGGCACCGAGCGGATCATGCCGATTGACATCATTCCGCGCGTGATTGAGTCGGCGGAGTGGAATCAGATGGAAGCTGGTCTTATACAGCGGATTAAAGCCCTGAACCTGTTTCTGGATGACGTGTACAATGAACAGCGGATTCTGAATGACGGGGTCGTGCCGCGCGATCTGATCGAGTCCAGTAAATCGTTTCTGCCGGTCTGTATGGGCGTAAAGCCGCCCAAAGGAATCTGGTGCCACATCACTGGAACGGACCTGATCCGGGGCGACGACGGGCAGTTTATGGTGCTTGAGGACAACCTGCGCTGTCCGTCGGGAGTTTCCTACATGCTCGAAAACCGCGAACTGACCAAACAGACCTTCCCCGAAGTACTGGCCCAGACGGGTGTTCGGCCCGTGTCCGACTATCCGACGCGGCTGCTTCAGATGCTTCAGTTCATTGCCGACCGGCCCAATCCAACGGTGGTTGTGCTGACGCCCGGTATTTATAACTCGGCGTATTTTGAACATTCCTACCTTGCCCAGCAGATGGGCGTCGAGCTGGTTGAAGCGCGCGATCTGGTGGTGTCGGGTGGGTACGTTAAGATGCGGACTACGAAAGGGTTTCAGATTGTTGACGTCATTTACCGGCGTATCGACGATACTTTCCTGGACCCTAAAGCCTTCAACCCCGACTCGATGATTGGCGTGCCGGGCATTTTTGACGTGTATAAAAAAGGCCGGGTGGCACTGGCTAACGCACCCGGCACCGGCGTCGCCGACGACAAGGTGATTTATGCCTACGTGCCGCGCATCATTCAGTACTACCTGGGCGAAGAACCTATTATTCCAAACGTCCGGACGTATATCTGCCGGGAGGAAGAGGATTGCCAGTACGTAATGGACAATATCGAACAACTGGTTGTCAAGGAAGCCAACGAAGCGGGCGGCTACGGGATGCTTATCGGTCCCAAAGCTACGCCGGAGGAACACGAACTGTTCCGGCAGAAGATCCGCGAGAATCCACGGAACTACATCGCCCAGCCCACCATCTCGCTCTCGCGGGTACCCTGCATTGTCGGCGATCATGCCGAAGGTCGCCATGTGGACCTTCGGCCCTATATTCTTTACGGCGACGGGGTCAATGTAATTCCGGGCGGACTGACGCGCGTGGCGCTGCGTAAAGGGTCGCTGGTGGTCAACTCCTCGCAGGGTGGGGGCGGCAAAGATACGTGGGTGCTTTACTGACGAATTATGAATGATGGAGGGGGAATGATAACTTCGGCCCGGCAGGGCTTATCTTTCCCCTTCAGCATTCAGTAGTTGGTTGACCTCAGCATTATCATTGTTAATTACAAAACCCCCCGGCTCATTCTGGACTGTCTGGCATCGGTTCGGGCGTACACGGAAGGCATTACGTTTGAAGTAATCGTCGTCGATAACCAGTCGGAAGATGACAGTCGGACGGTGGTGCTGGCGCAGTATCCTGAGGTGCGCTGGTTCGATATGGGCTATAATGCCGGATTCGCGCGGGCCAACAACCACGGCATCCGGCAGGCGCAGGGACGTAACATCCTGCTTCTCAATTCAGATACCCTCCTGATTGATAATCTGCTGGCCCGGTGCGTGCGGGTGCTGGACGAGCAGCCCGACGTAGCGGCCGTAGGGGCGCTTCAGTTGGGGCGTGACCGCCAGCTTCGCCCCAATCTTTACACTACCTTCGGCCAGATCCGGCGGGCGTTTTATATCCTTCCGGCGGGCGAGCGATTCCAGAACCTGCTTCAGCGACTAATTCCCGATACGCAATACGCCGACCCAAACCAGGTGGACTGGTTGTCGGGCGCATTCCTGATGACGCGGCCAACAACCATTGCCAAAGCCGGTGCGCTGGACGAAAGCTTTTTCATGTACGGCGAGGACGTAGAGTGGGGCTATCGACTGGGAAAGCAGGGACGGATCTTATTACTTCAGGATGCCCAGTTCATTCATCTGGAGTACGGCAGCAGCGACGACAACCAGCAGCACGTGGTGACGCACATTAATCGCTTCAAACCTCAGATTCAGGTATCGCAGCTGTTGTGGGTCAGAAAGCAGTATGGCGTTGGTGCTTACCTGGTGCTGATGCTGCATTATCTGCTGATGGTGCCGATTGTCTACGGCTGGAAAATAGCCGTTAACCTGCGCGACCGTCGGCCGCTTTTTTCAGATTTGGCCAACCAGCGCGCGTTTGCCCGGCAGGCCGGTATTTTTCTGCGCTTCTTCTGGAAAACCCTGTTCAACCGGCCGGGTTTCTATAAAGTCTGATTGTTTTCTGTGATGGGCGGTCCTGTTGAAAAGATAACCTAAAAAGGGGTATTTTCCAGCCCGCTAGTGAATACACTTTTTTCATTAGAAATCGTTGTATGTGAAATGCCATAACTCTATGCGTTTAGTTTATACAGTTGGGCTGATTGCCCTTTTTTTAGGAGCGGTTCTTCGGCCGACCGTCAGCCGGGCGACGCACGTCCGGGCGGGCGAGATTACGACCCGGCGCCTTCCCGGCCCCTCACTCACGTATGAAATTACCCTGACGACGTACTACGACGAACAAACCGGTAAACAGGCCGCCGACGATGCTAACCGATATACGTTCTGTTTCGGCGACGGCACGACGGCAGAAGTGGAGCGGACCATCCGACGGTTCATCAACGGGCGAACATCCTCGGTAAACGTGTACCGCACTACGCACACGTATCCCGGTCCGGGTGCTTATACCATTGGGGTGCAGATTCCAAACCGGAACAAAGGGACGAAAAATCTGCCGCCCCCGGGTAATTCCGATCAGATTACGTTCTATGTCTCGACGACAATTCTGATCAATGCGGCCCTACAGGTCAATTCGACCCCGGTTATGCTGAACCCGCCCCTCGATTCGGCCCGTGTCGGTCAGAAATTCTGCCACAATCCGGCCGCTTACGACGCCGATGGTGACAGCCTGGCGTATCGGTTGAGCAAACCGCAGGAAGGGATCACCAATAGCTGCCGGAGCCGGTTTATTCCGGCTTATCTGGACCCGACGAGTTTCAGTCGGTCGAGCGAAGCGGGCAGTACACCAACGTTTACGATTAACCCGCAAACGGGCGAACTCTGCTGGGACGCCCCCGGTGAAGAAGGCCAGTATAACTTTGCGTTCATTGTTGAGGAATGGCGTAATGGCATTCTGATTGGCGAGATCACCCGCGACATGCAGATTATAGTCGTAGACCGGCCGAACAAGCGGCCCCAGATTCAGGGGGGCGAGTTGTGCGTGGAGGCCGGTACATTGATCCAGCGCGCCATTACGGCTACCGATCCCGATGGTCAGCCAGTCATCATTACGGCCTATGGCGGCCCGTTCAACGTAAACAGCGAAGGCATTCCCTTCCCGAACGGACAGAACATCGTAGCCCCACCGTTTGCCCGGCTTATTAACGGCGGCATTCCCCAGGCGCAGCCCGCTTCGGCTACGTTCTCCTGGCAAACCAACTGTAATCAGGTTCGGACGGAGCCGTATGACATTACGTTCAAAGCCACCGATGTACCGCCTAGGGGGACGCCCGCGCTGGTGTCGTTTGCAACCCTGCGCGTTCGGATCGTTGGGCCATCGGTCAAGAACCTGACCGCCCGACCTACGGCCACGGCATCGGGCCGGGCCATTCAACTGAACTGGAGCCAGTACACCTGCGGAGGGGACAGTACCAAACTGATTATCTACCGCAAGGAAGGCTGTACGCCCTTTACGCCACAAGCCTGCGTGGTTGGCCTTCCGGCCAGCTTAGGGTATCAGGAAATTGCCCGTGTTCCCATTGGTACAACGACCTATATAGACACTACTTCGCTCAGACGGGGCGTAAGCTATTCGTACCGCATCGTAGCCCGGTATCCGGGTATTAACGGTGGAGTTGGTATCGCATCGACCGAAGCCTGTCTGGAACTGCCTCTGCTGGCTCCCGTGCTGACACAGGTAACGGTTGATAGTACGGGTACAACCAATGGCCGGATCACCGTCCGCTGGACCCGTCCGCTGGGATTGCAGCCGGGCGACCTGGGCGCTCCGTATCAGTATCGGCTGCAGCGGGCAACGGCCCTAGATGGCACCAATTTCACAACCGTTGCCACAATCAACACCAACCTGCAGCCGAACGTAGTCGATACGGTGTATATCGATCGGGGGCTGAACACAACGGCGAACGCGTATCGATATCGGCTGGAGTTTTACTATACCGGTACCAACGGACAGTTGACCCGGCTGGACGTAACGGACCCGGCATCGAGCGTACGGCTGGGTGTAACGCCCGGTCAGCGGCAGGTTTCGCTGAGCTGGCAGGCCAATACGCCCTGGAGCAACGACAATCAGGTGCACGACGTGTACCGCAGCCGGACGGGACCGAACGGACCGTTCAACAAAATTGCTGAGGTTCGGGTACAGGGGCCGCAGACCTATGTCTTTACCGATACGGGAACGGATGGGTTTGTGGCGGATGGCAATACCAGCCGTGTGCTGTCGGCCGACAGTAACTATTGCTACCGCGTAATGACGCGGGGCCGCTATGCCGACGCCAAACTGGCGACTATTGGCCTGCTGGCGAACTATAGCCAGATCAACTGTGCCACGCCGACCGATACCACCCGGCCCTGCGCGCCCCGTTTGGGTATGGATAGTCTGAACTGCGCGAACCTGACGAACGAGAGCTTCTGCAACGAGACGACGTTTACCAACCGCCTGCGGTGGCAGTCAACATCTGGTCCGACCTGCGACCCGAATATCGCCAGTTACAAGATTTACTACGCGCGTTACGTGCAGGACACGCCCGCAGAACTGGCGAGCGTCCCGGCACCTACAATGACGTTCAATCATACCAGCCTGACAACGGTGGCGGGTTGCTATTACGTAACGGCCGTTAGTCAGCGGGGTCTGGAAAGCCTGCCATCGAACCGGGTCTGCAACGACGCCTGTCCGGCGCTGGCTCTGCCGAACGTGTTTACGCCCAACGGCGACGGTAAAAACGATTTGTTCCAGCCGGTGCGTTGCCCCCGCTTCGTGGAAAGCATCAACCTGATTGTATTCAACCGCTACGGTACGAAGGTGTATGAAGGAACCACGCCGACGCTGGCCTGGGACGGCAAAGCGACAGATGGCACCGACCTGCCGAGTGGCTTATATTACTATCAGGTGAATGTACGGTACGCTGTCGTTGACCGGAACGCACCGGCTCAGGTGCTCAAAGGCTGGGTGCAGATTCTGCGGGAGGGCGTCAGTATGCGATGAAATAAAAAAAGGGCCGGTTTTAAACCGGCCCTTTTTTTATTTCATATTGTGGTAAACTGTCTGCACATCGTCGTCTTCTTCGATCCGCTCAATGAGCTTTTCTACGTCAGCGGCCTCCTCGTCGCTCAGCTCTTTATAATCGTTCGGAATCCGTTCAAACTCGGCCTGTTTGATTTCGTAGCCTTTCTCTTCCAGGAATTTCTGAATGGCGCCAAACGCCGTAAACTCGCCGTAAATAACGTACTGGTTGGTTTCTTCGTCAAACTCCACCTCGTCGCCCCCCACGTCAATCAGCTCCAGTTCCAGTTCTTCCTGATCAATACCCTCGGCCGGAATCCGGAATACCGACTTACGGTCGAACATAAAGTCCAGCATGCCCTGCGTGCCGAGACTGCCGCCGAGCTTGTTCAGGTAACTGCGAACGTTGGCTACGGTGCGGTTGTGGTTATCGGTGGCCGTTTCAATGACCAGCGCTACACCATGCGGGGCGTACGCTTCATAAACAATCTCTTTATAATCCTCCTGCTCTTTCGAAGAGGCCTTTTTGATCGCCCGATCGACGTTTTCCTTCGGCATGTTGGCTGCCTTGGCATTCTGGATGATCGCCCGTAGTCGTCCGTTGGTATCCGGGTCCGGGCCGCCGTTTTTAACGGCAATAACGATGTCTTTGCCGATGCGGGTAAAGGTTTTCGCCATTTGCCCCCACCGCTTCATTTTTCGGGCTTTCCGATATTCAAATGCGCGTCCCATGGTTTAGTACTGCTTATTTATTTGGAGTCTGAGCGCCGAGGTCCGAGCTGAAGGGTTGATTTTACCCTTAGACGCCGGGGCCACAAACTCAAAGTGATTGCTCGATTACTTCGGAATTGAGTTCGGGTATATCGACCTGACCGCGAAGCAGGTCGTCAAATGTCTCGCGCTGGCGGATGAGATAAGGCTTGCCTTCATACACCAGCACTTCGGCCGGGCGCAGCCGGGCGTTGTAGTTCGATGCCATGCTGAAGCCGTAGGCCCCGGCATTCTCGAACGACAGGACGTCATTGGGCCGTACTTCAGGCAGCAGCCGGTCGGTAGCAAACGTATCGGTCTCGCAGATATACCCAACAACGGTGTATAGCTGCTCTTCGCCCGCCGGGTTCGACACATTTTTAATGTCGTGGTAGGCATCGTACATCATCGGGCGAATGAGGTGGTTCAGTCCCGAATCAACAGCTACGAATGTTCTTGAAGGGTTTTCCTTTACGATATTGGTCCGCACCAGCAGATGGCCGCACTCGCTGACCAGAAACTTGCCCGGCTCGAACCATAGTTCTAGATCGCGGCCATACTGCTCGCAGAACGCCCGGAACGTAGCCGATACTTTGCTGCCCAGTTCGGCAATATCGGTTACGTGGTCGCCGGCCTTGTAGGCAACTTTAAACCCGCTGCCAAAGTCAATAAACTTCAGGTCCGGGTAGTCGTTGGCCAGATCGAACAGGATTTCGGCCCCCCGCAGGAAGGCGTTGGCATTCTTGAAGTCGGAACCAGTATGCACGTGCAGTCCAACAACGGGAATCTGGTAACGCTCCACCACCTTGCGAATTTCAGTCCGCTGCAGAATGGAGATGCCGAATTTTGAGTCTTTATGGCCGGTCGAAATCTTGATGTTGCCGCCCTCGGCAATGTGCGGATTAATGCGAATACTGACGGGTACCGACGGACCATACGTCTGGCCAACCCACTCCAGCAGGGGCAGACTGTCTACGTTCAGCTGCAAACCCAGTTCAACGGCCTCGCGGATTTCATCGAACGAGACTCCACTGGGCGTAAACATGATCTGGCCCGGCTCGAAACCTGCCAGCATGCCCATCCGCGCTTCGTTAACTGAAACGGAATCCATTTCGACGCCCTGCTGCCGCATCAGCTTCAAAATAGATATGTTGGTCAGGGCTTTGGCCGCATACTTTATTTTTAGGTTAACCCCGGCGAACGACGACCGAAGCAATCCGATTTTTTCGATAATTTTGTCAGCGTCATAAACGTACAGGGGCAGGCCGAACTCATCGGCAATCGCCAGTACGTCAACGCCCTGAATCTGATAATGGCCTGACGCGGCCCCGCGGTTTTCTATGTGCATGATTCTCGGTAAACGAACCGCAAAATTACGCCATCTTTCCCCCATGTACAAAATTCGCTGGGTTCTCTTATGGCTGTTCCTGGTTAATACGTTTCTGACCAGCGGCCAGACTACTACCGGTATTGCGTCTCGTAACGCCAGCCCGCTTCAGTCAGGCCCGATGGTGGGCTATTCGGACATGCGCGAAGTGATGCTCTGGGCGCAGACTAAACAACCGGCCCGGGTGCAGATCCGGTACCATGAAGCGGGTAAGCCCACACCCGCTCATCTGACCAACGAAGTAAAAACCAACCGAAACGCGGCTTTTACCGCCCACCTGCTCGCCGATCAGGTGGAACCCGGCAAAAAGTACGAGTACGAGGTGTTAATCGAGGGCAGAAAGGTGAGCCTGCCCTACCCGACAACGTTCCAAACCCAAAACCTGTGGCAGTGGCGGACCGACCCCCCGGCGTTTCGCTTCGGCGTCGGAAGCTGCACTTACGTGGGCGAGGGTGAATATGACCGGCCCGGTACGCCCTATGGTGGCGGCTACGAAATCTTTACGGCTCTGGCCGCGCAGAAACCCGATTTCATGCTCTGGACGGGCGACAACACCTACACTCGCGAGGCCGACTGGAATAGCCGCACAGGCGTGCTCAAACGCTACACCCATACTCGGTCGCTACCCGAAATGCAGCCCCTACTGGCTGCAGCGCATAATTACGCTATCTGGGATGATCATGACTACGGCCCCGACGACTCCGACCGGAGCTACTGGCTGAAAACTACGACCCTCGATGCCTTTAAACTGTTCTGGGCGAATCCGAACTTTATTTTTGATGAAGGCTGTACGGGTACGTTCTTCTGGAATGACTGCCAGTTTTTTCTGCTCGACGACCGAACCTTCCGCGCGCCGGATGCGACGCCCGACGGCCCCGAAAAAGTATACTTTGGCGAAAAACAGCGGCAATGGCTGATCGATGCGCTGCGCTTCAGCAAGGCGACGTTCAAATTCATCATTACCGGCGGGCAGATTGTCAACCCGGCGAAAATCTTCGAGAATTACGCCATCTACGGCACGGAGCGCGATAAGCTGTTCAACGAAATTGCCGATGCCAAAATTCCCGGTGTGCTGTTCATTACCGGCGATCGGCATCACACCATCCTGCACAAACTGGCCCGCACCAATGGGCAGCCGGGTAGCACGTATCCCCTGTATGACCTGACCATTTCGCCCCTGACCTCCGGCCCATCAAAACCCCTGGCTGATGAGCTTAAACAGCCAACCTACGTCGAGGGGACGCTTGTTACCGACCGAAACTTTGGAATCCTTAGCGTCAGCGGGCCGCTTAAAGATCGTGTCCTGACAATTCAGGTATTTGATCAGAAAGGCGCTGAACGCTGGAGCCGCGAATTACGGGCAAACGATTTAAAATAAACCAGAGCTAATCTGGCTGCCAAACAACCTGCATGACCCTTCGCCAATTTCCCGACCACGACACCCTGTCGCAGCATACCGCCGAGCATATTGCGGCTCTTATCAATCAAAAACCCGAGGCCATACTTTGCCTTGCTTCGGGCGATACGCCCATTGAAACCTATCGGCGGTTCGTTACGCTGGTGCAGGCCGGGCAGGTAGACGTTAGCCGCTGTCAGTTTGTGGGGCTGGACGAATGGGTGGGCTTCGGCCCGGATGATTTCGGGAGTTGCTCCTATTACGTGTTTCGGGATTTGTTTACGCCCCTGAACCTGCGTCCTGACCAGATCGCAGTTTTCGATGCCAAAGCCACTGATCTGGAAGCCGAGTGCAGACGGATTGATGCGCTGATCGACGCGCGGGGCGGTCTGGATCTGCTGCTCGTGGGTATAGGTATGAACGGTCATATTGCGCTTAATGAACCTGGAACGCCCTTTACCAACGGCTGCCATGTTGTCGAACTGGCCGAAAGCACCAAATCGGTCGGCCAGAAGTATTTTACGGAAGCTACCACATTAGATCAGGGCATTACGCTGGGTCTGCGTCATCTGACCCAGGCCCGCGAGGTAATCCTGCTCGTGAGTGGCGAAAAGAAAGCGCCTGTCCTGCGCGACGCCCTGACTGGCCCCGTTACGGAGCAACTCCCCGCCAGCATCGTACAAACACAGCCGAATGCGCGGGTCTGGGCCGATGAAGCGGCCGGGCGCTTGCTGGTTTAAACCGTTGTGGCCTACACTGACTGGCAATGGTCCTGTTATACGTTATACGTTGAGCTTTGAACGGCTTAAAGCACTACCTGATGACGACAGATTTTCCTGCTTCTTCCCGACGAACCGAAATCCTGGCGGGCGTATCTACATTTCTGGCAACGATGTATATCATCGTGGTTAACCCCGCCATACTGAGTCAGGCTGGGCTGCCGTTTAGCGGGGTGCTGACGGCTACGGTGCTGCTCTCCTTCTTTTGTAGCCTGATGATGGGTCTGTACGCCCGTAACCCCATTGTGGTAGCGCCCGGTATGGGGCTTAACGCGTTCTTTACGTTCACTGCCGTCAAAGGGATGGGTGTCCAGCCGGAGGTAGCGCTAGGGGCCGTGTTCTGGGCGGGTATTCTGTTTCTACTGCTGTCGGTGCTGAACGTTCGCTCGACGATTGTGCGTCTGATTCCCTTACCTCTGCGGTACGCGGTGTCGGCGGGAATTGGTCTGTTCATTACGCTCATCGGCTTTGAAAACGCCAGATTCATCGTTGCGAATCCGGCCACTTTGGTGGGTATCGCCCGCCTGACTGATCCAATCGTGCTGACGTTCGTGTTTGGCCTGCTGCTAACCGCAATACTGGTAGTGCGCGACGTGCCGGGGGGAATTATCATCGGGATTGTGCTGACAACGCTTGCCGCCTGGCCAATCGGCCGTTACTGGGGCAATGCTTCGGCTGTGACTATGGGCCAGAAAACGCTGGTTAATTTTCAGGGCATCTGGGCCGCTCCTGACTTTAGCCTGCTGGGTCGGTTGGATCTGGTTGGGTCGTTGAGCTGGTCGTTGTGGCCGGTAATTTTCGCCTTTGCCTTTACGGACCTGTTCGATAGTCTCTCTACGTTCGTGGGCGTAGCCGAAGCGGGTGGTTTACAGGATGAGAATGGCCAGCCACGCCACCTGAACCGTTCGTTATTGACCGACGCCGTCGCCACAACGCTGGCCGGTGTATTCGGAACCAGTCCCGGTACGGCCTATATTGAATCGGCGGTAGGGATTGCGCAGGGCGGGCGAACCGGGCTGACAGCGGTGGTGGCGGGCTGCTGTTTCCTGCCGTTTCTGTTTCTGTCGCCGTTACTTTCGGTTATTCCAGCCATTGCAACCGCCCCGGCGCTGGTACTGGTTGGCGCGTTTATGATGAAACCCGTTACCCGTATCGACTGGGGGCGGTTAGACGATGCTTTGCCTGCCTTTCTGGCCCTCGTGCTGATCCCTTTTTCCTATTCCATTACGCAGGGACTCATCTGGGGCTTTTTGTCCTGGACCGTTATCAAACTTGTTATTGGCAAACGCCAGGAAGTGCCGATAGGGCTGCTGGTTGTTGATGCCTTCTGTATCCTGGCGTTGTTTGCCGAGCGTTGATCGAGCCTCTAAATAAAATGGGATGGTATAGTTATACCACCCCATTTGTACAAGGCTGTTGATTTCTTAGGCGTTCGCCGGTGTGCAATACTCTTCCAGCGCCATGGTAAGGTGCTGGGCAATCATCTGCGCCGAACGACCTTCAATGTGGTGCCGCTCGATGAAATGCACCAGTTCTCCATCCTTGAAAATGCCGATCGCGGGCGACGACGGTGGATAGGGAAGCAGATACTCCCGCATTTTAGCCGTGGCCTCCGGGTCACCGCCGGCAAATACCGTCACCATCTTATCGGGTTTTACCGGGCTAGCCGCCAAGGCTGCCTTTACGCCCGGACGAGCCGCACCAGCCGCGCAGCCACATACCGAGTTAACAACAACCAGCATCGTGCCTTCGGCATTTTCCATCGTGTTCACCACGTCGTCGGCGGTGGTCAGTTCCTGAAATCCGACGCTCGTCAGGTCTTCCCGCATCGGGACAAGCAAATGAGGAGGATACATATCGTAAAAAAGTTGAAAGTTTGTGTTTGCAGTTTACAGGTAATGCCCGTGGTCTTACATGAAGCCAAGCTCCAGTTTTGCGATCTCAGACATCAATTCGGTTGAATAGGGCGGATCGAAGGTCAGCTCGACGCTAACGTCGTTGACGCCTTCAATGGCCCGGACTTTTTCTTCAATTTCGGCCGGAATCGATCCCGCCGAAGGGCAGGAGGGCGAAGTCAGCGTCATGAGTATATAAACGTTGTTAACCGGAAAGACCTTAATGTCGTAGATCAGGCCCAGTTCATACACGTCAACCGGAATTTCGGGGTCATATACGCCCTTCAATGCCAGGATAATCTGTTCTTTTAAGGCTTCTTCTGTCATGATTGTCATGCGTTTGACGGGTCCTGTACGGTTACGGTTTGTTGTGCATAAGCGCGTCCAAAGGCTTTCATCCGTTCGACCATCGAAGCCAGTCCGCCCGAACGTAGCGATGTAATCAGATTCCCCATCCCTACGCGCGGAATAAAATACAGATCCGCGTTGGCAATGTCTTCTGGTTTTTCGCCCGACAATACCCGAATCAGCAGACTGACCAGCCCTTTTGAGATCTGCGCCGTTGGCTCGCTGTCTCCGTAAAAATGCAGTCGGTCGCCTTTCAGTTCAGCATCCACCCAGACTTTCGACTGGCAACCCATAATCCGGTTCTGATCCGTCCTGGCCGATTCAGGCATGGGCGGCAGCTTCTTGCCGAGGTCAATAATATACTGTGTCTTGTCGAGCTGGTCCTCAAACAAGTCGAACTCCTCAATAATCTCGTCCTGTTTCTCGTTGATCGTCATCGTACTATAGCATCATCTTCTGCACCCGGCGCAGACCCGTTACGAGCCGGTCGACCTCGTCTTTGGTGTTATAAACCGCAAACGATGCCCGCGTGGTTCCGGTAATGCCAAAGCGCTGCATCAGCGGCTGGCAGCAATGGTGCCCCGTCCGGACGGCAATGCCCTGCTGATCAAGAATAACACCCGTATCCTGGTGGTGGATACCATCCATTACCCACGAAATAACGCCAATTTTATGCTTTGCCTGCCCAATGATCCGTAAGCCTTCAAGCTCGCTCAGCTGCTCGGTGGCATACTGAAGCAAATCGTGTTCGTGGGCAGCAATGTTCTCTTTGCCTAAGCCCGCCATGTACTCCAGCGCGGTTTTAACGGCCACCACATCGGCAATGTTAGGCGTTCCGGCTTCGAACTTATACGGCAGGTCGTTATAAGTCGTTTTCTCGAACGTAACTTCCTTAATCATCTCGCCACCACCCCGGTAGGGCGGCATGGCGTCCAGAATCTCTTTTTTGCCGTATAGAACCCCCATGCCGGTTGGCCCGTAAAGCTTATGCGCAGAGAAGACGTAAAAATCGGTGTCGAGCGCCTGTACGTCCAACTCGAGGTGCGAGCTGGCCTGAGCGCCGTCAATCAGAACAACGGCTCCGACCCCGTGCGCCAGATCAATGATCGTTTTAACGGGGTTGATTGTGCCCAGCGAGTTCGAAACGTGAACGACCGAAACAAACTTCGTCCGTTCAGAAAGCAGCTTTTCGTATTCTTCCAGAATCAATTCCCCATTATCATCAACCGGAATGACCTTCAGGATACAGCCACGCTCTTCGCAGAGCATCTGCCAGGGAACAATGTTGGAGTGGTGCTCCATCGTCGAGATAATGATCTCGTCGCCTTTGCCCAGAAACCGGCGGCCATAGGTTTGCGCCACCAGATTAATACCGTCGGTGGTGCCATACGTAAAGATGATCTCTTCCCAATGCTTCGCATTCAGAAAAGACTGAACAGCCCGGCGCGACGCTTCGAAAGCGGCCGTTGCCTGCTCGGCGAGGTGGTGGATACCCCGGTGAATATTGGCATTGTAGCCTTCGTAATAGCGGGTCAGCGCATGGATGACCGGCAGCGGTTTCTGGTTGGTAGCCGCATTGTCGAAATACACCAGCGGCCGACCGTTAACGGTCTGGTCAAGCACCGGAAAGTCCCGGCGAATTTGCTCAATATCAAGAGTATTCTCTATAGCCGATTGCATGGAAAGTTCGGAGGTTGTATTAAAACAACAAATCAGGCCGGAGAAAGGTGCAAAAACAGAAGCTGGTGATTAGTAATCGACTCGCGCAACTAACCACCAGCCCTGGCTCTATTTCAGTGATTATTTCGCCAGCTTCTGCGCCACAACGCGCTCCAGATACTCACGAATGGCCTGTATCTTGATCTGGCTCAGCACGTCCTGCGAGAACGCGTACAGCAGCAGAGTCTGGGCTTCATCTTTAGGAATACCGCGTGAACGCATATAGAATAATGCCTCGTCGTTCAACTGGCCGGTCGTTGTACCATGCGAACACTTTACGTCGTCGGCAAAGATTTCCAGCTGCGGCTTGGTATTCATGGAAGCGCCCGGCGACAGAACCACGTTCTTACAGGACTGATAGGCATTCGTTTTCTGCGCATCGGGCCGGACGTAAATCTTACCGTTGAAGACGCCCGTACCGTTATCGTTCAGGATGCCTTTGTACAGTTCATTACTGAACGAATTCGGCATAGCATGGTCCACAAGTGTATGGTTGTCAACGTGCTGCCGGCCATTCGGCATGTACAGACCGTACATAAAGGCTTCGGCATACTGCCCGTTAAGAACAATGTTCAGGTTGTTCCGGACGAAGTTGCCGTTGAGCGTAACGGTTGCCGAATAAAAGTGGCTGTTGTCGCTCTGGTTAACCTGCGTAGTGCCAATATGATAGGCCTTATCGGTCTCGTCCTGCACTTTGTAGTGCTGCATGCGGGCATCGCGGTCGAGCACAATTTCCGTTACGACGTTGACGAAGCTGGCCCGGTCGCCCAGCGTCCGGTATGATTCAGCCATGGTAACTTCGGCGTTCCGGCCAACAATCACCAGGTTGCGGGGCTGAGAGGCAATGTTCTGTTCGCGGGCGTCACTGATAAACCGCAGAATGATCGGCTGTTCGACGGTCGTATTGTTTGGGACACGCACCACTACGCCATCGTTGGCAAAGGCCGTGTTCAGGGCCGTAAAGGCGTTGTCCTGGTAGTCGGCGTAACGCGCAAAATGCGAGCCGATAAAGTCAGGATCAGCACGGAGGGCTTCCGCAAAGCTTAGAATCTGCACCTGCCCGGCCGGACTGATGAGCCGCGACAGATCGGCCCGGTAACGGCCATTAACAAAGTACAGCACATTGCCGTCTAGGTTCGGAATTTCGAGCTGAACCAAATCCTCGGCCTTAAGTGGCGAGGGGGCATCCAGGTCGAAAGCCTCTTTGAGCAGGCCGCTCACGTTGGAGTATTTCCACTCCTCATGGCGAATGGTCGGGAAGCCCAGCAGGTCGAACTGATTCAAAGCCGCCCGGCGAACCTGGTGCAGCGGGGTTTTACTTTCCCCATTCATCCGCTCTTCGTTGGTACGGAAAGCGGCCAGCAACTGGTTCTTGAAATCAGTATAAGATGAAAAAGAAGGAGTCATTTTCAGTTGGCAGTTATCAGCAGGCAGTGAAGAGCGGCTTGGCTGCCAACTGCTTACTGCCCACTACAGACTATATTGCTTCGGTTTCGGCTTTAATCCAGTCGTATCCTTTTTCTTCGAGTTCAAGAGCCAGCTCTTTCGGACCCGACTTAACGATACGGCCTTTGTAGAGTACATGAACGAAGTCAGGAACGATATAGTCCAGCAGTCGCTGGTAGTGCGTAACTACGATGGTAGCCCGTTCCGGCGACCGCAGTTTATTGACACCTTCGGCCACAATACGCAGTGCGTCAATATCCAGACCGGAATCCGTTTCGTCGAGGATTGCCAGTTTCGGTTCCAGCATTGCCATCTGGAAAATTTCATTCCGCTTTTTCTCACCACCCGAAAACCCTTCATTCAGCGACCGGCTCAGCAGCGACTGATCGATGTTGACGAGTTTCATTTTTTCTTTCATCAACTTCAGGAACTGAACGGCATCGAGTGAGTCCTGACCGCGCTGCTTGCGGATCTCGTTCATCGCTGTTTTCAGGAAGTTAGTCGTACTGACGCCCGGAATTTCAACCGGATACTGAAAAGCCAGAAAAATCCCTTCGGCGGCCCGCACTTCAGGGGCCATCTCCAGCAGATCCTGTCCTTCGAACAACACACTACCGCCCGTCACCTCATATTCTTCACGGCCCGCCAGCACCGATGCTAGCGTACTTTTGCCAGCACCGTTTGGGCCCATAATTGCGTGAACCTCACCGGCGTTGACTTGCAGATTGAGACCTTTTAAGATTTCCTTGTCGCCAATGGAGGCATGTAAATTACTGATGGATAACATAATAGGTTGTATCGTGACGGCACAAATAAAGCCGCAAAGTTAGCAGATGAATTGGTATCTGTCCTGATAGGGTAACAAAATCAGCCACTTAAAAGTTGACCCTCATCTCGCTTATTCGCTTATATCCATAAATAGCCAGATGAAAACGGCCAGCCGTGGCCGATAAACAGGCTTTCTGTCAACCCTTCAACGGCTATGGTAGAGTTAAAACAGGGAGAGAAATTCACTCGGCTGGCGGAGGGTAGCCACGAATAGGGCCGGTTTCCTTTTCATAGCGCAAACCTGTACCTTGCAGACAGCAATCCTGACTAAACGCGGGAGGGCTTCGTTTGCATGAAAAATGGAAAAGATACCGCAGCCGCCGAAGCGGCCACTGCGGAAAAGCTCGTTTCAACACCCACTCAACAAATTAATGTTTCCTCTGAAATTGGTACGCTCCGGCGGTTGCTGATCCACAGTCCCGACCGGGGCCTGGGCAAAGTAGTGCCCTCAAAAGCCCAGGACTGGCTGTTTGAAGACATCGTTCACCTGGACATGATGCGCCGGGATGAGTACGATTATTACGTAAAGATTCTGCTGTATTTTCTGGACCCCGACAAAGTGCGCGGACAGATTGATAAACTCGGGCCGGATGATGATCGTGCCTTTTTTAAGCCGGATCATGCCGAGTATTTTGGCTCCGACAAGGTTATCGATATTCAATGTCTGCTGTCGGATATTCTGGCCGATGAAGTGATTCGTACCCGCATGATTGCGGCAATCTGCGGTATCGAACGGACGTCGTTCCGCACCCAGCAGCAGCTGAATGAATACGATCCGGTCGAACTGGCAAAGATTATGATTTCCGGCTCGTTACCCGACCGGACCATGCTTTTCTCGCCCCTACCGAACTTCATCTTCACGCGCGACATTGGTATCGTTATCAACGACCATATCCTGCTTAACAAACCTGCCAAACTGGCCCGAACCCGCGAGGCCCTGCTGGCGCAGTACATCTTCTTTAATCATAAGCTGTTTGCCGACTATCGTAACAAGATCATTGAAATACCCGATAATGAATACGCGTTTTTGCTGCCCGATTCAGATGCAAACCACGACGTAACCCGCTCGACGCTCGAAGGGGGCGACGTTATGATGATTGCCAAACGCCATCTGATGATCGGCGTCAGCGAACGGACTACGCTCTACGCGGCTCAGCAGGTGATGCGGATTGTCTTCAGCAAGAACCTGGTCGATACCGTGACCATTATTAAAATCCCTAAGAAGCGGGATTATATGCACATCGACACGATTTTTACGCAGGTGAAACGGAACGTTTGGGTGCTGCTGGGGTCGCTGGCCCGCACCGGCGATGAAGCTAAAAAGCGCGATGTGCTGCATTTTTTTGCGCCGAAGGATTTGTCGGAAGAACTGAAGATTCTGCAGTTCATTAAAGGGCTGGAGCATAAACCCATTGAAATCGACAATCTTGAAGATTTGCTGACCGATATCAGCAAGAATGATCTGGGCGCTACCGAACCCGTTCAGTTTATCTATTCGGGAAACGGGGAGTTTCCGTTTGGAGCGCGGGAACAATGGACGGACTCCTGCAACCTGCTAGCGCTGAAAGATGGGGTCGTGATTGGCTACGATCGTAACGAAAAAACTGCCGAAGCGTTCCGCGAGGCCGGGTTTGAGGTCGTACCGGCTGCGAACCTGTTACTCCGTTTCGAGCGGGGCGAGTCGTCGCCCGAAACAATTGAAAATACGTTTATTATGCTGCCCTCCGCCGAACTGAGCCGGGCGCGGGGTGGGTCGCACTGCATGAGCCTGCCCCTGCTGCGGGAAGAAATTTAAGTGATCCGGCCCGGTCAGCAACCGACTTTTCCGCCCGGAGCAGGCCGGGCCGGGTTGCCTTAATCCGGGTTTTGGTGGTAATTTGCCTGAAATTTGACTACTCGACAAATACACCTATGCAATCGCAAGCTACCTCCCGCATTCTGATGATCCGGCCCGTCAACTTCGGGTTCAACGAGCAAACAGCGGAATCGAACGCGTTTCAGGATATAAAACTGGCCGCGCAAACGAAGGGTGTAGCCCAGGAAGACGCCCGGCGGGAATTCGACGAAATGGTCCGTCAGCTTCAGGCGATCGGAGTCGATGTGCTGGTCTATGACGATACGGCGGACCCCTACACGCCTGATTCTATCTTTCCGAACAACTGGGTGTCGTTTCACGCCAGCGGGACGGTCGTGCTCTATCCCATGCAGGCCGAAAACCGGCGGCTCGAACGCCGGCCCGATATTGTGAACGACCTCGCTGAGCGCTTTCACGTAGCCCGGGTTATTGACCTGACCCATTTTGAACAGGAGGGTAAGTTTCTGGAAGGCACGGGCAGTATGGTGCTGGATCGGATGCACCGTGTGGCCTTTGCCTGCTTGTCGCCCCGAACACACCCCGACGTCCTGGCGGAGTTTAGTCGAAAGACTGGTTACCGAACGATTTCGTTCTATGCTACCGATGCGGCCGGTAAGGCCATATACCATACGAACGTGCTGATGTGCATTGGCGATACGTTCGCGGTTGTTTGCCTGTCGGCCATTGCCGACCCCGACGAACGGCTTATGGTGCGGCAGGAACTGGAGGGGCTTAACAAACGAATTATTGACATCACGCTGGACCAGATGGCCTGCTTTGCCGGAAACATGCTTCAGGTGCAGACCCGGAAAGGGCAGAAACTGCTGGTTATGTCTACCCGCGCGTTCAAATCATTGACGCCGAAACAGATCGATCAGTTAGACGATTACGCGACTCTGGTTCATTTCGATCTGTCGATGATTGAAGGAAATGGGGGCGGCTCGGCCCGCTGCATGATGGCCGAAGTACATTTACCACTCAAGTAAGGAACAGTAGGGGATTTTTAAGGATTCCCTACATTTTTAAAATATTGCTTGCACATACAAATATAATTAGCGTATCTTTGTATCACCAATGAGGTAAGAGCTATGAACGTAGAGAAAATCGGTTGCGAAAAAGAGGTGACACGGTTCAGTGCCTGTTTGTTGTTTTCGGCAAACGCGCTGGCGCGGGCGATCACACTGATCGGGGACTCGGAGTTCGGGCGTTTCGGGTTATCCTATTCGCATGCTTATCTGCTCTGCGAAGTAGTTGATCAGCCCGGAATATCGCCGACGCAGTTAAGCGACACGCTCTATCTGACGCCGTCCACCATTACCCGGCTGGTTGAAAAACTGGAATTGAAAAAGCTCGTTCGGCGGGAATCAGAAGGGAAAAAGACCCTCATTTTCCCCACCGACGAAGGCGAAGCGATACGCCCTGCCATTGCTGAGGCCTGGAATCGGGTGGGGGAGCGATATTCTAAAGCCATTGGCGAAGAAAACGTCTGCCAACTGACAGCGCAAGTGTTTAAAGCCGCTCAGGCTTTGGAGGAATAGCGCCAGTTTTTTTAAGTATTTTATTGCATGTGCAAGCAAGTAAAGGGAGGTGAGCTATGAAGACTGACAACGAAACCATTGGATTGCTGATTGGCAAAGGAGATGCCACAACAAAAGGAATTTGCCGGTCGCTGGCTAAAGAAGGTATTACAGCTCTTGTGAAACAAAAAGAAGACGGCATTACCGAAGCTGAGGACGCGCCCCGTCATACGTGGTCGGGTAAGCCCGGCGAGGACATGTTCTTTAATGGCTGGAAACTACTTTTTTAAACCTCTTTTCCTAATTTAATACCCTGGGTGTTAATCTGTATGGATTAAATCCAATGCAGAAGAGAACTATCCAGAAATTCAGATAACTATGCATTATGTTATTACCGGCTCCATTGGCCACACCGGAAAACCCATTACCGAAGGTTTAGTTAAAGCTGGCCATACGGTCACCGTCGTGACCACCAAACCCGAGAATGCAGCGGCCATTGAAGCGCTCGGCGCGCAGCCGGCCGTTGGCAGCGTAGAAGACGCTGACTTTCTGAAGCAGGCGTTTGCCGATGCTGACGCGGTTTACCTGCTGATTCCAGGCAAATGGGGCGTAACGGGCTGGCGGGCTTTTCAGAATCGGATCATAGACAATTACGTAGCGGCTATTGAGGCAAATGATATTCGATTTGCCGTCCTGCTGAGCAGTATTGGTGCTGATCTGGGCGAAGGTACGGGACCGGTTGACGGGCTATATGATGCCGAGCAGAAACTGACGAAGGTACCGGGGCTAAATAGCAAATTTCTGCGTCCATCCTACTTCATGTATAATCTGTTCAGTCAGATTGATCTGGTGAAGGGGGCGGGTATTATGGGCAGCAACTTTGGCGATGATCCGGTTGTCCTAACGCATACCAGCGACATTGCCGACGTAGCCCTGCAGGAACTGCTGAATCTGGATTTTACGGGACATCAAGTGCGTTACATTGCCAGCGACGAACGAACGGGCGCCGAAATTGCTCAGGTGCTGGGGGCGGCTATTGGTAAGCCCGCAACGCCCTGGGTCGTGTTCACGGATGAGCAAACAAAAGAGGGGATGCTGCAGGCAGGTCTGAACGACGAAATGGCTTCGGCTTATACGAAAATGGGCAAGTCGATTCGCAATGGTCGTATGCAGGGCGATTTCTTTCTGAATAAGCCTTCCTACGGGAAAGTCAAACTGGAAGAGTTTGCACAGAATGAATTTGCTCCGGCGTTTGGCGCCTGATTATGAATTGATAATTCATCGATAGGCCACTGGATATCCAGTGGCCTATTTTGTTAGGACGCCTACCATGTTGGCAGCCCGGCTTTTCTCCCTAAGCTACCATAGCTACAACAGCCTCTATTACGTGTTTATACCCAGAGCGTAACGGATTACTGAACCAGATTTTAAACCAAAGTGGATGGCTGAAGTTGGAGAATAAAAGCAGTATCTCCTGCTTTTATTCATTAACAAACAAAATGCATGGGAACCAAAACTGCCCTTATTACAGGCGCTAACTCCGGTCTGGGACTCGCTACCGCCAGGGCGCTGGCCCAACGGTCGTTTGACCTGATTCTGCTGTGCCGAAATGAACAAAAGGGCCGCGCTGCGCAGGCCGAAGTGAAAAAAGCAAATCCCGCGGTTGAGGTAGATCTGGTTACAGCCGATCTGGCTAATCTGGATTCGGTACGTCAGGTAGCTGAGCAGGTCAGGGCAAAATATCCTAAACTGGATGTGCTGATCAACAATGCAGGGTACACGCCCGCCAAAATTGAATTTGTTACCGAGGGCAAGGCATGGCCTGGAGTGGAAAAGTCTTTCTATGCCAGCCACGTTGGGCATTTTGTTCTGACTCATCACCTGATGGACGCCCTGAAAGCAGCCGGAACTGCAACTGGTGACGCCCGCGTAATCAGTCTGTCGTCGGGGGCTTACCTGGGCGGTAGGGCGGTGAGGTTCTTTCGGCGGATTGATGATCTATCGCTGCTATCGGCGTATTGCGATGATAAACTGGCGAATCTGCTGTTTGCTAAAGAATTAGCCAAACAGACGGCTGGAACGGGGATTACGGCCTACTCCGTGCATCCGGGAGCGGTGCGAACCAACTTTGGCGCCGACACGCCGGGCTTTCTGGGTAAGGTTTTTTCGCTGGCCGGCCCCCTCATGCGTACGCCCGAAAAAGGAGCGCAGACGACCGTTTTTCTGGCGTCGGCTCCGCTTAAGTCCATCGGCGGACGTAATAACGGCGGATATTTTGCCGATAGCCAGCTCAAACGGACGCACAATCAGGATGTTACCGACGAAAAGGCAAAATGGCTTTGGGAAAAGAGCCTGCCGTTTGTCTAGGAAACAAAAATGGCGGCAGCCAGAAGCCACCGCCATTCTATAACCCACTCTATGAGAATTCATTTAGTTGCCGCCCAGCGGGAATACGTACCCCAGCGTAGCTTCTGAATTGATCAGGTTCGCGTCACCAAAGCGAGTACTGCCGGCGTTGTCGCCAAGAACGTATAGGCCGCGCACCTCAACGGTTACGTGGCCGGGACCAACCTTAATCATGCCTCCAACGCCCGCTGCGGCTCCGAAACTGAAGCGGTTGTCAATGCTGTCCAGCGACTGATTCAACCCGTTGAGACTTACGCTGGATAAATAGGAGGCATACGGGCCAACGTTCACAAAGAAGCGATGGCCGGTCATGGACCCGGAGGATATTTTGAGAAACAGCGGTACGATAAACTGGTCGGCCGAGGCTTTGAGATTGCGGATGCCAAATCCGGTTATTTTCGTGCTCAGCCGGTTATAATTGATCTCTGGCTGGAATGACAGCGTTCCTTTCCCAAACTGAAAAACCACCCCGGCAACGAAGTCTGGGGCGGGGTCTCTTCCCGTTATCTTTTCAAAATAAATGGGATAGGTCAGCCCGCCCCGAACCCCAATCCGGATGTTGGAATTCTCTCCGTTGGCTGTAGCCGGACTAAGTGGCCGGGCGGTTGCCACCGGCGTGGAGATCGGTACTGGTCTGGGCGTGTTCGTAGCCGTCTGAAGGCGAGTAGGCGGACTCGACACCGGCGTTGTGGTCGTTCGGGCGGGGGTTGACTTCTTTGAAACGCCATGGTACTGATCGTATAACTCCTGGCGTCGGTTTGTCGAGGAAGCGGCTGAAGCAGGGGTGGCGGCCGCTACGGGCGTTGATGCCTGAGGAGTGGCCGGGCGAACAGCCGACGAAGTTGAAGTCGCAGTGGTTGTTGATGTTACCGTAGAAGATTTAGGCGAAGTGGCTGGCTGGCTTTGCGCCCACGCCACGCCCGATAAACATAGGTAGCCAGTTAACAGTGCGTACAGGGGTTTCATTGAAAATTCGATTATACTGTAAGATTAGTCGGAAAGGTACTAAATCCTGTAACACCAATGAGGAAACGGCAGCTGGGTTGAGCATACGGTTGATTTGCCTAAACATTTTACCACCTGAGAAAGTAAGTAGTGTATCATGAAAACTGAACACCAGCGAACGGCCCTCATCACGGGGGCTAATAAAGGTATCGGCAAAGAAGTGGCCCGCCAACTGGCCGCCCGCGGTTTTGCCGTATTTATCGGGGCCCGCGATATGGCGAAAGGCCGAGCTGCGTCGGAAGAATTATGTCAGCAGGGATACGAATCGACCTTTATCCAGCTCGACGTAACGGACCCGGTCAGCATCAAAAATGCCTGCGGTACCTTCTCCCAGAAAGCCGATCATCTGGACGTGCTGATCAACAATGCAGGCGTTCTGGAAGATCATGGTGAGGATATTCTCAAATTAAATCCTGAGATGCTCGACCGGACGTTTAAAGCCAACGTCAGCGGGCCGATCATGGTTATCCAGGATTTTCTGCCGTTTTTACAAAAGAGCGTAATTGGTGGGCGGATTATTAATGTATCGAGCGGAGCCGGATCACTGGCCAGCATGGATACCTACGCGCCAGCCTACAGTATTTCAAAAACTGCCCTGAACGCCGTAACCCGGCAGTTTGCGGGCGCTCTGAAAAACGAAAAGATTGCCGTTAACTGCGTCGATCCGGGCTGGGTGCGTACCGATATGGGGGGACCCCATGCCAGTAGGCCCGTTGAGCAGGGTGCTGAAACGATTGTCTGGCTGGCAACGGATGCGTCCCAGGTAGAGACAGGTAAGTTCTGGCACGACAAGCGGGAGGTCGAGTGGTAAAACTCGGCCCACCTATTGCTCCAGAGCCATCTTGACGGCTTCGTAGGCGTTCAGCAAACCACCTGAGCGGCTCAGGCTCTTAAAGGGTACCTGATTGCCCCGCCCCGGTTTCCGGACCGTAAGCCGGGGTTTATAACTGCTTTTGAGGAGAATCGCTTTAACCTGTGCGGCCGTCAGCGTGGGGAAGTAGGAGCGGAGCAAAGCCGCTACACCCGCCGTATGGGGAGCGGCCATACTCGTGCCCGAAAAGCTGGCGTACTGGTTGTTTGGAATGGTGGATAAAATCTCAGTGCCCGGCGCAAACAGATCCACCGTTTGCGGGCCGTAGTTCGACGAGCGGTTGGGCAGTCCGTCGTTGATGCGCCAGGTATTGTTGCCAACCACGATGACGTTCTGCGCCGTCTGCCCATTTTCATACCGTGCTGATGGATAGGCCGGCAGCGAATCATAGTTTTCGCCGTTATTGCCAGCCGCATGAACAATCAGAACGTCGTGTTCTTCGGCATACCGAATGGCTGCATCAACCTGTTCCTTATAGGGCGACAGACGTTTTCCAAAGCTCATGTTAATGACTTTAGCGCCGTTTTCAACGGCGTAACGAATTCCGTTTGCTACGTCCTTATCGCGCTCATCACCATGGGCGGGCACGACCGATACCACCATAAGCCGGACATTGTCGGCCACGCCATCCATACCAGCTCCGTTGCTCCGTTTAGCGCCTATTATACCCGCTACGTGACTGCCATGCATGGCCAGCTCTTTCGACTGACCAATCTGCATGGAAGGACTGCCATAAAAGCGCTCAGTCGGATCGGACGGATTATCGCCAACGGTCGCTCGCGGATTGTAATCCGGATTGTAGGCAATGTCAGCATCACTAGCTATGGCCCGACGAAACCGAAGCCAGTTTTCCCGGATGAGTCTGGTGTAATTGGCGAAGGAACCATACGCCGGGTTATAGGCATTTGCCAACAGGTTTCGAACCGCTATGGTTACCGAATCACCCCCAAGCTCCAGGTTCCGAATTGCAACGGCGGTAGGCGTGTTGTCGCCCAGCCGTGCTTCAATCCGGGCGGCAATCTGCCAGAAGCGGGCGGTATCGGCAAGGGCCAGACGCTTGGGCTGAATAGCCTGGTAGCGCTGCAAAAACAGCTTCTTTGCCGTCTGGTATGTATCATACTGGCGCTGTTCGGTTGCATTCAGACGGCTGCGATTGGCCTGATCGTATTTAGGCTTCAGCAGTATGTAAGTCTGCGTAATCTCCGGCTGGTCATACTCATAGGTCGTGCCGTCTTTAGCACCCATGAAATTCCAGCCGTTCAAATCATCGGTATAGCCGTTTTTGTCATCGTCAGTGCCGTTGCCGGGAATTTCCTTTGGGTTCACCCAGATAACCTCGCGCAGGTCTTCATGACTGATATCGACCCCTGAGTCCAGCACGCCAACGACAACCGGTGTGGAGGGGCGGTTTTTCAGCAGCTCATAGGCCCGGTAGAGACTGATGCCAGCCACTGAATCGGCAGCCGGGTCAAGATATGGCCAATCGCGCGGGGGCTGCTGCCGGACCAATCCCTGCGCTGGGCACAGGGATGAAACGAGTAATAAAAGACAATAAATACCAAACGTAGACAGACACAACGGCAGACGGCAGTTCATTCGGGAACGACGTAACTTTTCTCTAAACTACACAATCATCGGTTTTTTCGGCAATCTGACTTAAAAGCGCTGGACCAGCCGACGTAAGAAATGCTCTTATATCAGCTGGTCCAGCGCCTGGTTAACCGCTCAATGCTATTCTTGCTTACCCCCAAACATTTCTTTATGGAACACCGTGCCAGTGCCCCGGAGTGTAGTCTTGTTAGTGGTTGGGTCAATGACCGAGCAGGTAATCTCAGCCGTATGACGTTTGGTGTCAATAGCTTTGCACTCAAATCGGGCCTCGTATTCCTGATCGGGATACATGGGCCGCACAAACTCCAGCATCTGCGTGAGATGGACCCCTCCGGATCCTCCAAAGTTTCGGCCGAATACCCGGGCAAACACGCTGGCACTCAACATGCCGTGCATAATAGGCCGTTTGAAAGGAGTCTGGGCCGCATAATCCGGGTCAAGGTGAAGAGGGTTGTCGTCGCCGGTAACCTCGGCGAAAACCTGAACGTCTCTCTGCGTGAACAGATATCGGTAATTATAGGTATCTCCGACTTGCATAGAAGAAGTTAGGATGGTTGAAGGATCGAGCTTACCAGCGAATCAGTGCCGACGCCCACGTGAAGCCGCTACCAAAAGCCGAAAGGCAAACCAGACTACCCTCCTTAATTTTGCCAGCTTCCCAGGCTTCGCATAAAGCAATGGGGACCGAAGCCGCCGTGGTGTTACCGTACTGCTGAATGTTGTTCCAGATTTTTTCGTCCGGCAGGTTCAGCTTTTTCTGTACATACTCCAGAATACGCAGATTGGCCTGGTGCATCACAAAGAAGTCAATGTCATCGAGCGAGTAACCATTCGATCGGGTGGCTTTCAGAATGACCTCCGGAAATTTCTGGAAGGCTTTTTTAATGACCAGATACCCTTTGAAAACGCCGGGAAAAATATACTGGGCCTCAAATGGGCCGTCGTTGGGCTGTATAAAGTTGTATTCAGATTCGAGATACTGGGATTTATATTTTTTCAGATGATAATTGCCGTGGCTGCCGGGGTTGATAACGGATAGTTCTTCGGCGTCTGTTCCATCGGAATGCAAATGAGTACTTAACACTCCCTGACCTGGCTTATCAGTCGGCTGCATAACAACAGCGCCGGCCCCATCGGCAAAAATGATGGCTGAGTCCCGCCCGCGCAGCGTGTAATCCAGGTTGAACGATTGCCGCTCGGCAGCCACAACGAGAATATTACGGTAGGTTCCCGTCCGGATAAACTTATCCGCTACCGATAGGGCGTAAATGAATCCTGAACACTGGTTGCGGATGTCAAGCGCACCAATCTCGCTGTTGGTGATTCCCAGTTCGCGCTGAAGCAGCACTCCGCAGCCCGGCACCGGATAGTCGGGGCTCATGGTGGCAAACACGATGAAGTCGATCTCGTTGGGCGTAATACCCGCCCGCTCGATGGCAATTCGGGAAGCGACTGCGCCCATTGTCGTCGATGTTTCTTCGCCCATCTTCGCATATCGCCGTTCGCGGATGCCCGTTCGCTCCTCGATCCAGGCTCCATTAATGTCCATCCAGGGGGCGATCTCCTCGTTGGGCACTACCCGTTCAGGAACGTAGTAGCCAATACCGGCAATCTTTGAGTTCAACATTACGGTAAAAGTTGGATATGGTCCACCCAGAATTGCTGTACACGGGAAGATAACTCGCTCTTGAGGGTGACTTTAGTACGCAAAATAATCATTTGTGGGGCGGGGTGGGCCGGAAGTTACTAAGCGGAGGGTAAGGCGTGGACTCAGGCTGAACTTTGGCAGACTCAAGAGCGCTCGGGGTTTATGCGTTTATAGCCGGCTGTAGTTGAGTAGGTTAAAGCATACAATTGGAAATATGGATGACCTATATGTCAAAAATCTTTTATGAACAGGCATGGATTGAACAAAAGGAGTATCCAATAGAACAAAACGCCCCCAGGACGGTCCTGGGGGCGTTTGCCGAGTTAAGGCTGATGAATCCGGTTATGTAACCAGATCAACCGTTGATAAGTTAGTTATCGGTTGCCAGATTGTTCAGCTGCAGCTCCGTGGCCGAGATTGGCCAGATGTAGCCAGACTCATTCGGCCCCTTGGCTGGAATCGTTCCTTTGGCCGGGATCGTCTGCAGCAGGCGGACCAGATCATTGTTACGTAAGCCTTCGCCCAGGAACTCAATCCGACGCTCCAGCAGAATTGCGTTGATCAGCTCCGCTGGAGTCGCAAAACTGGCCGTTGTGTAGGAAGTAGCTGCATCCGACCGGTTCCGGACGGCACTCAGCAACGCTACCGCCTGTGGGTCAACGGTGTTGGTGCTGCGCACTTTCGCTTCGGCCAGATTCAACAGTACTTCGGCGTAGCGGATGACCGGAACCCAGTCCGTATAAGGGCTGGGGGCTTTATATTTGATCAGCCAGTTTTTTACGTTGGTGCCCGTACCCGATTGCTTGATGAACGACCGGCGCTTATCCGTTGCTGTCCAGGTTGGCTCGGCAATGATGCCTCTGGGATTCAGCGAATACTCGCCATTGCCCACGCCACCATTAGCCGCCGTTGGCGAAAAATAATAAGCAAGCTGATTTTGGGTGCCCGGGAAATCGCCCGTGGTGCTGGTCATCGGCATCGAGAATATAGATTCTGGATTTGCATAGGACGTAAACACCGTGGTAATATCGGGCTGTAGCTGATGGGCAACGCCCGTTGGCGCTTTGAACGGAGCCGTGGCACTCACGATTTTATTGGCTTCGGTAATGACACTGGCGTAATTCTGCATCGTCAGGTACACCCGCGTTTTCAGAGCAATGGCGGTGTTCTTGTGCGCACGGGTCGTATTGTCCGAAGCCGTCGTGTAGGATGCCGGCAGGCCTGCTTCGGCTTCGTTCAGATCTTTCAACACCTGCGTATACACCTCCGCTACGGTGCTGCGAGCGAGTGCAGACTGGCCAGTGCTCTGGATACCGTTCAGCCGTAACGGCACACCGGGTTTGTTTCCATTGCCATCGGCATACGGACGGGCGTAGTACTGGAGCAGGCTATAATAGCTCAGACCCCGGATCAGTTTTGCCTCAGCAACGTACCGGGCAGCCGCATCCGCACCCACAATGGCTGAACCACCGGCGGCCATCCCATCAATAAAAATATTGCACTTGTTGATGGCCAGATAGGCATAATACCAAAGGTTCTGCACCGCCGTCGCGCTGTTCGTCGGGTTCAGCCCCCATACATCCGAACCGGTTACCAGGTTGGAGGTTTCATTGATGAACTCTTCACCCCGAATGTCGCCATATACGACGAAGCGACCACCATAGAAGTTACCCTCTTTCAAAGCGCCGTAGAGCGACAAAAGCTGCGTCTGGATTCGGTTGGTTGTGCTGAATGCAGAGGCATCCGACACGGACGTTTGCGGAATTGGCGTCAGCAAGTCCCGGTTGCAGGAGCTTAAGCCAATTCCAATGGGCAGCAGACTACATACAGCTGCGTATTTTATATACTTATTCATCAGAAGTTTTTCAGTTAGAATTAAAAGCCGACTTTCAGACCAAACGTAACGGTGCGCGCGTTCGGCACAGTGTTGCGGTCAACGCCCTGCCCGCTGGTCGCGTTACCATTCGACGAAACTTCCGGATCGGGGCCGGGGTATTTTGTAACGATAGCCAGGTTCTGACCGGTCACGTATAAACGCAGGCTGCTAATCTTGGCCCGCGATAGTAAAGAGGCCGGTAGGGTATAGCCCAGCGAAACCGTCCGTAGTTTCAGGAAATCCCCTTTAAATACATTGATATCCAGCGGAAAAGCGGAGCCATTCGAAACGTTGTCGTTAAACAGCGGCTTGGCGTATTTCTTGCCCGTATCGCCTTCTTTCATCCAGGCGTCGGTCAGTACGTCGGTCGCGTTGTTCCAGAAACGCTGATCATGCAGCCCTGCATTGGTGCCATAATACACGTTGAAGCCTAACTGATAGGTCAGCAGAACGCCCAGATCGAACGGCCCGAACTTGAAATTGTTGTCAAAACCACCGTATATCTTCGGAATCGTGTTGGCATACATGACTCCGTCGGCGGCCTGCGTAATGGCTGTACCGCCGGTCGCGTTAACGTAGCGGGTTTTGCCATCCGGCGTGGTCGAGTAGTTAAACTGCCCGGCTGGTGCATAATACTGGTAATACACGTTCTGACCAGCAGAGTTTACGAAAATCCGCTTCCCCGTTGCCAGATCAACTCCGTTCGTGCGAACGACCCACAAATAGCCCAGGGGATAACCAGGCTGGGTTTGGTTCACCGTTTCCAGACCCGATGTGCCCGTCTGAAGCGAGGACAGACCTGGGGCCAGCGAAGTGACTTCATTCTTGTTGAATGTAATGTTGAAGTTCGATGACCACTGAAGCGATTTTTTGTTCAGAATGCGCGCGTTCAGCGAAAGTTCCAGCCCTTTGTTATACATCGTGCCGATGTTCTGAGGGGGGTAAGCAACGCCGGAAATAGTCCCCGGAATACCCGTGGAAGGAGCCTGTGCTACGTTTAGAATGAGGTTATCGATGTCGTTTTTATACAGCGCCACCTCACCCGTGATCCGATCGTTGAGTAAACCAAAGTTCAAGCCAAAATCCGTTTTGGTACTGGTTTCCCAGCGCAGGCCAGGGTTACCCACCACCGAGAAATACAGCGTTGAGACGCCACCATACAGACCCGACGCATAGGTCGAGTAAGGCGTATAGTCGCCGATGCCGCCGATGTTACCCACTTTGCCGTAGCTTCCCCGAATCTTGAAGCTGCTAAACACGTTGTTCAGTTTGGCGGTCGACCAGAAGTTTTCGCGGGTGATCTCCCAGCCTGCCGAAGCGCCGTAGAAAATACCTTTCTTCTCGCCCAGCGCCGAGTACTCGTCCTGGCGAATATTACCGCTGAGCAGGTATTTTTCTTTGAAATTGTAGTTCAGACGACCGAAAGCCGATAGCAGATAGTTCTCTCCGTAACCCAGGCCCGACGTGTTTGTGGTGGTAAACCCGGCCTGAATTACCGTGTAAGCCGGGTCGGATAACGTCTGACGATTCAGGCCGTACGACTGATAGGTTCTGCGCTGTTGTTCCTGACCCAGTAACAAATCGAAGTTATGGGCTCCGCCGAACGACCGCGTAAACTGAGCCGTATTGGTCCACAGCCATAGTTTATTCTTGCTGGAGATAGCTGCGGCATATCCATTGCTGCTGTATCCTTCGCTCGTAATCGGCGCCTGGAAGATGTCGTTGTCAATCAGCAGATAGTCAATACCAAACTGGCTTCTGAGCGTGATCCATTCCAGCGGCTTGAGCTGCACGTAGGCGTTCGACTGGATGTGGTTATTCTCGCTGTTCGACCGGTTGAGATCTAGGGACGGAATTGGGTTCGGATACGAAATAGATGTACCGGTGATATTGTTGGCAAACCCAATGGCCGATCCGTTTACGTTGTACGACCCGTCGTTATTATAAGCAGGCAGAATTGGCGGCAGCACCAGACCAATACGGCCCAGACCGCTCGTGTTAAAGGCTTCGCCACTCAACGAACCCGACGAAGCAGCCGCAAAGTTCTGTTCGTTTGAAAACGACAGTTTACCGCCGATGCTGAACAGGCGGCTCACTTTACTATCGATATTGAGCAAGGTGTTGATTCGCTTGAAATCATTTTTCCGAATGACGCCCTGCTGGGACGTATAACCGGCCGAAAAATAGTAGTTCGTGTTCTCGCTGCCGCCCGATACGTTAAGGTTATGACTGTGCGACATGGCTTGCCGGTATACGTAATCATACCAGCGGGTATTAATCGGGTTGCCGTTCGCGTCGTTTGTCTGCGTAAACTTAACGGTACTGGCTGTGGCGGGGTTATTGGCAGCGGCCATTGATTTGAACGTGACGTACTGGCTGGCGTTCAGCATTTCGGGCAGACGGTACGGGTTTGAAATACCATACCAACCGTCGTAGCTGATCCGGGCTTTGCCGCTCTTACCGCGTTTGGTCGTAACAAACACAACCCCATTGGCCGCGCGGCTGCCGTAAATGGCCGTAGCGGCTGCGTCTTTGGCAATGTCGATACTTTCAATATCGCTGGGGTTAATGCTGGCCAGCGGGTTGGTAGGTGCGTTAGTTGCGCCCTGATCGCCCGTGTAGGTAGGCACACCGTCGACAACAACCAGCGGATACGAGCTTAGCGAGATAGAGTTTGTTCCCCTAATCCGGAATACGGGCGGGTTGTTGACTACGCCATTGGGAACGGTGATCTGAACCCCCGCCGAACGACCGGCCAGACCAGACTCAAAGCTTTGAATGGGTGTTTCGGCAATGGCGGCTCCTTTCACTGAGGAAATACTGCCGGTGGCATCCTGGCGGGATTGGGTTCCATAGCCAATCACAACAATCTCACTCAGTTGCTGCGCATCGCCCGTCATCGCTATGTTAACGGTACTGCGATTACCAACGGCTACTTCCTGGCTTGTGAAGCCAATAAAGCTAAACACTAAGCGACCGTTGGCCGGAACGTTTACCCGGTACGTGCCATTGGCATCGGTAGTCGTACCCCGGTTTGTTCCTTTTACCTGTACGCTCACGCCCGGCAGAGCGGAGCCATCGTCTGATGAAGTGACGCGGCCACTCACGGCTATATCCTGCGCCAGAACCGGCACACAGAAAAGCAGCGCAAGCAACCAGCTCCCTAATAAAATTTTGTGCATAAATGAATTGAGTTAAGAATAAGAAGTGAATTTCACTAAATGGGGGCAAATATATGGCCGTCGGCACGAGAAGCCATATAAACAAAGCAAGAAATTCAAGAAAAATTTATGTAGATATATTCGCTGTAAACGCCGTTCTGGTGGTCAAAAAGGCAAAAAAGGCCCTCCGATGCATCGGAGGGCCTTTTTAAATAATTGTACGAAACTAAGCCAAGATGCGGGCCCGCACTTGCTGCGTTACAATCTGAGTGCCGTCGTCCAGCGTGACCAGAAAGATGAACGCAATCTCGCGGGGCGACAGGGGATTGCCGGTTGGCGTTACGTTCACCGCCGGATACTTGGCTCTGAATGCTGCCAGCGTGGTTTCAAATGTAGCCGTTGTGCCCGAAGCCGGGATAGGCGTAGCCGTAATCAGCGCTGCCGTCGTATTCAGCGATCCGGCGTTGATGGCCGTAGCGCCAGCGGCTACTTTGGTGATCTCCTTGATGGTCCGACCCGAGCTGCTTGGAATCGAGAGTGTGAACTTAATAGCACCACCGGCTGCTGTAGAAACCTCTATGTAGGGGTTACCGCCATAGGTTGTAGCGCCGGGGAAGGTTACGGGCACTGCGGGGCGATTATCGCGAACCAGCGGACCGTATTGCAGATCATCTTCGCAGGCAATGTTGCAAATGGCCAACGTTGCCAGCAGAAAGCCTTTTATGATTGTCAGTTTCATGCGTTTGCTTGAATAAAAATCAGAATGACATTAATCAACATCCCACCAAACCTTTACGTTTGATTGCGGAGCTGGGTTGGGGAAGTTGGGGTTACGCTCATTCTCGAACGTTACATATACCGCCCGAACCGGACGTGTTGCGTCGACACCGGCCGCGTTCTGAGCGGGCTGCTGGGTTGGGTAACCCGTCCGACGCCAGTCATTCCACAATTCAAGTCCATTGCCCGTGAAGGCGATATACTTCTGCGTGATAATCTGCGCAAGTTTCTCCTGCGTCGAGCCGCTCAGGATAGCTACTTTCGGATTGGCTGCCAGATAAGCGTCGATCTGAGCTGCGGTCTGACCTGCCAGCGTCATCGATGCCCGGATGCCTTCCGTGTACAGCGCCTGCGGATCGCCAGCGGTGCCCAGCACCAGTGCGGATTCCGCCAGGATAAACGCGCGCTGGAAGTTCGTGATCAGCCGTACCGGTCCTTCACCGTTCGCCCCCGTTACGTAGGCATTATAACGCGACCAGGAGGACGTTGGCGATGGCAGCGTACCGCGCTGGCCGTTATCCCAGGTAACGTAGTTCGCAGCTGGTTTCGTAAAGAAAACTGGCAAGCGAGGGTCATTCAGGCCCTGAAGCAGGTTCAGGTACCGAGTGCTCAGCAGAATGTCGTCTTTAAACGAGCTCACGTTGGTATACTCATAACGCGGATCGCGGCTACCGACCGAAGCGCCAAAGAATACGTTAAGATCATCGGCGTTCGACGTAATGAAGTTACCGCTTGCAATAACCTGATCGATAATCTGTTTAGCTAAGGCTGGCTCTTTGCGGCTGATGGTGTTGGCGAATTTCAGCAGCATTGTATTTCCTGCCCGGCGCCACTTGTTCAGATCACCTTTGAAGATAACATCATCGTTACCAGGTTTGGTTGCCGAGGTTTTATCCAGATCGGCCAGACCTTCGCGCACCAGATCAAACAGGCTCTGAATTTGCAGCGACTGGTTGCCTTTGTAGATATCCTCCTGCTTGTCTACGCGCGGCTGCGGGAAGGCTTCACCCTGTAAGGCCTGCGAGTAAGGAACATCCCCCCAAATATCGGTTGCCATCGAAAACGTGTATGCCTTCATGATTTTGGCGATACCCGTATAGGCCGGCGAGTTCGAGGCTGATGCGATGTCAATAACCTTCTGGTAATTGACCAGCGAGCCACCATACAGTTCAAAGCGCCACTGGTTGCCAAAATCGGCACCGGTAGTCGAGTAGATGTCATACGTGGCCGGGCTGTTGGCAGCACCCGCTATCTGCTGCATGATCGTGGATGTAAACCGGTTGATCTCGTTTGCACTGGCAAACGCCGTTCCGATCTCCGACGACGGCAACAACACCGACGGTGGTACCGACGTCGGGTTATTAGGCGTTACGTTAACGTCTAAGAAGTTTGTGCAACTGCCCAGGACACCCACCAATGGCAGCATCAGGACCGCTCTTCTGAATATGATTTTCATTGAATTGTCTCGGAATAAAAAGAATTAGAAAGTAAGCCGAACGTTCGCGCCATAGTTACGCGTATTCGGCGGACCGTTCAGGTCTAAGCCCTGAATGTTACCAGCTCCCTGGGTATTTACCTCCGGATCAGCATAGTAGCCCGGTGCAAAGAAGTACAGGTTCCGGCCGCTGACACCCACCGAGATCTGACCAAACGGGGTCTTGCCTAACAGCGTTTTGGGCAGAGTATAGTTCAGCGCTACTTCGCGCAGCCGGTAAACCGTAGCGTCGAATACAGCTGCCTCTGAAGCCAGACCACCCAGACCCTGCCAGTAGGTTTGTGCCGGCAGCTGGATGTTGTTCGGCCGGAACGAACCGTCCGAATTCTGAATAACGCCCGGCAGAATCCGCGGCTGATCGCGGTCGATGCCCGTTACGTACAGCGAACCTGCGCTCCGGTAATCGACAGCACCGAATGAGTACAGCTGTCCGCCCTGACGTACGTCGACCAGCGCCGACAGGGTCAGACCTTTGTAGGAGAACGTGTTCGTCAGACCGGCCGTGTAGTTCGGGTTCGGGTTCGAGATAACCTGACCCGCAAGCGTCGGCGCAAATTGACCCGTTGTTGGGTTGATTACATACTGACCAACGTTTTGGCCGGTTGCGTCATAGTACAGACCCTTGGGGTCGGTATTCTGCACACGCGGGTAGGCCGAGCTGACAATGACGCCATAGGGCTGGCCTTCCACGATTGACGAGGTAATACCAATGAAGCCGTTTCCGGTGATGCCCGACTGCTTAACACCCGGTGCAATCGAAATAACTTTGTTCCGGATGCGGGTAAAGTTCAGGTTGATATCCCACTTGAAGCCGTTAACGCGGACTGGTGTAGCCGACAGAACAAGCTCAACACCGCGGTTCTGCAGCTCACCCACGTTGGTCGTGCGGGTATCGTAACCCGACGATGGCGATACGGCTACGTTGAAAATCTGGTTCGTTGACCGTGTGAAGAAGTAGGCAGCGTCCAGGCTCAACCGGTTGTTGAAAAAGCCCAGGTTCAAACCAACTTCCGAAGATGTAACGAATTCAGGCGTCAGGCCATTATTGCCAATCCGGGTGCTGATACCAAAACCCGGAATGCTGTTGCCGCCAATTGAAATCGGGAACTGAACACTGGCCAGGTTATTACCATAGCTCGACGTGACGAATACCGAGTTTAGCAGGTACGGATCGGCATCGCGGCCTACCCGGGCAAGGCTGGCCCGTACTTTGGCGTACGAAAGAACGTCCGACTGGACCTTGAAGGCGTCGGTTGGAACGAAGCTAACCGAAGCCGACGGATAAAAATATGTGCTGCTGGATTTGGGAAGCGTAGACGACTGGTCAGCGCGGCCCGTCAGTTCCAGGAACAGGTAGTTATTATAGGCAAACGAAGCCTGCGCGTAGTAACCAACCAGTCGGCGCAGCGTAGACGATTCGCCCGAACTGGTGAATACCGACGCGTTCGATACGTTCTCGAAACCCGGAATGGTCAGCGATGCGCCATATACCGTTGCATTCTGCGTTTTGCGCTGATTAATGTTGTTACCGAGCAACAGGTTGGCCGTCAGGCCGTCCAGGAAGAACCGGTCCGTCTTGGCGTTGATGAGCAGGTCACCGTTCAATTCAGAGCGGAAGAAGTTGTCCTGGATGACTTCGCCCTGCGGAGCGCGGGCAGCCCCAATGCTGTTGACCGCTTTCCGGCGATCGGTATAGGTATCACCCGTTACGCGGTACGTTACGTTCAGCCATTTGGTTACGTCGTAGCCCACCGTGAAGTTACCGAAGAAACGGTCTACCTGACTGTTGAGCGTTGTGTTATAAAGCGCCCAGTTCGGGTTGTTTGACGTCGTCAGGAAATAAATGCTCTGACCGTTGGCATCCTGGTAAGGCTCGTTGGGCAGGTCGTAGCTACGCGGAATCCGGGTCAGCTGACCGTAAGCGCTACCGCCGTTACCCAGGGCTGCACCCCGCTGGATGGTCTGCACATACGTACCGGTTCCGGTAATCCGCAGGCCATTGTTCAGCTTGGTTTCACCGCCCAGCTGGACGTTGGTCCGGCCAAACTTCGAGTTTGGCGTAATACCCTGCTGGCTGGTGTTGCTGAGCGAGATATTGAAGTTACGGGCAGCGTCACCACCGGCAATACTCGCCGTGTTCTGCAGAATAGTGCCCTGCCGGTAAAAATCCTGCACGTTGTTCGGATACGCCTGATACGGACGCGATTGCCCCTGCAGGTTGGTTACCGACGTAGGACCACCCACAAACGGCGGGCCCCAGGAGTTGGTAGTGTTGTTAACAAACAGGTTGTTCGTTCCCTGACCGTAATCGTTCTGGAAACGCGGCAGACCATACACGTTCTGCACGTTATAGGACGACGTAATCGTTACTTCCGTTTTGTTGTTCTGGCCCCGGCCGTTCTTCGTCGTGATGATAATAGCTCCGGCCGATGCGCGCGATCCGTACAGCACAGCCGCAGCGGGTCCTTTCAGAACGTTGATCGACTCAATGCTTTCGGGGTTAACGTCAGCCAGGCGGTTAGCCGACTGCGACTGGAACAGGGTATTACCCGTAATGTTTACGTCGTTGCTGAAGATAATACCATCCACCACGATCAAGGGCTGGTTCGAACCGTTAAAGGACGTGATGCCGCGAATGTTGATGTTGGTTGAAGCACCCGGCGCGCCACTTTGCCCCGAAATGTTTACCCCGGCTAGTTTACCCTGCAGTGCGTTGAGCAGGTTAGGCTCCGAACGCTGCGCGATCAGACCACCACCTATTTCCTGCGTCGAATAACCCAGCGACCGCTTGTCGCGCTCGATACCCTGCGCAGTAACAACGATTTCGTCGAGGCTCTGCGTACCACTGGACAAGGTTACGTTAATAGTTGACTGGTTACCCACAGGAATTTCCTGGGTGCCAAAACCGATGTAACTGAACACCAGCCGGGCATTGGCTGGCACACTAAGGCGGTAGTTTCCCTGAGCATCAGTCGTTGCTCCACGGGTAGTACCTTTTACCTGGATGCTCACACCCGGCAGAGCGGAGCCATCATCTGATGAAGTGACGCGGCCACTTACTGATACTTCCTGTGCCAGCACGGGCAAACAGAAGAGTAACGTAAGCAGCCAGCTACCCAATAAAATTTTGCGCATTTGTGAGGTGAAATTAAAACTACATTAAAAAAATAAAATGGGAGACAAATATACTGTGTAGAAGGAACAACTGATACGCTGGTTACAAGATAATTTTTACAATACTCGAATCTTAACCAAAATGTTACGTAAAATATAATTCTCATTGGTAAGCAAAGCCGACTACTGTTCATAAAGTAAACTATCAATCCGGTAAGCCCTATATTATTTGGGATTCAATCGGGATTACTGATTAGTTGTATAAACAATCAAAATTGAATATTTCGGAGGGTGGGTAAGGGTAGCTTCCAGGGGATTGCCTAGCCCGGGAGAGTGAGGGAGCGGATCTGTCCAGACTACGCATTGCCCCCAAATAACAGCGCGCCCAACCAGCTGACTGGTTGGGCGCGTATAACCCGGCAGAAGAGAGTTACTACTTACAGCGGATTCTGAACGATTGCTTTGTTGGCATTGATCTCACGGCGTGGAATCAGAAACTCCCACTGTTTATCACCAGCCGGTACGTCGAAGAGCACGGCAACGGCAGAGCTGACATTAGCGCCGTTCCGGTTCAGGGGCTGGTTGGTTCGCTTCAGATCCGTAAACCGGAAGCCCTCACCCCATAACTCAACCCGGCGATTAAAGGAAATCTCCTCCAGAAGCTGCGTACCCGTTTTGGTTGACTTAACGTAAGACGGGTCGCGCTTACTGACCAGATCAAACAGCACTCCGGCAGCTTCGGCATCCTTACCCTGACGAGCCAGCGCTTCGGCTTCGATCAGATACATCTCGGCCGCCCGCATGTAAGGAATATCACCCATGGTACTGGTCGAAGGCGTACCCGGCAACCGGAATTTCTGGGTCATGTAAGGGACCCGTACTCCGCCCGTCGGTACAATCGAATTTGTAGTCGTTGGGGTTTTAACCCACATCTTCGACCGGACATCCGTAGTCGGAATCTGGTCATACAGCTTGCTGTTAATGACCTTTGGATCTACGCGGATGTTGGTGGAGTTAAAGTTGGCCGAGATATACGAGTGGTACGCGCCAAAATACTCGGACTGATCTTCAAGGTGATCAAAGCCCCACATCCATTCGGGATTGCTGATGTCCGAAAACCCATCCTGATACTGGGCAGTGGTCATGGGCGTATATCCTTTACGCGCTTCAGCCGCAAACTTAGCTGCATCGGCCCAGCTCTGCTGGGTTAGCGCCACGCGTGCCTGTAAACCTTTAATCACCTCAAGATTGATGTGCGATTTATAGCTGCGGCTCGACGTAAGCAAGGTGGCAGCCTCGGCCAGATCTTTGTTGATCTGGGTATACACATCCTCAACGGTTGCGCGGGGCAGGCCTTCGGTCGTTGGCGTCAGCACCAGAGGCACACCGAGCTGGCTGTTAGGCCTGGTGGCAGCGTCGTACCGCTTACCATATAACTGCACAAGATTGAAATACGAGAAAGCCCGTAAGCCCAATGCCTCGCCCTTAATCTGATTCCGCTCAGCTTGAGTACCCGCAGCATTATCGATACTGGTAATTGCAATATTTGCATTGCCAATCAGCCGATAGTATAATTCATAAGGTAACTGATCGCCCGTTGATGTTTCTGAGCGGTGCGCCTGCCAGCGGGTTTCGGGCAGGTGCCAGGTGTTGGCCGTGTTCGGTATAATTACGTCCTCACCCAGAACATCCACAATAATCATCATTGCCGGATGCCCGAAATGGCCCTGAGAACCCAGATACCGCACGATCATGGCCCGGTAAATGCCGTTAAGGGCTGCCGTTGCGTTTTTAGTGGTGGCATAGGCCGATCCTGCATCAACGCTACCGGTTGGCGACGTTTCCAGGAATTCCTTTTCGCAGGCGGTGGTGAGCACGCCTATCGCCAGGAGCATTGTTAACAATTTAAATTTCATGAGTTGTCTGAAGCTTAGAGTGAAAAGGAAACCCCCAGAACCAGGCTCTTGGCCGGGCTGAATACGTTACTGGTAACCCCGGTGAAGTTCTGCTGAACATTCATGCCCTGACGACGGGACAGAATTAAAAAGTTTTCCCCGCTGACGTATACCTGGGCGTTCTCCAGGAATAGTTTGCGAGCCAGCACATTTGGCAGCGAGTAGGAGAGCGTTACCGAACGGAAGTTAAGATAACTGGCGTCGATAAGCCACCGGTCCGAAGCAGCATCAAAATCTGAGGTCCGGCCAGCGTCCATGCGGGGTACGTCGGTGATGTCGCCGGGTTTCTGCCAACGCTGCAGAATATCCACGTGTTTTGCGTTACCGTAACCCCCGGAACTCATCAGCGAAGCATACGCTCCGTCGTAGGTTTTACCGCCGATCTGATACACAATCAGCGCTGAGAGAGACAGGCCTTTGTAGCGAAGCGTGTTGGTAATACCACCCGACAGAGCTGGAATAGAGGTTCCGTTATACTGATAGCGCGCGTTGTTGACGCTGGTTGTCAGCGTGTCACCCGATTCCGTGATGTATGAGTTGGCTGGTACGTAGCTGGCTGCCCGGTACTGAGTTTCGCCCGTTGTCGGGTTAACGCCCTTGTATTCCCGGAGCCAGTAATCATAAATAGACCGACCAACGGCAAGTTTCTTGGTTCCGTCGATAATCTCGGGGTTCTCGTCCGGCATCTTCGTAATCTGGTTCTTTAACCGGGTAGCATTCAGATCAATGCGCCAGGTAAAATTCTGCGTACGAACGGGTTCAATACCCAGCTCGACCTCAACGCCCCGGTTATACATCGTGCCGATGTTGCGGGTAACGGTCGATATTCCCGATGATAAAGGCAGGGGAACGGCAAAAATCAGGTTGGAGGATCGACGGTCAAAATATTCAAACGTACCCGATACCCGACCTTTGAACAGACTGAACTCCAGGGCCGCGTCGAACGAGTTGCTCGATTCCCATTCCAGATTCTGGTTGCCCAGGCTGGACTGCAGAATCCCGGCCTCCATTGCGTTGTTCCAGCCCAGGTTGTACAGCGGCTGCCACGCATAATAGCTGATCGTGTTGTCCTGAGCGTCCTGCCCCGTGTTGCCCCCGCCATCGTTACCGGTCTGACCGTAGGAGGCTCTTAGCTTCAGCGAATTGATTGTTGGAATTGACCGCAGGAAATCCTCCTGATCTAAACGCCAGGCACCACTAACGGAGTAGAACGTACCCCAGCGGGTATCGCGGAAGAACTTACTCGAACCATCGCGACGCACCGAGAACGATGCAAAGTATTTCTGATCGTAATCGTAGTTGATCCGCGAGAAGTAGCCTTCTATACGGCGCGAAAACGCAACCGAAGACAGGTTTGTGGTCGTGGTGAAGTTGACCAGCTCGTAGTTACCATCCAGAATCTGCTGCGAACGCGACCCGGTTAGGTTGTTATCACCAACCTGGAAGTTTTCATGACCCAGCAGCACATCGAAGTTGTGATCACCAAACCCCTTGCTGTAGTTCAGCAACTGGTTGAGATTATAGCTGGTGATATTCTGGAATTCGTGCGAAGCGCGTCCCGCCGGAGCGCCGTCACCTACATGAGGGTTCCCAAACGTATACCCGTTATAATTCGTGATATCGGTACCGAGGTTAGTCGTGAATTTGAAATCCTTCAGGAACGAAATCTCTGCGTAGCCACGGGCACTCAAGACGTTACGCCGGAAATAGTTCTGATTCAGAAGCGTTTCCGCAACCGAATGGCGACCGCCAAAAGCAGGCCGTGCCGGTAGGCCCAGGGCGGTCAGGTTGCCAAAATCCCAGCGTCGGCTACCGTCCGGCAACGTCAGAAACTGGCCCGGGTTAGCCGGATCGTAGGCACAAACCGGGTAGATTGGGCCAATATTCCGGGAGAAATAGAAGGGGTTAACAAAAGCAGTGCTGCTGCCCGCATCGGCCTGATTTGACTTTGTAATCGTTGCCGCCAGATTGGCACCGGTTCTGAACCAGGGTTTCATCTGAGAATTGATGTTGAGCCGGCCCGTATAACGCTCATAATCGGAGCGGAGCAGGTAGCCTTTATCATTCAGGTACGACATCGACAGGAAATAATCGGACTTGTTCTGCCCACCGGCGAAGCTTACGTTCAGTTCATCCCGGTTACCCTGGCGCATGATTGGCTTTTCCCAGTTCAGATCATCAAGCGAAAATTTAAGCTGCGCATTTGGGTTCATCTGACCATTGACGTCAACGACCTGGTTGTCCGGAACGTTATAAACATTGTAGCCCACCAGACTAATCAAACGGTTCGTCGCATCCTGGTTGGCCGGGGTCAGCGCTATGGGGTTCGTGGCCCGGTACGCCAGGCTGTTCCGGTACATTTCCCACATCAGCGGATAATACTGATCAACGCCTACCCGCTCATATTCGGGAAGCCCGCGGGTACTTAAGCCTTTCGTGTAGCGGACGTTAATCGTGCTGCGATCTTTTGCGCCCTTTTTCGTAGTCACAACCACCACACCATTGGCCGCCCGGGCACCGTACAGTGCCGTTGATGACGCATCTTTCAGGACAGAGATGCTCTCAATATCATTCGGACTGATGTTGGCAATGGAGCCCGAGTAGGGAATACCATCTACCACATACAGCGGATCATTTCCCGAAGAGATTGAGCCAAAACCGCGGATACGAATCTCGGGTGCCGTACCGGGTTGTCCGCTGCCGGCCGTAGTCTGCACCCCCGAAACGGCACCGGACAGCGCCTGACCAATGTTCGTGATCGGGCGATTCTGAATTTGGGAAGTGGAGATAGTACCCGCGGAACCCGTAAACGAAGCGCGCTTGGCTGTGCCGAAAGTCGTCACGATAACCTCGTCCAGATTAGCCACATCCGGGGCCAGACGAACCGAAATCGTCGACTTATTGCCGACAACTGTCTCCTGTGACGCATAGCCAATAAAGCTAAAAACCAACCGACTATCCGCTGGAGCACTTATCCGATAATTACCATCGGCATCGGTAGTCGTACCGCGTGTTGTGCCTTTTACCTGCACGCTCACCCCCGGAAGGGCTGAGCCGTCGTCTGATGAAGTAACCTGGCCGCTAACTGTTACGTTCTGCGCTATAACAGGAAAACAGAACAATAACAAGAGAAACCAGGTGCCTGCTAAAAATTTTCTCATAGAACTTTACGAACAATTATTTTTAGGAAACACTAAATTGGGTAGCAAATTTATGTATTATGATAGTAAGTGCAATATTTTATTTGGATAAAGTTGTATATTGCGTTCCCAGAACTGGCTTAAGAAAAATTGTAAAATTTTATGAATAACTTTCATCTAACCTTCGGGCTGCTAGCGGCCGCCAGCCTCTCTGTGCAACTTGCGCAGGGGCAGTCAACCACACTCACCGCCCGCCTGGACAAAGCAGCGGACGGGCTTGAAAAAAAGGTTGTAAGCTGGCGCCGGGACTTCCATCAGCACCCGGAGCTGGGCAATCGCGAGTTCCAGACAGCCGCCAAAATCGCGGCTCATCTGCAATCGCTTGGCATTGAGGTTAAAACCGGCGTTGGTAAAACGGGTGTTGTTGGTCTGCTGAAGGGCGGCAAGCCCGGCCCAGTGGTGGCGCTGCGGGCAGATATGGACGGCCTGCCTGTAACGGAGCGGGTTAACCTGCCGTTTAAATCAGAAGCTCGCACGGAATACAATGGGCAGCAAACGGGTATCATGCACGCCTGCGGACACGATACGCACGTGGCGATGCTGATGGGCGCGGCCGAAGCCCTGGCATCGGTGCGGAGCGAACTGAAAGGAACCGTGAAGTTTATTTTTCAACCCGCCGAAGAAGGCGCACCAGCTGGCGAAGAAGGCGGAGCGGAGCTGATGGTTAAGGAAGGTGTTCTCGAAAACCCAAAAGTCGATGCCATTTTTGGTCTGCACATCAACTCACAGACCGAGGTCGGCACGATTAAATACCGACCCGGCGCAACGATGGCCGCCGTGGATCAATACGCCATAAAAATTAAAGGCAAACAAACCCATGGCGCGTCGCCCTGGTCGGGGGTTGACCCGATTGTAACGGCTTCGCAGGTAGTTATGGGGCTCCAGACCATTGTTAGCCGGAATCTGCCCATCACCGATAATGCGGCCGTGGTTACCGTTGGCGCTATTCATGGCGGAATCCGGCAGAATATCATTCCGGAAGAAGTAAGCATGATTGGTACGATCCGCTCATTCGATGGGAACATGCAGAAGACCATTCACCGCCGGATAAACGAAATCGCGACCAACATTGCCGAGAGCGCCGGAGCCAAAGCCGACGTGAAAATCGACATTATGTACCCGGTAACGTATAATGACCCGAAATTAACCGATCAGATGGTGCCGACGCTGGAGGCTGTGGCCGGAAAAAACAACGTGAAAATTACGCCCGCTCAGACTGGCGCTGAGGATTTCTCATTCTATCAGCAGAAAATACCTGGGTTCTTCTATTTTCTGGGGGGCATGACCAAAGGGAAGAAACTGGAAGAGGCCGCTCCGCACCATACGCCCGATTTTCAGATTGATGAAAGCTGCTTTGTGTTAGGCATGAAATCGCTCTGTCACCTGACAGTCGATTATATGGAGCAGGCCAGTAAACCGGCTGCTGTCAGCGGGAAATAAAATTCAGTATCCATAAAAATCCTGACGAACGCAGCGTAATGGTACTTCTGCACTCGTCAGGATTTTGTTTATGCCGGAACCGTTACGCCCCTTCGCGTTTCCGAAGAATGCGTGAGAGCAAACCGGGCAGAAAACGCTTCAGGTAGATACCGTACGTTTCGCTCCCGCCAATGTAAACTTCTTCTTTTTCCTGCGAGACCGCCTGTAGTAGTTTCCGGGCAAAATCATGAACGTCCATGCCCTGCTCCTGATTGGTGTCCATCTTACCATGCACCTGCCCATCGGCCCCCAGGGCATGGAGCGAAATAGGCGTTCGGATGTAGCCGGGACACACAATCGTTACGCGCAGACCACGATCGTAGGTTTCTGCCCGCAGAGCATCAAAAAAACCGTGCAGAGCGTGTTTACTGGCGCAGTAGCCAGATCGCTGCTTCGTGCCCAGTTTGCCCGCTACACTGCTTGTAACGACGAAATGACCGCTTCCCTGTGCCAGCATGAAAGGCAGAACCGCCTTGGTAAGGGCAACTACGCCAAAAAAATTAACGTCCATCAGCCGCTTATAAACCGAGAAATCCGTGTCGACTACGTTGCTGCGCTGCGTAATGCCAGCGTTCTGAAACACGTAATCGATTCGGCCAAAACGCTGGCGAACCGTTTCGACATGAACGGGCAGGCTATCGGTATCCGTCATATCCATGGGCAGAATCAACATGTCTGACTCAGGCAGGTTGGTCTGGTTGGCTACGCGCTGCAATTCGTCGGTGCGCCGGGCTGACAAAATCAATCGCGCGCCCTGACGGGCAAGTTCAAGCGTGACGGCCTCACCAATGCCCGACGACGCACCGGTAATCCAGATGACTTTTTGAGAGAAGGCAGTCATAAAATGATGGGGAATATGTATGCTTATAGCGCTATAAACCTACCAATGGAATGACGAGCAACCTACAATTTACCTAAAAGTTTCCTTTACCATAACTCCTTATTTTCATCGTTCGCTGTGTCTGAAGTTTTTCTCTATTTTCTCTGGCAGTATCAATATTTTAATACCCTTCATCTAACTACTACCGACGGGGAGCCCGTGCGGGTGCTGCATCCTGGTTTCCGGAACTACGACGCCGGTCCTGATTTCACAAACGCCCGTTTGCTGATCAATGACGTAGAGTGGGGCGGAACTGTCGAGATGCACGTGAAAGCCTCGGACTGGCTGGCACACCGTCATCAGCACGATCGGGCCTATGATAACGTAGTGTTGCACGTTGTCTGGCAGGATGACCACAGTACGACCGGTAGGCCGATTAACCGCACCAACGGGACGACCATTGCCACGCTCGAACTTGAACCCCTTACCGATTCCGGGCTGATTGAACGGTATGGCCGTCTGGCTGACGCCCCGGAAGCCATCGCCTGTGCAGGTCAGTTTAGGTCGGTGCAACCGCTGCGGATCACATCTATGCTCGATCGGGCGATGCTGCAGCGCCTTGAACGTAAAGCTGCGGGTGTTCGGGCGGTGTTTGAACAGACAAACGGCGACTGGGAGGAAACGGCCTATCGGCTGCTGGCTATAAATATGGGGTTTAAAATCAATGCGGATCCCATGGCCCAGCTTAGCCGGGCGGTTCCCCTGAAAGCCATTCTGAAACACCGCGACGTTTTGTTACAGGCAGAAGCTTTGTTGTTTGGTACGGCCGGTTTGCTGGACGCTACTAACCCGGATACGTATGTAACCGCGCTGGAGCGGGAGTACCGGTTTATGTCGGCTAAATACAACCTGACTGAAAAACGCCTGGAGACCCACGCCTGGAAATGGGGCCGGTTACGCCCGGCTAATTTTCCAACGCTGCGACTGGCCCAGCTGGCGCGTCTGGTAACTCGCCACGCCAGTTTGTTTTCCCTGTTTGTGGGAACGAGTGATGCCGAAACATTGCTGAACGCCCTTCAAATTACGCCGTCTGAATACTGGCAGTCGCATTATCGTTTCGGGAAAGCGACAGAGAAAGCCGCACCGAAGGTAGGCTTGGGCGCAGCCGAAAATATTGTGATCAATACAGTCGTGCCGTTGCTGGCGGCTTATGCGCACCATCGGGGGCAACCGGCCTATATCGACCGGGCCGTTGCGTTGCTGGAGCAGTTACCCGCCGAGCAGAACCGCCTGACTGATAGCTGGGAAACCCTCGGGCTGGGTATTCGGACGGCTTTTGATTCACAGGCGTCCATTGAACTATATAACGAGTTCTGCGTGCTTAAAAAGTGTCTGAACTGCCAGATAGGGGCAGGGCTTATAAAACAGTAAAAGGAATGATCGGCCGATCATTCCTTTTACTGTTGCTTCAGTATTTGATTAGCTGACGGCTACGTCCTGCTTGGTCGAATCCCAGGTGATACGTTTGCCGGTGTGCAGGGCCATCGTTGCCATAATGTTGGCCACCGAGTGGTTGAAGCCCACGCGGGCGGGTGCATTTGGCTCTTTCCGGCTCCGGACACACTCCATCCAGTTGAGCATGTGCAGCGAGGTCATTGGGTCACCACCGGTGTTGGCCGAGGTTTCCATTTTGGCCACTTCGCCCAGCGACATGGTTGGCAGCAGGTTCGCCTGCATATTCATTTCTTTGGCGTATTTAGCCTCCAGACCACCATCCGGCGAAATCTTGTTGGTGTCGAGATTAATCATACCCCCGTTTGAGAAATAGTATTCCTTCACGCCACCCGCTTCATTATTCATACGCGACGAATACAGCACCTGGAAGCCTTTGGTTTTGTCGTTATCCGGGCCGTAATCAAACACAGCAGTAAAGGTATCCGCGTTGACGCGGCCATCTTTCCAGCTATAAACACCTCCGTTGGCGACTACGGAGCGCGGATGATCCAGACCACTGAACCAGTGAACAGTGTCGATCTGGTGCGACATCCACTGCCCCGGAATCCCCGACGAATAGGGGTAAAACAGGCGGAACTCCAGGTACTTACGAGGGTCCCAGGCTACTTTCGGGCGGTTCATCTGGTAACGATCCCAGTCGGTATCTTCCTTCCGGATTTCAGAAACCAGTTTGGGCCGACGCCAGCGCCCCGGCTGGTTGACGTTCCAGGTCATTTCGACCATCGTAATGTCGCCAAACTTACCCGATCTGATAAAATCGTTGGCCTGATGGTAGTTGGGAGCCGAGCGTCGCTGCGAACCGACCTGGACAATCCGCTTCGAACTTTCGACGGCTTTAAGAGCCTTGCGGGCGTCGTCGAGGGATTCAGCAAAGGGCTTTTCGCAGTAAACGTCGCGCCCCGATTCTACAGCGGCTGCGCAATGGAGTGCGTGCTGGAAATCGGCGGTGCTGATGATAACGGCATCAACATCCTTTCGGTCGAGGAGTTCGTCATTATTCCGCGCTTTGAAAAACGAGCTGTCGTTCCAGCCTTTTCCTTTCAGATACTGTTCGGCCTCATCGCGACGGCGGTTCCAGATGTCTGACACGCCGACGAAGGCAAAGTTCTGGTTTTTAGCATGTTCGGCAAACGCCGGTGCCAGCGACTGCCGGAAACGATCCGAGAAGCCGATAATGCCAACCCGAACGCGGTCGTTCGAGCCAAGAATACGGGCGTAGCTGCTCGCGGAGAAGCCCATGCCCAAGCCGGCGAGACTAAAGCTGGCCGCTGCCGTTTTTTTTATGAATTCGCGACGGTTTTCCATGTGTTTCAAATGATTAAGTTCAGACACCTGACACCAGCTAAAGGCAATTGCCCGAAAAGTCTAATGGCTGACTGTCAATCTCTTTTAAAGAGTTTTGATTTTAATGTTTCGGAAAGCGACCCGGTTGCCATGATCCTGTAGTAGAATGTGGCCTTTGGGCGCTTCGCCAAATCGACCACTGGCGTTGTATTCCGGCGCTTTGTATTTGCTCATGGCAACCAGTTTCCGGAAGTTTTCGCTGCCCCGCTCGTAGTCAACAACTTTTTTGCCGTTCAGCCAGTGTTCAACGTGTTTACCTTTCGACACCACGCGACCCGTGTTCCATTCGCCAATGGGGTTGGCCTTTTTGCCACTTGCCGGGATCAGATCATACAATGAACCCACTGTCCGGTTGCCATCCCGCCCCATTTTGGCGTCGGGGTGTTTGTCGTCGTCCAGCACCTGGTATTCCAGGCCAAATGCAGACCCTTTGGGTTTGGGCGTATGCTCTTCTACGAAATACTTGAGCCCACTGTTGGCGCCTTCGGTCAGTTTGAAATCAAACGTAAGGTCGAAATCACTGTATTCGCCCGTCGTAACGATATCGCCAAAGCTATGCGATTCGGACCCGTCAGACTGCTGGATGATCAGCATGCCATCTTCTACGTTCCAGCCTTTTTCGGGGAACTTGTCTTTGTAAGCCCCGCGCCAGCCGTTGGTTGTTTTTCCGTCGAAGAGCAGTTTCCAACCCTCTTTCCGTTCTTTTTCGGTGAGCGTGTTGGGTGTCTGCGGTTTTTCAAAGGCCAGCAGGCCCAGCACCAGGCCCGCTAAGAATAGTTGTTTCATGGGTACGTAATCTATTACTGAATAATCCGGCAGACAACAAACCCTACAGTCCGCTGCTGCCACAACGATTTACAGAGGATGATTTAAGGTTTTTGTGATGTAATCCTTATTAATCTGGGCGCATTGGGCGGCCGTTTTGTCTTTCTCCGGAACCCCATCCAGCTCAATGATGCCCCAGCCTTTAAAGTTGATATCGTCAACGGCTTTGAACACGGCCGGAACATCAACGTTTCCGCGGCCCAGTTCCACAAACTTATAAGCTTTGGGGTTTTCAGGCTTATCGGGTAGGGGCGACATCGTGTCCTTCAGGTGCAGGGCATACAGGATGTCTTTATACTGCTTCACGGCTTTTTCGGGCTGACCTCCGCCCTGGCGATAGTGGGCGATGTCGAGCAGCAGTTTGCAATATTTCGGGTTCATCGTCTGCACAATCACATCAACTTCTTCGGGGGTTTCGCCAAGCTGGTTCATGTGGTTGTGGTAAGCCGCCTGAATGCCCATGTCGGCGGCCTGTTTGCCAATTTCATTCATAACCGTCGCCAGCCGCTTCAGCTCCTCAGTCGTTGGCTGGCGATCTTTTGGCCGGGCACTGTTGGTCAGCTGAATCGCCGACCCACCGAGGGCTTTAACAAAACTGGCGTGCGCTACGTGGGTATCAATGGTGCTTTGTTCTTTAGCCGGATCGATTTCAACGTTACCGCTCGAAAACATAGCCAGCGTCAGCTTATGCTGATCCAGCAGGGCCTTTAGTTCCGAAGGTTTGGCCCGATACGGTCCGAAGGTGTTGGATCGCAACTGAATGCCACGATAACCCAGCCCGGCAATGTCGGCAATAGCCTGGGCGTCGTTCCCCCCCCAGGTAATAGACGAGTAGGCAATTTTAAGGCCTGATTTCTTAACCAGTTCAGAATGGGCCATGAGTCGGCTGGCACCGGCCGAAACCGCCAGCGCCGACAAACCGGCCATCGTTAGAAACTGTCTTCTGTTTACAGTCTCGTGCATAAGGGTAGGGTATAACCAGTGAAGACCGGATTGGTTCATTACTAGTAGTGAGACAAATTTAATCTGATTAAAAGAAGAATCGGGCGCTTTACTTTTACTTGATATAAGGCAAAAAAAGAGTGATTGAGCAACGTAAATAGTATCGGCTCAATCACTCTTTTTCTGCTTCATCAATTAATACCCTGGGTTCTGGGTAAACACGGACTTACCATCCTGACCTTTGGCACTGCGGTCAATCTGGGTTTGGGGAATCGGACGGTTTACGTGGAAATCCTTGATGTTCACCGCGGCCTGTGGGTTATATTTCTTCACACGGTCAATTAGAACGCCCCAGCGCTTCAGATCCAGCCAGCGTACCTGCTCACCGGCCAGCTCGCGTGCGCGCTCTTCCATGATCAGCTCCAGGTTCATGTCTTTAGCCTGTACCAGCATGGCATCTTTCTTGCCCGGCCAGCCCGCCCGGTACCGAACGGCGTTAATAGCTGTAACGGCATCGGCCACATTACCCGACTGCAGCGAAGCTTCGGCCAGCATCAGATACACATCGGCCAGCCGGAAGACGAAATAGTCGCGGCTACCGGGTTCATAGGTCAGGTCGGGCCGTTTGGTATCGAAGAACTTCTGCAGCGTTGGGAACAACGCTTCGGTATAAGCGCTGGGCACCAGCACCTGGTATTTCTTGGCCGCACGCTGCGCTTTTGTCCATTCCACACCCGGAATGAAAATCGCTGTATCGCCGGCTGCAAACGTAACCTTGGTCTTCGAATCATCAAAGGAAGCTGCGTTGAACGTACCGGGGTTATTGCTGAGCCAGGTATCGCGGAAAGTTTTCTTATACCGCGAGTCGTTGGTACGGTCAGCAAAAACCGTGTTCAGCAGGTAGGACGTAGGACGTAACCGCTTGAACGGGCGACCATAAAAAACATCCCGCTTCATGCCCGGCTGAACGTCGTACTGCATCCCGAAGAATAAGTGCAGGTTGTTACCGCCGTTAGCGGCTGCTATGTTGTTGGTCAGGTTCGAGAGAGGGTCTGCCGTGTACTGGACCGCAAACACGATCTCGCTGTTTATCTGGTTGTTTTCATCAAAAACACTGGCAAAATCGTCGAGCAGTTTATAGCCGTAAGCTGTCGTTACGTTTTTGCAGAGTGCAGCGGCTTTACTGAAGTCATCAGCCGCTTTCGAGGATGAATACGCTTTCGTCAGATACACTCTGGCCAGTAAGGTTTCGGCGGCTGGTTTGGTTGCCCGGCCATACTCAGAAGACTGGGCTTTGGGTTCCAGATCAGCAACCGCATCGGTCAGATCCTTGATGATCGCAGCATATATTTCAGCGTCCGTTGCCCGCTTGGTTTCTTTGGTTGGAACCAGGGTTTCAGTAAGCCGTAGGTCCACCGGGCCCCACTGCTGATGCAGGATATAGTAGTAATGGGCACGTAAAAACTTCGCTTCAGCGACCCGGATTTTCTTGACCGCATCCGAAATGCCGGTTACGTTCGGGGCGCGCCCTATAACGGCATTGCAGGTATTGATTCCCTTGTACAGTTCGTCCCAGGTGTTGGCCAGATAATCGACTGTAGGGTTCAACTGAGCGTCGTAGAAATGGAAGCCTTTGTAGCCCCCGTCGGCCCCTGTCGCGTATATATCCGTGCCGTACTCCGACATGGTTAAGCCCTGCTGGGTGCCGTAGTAATACCGGAGCGTTGAATAGGCTGCTTTTACGGCGTCCTCAAAGCCTTTCGTCGTGTTTATGTAATCGTTACCGATATTGGAAACTACCTCTTCTTTGAGGACGTCCTGACACGACTGGCCCGTAAGCAGCATGGCTGCTACGCCGGTAATTTTTAGGGTATTTGTTAAGATTTTGAATTTCATTGGTTTAATGGCTTAAAGCTTGTCTGCAACTTTGCTGGCTGAATTAGAAACGAACGTTCAGACCGAAGGTCATCACCATCGTTGCCGGCACCACACCGGTTTCACTCAAAGCAAGGCCCGTTGTTTCCGGATCGATACCGTTATACTTGCTCCGGTATTCCGACCAGATGAACGGCTGCTGAATGCTGGTGTACAACCGCAGCGATTCCATCTTCAGCCGTTTAGCGATAGTCGGGCTAAAGGTGTAGCCAAAGTTGATGTTCCGAAGCTTCACGAAGGTTCCATCGAAATACGATATGGTTGAGTTGTAAACCGGGAATTCCTGGTTGCTCTTCGGACGGGGGAATTCGTTCGTTGGGTTGTTTGGCGTCCAGTAGTCCACCTTGATCTGCTCATAGCGACCCGCCAGGGCGTTCCGGTTGAGGTGGAAATCGCTGCGAAGCAGGTTGCCAAAGCGACCGTAGAAGAAAAACGACAGATCGAATCCTTTGAAGCTAAAGCGGTTGGTGATACCCCCACTGAACTTCGGCACGTCTGATCCGATAATAACGCGGTCATCGGCCGTAATCCGGCCATCGGCATTGGTATCCTGAATTTTGATCTGACCTACTTCGCTGCCGTATGATTTAGCTTTGTCGGCCTCGTTGGTCTGCCAGATACCAATTTTTTTGTAGTTATACACGGTGCTCAGCGGGCGGCCAATGAACCAGCCGTTCCCGATATCATCAACCTTACCGTTGTACAGCGACACGATAGCCTCTGTATTCTTCATGAAGGTAAAATCCGTTGACCATTTGAAGCCCGATGGCGAATTGATGTTGTACGTTGTAAAGGTCAGTTCAACACCCCGGTTGCGGGTTTCCCCTACGTTACGAGTCACCGAGTTAAAGCCGACCGAACCCGGTAGCTGATCGGCCAGGAGCAGCGCCGTGGTATTGGTCTGATACAATTCGAGCGATCCCTGCAGGCGACCTCTCCAGAAGCTGAAATCAACCCCGAAGTTAAGAGTTGCCGACGTCTCCCAGCGCAGGTCAGGATTACCGATGGTGTTAGGCCGGTAGCCAAACGCAGCGGAAGTTCCCCAGGCATAAGCAGTGCGGCTCAGCAGGCCCTGCGTCTGGTAAGGAGTTACGGCCTGGTTACCCACCGAACCATACCCGGCCCGTAATTTCAACAGGTCAATCCAGGTTACACCTTTCAGGAAGGGTTCATTATTAACGTTCCAGCCAAGGGCTACACCCGGGAAGTTACCATACTTCGTGTTTTCACCGAACCGGCTCGAACCATCGCGACGAATCGTTGCCGTAATCAGATATTTATCGTTGAAATCGTAGTTGACCCGGGCCATGTACGAATTAATCGTCCACTGCACCAGTTCGCTGGCCGTAGCCTGTACAGAACTGGCCGCGCCCAGATTGTAAAACTGCTGACTCTCAGCCGGAATGCCCTGAACGTCTGTCCGGAAGCGTTCGTAATTGTCCCGCTGGATGGAGTGGAGCAGGGTTACGTTCAGATTATGTTTACCACCAAAGTTCTTCGTGTAATTAACGATGTTCTCCAGCGTATAATTGAAGCCGAAACGGTTCTCGTTAAAGGCCTGCGGATCGCCAAGTTTACGGGCGTTGGTGCGTGAGCCAATGAACCGTCCCCAGCGGGCCAGCGTGAAGTCAGGCCCGAAATTGACCCGGTAGGTTAGACCTTCCAGAATCTTGGCTTCTGCATAAACGCTGTTGAAAATCCGGTACCTTTTGGTCTGGTCTACCTGGGCACCCGGTACAATTTCGGCCAGTGGGTTGGTGAGCAGGGCATCGTTGGTTGGCGAGAAAATGATGTTGCCATTATCATCATAGGGAGCCGCCAGCGGGTTTTGCTGAATCGTAAATTGATACGGGTTGAGATTCTCGCCGTTCCGAACGCTATGCATCAGGTAGGACGAGAGGCCGATTTTCAGGACTTTATTGATTTGGTGATCAATGTTAGCCCGCAAGGAATACCGCGTGAAATCAAGTCCTTTCGAAATGCCATTGTCCTTGAAATAGCCTGCGGATACGTAAAACTGGGTTCTGTCATTTCCGCCCTGAACGCCAATCGAATGATTCTGCATGGAGCCATTTTTCAGGATCATATCCTGCCAGTCGGTGTTGGTTCCATTGGCAAGTCCCTTCGCAACGGCCGGGTCGCCACCCAGAACGGCTACTTTCGAATCTGCATAAGGATCAACTACGCCGGTAGGAACCGGATTGCCGTTGGCATCTTTATAGCCGCCCGTAGCCCGGTAAGACTCCCGAACGAACTCGGCAAACTCCGACCCACTGAATAATTCGAGTTTATCCAATGGCTTTGATATACCGGCATAGGCGTCATACGACACGGTTGTTTTCCCTTTCTGTCCCCCCCGCTTGGTGGTAATCAGAACAACTCCGTTGGCACCCCGCGCGCCATAAATAGCCGTAGCCGTAGCGTCTTTCAGAACTTCCATGGAGGCTACGTCATTCGGGTTAAAGTCCTCGTAGCCGGCCGAAAGCGGAATACCGTCGACAACGTACAGCGGATCATTGCTGGCGCTGAACGACCGACGGCCCCGAATCCGGATGGTAGGCACTGAACCGGGCCTTGAACCCGTCTGCGTTACGTCGACCCCCGCGGCCCGTCCCTGAAGAGCCTGGCCGAGGTTTGTGATAGGCATTTCCTGGATCTCTTTCGACGTAACCTGCGTAATAGCGCCGGTTAACTGACTCTTCCGTTGCGTACCGTAACCGACAACGACGACCTCGTTCAGAGCACGCGTGTCTGTTTCAACCTTGACGTTAACAGACGTGCGGTTGCCTACACTAATTTCCTGTGACAGGAAGCCTACCGACGAGAATACCAATATGGCCTGTTCATTCGGAACATTAATCCGGTAATCGCCATTTGCATCCGTTGTTGTGCCGCGCGTTGTTCCTTTTACGGTTACGCTTACGCCTGGCAGCGGGTTATTGTCATCGGATGAAAGGACGCGCCCGCTGACCACCCGCTCCTGAGCAGGATTGGTCAGGGCTGGTCTTGGCATTGAAGGGGCGCTGAGCGCTGGTTGACCCAATAGCGCAAGAGCCGTCAGGCCAAGTAAGGGAAGCCAGGGCCGTTGTGGCCTTAGGGTAACTGTGTTAATCATGTTCGGAACTGGGTTTAAGTAAAAGTTATCTATGGTAATGGTTGTACTTGACCGGCTACCACTTCGACGGAGTCACCGGATTTGAGCCGGAGCGACTTCTGTTCTTTAAGAACCAGATTCACCTGCCCGGACGTCATAAATATGCGGGTGCATTCGGGCTGCTCACGCACCCGGAACATGGTGCCGAGTGCTTCAACGGTCAGGTCGGTTACGTGCACCCGAAATAGGCGGGCGGCCGAGGTGTCGCTGTGATGGGCAACCGAGAAATCGGCTTCGCCCCGGAGCCACACCGCTCTTGGCGTTTCATCGGTCCAGCGCTGAGCGTATTTTACGGAACTGTTCGGGTAGAGTTTAACACTAGAGTTATCGGGAAGCCGAATGAACTGAATCTGGTTGGAGCGGGTGCTGATGGTTCGAACCGATTGGTTTGGGCCATACTGCATCCACACGGCCCAGCCAACCAGCAAAACCAGGCCAAGCGCAGCCGCTACCGAGCGCCAGAAATACCACCAGCCGACCACCGTTCGCACGTTGGGCTGCAGAGGGCGCACATCTTCCATCGTCTGAAGCGATACGCGAATGCGCCCCCATAGCGTTGAAACCTCATCAGACGACAGGGCCGGCAGCGAAGGCTGTGCGGCTGTCTGGATTATTTTACGGGCAAGCTCTACGGTTTGGTTGCAATGCGGGTTGTTTGTTAGCCAGAGATGCCAATACGCCACCACCTCTTCGTCGTCGGGGTGTTTAACCCACCGGACGAACAGATCGTCGAGGGCAAACTCCTCGGCGCTGTAGGCGGAGTATGGCTTTTTGTACACGGTTCAGTAATAAACTTTGCCCCAAAAGGTCAATGTTTAAGCAGTTCTACTTATAAAATTCCTGGTTTAAGCCGAGTAAACCAATCGGCGAAGCCTCTGAATCCACGCAAACGATAATCAGCGCGCTTCCAGCGCCGGAAAACCATTTGAAAGTTTCAATCAAGGTCTATGGGTGAACCTGACTCAAACTGGGCAAATGAATGGGATCAGTGCGCAGCCTGCTCAGACCGAATAGAGCCGGTCGCTGAAAGTCGGGTAAGAATAAGTTTCGGGTGATTTGAACGAAATTGCTGTTTCAGGGTGTGTCGGGCTTGATTATCCTGAGTCTTTCGGGCGTAATCATTAACGGGGGGCGCGGACCCCGACCCGAATGCTAGCTGCGATTGTCCGGTAGACGGGTTTTATTAACCATTAGCCGACGAATCGGTTATGGTGTCACTAACGTTATGATACACATCAGTCAAACCCGGCCGGCGCGTTTATTTAGCCCCCGATGGATATTGAGTTTTTTAATTGCGCTGCTGCCGCTTTTCTGCTTAAGCCGGGCGATGGCATTCCAGCCCAAGGTCACCATGACCGATACGACCGGTGCCCACACCAAATCACCATCTTCACTAACCTTTACGGCCTCCACCGACCAGCGCTTTTTCTTTTTCAATGATACCCGTAATGAGGAAGGGCGTCGGGTTCCAGTCAGCGTATACGGCGTTCGGGCGGGCTTCCTGTTTCCCGGCAAGCGCGATCGGTCGGCGTTTCAGGGCGGACGGTCGGCGAGTTTTAAAGCCGGGGCCGGTTTTTACTTCGTCAATCAAAGCCTGAACCGACCCGGGCTGCTGCCGAATACGACGGCCTCCGTAACGCGGCATCTGCGTATTGCAACGGTTTATTATGAGCGTTACATCCTGCGTCGAAAAGCGTTTGAGATGAGTATGCCCCTGGAGATTGGCTATGGTCACTCGCGCTATGAGCGGAACGATGACCCATCAAACGAACATGAGGTGGCACGCGGAGTGTTTATTCCGGCGGGCGTTGGTGTGCTGTCGGCTTACCAGTTTCCGACGCTGCGCTGGTTTCGGCCACTCCACTGGTTTGGCTTCAACGTGCTGGCAGGCTATCGGTTCGTTCTGAAAAAGGACGTGCCCGAAAGTCAGATCAATTACACCGGTTTCTACGTATCGATCGGGCCGTCGTTCTTCCTGGAGAACCTCACCGCTGACGTGAAAGCGTGGCGGCAGCGACGTAAGAAAACCCGCTCCTGACAACCGGTACTACTCCCGCACCCAGACAATAAAATCCGTAACGGGCGCTTCAGTCAGCATCGGGCGGATAAGCTGCACCACCTGCCCGCGGTGGTAGGCTGCGTGATGACTCATGTGCGTCAGAATGTCGATGAGGGTATTCTGGTAGGGCTGATCTCTGGAGGTTACGTAATCAACCGGCTGAAGCAGATCCGGCTCCGCCAGCGCATTGACGTAGCTGATAATCTTGTCGTGCTGCCGCTCGGCGGTTTCGCGCAGCCAGCTCACGGGCGTATCCTCCCAGATAGCGACAAACGTAGATTCTTTAGTTACCCGGCTGAACCAAACCTGCTGCGCTGACAGAATGTGCCCCATAATAGCTACTGCCCGCTGGGGTGGGTTGTCAAGCGTTTCGAGGGCCTGAATAACCCGCTGATTTGCCCAGAGTTCATAATTCAACAGATGGATAAGGTGCGTTTTCATTGGATACCGCGCTTAATCGCCTGATATAATGCTTCGGCGACATTTGTACGTGTATTCAACATACTAATCCGGTTGTTGTTTCGAGTTGGGTACACCCGGTTGCTCAGAAAAACATACGTAAGATTGTACTTTGGGTCTGGATCCATCCAGGTAAACGTACCCGTGAAACCCGAGTGCCCAAAGCTATCTTTGGTAGCCGAGCGGGGGGCATTGCCGGTGTACGTAAACGACGGCTTCTCAAAGCCCAGTCCGCGCCGGTTGCCCAGCTCCGGAAACTGGTAGCGGGTAAACTCAGCCATCGTTCTGGCCGAGATAAACGGCTGACCCGCATAGGTCCCCCCCTGACGATACATTTCCATCAGCTTCATCAGGTCGTTGGCTGTGCCGAATAGGCCCGCGTGGCCTGAAAGACCGTTGAGCATGGCTGCGCCTTCGTCGTGAACCCGCCCCCAGATGAGCGTATTGCGGAACAGCGAATCATATTCGGTTGGTGCAATGCGGTTCAGGCTATAAAACCGGCGTGGGTTATAGGTCAGCGTCGTTGCGCCGAGCGGCCGATAGAAAGTTTCTTTGAGATAATCTTCGAAGTTTTCGCCGGTTAGCCGCTTGACAATCTGCGGATACAGGATGAACGACAGATCCGAATACACGTATTCTTTTTTCTCGTTGAGGGGCGAGTCTCTGATTTGTTCAAAAATGGTTTTCGGATAATTCCTGAACAGGTATAGGCTGTCGGTTACTTCGATGGGGAAGCGGCTGGAGCGTTCGGTTTTAAAGGTCTTGGGCTTCCAGGTACCATCCGGATTTTTGGTGTCGCGCCAGAACGGTATCCACGCTTTTAGCCGGGCCTGATGGGTCAGCACGTCCCGCCAGACCAGATTCGCTTTATTTGATTTTTTGAAACTGGGCAGATAGTCTGCCATTTTACCGTCAATGTTGAACTTACCTTCATCCACCAGGCGCATCAGGGCGGGCGTTGATGTGCTGATCTTGGTGACAGATGCCATGTCGAACAGATCGTCCAGCTGCACGGGTTTCGGTTCCGCGCCGAGCGAGGCATCGTAGGTAAAGGTGCCGTAGGCTTTCCGGAAAATCACCTTGCCGTCTTTGGCCATCTGCACGACGCATCCCGGAAAGGCCCGCTGCGAAATGCCTACGTTGACCAGCGAATCGACCTGCTGAGTCAGAAAACGACTATCAATGCCAACCTCCTCTGGAATGGTGTATTTAAGCCGACCAATGGGCTGAATCGCCAAGCCATCGCCCGCCCGGAAGCGCTGGTTGACCGTTACGGGCAGTTTGCCCGATGCGCCAATCGCGCCAAAAATCAACTGTGCCGATAAATCCTCCGTGTAATTGGTGAGCTGATACGGCATAACGATGGCCCGCGCCTGTTCGATGTTTCGACTGACCAGAACCGTGTCGTTCGGGAACGTAAGCTTGTCCAGCGCGTAGGCGTTGCCAAACACCGTAACGACTGCTTTGCCCGTGGCGACCAGTTCGCTGACCAGTCCGGCCGTTTTGGCCTGCAGACCATAGCGCGCGCCGGGCCGGATGTTATTCAGGTGAATATCCACCAGCAGCAGGTTGTAATTTTTCAGCGAGTCGCGTACCTGCGCGATGGTCGAGTCGGGTGTTTTCGACGTCAGGTTGAAGTGGTCAACCTGGGTATAGTTGGCGGCCATCTGCTGAAAAGCGGTCAGTTTATCGCTTTCAATCGCAACCGACGCAATGCGGAGGGTATCTAACCGTTGCAGCGGCAGCAGGTTCCTGTCGTTTTTCAGCACCGTCAGGCTGGCTTCGGTCAGTCGGCGGTTAAGCAGTTCGTCCTGCACCGGGTTGAGGTCGTTCACCAGGTTGTCGAGCACAACCGGCTTATACTGATCCAGCCCAACCCAGGCTTTGGCTCGCAGAACCTTACGGCAGCGCTCGTCCAGCGATTCCTGCGTAATACGACCGTCGAGCACGGCCTGCCTGATCTGCGCCAGCGCGGCCGGAACATCTTCCGTGAACTCCAGCACGTCCATACCGGCTTCCAGGCCCAGCTCGTCGGCCTGTCCCGAAGGGAAATACTTCGTAACGCCTTTCATGTTCATTGCGTCCGAGAAAATCAGTCCCTGGAAGCCCAGTTCAGTTTTGAGCAGGTTCGTAACGATAGCGGGCGAAAGCGTCGAGGGGCGGTTGCGGGTTGTGTCCAGGGCCGGAATGCTCAGGTGAGCAACCATGACGCCCGATACCCCCGCCTTGATAAGTTCCCGAAACGGATAGAGTTCAAGTGAGTCGAGCTGAGAGCGACTCTTGCCAATCAGCGGAAGGTCGAAGTGTGAATCAGTGCCTGTGTCGCCGTGGCCGGGAAAATGCTTGATGCTGGTTAGGAGCTGGTTATCCTCCATGCCGCGCACGTAGGCCAGTGCCTTCCGGGCAACGGCGTACTTGTCTTCGCCAAACGAGCGGAAGTTGATAACGGGGTTGTTTGGGTTGTTGTTGACATCGACCGAAGGCGCGAAGTTAACGTGAACACCCAGCCGACGCGCCTGCCGGGCCAGGTTGGCACCCATCTGGTAAATGAGCGAGTCATTCCCCTGAATGGCCCCCAAGGTCATTTGATACGGATAACGCACCGTACTATCCAGGCGCATGGCCAGACCCCATTCGGCGTCCATCGCAATCAGCAGGGGCACCGTCGAAAGTGCCTGCAGACGATTGGTGAGTTTGGCCTGCCGGATCGGACCGCCCTGAAACATCACGACGCCCCCAAGTTTGTTGGTCCGAACGAGCGTAACCAGTGAATCTTCGTAAGCCGGTTTGCGATTCGAGTAGCCCGCGACCATAATCAACTGAGCAATCCGCTCGTCGGGCGTCAGCGTGGCAAACACCGAGTCAGCCCAGCGGTTGATCCGGGCGTTGGGTTGTAAAAACGTCGGCGTAGCGGTTTGCGCATACGACGATACAAATGAAAGAACGCTGAATAGGAGGAAAACAACAGACCGGCAATTGGCCATGAGCAAATGAATTGGGGCGTATGAAAGGTCAAAAATACAAAATTGATGAAATAAGCCCGCTCAAGGGGAAACTAAGGGCAAATGAGTCGTTAAAAATCTGTATGTGCGCTTTCCTGCGTTGATTTTACATTAAGCCAGGCTTCAGGGTTAAATCATCCGAATGAGTTACGTAACGTTATGCATTATTTCTCGCCAGTATGCTATTAGACCAAACCGCCCGCCTGGACGCCCACCATCGACTTTATATCGCGTTTGGCGTAACGCTCGGTACCTATTTTATTCTTCCTGCTGCGGTTAGTGGTTCTGCTCAGGTCGTTCTACTCTGGGTTGTGTTTGCCCTGATCATGTTGACGCTGATGTGGGCATCTATTTTCCGGCTGCATCCCCGCGACCTACCGAAGCTATCCCGACTTCAGGATTCCAGCAGAACGTATATCTTCCTGTTTATCGTCGTAGCGGCTATTGCCAGTTTTTTTGCCATCATCGAACTGCTCGATACGATGACCCAGCAGGGGCGTCGGGCGAACGTCGGGCTGACTGTGCTGGCAGTAATCTGCTCGTGGGGTTTGCTGCATACAGTGTTTACGCTCCGGTATGCGCATCTGTTCTACGGCGACAATCCAAATCAGAAGAGTCGACCCGGCGGTCTGGACTTTCCAAATGAGACTGAACCGGATTACCTCGATTTTGCCTACTTCTCCTTTGTGATCGGCATGACTAGTCAGGTATCTGACGTAACCATTCGCTCGAAGCAGATACGCCGGGCGGCTCTTTTACACGGCATTCTGTCGTTCGGGTTCAATGCGATCATTATCGCCCTGACGATCAGTGGCCTTTCTTCGAGGCTTTAGCGCCCTGCTTTTTCGCTTTCTCGGCCTGCTCCTGTTCGTATTCTTCACGCTGTCGTTTGTCGGACAGCAGGTTTCGGTAAAGCCCGTTCAGGACGTAAATATCGTCGACTTCGTCAATGAGCCGGTGCAGGTGTTCGCGGACTTGCGTAATGTTCATGGAAATTCAGGTTGTTGAGCACATTGTGTTTTAACAACACTTTATCGGGAATTTTGGGTCAGTGAAAAAAGAAATAGCCGAGAGCAATACCCGCAATGACGCCCATCAGATCGGCGAACAAACCGAACGGAATCGCGTAGCGGGAGTTGCGGATACCGACCGAGCCAAAGTAGAGCGCGACGATGTAAAACGTCGTATCGGCCGCACCCTGGAACATGCACGCCAGCCGCCCGACGAAGGAGTCAGGCCCGAATTGCTTCATGGCGTCGATCATCAGCGCCCGCGATCCCGAACCGCTCAAGGGCCGCATGAGCGCAACTGGCAGGGCATCGGTGAATTCGGTGTTCAGCCCCGTCAGACTGAACAGGTACTTCAACCCCCCAACGACGTAGTCCATTGCGCCCGAACTACGAAACGCACTAATGGCGACCAGCATCCCGACCAGGTAGGGAATGATACGCACCGACGTTTCAAAACCGCCTTTGGCACCTTCAATAAAAGCGTCGAAAATATCCACCTTTTTGCGCATCGCCCCGAGCAGGAACGATACGATAATGAGCATCAGGATGAGGTTGCCGGTTACCTTCGAAATCACTTCAATCTCTTCTTTCGATTTGGTCGACAGATACCACAGCGCCAGCGCAATCAGTCCCGTAATGCCGCCCAGCCAGCCCAGCACCGTTCTGTTAATGAGGTTAATTCGCTGTTTAATGGCGACGGCTATCATGCTCACCACGGTCGCTACGTAGGTTGCGATCAGGCAGGGAATGAAAATGTCGGAGGGGTCCTGCGCCCCCAGCACTGCCCGCTGGGCCATGATGCTGAGCGGAATAATCGTCAGGCCGGACGTATGCAGCACCAGAAACATGATCTGGGCGTTGGAAGCCGTTTCCTTGCTGGGATTCAGTTCCTGCAAACTCGCCATGGCCCGTAAACCAAAAGGCGTAGCGGCATTGTCGAGCCCCAGCATATTGGCTGAGAAATTCATGATCATCTGGCCGTTGGCGGGGTGGTCTTTCGGAACTTCGGGGAATAGTTTATGAAAAAACGGGCCGATGATGCGGGCCAGAAAGTTGATCGCGCCCGCTTTTTCGCCAATGTTGAGCAGACCCAGAAAAAAGGTCATGACACCCGCCAGCGGTAGCGCAATGTCCATGACTGCCACCTTCGACGAATCGAACAGACCCTCTACAATAACTTTAAAAATTTCGGTGTCGCCCAGGAAAATCAGTTTGACCAGCGCAACCAGAAAAGCAATGACAAAGAAAGCAACCCAGATGTAATTGAGGGCCATAACTAGTGAAAGAGTGAACGAGTGAAAGAGCGGCTCTTTCAATCCTAAGCTCGTTGTTTAGTTTAGAATGCCGTAAGTTTACATGATCGTCCATCAGAAAACAACACTGCTCAATGTTATGAAGTGGCTGTTCTATTCCACAGTAGTCGCTCTTTCACTCATTCGCTCATTCGCTTTCTGCCAATCCCTCGAAGCCGCCATGCAGAAACAGGGCCTTGTCGACGTGCAGAACGTAGACCCGACGATTCTGGTGGAACTGAAATACTCGACTACCGACAACTTTGTGGGCAAAGACGTGTACGGCGATCTAACGCGGGCGTATCTGCAGCCGATGGCGGCCCGGAAGCTCGCAAATGCCAGCAAATACCTGCAGGCCCATCATCCGAACCTGCGGCTGCTGGTCTACGATGCGGCCCGGCCCCGCAAAGCGCAATGGAATCTCTGGAACGCCCTGCCCAACCTGTCCGAGCGCGAACGCCGGAAGTACGTAGCTGATCCACGCGAGGGCTCGATTCACAATTACGGCTGCGCGGTTGACCTGACGGTGGCTACGAAAGACGGGCGACCGCTCGATATGGGCACGAAGTATGACTACTTCGGCGAACTGGCGTATCCTTCGCAGGAGGAGCGTTTGCTGAAAGCTGGTAAACTGACCAGACAGCAGCTCGAAAACCGGCGCATTCTCCGCACGGCCATGCGACAGGGTGGCTTCAGCCCCATTGAATACGAATGGTGGCATTTCAATTCGCTCTCGCGCCAAAAGGCAAAAGCCGCTTTCCGGATTGTGGAGTAGGTTTAAGGCAACCTAAAACAACATAAGGTAAATACTTGCGTTGAGACCGTAAAGCCACAAGTGTTGTGAGAAACGGTCGGCTTATTTCTGCCCTGTTTACGCTGATACTGGTAAGCGAAGCCTGTCAGCCAACAACTTCGCTTCAGCCCGAGGCTGATTCTGATCCAGTTTTGAAGTTGCCTTTTTTCAATCAGGTGAACACTGAATTTCGGGGTTCGCACGCAAATCGTCTGCTCCGGTTCTGGTACAGTAGACGTAACGCCGAACCCGTTGAATTTGCGGCCATCAACGACCAGCGCAGCTTTCAGGCTTTCTTTGGTCAAACGTCCGCCGATTCCTTACCCTACATCGACTTTAACCGAAATACATTGCTGATTGGTACACGGAGTGGCTACGGCTCGTTCGTTGACGGCCCGGCTAATATCAACTGCATTGAGCAGGATCTGCAACCCAAAGCAAATGGCGAGTGGCTATACACTGTAACGGTTAGTGCTAGGTCAAAAGGAAGCGAATGGTTCGGATTTGCGACCCTTGCCCCGCGCATCGCCCGGCCCGAAACCGTAAAGCTCAATATGCAGTATTGGTTTGACTGAACGTAAACTACTCTTCCGGGCTCGTGTTTTTCGGCCGCCTGCTTACGCAACAACGCAATGGTTTTGTTAGGTGCTTGCTGCCTATTCGGTTGTCGGTTTCATCGTATTTGCCGACTTATACGGAGATAAGGTTTTTAACTCAAAACACCAGATTGTCAATCAGCCGGACCGAGCCGAGGTAAGCCGCGATGCAAATGGCGGTCTGACCGGGGGCCAGCACCTCACCAACGGGCTGGAGCGTGTCGGCGTTGGCAACTTCAATGTAGTCGAGCCGGAAGCCGGGGCGGCTGCTGAAATAGCCCGTTACGGCCCCTTTAGCCTGCGCCGGACTACGGCCATCCTGCATCAGTTCATGCGCTAACGTCAGGGCTTCAAACAGGGCCGGAGCCTGCTCGCGTTCCGTAGGAGTCAGGTTGCGGTTGCGCGACGACATCGCCAGTCCGTCGGCTTCGCGCACGGTGGGGCATCGGACCAGTTCGATCGGGAAACTCAGATCACGGATCAGCCGACGCACTACCGCCACCTGCTGCAGGTCTTTCTGTCCGAAATACGCCCGGTCGGGCTGAACAATATTGAACAGTTTGGCAACAACAAGGCCAACGCCGTTGAAATGCCCTGGCCGAAAGGCACCTTCCATAACCGTTTCGAGATCACCAAAACTGAACCGAACGATAGGGGATTCTGAATATATTTCATCGACTGAGGGCGCAAAAACCACATCGCAGCCGGCTGATTCGAGTTTCTGGCAGTCTTCCTCCAGCGTACGCGGGTAACGCGCCAGATCATCGGCGTTGTTGAACTGGATGGGGTTGACGAAGATGCTGCTGACGACCAGATCGGTTTCACGCTTTGCCGTTTCAATCAGAGATAGATGGCCCTCGTGCAGCGCGCCCATGGTGGGAACAAGCGAAATTCGGTGGTCAGAACGGAGCGGCTGGAGGTACTGACGCAGAGCGGATATGCTATCGAAACGGATCATGATTGCCAGGTTGTTTTTCTGGCTGCAATGATACAGGATGCGTATCTTTTTTGGACAAAATGTATTGAAATACGGGAAAAAATTGTATAATTTTGCAAGTTTTTTGGTGATCTCAAACAACACACCCCGCCCGTCTTTATGAGCAAATTACGTATCCTTTACGTGGCCAGTGAAATCAATCCGTTCCTGAAAACGTCCGACGTCGCCGACTTCGTTCGCAAACTGCCGCAGGCGATGCAGGAGCGAGGAATGGAAATTCGAATCTTGGTGCCACGCTTCGGGCTGATCAATGAACGCAAAAACCGGCTGCACGAAGTCGTTCGGTTGTCGGGTATCAATATTGCCGTTGGCGATGAAGAAAAACCCCTGATTATCAAGGTTGCCTCTATTCCAACGGCTAAACTGCAAGTCTATTTTATCGATAACGAAGACTATTTTCAACGGAAGTACGTTTTCCATGACAAGGAAAACCGCTTCTACGCCGATAACGATGAGCGGGCCATTTTCTTCTGCAAAGGCGTTCTGGAAACGGTAAAAAAACTTGGCTGGGCACCCGATATCGTGCATTGCAACGACTGGATGACCGCGCTGATTCCGCTATACCTCAAAACGACCTACAAAAACGACCCCATGTTCAAGGACACCAAGTCGGTTTTTACGGTCTATAACAATGCGTTTGAACACCGCTTCGAAGGCGACATCATCGAGAAAGCCCGCATGATGGACATCGACGACGAAATGCTGGCAGAATTAAAAACGGCTGATTTTCCGGGATTTATTCGCATTGGCTGCGCCTATGCCGACGCCGTTGTGCGGGCCGAGGAAGAGTCAAGCGAAAGCCTGAACGCCATTTTAACTGATTTACCCGAACATAAATTTGATGCTGCCGAAGATGAAGATGTCGCGGAACGCTATTACAACCTCTACACGCAACTGGCTGGGTAGGATTTTCCTGCTGGCGGGAGCGGTAGCGGGCGTTCTGGCCTGCGAAGAACCCAAAGAAATCGGCTTACCACCTACTACCCCGGTCGACGTAACATACAGCGACACGCTCAGCGTTGTTCGGCAGACCGTCCGGTTCGATTCCGTAGCGAGTAGCGATCAAAGTAACCTGATGGTAGGACGCTATTCGGACCCCGTGTTGGGGCGTACTCAGGCGAGTGCTTACGTTGAACTGAGTCAATATGCCGACTTTGTCGTAACCGACTCGGCAACGTCGAATGTTACAGCCGCCAGCCGGATTGTTTATGATTCGACCCGGCTGTTTCTGGATTACGATCAGTTCTATTACGGCGATACAACCCAGACGCAGGAAATTCAGGTGTTTCGCCTGACAGATAGTCTGCGCACGGCCACGACTTACGATATCAGCAGCACTATACCGGCCCAGAGCCAGCCGCTGGTGCGCCAGACGATTCGGCCGCGGCCCAACACAACCGACTCACTGTCGTTTCGGTTGCCGCTGCCCGATGCTTATGGGCGTGAACTGCTGACGCTGGCCAATACCGACGCGGGTAAAATCGCCAATCCAGCGTTGTTTCGGGCACAGGCCCTGCGGGGGTTGCTGCTGACGACGGGGCCGAACGAGCGGGCTGCTATTTTAGGATTTTCGCGGGGCTCGGCTGTGGTAGTGTACTATCACGTTACCGGTGAGAAAAGAGCCCGGTTCCAGCCCTTTCTGTTGGGCGGTAAACGCTTCAATCACATTACGGCCGACCGTAGCGGCACGCCCCTGGCAGGATTGCAGCGGGGACAGGTTCTGCCGGCTTCGGCTACTAACGGCCGAACGTTCGTGCAGCCAGCTACCGGCGTAACCACGAAGCTGGTATTTCCGGGACTGGATCAAATCAGGAAAGATAAGCGCGTTGCGATCAACCGTGCTGAACTGGTTATCACCTTTACGCCCACCAGTAATGCCCTGCTGTATCTGCCGGCTTATCTGGTTCTGAGTGAGATTGACGGGCGTAATCACTTGCTGCGTACCAGTCCAAACCGCATCGCTCAACTGGTGCCGGAATCGCAGAATTTATTTGACCGGACAGAAAGTTCGTGGATTACGGCCCCGCAGGTGGCGATTTATAATTCACGAATCAAGAATTATACATTTGAGCTGAGCGGCTATTTTCAGTCAATTATGGCAAACACAACGCCGAATAATGGGCTGGCTATCCTTACACCCAGCACGGCAACGCTCAACACGCTGCCAAGCCAGGCTTTTTATCTGAATGATCGCATTCTTCAGGCAATTCTGGATGGCAGCGCAAGTGCGAAGCTGATCATGTTCTATACGACATCGAATTAACGGAAACGGGTTTGATGTGCTGCGCAAAAAGCCGGAAATTCCGGCTTTTTGCGTTTATATTCACCGGTTGAGAAAAGCGTTCAAGAATGCTGCTGTTCATACAAAAATATGAAAATCATAAACTAAGAAACGGGAATGTGATTGCAAAACTGCCGTTTATAAACTAACTATGTACAATAAGGCTGATAACCTAAAAATGAGAAACAGATTATGTGTGGAATTGTAGCATACGTCGGGCACCGGGAAGCCTGTCCGTTGGTAATTAAAGGATTGAAGCGGCTCGAATATCGGGGCTATGATAGTGCAGGGGTAGCACTGATGAATGGTCAGGGGCTGAAAGTGTATAAAAAGAAAGGCAAGGTTGCGGCCCTGGAGCACGAACTGGGTGGGAAAGAAACGCACGCTACCATCGGTATGGGCCACACGCGCTGGGCTACGCACGGCGAGCCCAATGACGTAAACGCGCACCCGCATTACTCGTTTCACCGGAAGCTGGCCATTATCCATAACGGGATCATTGAGAATTATGCGGCCATCAAACAGGCGCTGCTCAAGAAAGGCCATACGTTTCAGAGCGAAACCGATACGGAAGTTCTGGGTCAGTTTATCGAAGACATCTGGGAAAACCAGGGCGGTACGCTGGAAGATGCTGTGCGGCTGGCGTTGCAGGAAGTGGTTGGCGCCTATGCCATCGTGATTATGTCGGAGGCCGACCCGACGCAGCTGATCGCAGCCCGCAAAGGTTCGCCCCTGGTGATCGGGGTAGGCGAGAACGAGTATTTTCTCGCATCAGACGCTACGCCCATTGTTGAGTACACCAAAGACGTTATTTACCTGAACGACTACGAGGTGGCAGTTGTCAACCGGGATGGCATTCGGGTCATTACGCTCGACAACACGACCACGACGCCTTACGTCCATAAAATTGAGCTGGAACTGGAAGCCATCGAGAAAGGTGGTTTCGAGCATTTCATGCTTAAGGAAATTTTCGAACAGCCCCGTTCCATTGCCGACTCGATGCGGGGGCGTGTCCAGGCCGATGCCGGGTTGCTGGCGCTCGGTGGTCTGCGCGATTACCTCGATAAGCTGGCCAAATCGGAGCGGATTGTGATTGTCGGCTGCGGTACGTCGTGGCACGCGGGTCTGGTGGCCGAATACATTTTCGAAGAACTGGCCCGAATTCCGGTCGAGGTGGAGTATGCGTCGGAGTTTCGCTACCGGAACCCGATCATCAAAGAAGGCGATATTGTGATTGCCATCTCCCAGTCGGGCGAAACGGCCGATACGCTGGCGGCCATCGAACTGGCCAAGTCCAAAGGAGCCACCATTTTCGGTGTCTGCAACGTAGTCGGTTCCTCCATCGCCCGGGCAACCGACGCGGGGGCCTATACCCACGCTGGTCCGGAAATCGGTGTAGCCAGCACGAAGGCCTTTACGGCGCAGGTAACGGTGCTGACCATGATGGCGCTGGCCGCAGCCCATCGCAAAGGCACGATCTCCGACTCGCTCTTCCGGCAATTACTGGCTGAGCTGGAAAGCATTCCGGCCAAAGTCGAGAAGGTGCTGCAGTCGGCGAGTAAGATTAAGGAAATCGCCTACATCTTCACCTACGCCCGCAACTTCATTTACCTCGGTCGGGGCCTGAATTTCCCCGTTGCGCTGGAAGGGGCGCTGAAGCTGAAAGAGATCAGCTACATCCACGCGGAAGGCTACCCGGCTGCCGAGATGAAGCACGGCCCGATTGCGCTCATCGATGAAGATATGCCGGTAGTCGTAATTGCCACGAACGACAGCTCGTATGAGAAAGTCGTTTCGAACATTCAGGAGGTGAAAGCCCGCAAAGGCCGCGTGATTGCTGTCACGACCGAGGGCGATACGCACCTGCCCGGTATGGTAGATTTCACGATTGAGATTCCGAAAGTCCACGAGATTCTGATGCCCCTGATTTCGGTAGTGCCGCTGCAGCTACTGGCTTACGACATCGCCGTTATGCGCGGCCGGAACGTAGACCAGCCCCGCAACCTGGCCAAGTCCGTGACGGTGGAATAGAGCTGGTTGATTAGAAATACAAAGCGCGATGGGACAGTCCTCATCGCGCTTTTTTGTTATATATGCAGGCTACGTTCAATTGGAAGAAGTACCCTGACCCAATTTGCGGTTATATTGCGTTCCATTGACTGGCTCAGGGCATACATTCCATGTAAGTGAACAGGCACGTAACCCGCCAGAAGCAGTCCATGACGTAACAAATTCATTTACCCATTACCATGAAAAAAGCAGCTTTCCTATTCGGATTACTTTGGCTTACAGTTGGCGCGGCCAGTGCCCAGACGTTTAGAGGTATCGACAAAACGCCAATGGATATGGCCTACTACCCGGACGACTACGCCCATGATCGCAAATTTGCCCCGGCTAAAATCGGTACCGACAAAGCCATGGTGCGGGTTGTCTATAGCCGACCGGCCAAAAACAACCGGGAGGTATTCGGGAAGCTGGTTCCCTACAATAAAGTCTGGCGGGCCGGTGCGAATGAGGCTCCGGAAATCAAATTTTATCAGGACGTAACGATTGGCGGGAAGAAAATTCCGGCCGGGAATTACGCCCTGCTGACGATTCCCACTGAAAAGAAATGGACAATTATCTTCAGTTCTGATCTGGACCAGTGGGGTGCCTATAGCTACAACGAAGCCCTGGATGTAGCCCGCATAACGGTGCCGACGCAAAAGGCCGAGAGTCCCCTTGAAAACTTCTCAATTCAATTCGCCAAAAAAGACGACAAAACTGCTACCATGTATATGGGGTGGGACACAACGGTCGTGGCGGTTCCGATATCGTTGTAAGGATGTAGCAAAAAAGATGGCCTTCCACTCATGATGAGTGGAAGGCCATCTTTTTTGCAATACACTTTTTGAGAAAGACAGTAGAATAGCTGTAGTTCAAAGACTCATATCAGGCAGGTTCGCCGATTTGATTATACAATAATTTTTAGCCATTAAGTTTTATACGCCCAACGCCAACGGGTGTTGATGGTAAGCGCGAACCTCAACCTTTACATACCCGTTTGGATATACTGCTAAATTACAACCACTGATAATCAAGCAATAGCCAAACGAATAATTTACCAGTTCTTCTGGGCTCGTGTGCAAACAAGGTGGCGATTGGGCTGCGGAGTTTGACCTTGCAGCCTGCTGCCTGTCGCCCGGCAAGCCAGCCACGTGGAGCGAGCCATCAACACACTTCCAAACCTTTTTTCATCTACAACCAACGTTTACGTGTTTAGACGTTGTGGCATATGAAAAATCACAGTCTCAATTACCCACAAAAGCAAAACAGCGTTTACTCAGCAGCCGCCTTTGCGGGGGGCACGTTTATAAATTATTTTACTGTCTCGTTCTACATAGTCGCCCGATACTATTGGATATGAATACTTGGGTGCGTGCGATACCCAATGGCTTCTAATGATTATTTTGTCGTTAACGTTCAGGCTATGCAATTGCTGGAATTCATTAGACTCTTCCAACCCAAAACTTAGAATATAATCGTCACCATTAATCCTGACCATCACTCCGAAACCTAATCGTGAGTCTGGCGGAAGAGAAAGAGAGGTTACAACAGCTTCCATATTGGTAGAAGCCCGTATATGATTCATTATTCTAGCTTCAGCGGCATACACTTTTTTACCTGCGGGAGACGCTTCCCATTTTTTGAAATTTATCCCATCAGGGGTAGCCTCCCATTTTTTCCTTCCGGCTATCCTTTCAGCAGCAGAGAGTATCTTTGGGGCCGCTGTTTTAGAAGGTTCATTTTTGACTTCGCGATTGGCAAATACTAGTCCGCCTATCACAACAAGCGGTAAGATCAGCGCATACACAAGTTTTTTCATGTTTTTTGTAGGTTTGATTAACATTGATTTATCAGGAGATAAATCAGATATGTTGAAGGCATTTCTGAGCCGTGCTTGTACAAATACGTTATTGAATACTAATTGACTTTATTGAATACGGTCTTCCAGGAACGCTCTTTGACGAATAAGTTTGATTTTGCACTAGCCTGAACAGAAATAGACCTGCCATCATTGCTTAGCGTCCAAACCTCTGTTACGTAAACAAGCATTTGTTTCAAAACATCTACATGGTAAGGAGTGGCGACCATCAGGTGTACAATTGAGTTAATAGTCATCGTTTGTCCATCAGCTGACAACTTTACGGTAAACTTCTTTCCTCTTTCTTTGCCATGATTAATCTGGCTTTCTTTACCATCAAAAGCCAGTTGCTCCCGGCTTGTAGTCAGCGCTGCACCAGGAGACGAGTTTGGCGCTTCTATGGTTAGAAAATCTGCCCGCTGCGCTATTTTCATTGTTTTAGAGAGCATACGATCACCATCGTCATATGTGCAAACAATATTCCCGCCCATACTTATCGACTCTTTGGATTTCCATTCGCCAGAAAAGTTAGCGCGTTGGGTATCATTTTTTTGTTGAGCCTGTACGGCGAAATAAATTACACCTGTTAACAGAATAACCAGGCAGGACAAAACATTTCTTTTATTTTTCACTTGTTTAATTTTTGCTTTTTAAGGGTGATGAAGCGATCATAATTTACCCTGCGGGTTTCGGCAACATCAGGATGGTTTAATATCTTGTTAAAATTGATGCAACAAAATTAGGTTGCTAATTTTCGCACAGAGGAACCTGGATTGTAAATAAGAGTGTAAACTTTGTAAATTCTATCTTGACATTATGCCTGTTAGACGAAATCTGTTGCCAGTCAAGCGGAAATACCTTGGCGGATTGTTACTACTCACGGTTATCTCGATAATCTGCGTGGCTTTCAGCATGACCGGCAATGATGACTTTGACTTTGCCAGAAGGGAAATTATGCTTCGCCGGATCGGACATGAAATATTGCTTCAGTCGGGCGATAGTACATCACGGGTACTTCCAATAAAAAAGATCGCCAAAAATGAATACCAGATCAGTTTTGAGAATGCGTTTACGTTTCAACCCGAATCCCTAGTAAATACTACGCAGCGTTTGTTAGCCAAAGACCCGCTCGCCAGTGATTACATTGTTAATGTACTGAACTGTGCCGATGCCAGTGTAGCCTATGGATATGCTATATCAAAAAATAAGAAAGATGATATTGTAGCCTGTATAGGAAGAAGGCAATCCATATCATGTTACATGATCCATATTAAATTTAAACCGGTAGGAATAACTACAGCACAGACTGGATATTTTCTGGGCAGCCTTGCAGTTTTAGCATTTGTTGGATTTATTTTTTTGAGATCTGTTAAGCCGCGGAGGCCCTTAGTTGACAGTCAGCCTACTGGTATATTCACTTTAGGGTCAATGTCATTCGACGCCGAGACTCGTAAGCTCATGATAAATGGAAAGGCCATAGACCTGACCAGAACTGAAACCCGTGTATTACGTATTTTCGCGTTGTCTCCTAACGAGGCTATAGAGCGAAGCCGGCTACAAAAAGAGATATGGGAAGACGAAGGTGTTATAGTGGGCCGCAGTCTGGATATGTTCATTTCAAAACTTAGAAAAAAACTGGAGTTTGATCCGAACATCAGGATTGTTGTCATACGCGGCAAAGGATATAAGCTTGAAATTAGCGCTTAGGAAAATCGTCCCGCTCCAAACGGAGGTCATTGGAATTTATTAGGCATTTGTAAAACGCTATAGTGAGCTACTAATGCGGTATCATTAAACGGATTACCCTTCATTCTTAAACTCACCTTAAAGGGACTTTGCTTTTACCCATAAGCTGGTAATTTGTATTTCGCTGTCTGTTTAACTATCGTTTATTATTGCGCAAGTTTACCGCAAAAAAGTAAGTCCAGTTGCCGGTGTCGAAAACGGTTGCCTTAGTTAAAGTCTGCATGCAAAAATTGTGAATTGACGCAGACGGTTCGATTTTCGAGTGGCGTACAACTCGCCGATTGCCGTACTGTTAATATAAAATACGCACGGTAGCGGCCGACCGCCCGGTTCTTATTTTGTATTGCTATAGTTATCAAAACTGTTATCAGGACGTGTTGCCGGTCGCAAGAGAACCGCCGAACCAATCTAAAGACTGACTGGCAAACTACTTCTCGTCTCAACCGCAATCCGCCGAATAAGCAAAAGCCTGATCTCTGCAACCTGTCGCCCGAAACCCGCCCCGCAAGCCCATTTTGGCCGGTTCGCCCAACACCCATGAGGGCTGATGGTAAGCGCACAAGATAGAAGAAACTGACGTACCTCCGACCTTTACACCCTCATTTCGTTGGGCTGAAAACCTGCCTATGGGACGTGCGTCCTGTCGACGGAAAGCGACCCTGCAAGTTTTTATTTTATTGTCAAATCTTTCGTTGTCTTTTTTACCCTTGCCAGTCCCGTCCTACTTGAATTGCACTCCTTTCTAACTATTCGTAGGTTTGCTTTGGCTTTGTGGTAATCCCTGAAACTTTGGGTCAAATTCTCGTCCTTGAATATAAGTTGATTGTCTAGGCTTGAGGTATACTCAATTGCATCAAAATCAAAGTTGTTCACCTCTTTAAAGCGGTCGACAATTATCGAAAAGGTATGTGGTTGTCGATGGTCAACGGCTAATTCAGTCCATTTTGATAAAATACCCGTTTCCTGACATTTAACTTGGCCCTTGACAGAATGATTGTCAAAATAACCCTGTTTCACGGCGTGAATATCAGCATGAACAGCGTTTCTACAGGCTGCATAAAACAACATTTCTGGGTCATATTTTGGGTTGTTGATCAACATCAGGTACGAAATATATTGGCTGGTATTATCACTGTAAAAAACTTCAAAACATTTGGTGTTAAATTGAACGCGGGCCACTTTTATGTCTTCAATAGAAATGTCTTCTGCGTTTGTATCTACGCTATTTTCTACCAATTCTTGCGCTTCATCACTATCTTCCTGTAATTCTCCCTCTGTGCCTAAGCAGTTCAAATAATCGTAATAAAGAAGGTCAATTACAGCCTCGTAGTCAGAGTCGTTAAGCGAATGTCCAAAGTCATAAGAGTTGAGAATCGCTTTGTAATGAGCGATTGCATCTTTCTTGAACTTAAACTCGTTTTGTCCTATTTTGAGCGGTCTTGCCATTCTTACTGTACACGTTGTCGGCAGTAACCCGCCTAATAAGGTTGATTTTCTTAACTCTGGCGTTCGCCCTGTCAGCTCCGACCCGGACTTGGAAACATAAACCTGCCCAACCGGAGCGTTCAAACTGTCACACGGAACCAGCCGAACGAGCAAAAAAGCCTAACCTCTGCGGCCTGCAACCTGTCGCCGAGATGCTGCCTTGTAAGCACTAATTGTATTTCCACCCAACATATTATTATACGCAATATTGTTAAACTATAGGCTGCTCATTTCTAGTAGCTTATAGTTTAGTGTAATGCTTTGCTATACATTTGCGGTCAAATGACTTACAAAGTACTAACAATATACAATTGACCCTTTTGACATAAGCACTGTGCCGCGAAAAATTGCAGTTACTTTACTGATCGGTCGTGTGTGGGACATAGTCGGATTCCCTGACTATTTTTTCGGGGACGACAACCAGTTGTACCGCTATGATTCGAGAGGGGCCATTCGTGAAAATAAACGAATTGTCGTAGGCTATACGCAGGGCTACTCATTGAAAGGCCGGTTCTATAGCCTTTCGCAACTTCGTCCACTCCTCCGGCGGCATGGGGTAACGGCTCAACCCGAGGGGCTTTGAAGGCTTCGGGTTGAACGGTTCATGGAAACCATTTTCAGGCTATTTCTCGCCCGGATGATAGGTCTTCTCGACGTGTTTTTGTACGTCTTCGGGGTAGAACCAGACGTCTTTGAACTGGCCCTCGCAGTAGAGCGGAGCCTGGTCGGTGAAGTGTTTCGAGCCGGGTCGGCTGCTCTGGCCGCCCGTAACGACAGATCGGGCTTTGACCCGCTTACCAAACTCTACCACGGCCACGAAACTATTACCCACGCTGCCGTAGCGTTTTACGGTGCCGGGGTAGGTGCGGGCCGCAAAAGCCGCCAGCGATCCCCAGGCCGAGGACGTAAAGGCCACCGGAATACTGGGCTTCTGGTCATCATAGACTTCCTGGATGTTGCCGGTCAGGCGCTGGTAGCGGTTGATGTCGCCCCATGGCGTTTTCCAGGTGCCGAAGTCGCGCGTCAGCTCGGTCATAGCGTCGGTCAGGGCCGCTACTTTTTCCTGCGGGGAGGTCTTGTCAATCGTAAAGGCAGTCAGGCTCAGGTTGTCGAATCGCTGGTCGGTGGCTGCGCGGCTGCGGGCTAACCGCTGGATGCGTTCACCCCAGTAAATCGCCAGCGTCTGGGCAATCGACGATTTACTATAGCCCCGGTCCCAGTCTTTCAGAATCTGGATGGCTTCCGACAAATCTTTAGAAGCGTTGGCGGTCGTTTCGGCGGTCGTCTGATACGCACTCAATAAGGACGGCAGCAGGTCGTCGAAAGCGGCCAGGTGCGGATCGTTGGCGGCTGCAATCAGCGTATCGAGCGTAAACACCGACTTCCGACTGAGTACCCGCACGGCGTTGATGCCCCGGTAGTTCTCGGCGTCGGGGGCCATATAGGCCGGAAACTTGCTCTTGTCCGGACTGCTGTTGCCCGATACCGTAAAGGGCGTAGCGTTGCAGTTCTGAATCCAGCCGCTGGCCGGGTTACGTACCTGTACAATCTCCTCAACCAGATGCAGGCCCTTCCAGTCGGTGGCGGGGTTGCTGCCGTCAACGGGCTGGTTCCAGTCGAACTGCGTGTCCCGGCGGGGCATGAAGTTACCGTGCCAGTAGGCAATGTTGCCGTCGCGGTCCGCAAAGACGGTATTGTTCGACGCATTTCCGTTGAGCTTCATCACCTTTTTGAAGCTTTCGTAGCCGGTCGCTTTCGTGCGCAGGTACGACTGTTCCAGCGCATTCAGGGGCGTATTCATCATCGCTACGGCAAGCCACTTCCCGTCCTTCTCACCCGCAATGGGACCGTGGTGCGTGAAATACATCGTAAACTCTTTCGAGGCCATACCCTGAGCCGTTTTATAAGGCAGGCGGATCGTCTGGGTCCGAACGGGTTTGAGTGCGCTGCCGTGCCGGTAATACAAGGCGTTGCCTTTTTTCTCAATCGTCTCCAGGTATTCGTCCATCGAGTCGGCATAGCTGGAGGTGTGCATCCAGCCGCAGTTTTCGTTGAAACCCTGGTAGATGAAAAACTGCCCCCACGTAACGGCGCCGTAGGCGTTCAGTCCCGCCTGACTACTCATGTGGACTTCCGACCGGAAATAGAACGAAGTGTGCGGGTTAATCAGCAGCAGGGCATTTTTGGTTGCGCTTTTCGCCGGGGCAATTGCAAAGCCGTTCGAGCCGATCGACTCCCGCTCGTAATGATTCACCTCTTTCAGCCAGGATGTTGATTTCCGTTGCTCGTAGAAATCCTTGATCCGGTTGATGGGCACCACGCTGATATTCCCGCCAATGCTGCCCTCGCTGAACAACAGCGGCATCCAGGGCCGAAACCGGGTCAGGAGTTTAGGCTTTACGTTCGGGTGGGTGTAGAGAAAATAGTTCGTGCCGTCGGCGAAGGCATCCAGCAGGCTTTTCATCCAGGCCGGACTCTTTTTGTAGATGGCAATGGCCTGGGTTGAATCCCCAAACAGCCGCGCCCGCAAATCATGGTACAGGGCCGATTCACCTTCGACTTCGGCCAGGCGGCCAATAGCGTCCAGGTAATTCATCTCAACCCGGTCGAAGTCATCTTCGCATTGGGTGTACAGCAGCCCGAACACTACGTCGGCGTCCGTCTTACCGTAAATGTGCGGAACGCCCCAGGTATCGCGGGTAATGGTAACCTGCTTGGCCCGTTGCTGCCAGCGGGTAATTTCCGGCTGGCTGAAGGGCTGCGCCTGGATGGTGTTCAGATTCAGAAAGATGATCAGGCTACAAACAAAACCGACCAGGGAAGATAGCAAACGAGTCATTGACTGGAGTAGGTGATGAAACAGAAACTGGGTTATGATAACTGGACCGGCCTTTACCGAACCGTCATCGAAAATTGTTTGGGCGCTACGCGGTGATGAGTACCCTGCTCATAGGCATACGTCAGCCGGATTAAGGTCGGCTCGTCGAACAGTCGGCCCAGAAACTGAAGTCCGGCGGGGAGATTGCCCGTCGTAAAGCCCATGGGAACTGTAAAGGCAGGCTGACCCGTTGCCGGGGCAATGAGCTGGCTGTTGTCGCCTTTATAGCCTTTGGCGTCGCCAACCCGCGCGGGCGGGTAATTCCAGGACGGGTAGATCAACGCATCTACGTGCTGCCGGTCCATCTCGGCTTCGATCGCTTTCCGGAAGGCAATCCGCAGCAGGTCGGTGAAGGCGTCGCCACAGGGAATTTCGGGGTGGTTTGCCCGACCCGTATGCGTTTGCTGGTAGGTGAGCCGGTCGCGCACCAGATCCGAATAGCCGCCGACCCGAATCACATCGTCCAGGGTTTTCAGCGTATCGCGCTTCACGAAGGTCTGGAGGTAGGTTTCCAGATCAGCTTTGAATTCGGCGCACCACTGATTGGCCCGCAGCGTATCGAAATCCGGCAGCGTTACCTCAACGACCTGCGCACCCATCCGGGTCATGTCGGCAATGGCCTGATCGAAAAGCTGTTTGATTTCCGGGTGAATGTTCCGGTCGCTCACCTGGCGCAGCACCCCGATACGCGCGCCTTTCAGGCCGTCTTTACGTAGGAACTGAGTATAGTTTTTAGGGATTTTACCCTGGCTGTATTTGGTAATGGGGTCATGCGGATCGTAGCCGGCCGTAACCTCCAGCAGCCGAACGGCGTCTTCGACTGTCCGGCACATGGGGCCACCCACATCGTTACGGGTGTAAAGCGGAATAATGCCGTACCGACTCACTAACCCGAGCGAGGTCCGGAAACCTGCCAGGGCGTTATGCGACGAAGGCCCCCGGATGGAGTTGCCCGTATCGGACCCCAGACCAACCGCGCCCAGATTAGCGGCTACTGCTGCCGCCGTGCCCCCGCTCGACCCGGCCGGTACAAAGGCCAGATTGTATGGATTCAGCGTTTCGCCCGCTATCGAGCTTTGTGAGTGCATGGGCGTAAAGGCCCACTCGGCCATGTTCGACTTGGCCAGGACGATAGCGCCCGCTTCACGGATTTTCTGAACCTGATAGGCGTCTTCGGTGGGGGCGAAACCTTTCAGCGCGATGGAGCCGCCCGTGGTCTGCAGCCCCTTTGTGTTGAAATTATCCTTTACAATAACCGGAATGCCGTGCAGTGGGCGCAGTTTACCGGTTTTCCGAAACTCGGCATCCAGCGCGCGGGCCGCAGCGATGGCTTCCGGATTGATGACGATAATGGAATTGAGCTTAGTCGACTGGTCAAAGGTCTGGATGCGTTCGAGGTAAGCCCTAACCAGTTGTTCGCTCGTCAGCGACCCCGAACGAAACGCCCGGTGGATGTCGCTGATGGTGGTTTCCAGCAACTCAAATTTGTTGGTGGGCGACGCTTTTGACGGAACCTGCGCCTGCGCTGAAAGCAAGCCGATCAGGTTGAATACTACCCAAAAGAGAAAGAAGCGAAACGAATGAAAATAAAGGGGAAATCGCTGCATACCGAATCAGACGAACAGGTAATTGTATGGTAAAAATACACGTTTCGGCATGCCGCGGGCTATGAACGCCTTATTTAGACTGTATTTATGTGGCTTATAGGGCGATTCCAGAAATTAGTGTAAAGAAAGACAGAACGGTGGCAAACGGGAGGGAGAAGTCATTGAGCACCTGACGTAATTCCTGGGTAGGTGCTTCTGCTTTTAACCGTACCATCAACGGGCATTCTCCAGCCGAAATGATCGATCCAGAGTTAGCCAGAAAGCCGTAAAAGAGAATTTTTTAGTCAACAGACTTCTTACAGTTCGGCTGGTGACTTGATCCTGATTTTGTTTACGTTACGGCTTTGTTATCAGCCATTTGTTCTGTATATTTACCTTCCGATAACAATCAGCAACCATACTAATGAACGCCGGTTAACTGGCTTCTGGCTAGCCACCTGGCGTCCTCAACCGCATGAAGCGAGGACGTACTAATCCGAACCAACTCCAGATTGATTTCCTGGCGGCTTTCCGCCGAATGCTCGTTAGTCTGGGCAGCCCCGACAATCTGCCCGTCAACGAAAGTCTGTTTATGCGCATGACCGACCAGTGGGAAAGTACCCGCGTCATGCCGGCAGATTTGCTGTTTCATAAAAGTCCCATCGAAGCGGTCGTTTTCCGGCTGCAAAAGGCCGACCGCGACAGCGGAGCCGATCGGCTGCGGTTTCCCGATGAGATGATCGCCGGCGAAATTCGGGGTGAGCAGGGCCTGACGGGTTTTTCGGCCAAGTTCCGCGAACAGGGCTGGATCATCCTGCCCGCTGAGCTTTCGGCCATGTACAAGAATCTGTTCCTGAACATTCTGGCGGCTTCCATTGGGCTGGAATACCTGTACCCGTCCCGGACGGAGTTGCTGGCCGAAGCCGAGCGCGTGGCGCTGGCGGCCATGCTCCCCGAAGATGAGGTACGTAAATTCTTTGGCCTGCGGCTGTCGAAATTCCCCGACAGTTTCCGCAGCGAGGTAGCCAATTACTTCAACCTGCCCTTCGATTACGTGCTGAAACGCGCCAATCATCTTGGCCTGGTTTCTGAGCAGGTCATTGAAGAGTCGCGTAGCCAGTCGATTCGTTCAACTCCGCTGCGTCGTCCGCAAAGTAGTCGGGCCGCATAGATCGGCGACATACGAAACTTTATTCATAAACAGTCGGTTAAGTGCGCGTCGTACGTTAACTGGCTGTTTTTTTATGCGTTTGTTTCTGCGAATCCTGCTAGGGGTGGTGGTAATAATCCTCTTACTGGGAATGGTGCTGCATTTCCGGGCGAAGGGGCAGCGGGAAGGCGAAGAAGCACAGCTATCTACCCTTACAAAGAATATCACTGTTTCGAGTCGTTCGTTTTCCGCCGGTGGTACGATGCCCGTCGAATGTACCTGCAAAGGGCGCGAAGTGTCGCCGGGTCTTACGTGGGAAGGAAACCAGGCCGGGACAAAAGCCTACGTAATTCTGACAACGGACTACGACGTACCATCGCCCGCTTTCCCTGTTTTCAATCTGATCCATTGGGTTATCTACAACCTGCCCGCGTCCGTTCGGAGTTTACCCGAAGCCGTTTCGGCCGAGCAGGTAAAGTTGCTGGGTGGAAAGATTGGCAAAAATTCAGCCGGCGATCAGAAATACATCGGGCCGTGTCCTCCCTTTGGCCGACATGCCTATGTGTTTCGGGTGTATGCCCTCGATACACCCTTATCGCTTGCCGACGTTCCGACCAAGCAGGACGTGCTGGACGCTATGCAGGGCCATATTCTGGGCTATGGCGAACTGAAGGGCTATTTTCAGTAAGATTTTCTCCACACCTACGATTTCTTACGCAGGTCCAGGCTGTGGTATAAGAATACCCGCAGCGTATGTTTATTCTGGAAGCGGTTTCCGATGGCTTCCTGCTGAAAGACATTCTGGTAGCCCGCCTGTGCCCGAAACTGCTTCGAAAAAGGATAGACGAGACCCAGAAACAGCCGGTTCTGGTCGAAATGATTGTAAACGATTCGTTTGCCGGCCTGTATCCATAATTCATTCTGCAGCAGTATGGCCGGAACGCCCGGCCGGGTTTCGTCACCCCAGAGGGGAACCTGTCCCGAGACCATCACCCTAAACCGCCAGTTGAAAGTATAACCCGGCTGCAACTGGCCGTTTTCGAGAACGCCCCGGAATCGCTCTTCAACCCGCACCCAGTGGTTGGTTTCAATTCGGCCGTGCTTTCCTTCCCAGTTAAGTTGCTGCCACGGCCGGTGTTCAGGCTGAACATCGTTTTGGGGCTCAGCGGGATAAAAACGGGCGTAGGCATAACCCGCCATCAATCGAGCGTCGTCGGAGAGGTGATAAACGACCCCCGGCCTGAAAATGAGCGTAGCCCAGCGGTCCATAAAATCCGTCCGGCGAGCCTGCACGTCGAACCAGAGTCCCCATTTATCGGAAAGCCGGGTCTGATGATAGAAAGCCGTCCAGACCTGGTTCGACGGCTGAACCACTTTAGGTACCTGGGCAAACGCCTGATTCAATAACAGTTGGAGTAAACAGCCAGCCCACCCGGCAATTAACTGATAGCTTGTTTTCGGAAGAAAGGATCTCATTGCCGCTTGAATAGCATCTAAAGGTTGTGCTGACCTTCTTTGTTCAGAACCCAGCGGAAATTCTACTCTTGAGCAAGTGAGGCAGACCCGATTCTTACAAACCAGTTGCGAATTTCTCCACGCTTCGTACCAACGTTAGCGTAACAGAAAATAACTAGTGTCAGTACTCACGAGCGGGGAGAAAATTAAAAATTGACTGATTACGGGAAAGAGTATCGGTTAAACAGGATAATAAGCCTATCACGTTACTTTTTTAGGGCTTCGTTTGGAAGTAAAGTGCTGAGAGTACTTTATTTGCAAACCCTACTTATTCAATAGATTATAACTACTAATAGTCTATCTAAAACCGGGAGTATAGGGAGAATTACTCTCAACACTGTATTGTCCAATGAAAAATCGTCTATTTGTAAGTCAGTTCATCGGCCTATTGCTGCTGATTTCTATCCGAGGCTTTGCGCAGGATGAGCTTATTTTATTATCGGGCCGGGTCGATGACAACGAAACGCACCAGCCCATTCCCGGTGCGGGCGTCCTGATCAAAAATACCGTAGCCGGCACGATCACCAATGAGCAGGGCGAATTTGCGCTCAAAACAAAAGCGAAATTTCCCTTTACGCTGGTCTTCCAGGTCATCGGTTACGCGCCCAAAGAATTAGTCATTGAGCGTCCGGGCGACAAAATCACGGTATCGCTCAATACCCAGGCGATTCTGGGCAAAGAGGTGGTCGTAACGGCCTCGCGCGTGGAAGAAGATATTCTGAAATCACCGGTAGCCGTCGAGAAACTAAGCCTCCGGGTGCTGAAAGAAAGCCCGGCTCCGAGTTTCTACGACGCGCTGGAGAACGTAAAAGGCGTTCAGATGACGACGTCGAGCCTTACGTTTAAGGTGCCCAACACGCGGGGTTTCAATATTCCGAACAACTTCCGTTTCATGCAGCTGGTCGACGGTGTCGATATGCAGGCCGCTACGCTGGGTGTACCGCTGGGCAACGCTATTGGGCCAACGGAACTGGATATTGAGAGTATCGAGATTACGCCCGGTGCGGCTTCGGCGCTGTATGGAATGAATGCCATCAACGGTCTGGCAAACCTGCAAACCAAAAATCCGTTCCAGTACCAGGGTATCAGCCTGTACCAGAAAACAGGCGTCAACCATGTGGATGGCATCGACCGGGACCCCTCCATACTGACCGAGTCGGCCGTTCGGATTGCAAAAGCGTTCGGGAACAAGTTTGCCTTCAAACTGAATTTCAGCTATCTGCAGGGAACCGACTGGCTGGCCAATACGCAGATCGACCAGAACCCGCAGCGGCTTAATTCGGCCAACCCACGTTTCCCTGAACTGTCGGGTGCGAACAATCCGGCGGCTGATCTGTGGAACCGCTACGGCGACGACCGCAGCTCGCGCTCAACCATCGCAATTCTGTACGGCGGAAAAACCGAAACCTTCAACGTCAGCCGCACGGGGTATTACGAGAAAGACCTGATCAACCCAACCGTGCGGAACCTGAAGTTTGACGGCAGTCTGCACTATAAACTCAACGAGCACGTCGAACTGTCGTACGGCTATCGGTACGGTCTAATGGACGGTATTTTTCAGCGGGGCAACAAGATTCAGCTGAAGGACGTAACGGTGCAGAACCACAAGCTAGAGCTGCGCGGAGCCGACTTTCTGGCGCGGGGCTACATTCTGCTCGAAAACACGGGTAAATCCTACAACCTGAACCCGCTGGCCTATAACCTCGACCTCAACAACGGTTCAAACAGCGCCTGGGCGGGCCGATTCCAGAAAGAGCTGCAGACGCAGGTAAACAACGGAACCGATCTGGCAACGGCCATGACGCTGGCCCGCGCGGCTGCCGACAAGGGCCGGGTGGAACCGGGAACGCCCGCGTTCGATGCGCTGAAAAACACCATTGTCAACACGAACAACTGGGACATTGCCGTTAACGTACCCGGCGCACCCGCAACAGGCGGGGCGGCTCTCTGGCAGCGCAGCAATACCTACCACGGCGACGTACAGTGGAACCTGCGCCGACTGGCGAAAGTGGCCGAGATTCTGGTGGGGGCCGATTACCGGCGTTACGAAGTAATTCCGGATGGTAACAACTTCGTTGATTTCTCGAAACCGCTAGACCTGCGGACCACACCGGGCGGCAACAATCAGATATATACGAAATACGGGACGTTTGCTTCAGCAACCAAACTGCTGCTGAACGACAAACTGAAAGTATCGGCATCGGTGCGGGTAGATAACAACCCCGAGTTCTCCCCAAAGGTAAATCCGCGGCTGGCGCTGGTGTACACAGCCGCCGAAAAGCACAACATCCGGTTCTCCTACCAGAATGGTTATCGCTTCCCGTCACTGTTCGAGGCCCTGTCTTTTGTTAATAACGCCGGGGTTCGGCGCGTCGGTGGACTGGCGCGGGTTAACGAAGGGCTGGGTTTCCTCGAAAACTCGTACACGCTGATTTCCCTGGACAATTTTACGGCTGGCGTCAACGCAGACGTAGCGACCGGTCTGAGCCGCAACGATGCCGCGCTTAAAAACCGCAACCGGTTGGTTGTGGCTAACCTGAAACCCGAACAGCCCGAACACATCAATTCGTTTGAGGTGGGTTACAAGAGTGTGCTGGCCAACAACAAGCTGTCTATCGACGGCGAAGCGTATTACAATGTCTACCGCAATTTCCTGGGACAGGTCGAGGTAGCCGTACCGACGACGGATAAAGTGGGGACCGACGCTGCGGTGCTGGACATGCTGACCCGCGCGAAGCAGGTGCGCTACCGGGTTTATTCAAACGCTAAAAACACCTACAACAGCTACGGCGCGACGCTGGGGCTGACCTATAACTTTTACCGGAAGTTTGTGCTGTCGGGGAACGTAAACTACAACAACATGGCGTCGAATGCCTCGCCCGATGTGTTTGTCACGGGTTTCAACACGCCTAAATACGTAACCAACATCAGCTTCGGTAACCGGGAGGTAATCCGGAACGTAGGGTTCAACGTGGTATGGCGCTGGCAGGATAGTTTCCTATGGCAAAGCCCGCTGGCCGACGGCGTTGTGCCTGCTTACCAGACCGTTGACGCGCAGGTAACCTACCGGCGGGCCGTTGGTGCGTCGCCCCAGCCCAAGCTTTCGTTCAAGCTTGGCGCGGCAAACGTGTTCAACAATCGCTACATTCAGTACGCTGCCGGGCCAACTATCGGCGGACTGTATTATCTGGCCATAACCTACGACGTAACCCGTTTCTAATCAACTGAAAACAGGCGCTGGCTGCCCCTCCGTATCGCAATGATACCGGAGGGGCAGCCAGCGCTTTATTTAGGCTATAGGCTGACAGGAGCATCATTCAGTTTTCGTGATTTTTGTCAACCTTTGCATCCAGCAGCCAAGGAGTAGCGCTTTACCAACACGGACTTATGAGAAACTTTACGTTAACACTTTTCCTCACACTGACTTCGCTGGCGGTCTGGGCGCAGACGAATATTGCCGGTCGGGTAACGGACGAGAAAGACCAGCCGCTGGCGGGCGTAACGATCCTGATCCAGGGTACAAACACCGGAACGACGACGCAGGCCGACGGACGGTTTATTCTGGCGACGAACATGCCCCTGCCTCTTACGCTGAGTATTTCCAACATAGGCTACGGGCGGCAGGAAATTACCGTTCGCGGGAATAACTTCCGAAGTATTGAGGTCAAACTGACGGAAGAAGCGATCATGAGCGACGAGGTCGTTGTGTCGGCGAGCCGCGTACCCGAAGACATCCGGAAAGCCGCCGTAACCGTCGAGAAGCTCGGCCCCGACAGTTTGCCAACTCCCCGGCGGCCAGCCCGTTCGATGCACTGCAGAACGTAAAAGGTGTGGATCTGCTGACCCAGAGCCTGACGTTTAAATCGGTGAATCTGCGCGGGTTTGGCGCGAATAACAACAACCGGTTTCTGCAGCTGACCGATGGCATGGATAACCGCTCACCGGGTCTGGGCTTTGGTTTTGGTAACGTTGCCGGTATTTCGGATCTGGACGTTGAAAGCATCGAACTGATTCCCGGTGCGTCGTCGGCGCTTTACGGGCCGGATGCCCTGCAGGGCCTGATGCTGACAACGAGCAAGAATCCGTTCACTTACCAGGGGCTGAGCGCTCAGCTGAAAATCGGCGCCAATAACTTCGGTAAACCCAACTTCGGGCCTAAACCGTATCTGGACTATGCCATCCGGTACGCGCAGCAGCTCGGCACCCGCTTTGCCTTTAAGGTGAATTTTCAGCGGCTGACCGGTACGGACTTTATTGCCGACGACTACAGCGACCGCTCGACGCGGGCCCGAACCAACTTCTTTGCTATTGACCCCAGTCGGGGCGGTATTGCGACCGGCATCGGTTACGTCCCCAATAATAACCCCAACACCAATTTTGAGTACGACGGGGTGAATCTCTACGGCGACGATATCAATGCCGGGGGCGCTTACCGGTTTCCGGCCAACTATGCCAACGCCCTGCTGCAGAATAAGCTGGTAACCCGAACAGGCTATACCGAATTAGACGTCCTGGGCAACAACGGGAAGGTGTTTAATAACCGTGCCAATGTGTCACTGCATTACAAGCTGTCGGCCGATGTCCAGGTGTCGCTGGGCTGGTACTACGGTGAAGGGAATTTTATCCGGACGGCGGGTTTCCGCGAATACTTTCCCGACTATAAGCGGAACCAGTTCAAAGCCGAAATTCGGGGGGACTACTTTTTCTTACGGGCTTATACCACCCAGCAGAAGGCCGAGGGCTGGAACATTGGCCAGACGGCCACGGCCATTAACAATACCTGGAAGCCGCTGGAGCAGTGGGCCTCGGAGTTTGGGCAGGTATATATTGAAAACAAAGTGGGCGTGAATCAGGCCAGGATCGAAGCCGACCGGGGCCGGTATGCGCCCGGATCGGCAGAGTTTAATCGCGTACGGGATCTGTATGCCGGTACTTATAACACCGACTTTATCCCTGGCTCGACTACGACGAAAGGACTCCGATTCCGCGACAATTCATCCCTGTACCACTACGAGGGCATGATTAATCTCTCGGACCTGATTGGCGTGGCGGAGGTGATTGCGGGCGGCAGCATCCGGCGCTACGCCCTGAACACGGGCGGCACGGCCGTTACGCTGAAAGCCGACGGCTCGGAATACACCATCAATGAAACCGGCGCCTATGTGCAGGTCGCCAGAGAACTGAAGTTTGGCGAAACAACGACGCTAAAGCCAACCGTAGCGGTTCGGTACGATAAAAATCAGTATTTCAAAGGTGGCTTTACGCCCCGCGCATCGGCGGTGCTGAGCGTTGGTGTGCATAATTTCCGGGGATCGTGGCAGAGCGCCTTCCGGAATCCATCGCCGGGGCAACTGTTCGCCGTGCCAGCCGCCGGAAAAGGGGGTGAGGTGGGCGGTTCTAGGCTGGCTGCGGAGTCGGCTGGTCTGTTCAGCAACCCGGCTTATCTGGACAGCGACATAAAAGACTTTACGGCCGGTCGCATCTCTGAAGCCCAACTGCGGAGCCGCGCCTACGACCCGACTAATTTTACGACCGAAAAAATTAAAACCTGGGAAATTGGTTATAAAACGCTGGTGCAGAACAAGCTGTACGTGGACGCTTTCTATTTTCACAGCCAATACACCGACTTCATTGCGGCCCAGAGTTTTTACCAGTCAACCAACGGGCGCATTGCCGACTTTAGCTCAAATAATTACCGGACGCTGCAGGTTAACTTCAACAACCTGAATAAAATATTCGTGAATGGATACGGGCTGGGCGTCGAGTATGGGCTGGGCCGGGGCTTCACAGCGAGCGGCAATTACGCCCGTCAGGTCGGTACCGTAACGCTACGCGACGCGCAGGGCAACATTATCAAAGACAATGCCGGCAACGAGATCATCAAGCGCCGGATGAGCAATCCGGAAGTATCGCAGAAAGGGCGTAACTTCTTTATCTCCCCCGAGAACCGCTACAACATTAGCCTGACAAATACGCGGCTGACCGACCGGCTCGGGGCCACACTGACCTATCGCTGGACGGACCGGATGTGGGTCGAGCAGGGGACCACGCAGGGAGATGTCTGGCTGCCCTCATGGAGCAGCGTAGACGCGCAGGTTTCCTATCGGGTGCCAATGTATAAGTCGGTCGTTAAACTGGGAGGGACGAACATCCTGAACCAGTACTATGCGCAGGGCTACGGCCTGGCCCGGATTGGCGGGCTCTATTACGTCAGCGTTACCTTCGATGAACTAATGCGCTAACCGTCCGATCGGGTCGGGAACGATGCCTCTAATTAGGGAGTAAATCAGAGGCTTAGGCCTCTTTTTTATTGACCGCAGGAGTCGTTGCCGTTCGGGTAAACTCGCTTTTGCGGAACGTCCTAAACCCTGCTCACATGACGGCTCCACTCAATCGCCGGGAATTCCTGAAACAAAGCAGTGCGGCTGCGCTTGGCTTAACCATACTACCCGGTCTGAAACGTAAAGTCGCTCCCAGCGACCGCCTGCGGGTAGCGCATATCGGCCTAAACGGCATGGGAACCAATCACCTGAACTGGTTCGCCAACCTGCCCGAAGTCGAGGTTGTCGGTCTGTGCGACGTGGACGAAACGCACCTGAACAAAGCTCTGGCTACCCTGCGGACGCTGCATCCCGATACCACGGCCAAAACCTACGCTGATTTTCGCTACCTGCTCGACCGGCCGGATATTGACGCGATTACCTGCGCAACCCCCGATCATTGGCACGCCCAGATTGCCATTATGGCGTTTCAGGCCGGGAAAGACGTATACGGCGAGAAACCGCTTTCCTTCAGCGTTCGGGAGGGCCAGCAGATGCTGAAAACGCTCAACCGCTACGACCGGATCTTTCAACTGGGCACCCAGATTCACGCGGGCGATAATTACCACCGCGTGGCCGAGATTATTCAGGCCGGTTCAATTGGCAAGGTGCATACAGTGCGGCTTTGGAAAACAGGGTTTCCACCCGTGCTTGGTCCGGCCCGGTATCAGACGCCCCCCGCTACCCTGAACTGGGAGATGTGGCAGGGCCCCGCGCCGGTGTCGCTCTATACACCCGAGCGGTGCCATGTCAACTACCGCTATTTTCTGGACTACTCGGGCGGAGTGTTTCAGGATTTCTGGTGTCACATTGCCGACATTGTCTGGTGGTCAGTTAATCCTACCGGGCTGAAAACCATCCGGGCGAAAGGCGAGGCCCCCGAAGGCATTGCCGATGCACCCAAATGGATTGATGTGGACTATGAATTCGACGGCCTGAACCTGCACTGGACCAGTACGCCACCCAACGTGCCGGGCGCGGAGAAACGGCATATCGGCGCTTACTTCGAGGGCGACAAGGGAACGCTGCTGTGCGATTACAATACCCGCGAAATCACGATCAACGGCGTCATGATGGCCGATGTGCCCGACGTCCCTATTACGCTCGAACGGTCGCCGGGCCATCAGCAGAACTTTGTGAATGCCGTCAAGTCACGTAAACAACCGGAATCGAATCTGGCTTACGTCCGGCAGATGACCCTGCCCATGCATCTGGGTTTGATCGCCTATCGGCTCGGACAACCGCTGGAATGGAACGCCCGCAAGGAAAAATTTAGACACAATCCCGAAGCCAACGCTTATCTGTCGCGCACCTACCGAAAAGAATGGAACCTGATGTAACGCCGTTTATTTATCTGCTTATTAGATAGCCTAACTAGTAGAAAAATGTAGCTCAAAATTATTTAGTCAATCTTTTAGTTAAAAGTAGTGTAGATATATAGTTCATTAGTTAACTTTCGTAGCCAAAAGGGAACTCTTATACGGCTATGGGTAAAACGCTATTACTGGTTGCTCTACTCTGGTTTTGCGCGGTCGCTACGGGTAGGGCGCAAACTTCCGCGAATCTGTTTAGTCATCGGGTAAATTACGTGCCGGAAGACAAGGAGGGCGCAACCTCTGCCGCCAGGCTGCCGGAAGAAGTTTATGCAGGTGAATCGACAACAGCACCAGCTCCGAAACTAAGTGAGGGGCGCTACCGGCTCTGGTGGTATTCGCCAGATCGGGGGCAGGTAGCCGTGCAGCTCAGCGACCTGAACGGCCGGATGCTGGTCGAGCAGAACCACGCTGTACGGGCCGGCACGAATACCCTTGAACTGAAACTGGGTGCGTTCCCCATCGGGAGCACGTATATTCTTCACGCCCGGCAGGGTGCCCAGGGACGAACGTTTAAGGTGCAGATAGAGCCACAGGACAGGTAAAGGCTAAGCAACCGGCCAGACTGCCTAAACGCGTGGATAACCGCTCACCTGATTTTGACAACGGCTATTGGATCGGGGGTCTGGTCCCGGTCGCGGGTAACATAGCCTTTCGTAACCACCTTGCCGCCACTCGCCATGAGTACAGCCGTCATATAAGCCGCCGACATGCTGGTTCCCTGCGGATAGGTATTGTATCCACCGGCTTTATAGGTAGAACGGCTGTCTTTGCCGGGCGTAGCATAATCAATTGGTGGATTTCCGGAGCACGATACACCCAGAAAAACACCCTTGTTGTCATGCGCTGAAGCGGTAAACAGATTTGGTGCGTTGGCGCGGGCCGGGGAAATCTGATTTGCGTCCTTGTTACTACCCTCCTGGGTATTGCCGGCAGAAATACCAACGAATGCGCCCGTCTTCTGGGCCATGTTAATAAACGCAGCATCGACGGCATCGGAGGATTGAACGCCTACGCTGGCATTCACTACGTCGCCCGGACGGGCATGGGCCGCTACAAAATCAGCACCTGCAATCAGGTTTGACGCTTTGGCATCATTGCCCGTATGACCAACTTTTATGGGGATCACCGTTGCGCCGGCTGCTACGCCAACCGTGCCGATGCTGTTGTTTTTAGCCGCAATGATACCCGCCATATGCGTACCGTGGCCGAGTGCATCGTCGAGCGAACCGGCTCCGGGTCCGCTTGTGAACACGTTATAACCACGGGTTGAATCAACGTTCAGATCAGGATGGTCGAGGTCGATACCATGATCAATGATCCAGGCAACGGCCGTCCCTTTGTAATCGATGGGTCCGCCGACATAGGTTACGCCCCAGGGAATTACCTGTTTAGGCTGGGTAGCCGAGGGTTCAACCAGGCCGCTGCTTACCAACTGGTCCACAAACCCAACCTGATCCACTTCAAGGTAAGCTACGCGCGGGTCGTGGCTCAGCCGTTCGGCTTCAGCAGGCGTCAGGCGCGCTGCAAAGCCTCTCAGGGCGGTTCCATAAACCTGCTCGATGTTATCGGAGTTAATGGCCAGCTGCTTTAGAAACTGGCTGGTATATTTACGGACGGCGGTTAGCCGGTTGGCGTAAGTGTCAACAAAACGACCGCCAGCCAGGGGGTCGGTTTTATAAACGACAATGTAGTGCCCAGCAAGCCAGATAGTGGGCGTAGTGGGAATGTTTGTCGTTGGCTCAGTGGGCCGACATCCGGCCAGCAGGCTGATTAAAAGCGACAGGACAACGATGGAAGTACGGGAAATCTTCATGTGGACAGAGAAAGAATAAGATGAATGAAGGTCTGAATATAGAAAAAGTCAATCGGTCAATCCTGAGTAATCGCCCGCTGATTCGGCAAATAGGCCTGTTGTATATTTTTCCGGGGACGACGCAGCAGGATCCGGTGGTGCGGTCGGGTATCGGGTTCAATCCGCCAGACCGAGCGTTCCGGATAATAGTCCAGAATCGCCCGGTTCAGACTGTCACCGCGGTCAGCAGCCCAAACCACGGACTGGCTGTCAATATCGGCTCCGTTATACACAAAGTCCCAGATGGTAGCCACGTGGTTCGGGTCATAATCTACCAGTATGAGATGTCGGCCTCCGTCTTCGGTCAGTTCCTGCTGATGAATCGGACGCCAGAGCATTGGCCCGCTCATCCGGATAAGGAAATCGTAACCCAAAAAGACGAATAGCGTGTGAGCCACGCAGAGACTGGGAAGCAGCAATCCAACCCGTAAATAGTGTGGTAAATAAGAAAAACCACGCGTAACAATTCCTGCCAGCACAACGATCACGGGTGAAACGTAATGCGGGGTTTCAAAGCTGGTAATGGCAAATGCCAGTATGGGCAGCACCAGCATCGCAAGCAGCGTTAAGTCCAGCGCATTTTGTCCAAGCGGTTCTTTCCGCCGGAACAACCAGTACAGCAGAGGCAGCCAGTAAGCAATGCCAAACAGAATACCGCCATATATTTTGGCCTTCTGAACCAGCGCTCCCAGATAGCTGCGTAAACTCGTTCGTCGTTTGAAATAAACTTGGGTTTCATAATCATGTACCTGTTTCATCTCGGGCCGACGGATCACCGGATTTTTTCCCGGCTGCTGAATCAGCAGGGGCCTCGATACTTCATACTGATCGTAATAAAGCGTATAAGGCAATTTTGTGGGCTGACCGGTAATCTGATAATTATAGGTCATCAGCAACAGGCCGCCCAGCCCAACCACTACGCCTGTTGCCGCAATAACCGACCAGCGTCTTGACCCCAGCAGCAGAAAGGCAGGCACTAACGCCGTTGCCAGCCCTTCAAACGGGCGGCTAATGGCCAGCAGACAGGCACCAAGACCCATGATTACACCGTACTGTAGACCTGCCGGGGCTGGCAGCTGACGAAGATGGAACCAGCTCCCAACCACTAAGGCCCCACCCAGCATGGAAACTGGGCCGCCCCAGTACATCTCGCCAAACAGCGGAAGCAGGTGCCAGTGAGCGCCAATAGCCATGCCTCCCAGCAGGGCCGCTGCCGGAGAGGCTATCGCCCGCAAGGCCCACCAGATAGCCAATGTGGCCATGCCGTAGCCCAGCCAGACGCCCGCCATCGGAAAGTTGACAAGCAGCCGGCCAATCAGAAGGAGTAAAGCCTGGGCGGGTGGGTACTTAGAGACATATATCGGATGAACAACAATGTGGGAACTCTCAAAAAAAGGCCATAACGGATGAGACGGGTTGACTAGCCGGCCATGGGCGAATGTATCGGCTGCAAGCAGGTTGCCGAACTCATCATTCAGCAGCGGAAACGGGTCGATCAGAAGGTAGATGAACGTCAGCAAAAACAGGCACCAGAGCGACAAGAGCGCCCCCGCCCGAACCGGTTGGCGGGCGATTTGCTCAAATCCGCGCCAGATTACCTGACCTAACTGATATAGACGGCTTTCGACAGGCAGATAGCGGACAAAAACCGCTACCAACGCAATCAGCAGTCCATGGATCAGATAAAACGTAAGTGTAGCCCCCATTCCAATCAGTTTGGATTAGCATGACGTTATACAAATGCTCATTAGCTAATCTGTTGATTATACGGATGTTACATCTGTATTTACAGGGGGCTATACTAATTCTATCCGAATAGTTTAGCAAGCGGATTTACTGGGCGGAGGTTATGGATATGTTTTTGGTCAACAACTCAACTGATTAAGCACGCTTTACTAGCTTTATGGTCTCAATACCCATACCATTCGCCCCACCACTTCTGCAGGTTCCGGCGGATTTCGGCTTCGCGGGCGTTCTGGCCGGGTTCGTAGAGTTTTTGGCCTTTCAGGTCTTCAGGCAGAAAGTTCTGCAGCGTAAAATTGCCTTCGTATTCGTGGGCGTACTGGTACTCGTTCCCGTAACCAATCTGCTTCATAAGCTTCGTCGGCGCGTTACGTAAGTGCAGCGGCACGGGCAGGTGGGCCGTCTGTTCGGCTAGGGCAATGGCGTCGTTGATCGCTACGTAACTCGCGTTGCTCTTGGGCGAAGTCGCCAGATAAACCGCCACCTGCGACAGAATAATCCGGCCCTCAGGCATGCCAATGGCTTTGATGGCCTGCACCGCTTCCGAAGCCATAATCAGGGCAGTAGGGTTGGCGTTGCCAATATCTTCTGACGCCAGAATCAGCATGCGCCGGGCAATGAACACCGGATCTTCGCCCGCCACGATCATCCGGGCCATCCAGTAGAGAGCTGCGTTCGGGTCGGAGCCGCGCAGGGACTTGATAAAGGCCGAAATAATGTCGTAATGCTGCTCGCCTGATTTATCGTAACGGGCAATGTTCTGCTGGGCTACAGTTGTTACGACCTCGTCCGTAATGAATAACGGTTCGGTCGATACGTGCGCCGAGGCTACTAATTCGAGCAGGTTCAGGAGTTTACGGCCGTCGCCCCCCGATAGCCGCAGCAGGGCATCGTAGGATTCAATCTGAATCTGTTTTGACTGAAGAAACGCATCCTGCGCAATCGCCCGGTCAACTACCTGAATCAGTTCTTCGCGGCTGAGCGCTTCGAGGATATACACCTGGCAGCGCGAGAGCAGGGCGCTGTTCACCTCAAACGACGGATTCTCGGTAGTGGCTCCGATGAGTGTAATCTGTCCTTTTTCGACGGCCCCGAGCAGGGCATCCTGCTGACTTTTGTTGAAGCGGTGAATTTCGTCGATAAAGACCACCGGAGGAAACATACCCGAAGGTCGGCTCAGCACGTCGCGAATCTCTTTAACCCCGGAGTTAATAGCGCTGAGAGCTACAAACGGTCGCTTGACGGTTTCGGCCAGCAGCAGAGCCAGGGTTGTTTTGCCCACGCCCGGCGGTCCCCACAAAATCATGGAGGGCAGCCGCCCGGCGTTAACAGCCCGGCGCAGCGCACCCATAGGGCCAATTAATTTACGCTGGCCAATTACATCGTCGAGGGTGCGGGGGCGAACCCGTTCGGGTAGGGGCGTTGAGTCCGTATTCATCCGGCGAAGTTACCCGAATGGCGGGGTATGCGCAACTGATAGCCGCCGGTCTGGCTACTATATCGGCTGCGGGTTTATACCAACAGAAAGCCCGGTAACTGGAGAGCTACCGGGCTTAGATCAGGTTTAGGAGTAGTCAGGGTTAAAGAGAAACGCTCTCTGGGGTAACGTACCGCTTAAGGTTGCTCATTGCACCAAAGATCAGGTTATAGACCGATTGAATATTGATCTGCATCAGAGCCGAAATTTCTTCGTTGCTCATGTTCTGAAAATACCGCAGGTGAACGGCTTCACGCTGACGGCGGGGTAATTTTTCAAGAGCCTGATGCAGGCATTCATTCATAAAAGAATCTTCTTCAAAGGCAATCAGCTGGTTCTCGTGCGACGGATCAGCGCCGGGGAGCGTATCACCGATACGCCGGCCATTGGTGATGTCGTCCTGACTGACCAGCTTCTGCTCGGCGGTCAGGTGACGAACCAGTTTCCGTTTGATGGAAGCCATCAGATAAAACCGGACCGAAGTTGTCGGGCCGATGGTTGTCCGATGTTTCCACAATTCAACGAACAGGTCGTGAATGCAATCTTTAATCAGTGCGCGGTCGGTAGCAAAGTGGGCGCAATAGTGGTAAAGGGTTTGAACATAGTTTTGATACAAGCGAGCGAAAGCGTTTTCATCACCACCTCTGAATAGGTTCCAAAGCGTTTCATCATCCGGGCCGGACTGGGTACGAGAACGGGGCATGAGTAGGTTAGGTAAGGGTTGAGGATGCGATTCAGCTCTGTAAACTTACCGATAAATAATTGAATTAAAAAAGGTAGTTAAAATAAAATTTTTTTGTGGGCTTATTTCACAATTTGAAGAGGGGTAAATATGAATCGATTTCCGTTGAACAAACCGCGGTCGCTGAGCTTTAAAGAAGGTATCACCAGCAAAGCCATAAAGGACAGTGTCATATAGGGCGCAGCGAGGACACTCCCCAAATTTGCTTTGGCAAACTCGTCGAGCAACGTGTATTGGGCCGCAATCTCATACCCATCCGTGTCCGTCATCAAACCGGCAACGGGCAGCGGCAGCAGTTGTTCGTCGGCTGTGGTAGTCAGATGCAGGAATGTTCGTCGGCTCATCAGCTCGGAGTCGTGTTCGTGAGGAGCCGTTCCGGCCACCGCCGACAGCCCACCGCCGGCCTCAATAACCAGATTAACGGCCCGGCAGATACTGGCGTCGTCGCAGCCTACCGCCGTGATGTTGTGGGAGTCGTGCCCCACCGATGAGGCAATGGCACCCTGTTTCAATCCAAAGTTTTTAATGAAAGCGACCGCCGGGGGCATATCCTCATAACGGTTAACGACAGCGAGCTTGAGCAAATCCCGATCCACGTCCGGCACGAGCTGGCCGTTTTCAAGTTTCGGCTCCAGGTGCAGTTCGTTGGTGATCAGCTGGCCATCGAGCGCTTCAATCACGCGGATCAGGCCCGTCGCTTCACCATCTGTGGAAGCCGGGACGATAAACTCGGCGGGTTCTTTCGGGGAGCAGTTGAACTGATTCAGGGCTGCACTGCGCAGATCCGGAATCCGGGATTGACCATCTTCAGCTACGATCTCACCATTGATAACCGTTTGCCGAACCCGGAAGCTCTGTAAATCTTCGACCAGAATATAATCGGCCGGGTCACCCTCGCGCAGCAGACCCACCGGCAGCCGGTAATGCAGAACCGGGTTCATACAGGCCGCCCGCAGAATGTTCCAGAGCGAATGGCCCTTTGCCCGCGCACGCACCACCAGTTGATTAATATGTCCCTGGGCCAGAGTATCGGGATGCTTGTCGTCCGAACAGAACATAATCTGAGTCGGAAACTCGCTTAGCAGCGGAATCAGAGCCTCGAAGTTACGGGCCGCGCTGCCTTCACGAATCAGGATGTGCATACCCCGCCGGGCCTTGTCCAGACCTTCTTCAAACGTAAAGCACTCGTGATCGGTTGTAATACCGGCGTCGATGTAACGTTGCGCGTCTTCGCCGGTAAGACCGGGGGCGTGGCCGTCAATGGGTTTGTTGAAAGCATTGGCCAGGGCGATTTTGGCCATGACCTCGCCATCCTGCTGCAGCACACCCGGAAAATTCATCATCTCGGCGAGGTAGCCAATCTCTTTCAGACCGAGCAGATACCTGACGTCGCTGACGCCAATGGTGGCCCCCGCCGTTTCGAAAGCCGTTGCCGGGACGCATGAGGGCGCGCCGAACATAAATTTAAACGGAACCCGTTTGCCTTCCTGAATCATATACTCAACACCCGGTACGCCCAGCACGTTACCAATTTCGTGAGGGTCTGATACGGTTGCGACCGTGCCATGCACCACGGCCAGCCGCGCGAACTGGGGCGGGGTAAGCAGCGAGCTTTCAATGTGAACATGGGCATCTACAAAACCCGGCAGCAGATAAGGCTCATCCGCCCGCTCGGGCCCGAGTCGTTCGAAGCGGGCAATCCGTCCGTTCTCGACGGTCAGGGTGCCGTAATAAATTGTCTGGTCGAAAAGATTCAGAATATTGGCCGTGGGCATAAATCAGATACGGATGAAAAGTTTTCGGCGGTACATCCACCAGAGAATCAGATAAAAAACCGCCAGCGTGGCTATACCAATCAGCAGGGGTTCATAAACCGGGCCAAACACCTGAAACGGACCGTGACCAAGATGAATATAAAAGGAGTTAATGATGAAGCGGTCAATCAAATGCACCAGGCAGTAAATGGCAATGGAGTTCATGCCGATCACCACGAGCGGGAAGGCCCAGCCGCGTTTGTCGGCTCTGTCGATCAGGGCGTAGAACCCGGCCAGCAGCCAGCAGCACCAGCCACCGCTGAACAAAACCCAGGCCGGCGTCCAGATGCGCTTGACTACGGGGCAGATGCCCGTCACCTGCAGCATAAGTCCCAGCGTAATCCCGGCAGCACCGGCAATGAGTAATCGTTTTAGGACGGCGTTATGCGCTAGTCCGGCGCGCAGCCAGCGACCGACCTGGAGGCCCAGCAGCATCGTGCCGAGGGTCGGGATAAAGCTAAGCGTGGCGTAACCGCCCCCGTTAAACAGGAACGGATGTTCGCGCGGGAACAGGTTCAGAAACCATGTATCAAACGCCCAGGCGAGGTTGCTGTTTTTGTTGAAGTGAACCATCAGACCCGTATAATGCTCCGGCCAGTTGGCTGGTACGCCTACGGCGGTATAATCGAAATTTGGGCCGGGGGCTGGGTAGAGAACGAAAGCCAGCCAATACAACACCAGAATACCGGCAAAGGCAATCCAGCCGGTGCGGGGTCGGGCGTAGCCCAGCAGAAATAAAAACGGGTAGCCTAAACCAATCTGCGACAGCGTATCCTCGAACGTAAAATAGGTCTGGCTGGCGTGGATGGAACGTAAAAAAACGCCCAGCAAAACCAGAATCAGCGACCGCCGGAGCGCGTGAGCGAACTGATGACCAAATGAATGCCCCTGGGTTAATCGGCTGGCGAGGGAATAAGGCAGAGCAACACCCACCAGAAACGAAAACGACGGCTGAATCAGGTCGTGCAGCGAACAGCCCGCCCATTCGACATGACTTTGGTGATAGGCCAGAAACGCCCAGAAGGCGCTGTCGGGAAAGGCCTCGTGTAACTTATGAAACTGCAGCAATTCGGCTGCCATCAGAAACATGACAAAACCCCGGTAGGCATCCATCGACATCAGGCGGCCGGCCAGGAAAGGGCCCGATTGAGCGGGCAGAGCCGACGCGTTGGCCGACCGGACGCCGGTTGGGTTTTCGGGCAGAGGAAACGACATGAGCAGGCAGGGTTTGGGCGTCAAAAGTTGGGAATGCCGCCCACATTCGCAAAAGAGTTGGATTAAAGTTTTTGCCAACAAGTGGTATATTTCGGTCTGTCACGTCTCTTTACTGAAAACCAGATATCCAAGAATGCCTGCCCGCGTATTGAAAGTCCACCCCGCCGATAACGTCATCGTCGCCCTGCGCGATCTGTCGGCCGGGGAGCAAATCGAATTCGATGGCCAGACCTACGTACTGCCGTATGCCGTAGGGGCTAAACATAAATTCGTCACCGAAGACCGCCAGCCCGGCGATCCAATCAGGATGTATGGCGTGCTGGTGGGTAAGGCTACCCGGCCCATCCAGCGGGGTGAACCCATCACGACCTTTAATCTCAAACACGACGCCGATCGCTACGGCCTCGACAAAAAACAGCCTTACGCCTGGCTGCCGCCCGATGTATCGCGCTGGCAGAATCGCACCTTCATGGGCTATCACCGCGCTGATGGCAGCGTTGGGACCCGTAACTACTGGCTTGTGGTGCCGTTGGTGTTCTGCGAAAACCGCAATGTGTTGATTTTGAAGGACGCTTTCGAGCGCGAACTGGGGTACGCCCAGCCCGAAACGTACCGCGAACAAGTGCATGAACTCCTGAGCCTATACCGGGCGGGCGATCTGGACGTCATTAAAAAGATGCAGCCGTTTGTCGATGCCTCGCAGAATCGGACGTTACCCCAGCCTAACCCAACGAAAGCGAACCGGCCCTTCAAAAACGTTGACGGGATCAAGTTCCTGACGCATGAGATGGGCTGTGGCGGCACCCGGCAGGATTCGGCTTATCTGGGCTCGCTGCTGGCGGGGTTCATTAACAACCCGAACGTAGCAGGTGCAACGGTGCTGAGCCTGGGCTGCCAGCACCTGCAGGCCGACACGATCGAAAATGAAATCAAGCGCCAGAATCCGAAGTTCAATAAACCTCTGCTGATATTTGAACAGCAGGCCGGCACCGAATATGCTCTGATGGCGCAGGCGGTGAAAGAAACGTTTCTGGGCCTGATCCAGATCGACAACGTTGAACGGCAGCCCGCTCCGCTGAGCGCATTGACTATCGGACTGAAATGTGGTGGTTCCGATGGCTTTTCGGGTATTTCTGCCAATCCGGTGCTGGGTCAACTGTCGGATATTGTAGTTGGGCTTGGTGGCAAAACTGTGCTGGCCGAATTTCCTGAACTCAACGGCGTGGAGCAGGAACTGATTAATCGCACGCCCGACACAGCCAAAGCCCAGAAATTCATTGACCTGATGGGCAGCTATTCCGCTTCGGCCGAAGCCGTTGGGTCGGGTTTCGATATGAACCCGTCGCCGGGTAATATTAAGGATGGTCTGATTACCGACGCTATCAAGTCGGCGGGAGCCGCCAAAAAAGGCGGGACCGCCCCCGTTGCCGATGTACTGGACTACGCCGAACCCGCCACCACGCCCGGTCTGAACCTGCTCTGCACCCCCGGCAACGACGTAGAAGCGACGACGGGCATGGCCGGGTCGGGTACCAACGTCATTCTGTTCACGACTGGTCTGGGAACGCCTACGGGGAATCCCGTTTGTCCGGTCGTGAAGATTTCGACCAACACGGTCCTCCAACGGCGCATGCCCGACGTCATCGATTTTGACAGCGGCCCCATTATCGATGGCGAGCAAAGTATTGAACAAAATGCCGATGCCCTGCTGGAGTACATTGTCCGGCTGGCTTCGGGCGAAGAAATTACCCAGGCCGAACGGTTGGGGCAGGACGATTTTATTCCCTGGAAACGGGGGGTATCACTTTAACTAAGCGAAGCGCGAAAGCAAATGGGGCTGTTATCGCTCATTCAGTTTTCGCGCGTTCATTCTTTCGCCCTATAAACATGTTTTCACTTAAAAACAAAACGGCTCTCATTACCGGCGGAGCCAGTGGAATCGGGTTGGCTATCGCTAAAACGTTTGCTCAGGCCGGGGCGTCCGTCCACATTCTGGACCTCAACCAGGATCAGGCTGAGCAGGCCGCAGACGACATCCGGCAGGCGGGGGGCCAGGCTGCGAGCCATGCCGTTGACGTATCGAATCAGCAGCAGGCCATTGATGTTGTCGGCCGCATTGCCAGTCGGGAACCCATTCATATTCTGGTCAATAACGCGGGGGTATCGCATATCGGCACCGTTGAAACCACAACCGAAGCCGACTTCGACCGTATTTTCCGGATCAATGTTAAAGGCGTTTACAACTGTCTTTACGCGGTCATTCCGCACCTGAAAGCTAACGGTGGTGGCGTTATTCTGAACATGGCTTCGGTGGCCGCAACGCTGGGTTTGTCTGATCGCTTTGCGTACTCGATGAGTAAGGGTGCGGTGCTGACCATGACGCTATCGGTCGCAAAGGATTACCTCAACGACAATATTCGCTGCAACTGCATTTCACCCGCGCGGGTGCATACGCCCTTCGTTGATGGGTTTCTGGCCAAAAATTATCCCGGTCGGGAAGCTGAGATGTTTGAAAAACTGTCGAAAACGCAGCCCATTGGCCGCATGGCTGAGCCCCAGGAAGTAGGCGCCCTGGCTCTGTATCTCTGCTCTGACGAAGCCGGTTTCATTACGGGAACGGATTATCCGCTGGACGGTGGGTTCATCCGGCTGAATAGCTGATGGAGTATGGCCGCCGGAAGATTTCCGGTAATGAGTCTGGGCCGAAGTCTCAGGAAGCGGGTAGAGATAGCGTAAACTCGTGGACCCTGGTTAGGCTGTCGTATGCATAGCTAACGATTATGCCGTACCGATCGGCGATCTGTTTTACCAGGGCAAGACCCAAACCCGTTGAATTGGGCCGGGCCGGATTCTTGACGAACCGACCAAAAAGCTGATCCGCTGGAAAGGGTAACGGCGGCCCAGCATTCCGCGTTTTCAGGTGAGTAGGGGTCAGAATGATTGTTGAGCCGGTGCTGGTATCGGCGTGCAGGATCGCATTTTTCAGCAGGTTCGTTACCAGAACTTCGGCCAAATAAGGGTTAAGGGTCTTTTGGACGCCCGGACTAACCTGACGCTGCCAGGTCATTTTCCGGTAATCGGCCAGCGGAATAAACTGCCGGTATAGACTCTCAACCAGATCGCTCAGGTCGACCCGCTGCTGTTCGGCAAACTGCCTGTTGTCTATTTTGGTCAGCAGCAGCAGACTTTTGTTGAGGTTCACCAATCGCCGAACCGAGTTCTGGGCTGATTCCATCAGCTCGACCTGCTCTGACGTGAGCGGTTCGGTGCCCAGCAGGCTGTCCAGCTGGGCCGTAACCAGGGCCAGCGGAGTCTGCATTTCGTGGGCTGCATGGTCGGTGAACTCTTTCTGGACCCGGAACTGCTGGTAGAGGTTTCGGCTCATAGCATTCAGAGCTGCGCTGACCGCACTGAACTCCGCAATGACGCTGTCCGGAAAGACAGTCGGAGTATTCTCATCCAGCCGGTACTCTCGGAGCCGGTTTGTCAGACGGTAGAACGGCTGCCATAGTCGTCGTGACACCCATCCGTTGAGCAGCACCAGCAAACCCAGCAGGATGATAAACCCACCGGTTACGACCAGCGACAGAAAATGAGCAATCTCATTCAGTTCGCCCATAGCCTGCCGGACGGTGATGCGATACGTTTTTCCCCGCACAACTTCGGTGCTCACAAGCTGACGAACTGGGATGCGTTGATTCTCCCGCCAGTCAAAAGCCAGCGTATCTGTAAACACCGGACCTATGAGACGCCCAAACCCTACCGGCTCCACGCGCGGATTGTCTAAAGGAAACCGACCCGCAAACTGGTGCCCCTGCGCTAATTGCTGACGGACATAAGCCAGATCGCTGCTCAACTGCTCGTCTATTTCGTACTGAATGCCCCGGTAAATCAGCAGATGGAATAACCAGCCACCCCCAATTACCACCGGCACCGAGACCAGAAAGAGATACAACAACGTTTTACGCAGTAAACTCATATTGTTTGGCTGAACAGATACCCTGCTCCGTACCGGGTTCTGATATAGTCCGGACAGTCCCGATCAATCAATTTCCGGCGCAGGTTCTTGATGTGCGTATACAGAAAATCGTGCGAATCGGCTCCATCCATATAATCGCCCCAGACCGATTCGGCGATGGCAGCCTTCGTCAGCAGCCGGTTTGGATTCGCCATGAAAAACAGCAGCAGTTGGTATTCTTTCTCCGTGAGGTCAACCGGTTCGCCGGCGACATGTACCTGATGGGACTGGGCATCTACCGAAATAGCCCCAAACGTAAGGAGCGTATTTCCGCCGAAAAATCGGCGACGGAGCACGGACTTGATCCGGGCGTTGAGTTCGGGCAGGTGAAAAGGCTTGGTCAGGTAATCGTCCGAACCGAGTTCCAGCCCCAGCAGCTTATCGTTGAGCGAATCTTTGGCGGAAATAATAATGAGGCCCGGCGTGGATACGCCGGGCATGGGCCCGGAAGCCGGTTTTTGATCGGCTTTAACCTGCCGGATCAGATTCAATCCATTGCCATCGGGCAAACCATTGTCGACCACAATGCAGTCATAGACATAGTCATGGATGGCTAAACTCGCCTGGGCGTAGGTCGTGGCTGTCGTAACGATGTATTTTTCCTCTTCCAGAAAATGGCGCATCGCCCCAAGCAGGGTCACTTCGTCTTCCACCAGCAGAATTTTCATAATCAGACAATTTACCAATGATACAGCCAGAATCTGAAGTAAATCTGAGTTACCGCTTCAGATTTGCTCCTGAATTACCAGTTAGCTTTGTGCCGTAATTCAGCTGTCTCTATCCGAATGAAACCAATTCTTCTATTTCTGCTGCTGGTTTGCGGGAGCATTAGCGCCCAGGCTCAAACGAACGCCGTAACGCTGTCGGGAACGATTAAGGAAGCTAAAACTAAGACGGCACTTCCGTTTGTGAACGTTACCCTGCTGACGCCGGCTGACAGCGCCTTTGTGCGGGGAGCCATTACTAACGAGGCCGGCTTGTTTTCTATGTCCGGTATTAGCCCCGGTAACTACTTTCTCAAAGTTACCTATATCGGCTACCAGACCCGGATGCAGGCGGTTCGGGTTGGCCAGCTCAGTGAGTTTTTAAACCTGGGCACAATCGAACTACCTGAAGAAGTAGCGCAACTGGGCGAGGTTGTCGTGAAGGCCCAACAGGAAACGATTGCCAGTACGCTGGAAAAGAAAACCTTTACCCTGGCCGATAACATCAGCCAGGCCGGTGGTTCAGCTCTGGAAGCCATGAAAAACCTGCCGGGCATCACCGTAGGCGATGGAGGGCGGGTGCAGCTTCGTGGAAGCGATAAGGTAATGGTGCTTATTGATGGCCAGCAAACGGCGTTAACGGGTTTTGGTAGTCAATCCGGGCTGGACAATATCCCGGCGTCGGCCATTGACCGAATTGAAATCATAAACAATCCCTCCGCCAGATTCGACGCCAATGGCAATGCGGGAATCATTAACATCATCTATAAAAAAGAAAAGAAAGAAGGCTTTAACGGAAAAATTGGTCTGTCTGCTGGGTTGGGAGCCCTTTGGGTGAAGCAGGAAAACTTCCCAACGATTCGGCCTCAGTACCAGCGTACGCCAAAAGTCAACCCATCGGTATCGCTCAATTACCGCCGGAACAAGGTCAATCTGTTCTTTCAGGGTGATAATCTCTACACGCAGACGCTGAATAAAAATGAGTTTGCCGACCGGTTTTACGACACGGGTGAAGTAATTCGCCAGCAAACCAAACGTAATCGGAATACGAACATCGCGACCGCCAAAGCGGGGTTGGACTGGTCTGTTAATGCAAACAACACCATCACCGTGTCGGGCCTGTTCAGCAGTGAGAAAATCATTGACCGGGGCGACGAGCCATTCTTCAATGGCAATCTGAGCGAGCGGCTGCGCTTGTGGCAGTTTCTGGAGGATGAACTGAAAACTACCGTTACTGCCACAATCAACTGGCAGCATCGTTTCAAACAGCCCGGAAGGCTGCTCAGCGCGGGTTTTAACTATACCTTCCACCGGGAGGACGAAAAATATTTCTTCACGAATATCCTGCCGGCCTATACCGGACTGGACGCGTTTAAACTCCTGTCTGACGAGCACGTAGGCGATTGGACGGTGGATTATGTGCAGCCATTGCGCTATGGTCGGGTAGAAGCCGGCGCTAAATTTCGCCGGCGGTACATTCCGACAAACATGCAGTTTTTTCCGGGCCTGAACTCTCCGCTGGATACCAACGCCGGAGGTTGGGCAACCTACAGCGAAATAATTCCGGCACTGTATGGGAATTACATAATTGAAACCCAGAAACTGGAGGTTGAAGCGGGCCTGCGCATCGAGTATGTAGACTTACAGTATAAAGTGAATCCGAACCATAACACGTATAAAAGTGATGGCTATCGCTACGGACAGCCTTTCCCGAATCTTCGTCTGGCCTATAAACTGACCGATAGCAACCGGTTGTCTTTTTTCTATACGCGTCGGGTAGACCGGCCCAATGAAGTCGATATCCGCATTTTCCCCAAGTACGACGATGCCGAAATCATTAAGGTGGGAAATCCAGGTTTACGCCCCCAGTTTACCAGTTCCTATGAACTAGGCTATAAATCCTCCTGGGACGGTGGATACGTGTATTCGGCCGCATATCACAAGGAAATGCAGGCAACTATTACGCGTATTGCCAGCATTGTGCCGGGCAGTACGCTGATTTACAATATATTCCAGAACGCCGGACGTAGCCGCAGCACGGGTGTTGAACTGATGGTGTCGCAGACGTTTGATAAGTGGGCTACGGTCAGTGTTAACCTGAACGGTTACCAGAACACGATTGATGCCTTCACCATTGTGAACCAGTATCCAGTCCTGAATACCTTCTCCGCCGATCGGCAGCGCTTGTTTTCCGGTAACGTAAAAGTGAATGGACTCTTCCAGTTGCCCCGGCAGTTCAATGCGCAGTTTACGGCTATTTATCTGGCCCCCGACCTGGTGCCTCAGGGACAGATCGACTCCCGTTTCTCGATTGATCTGGGACTGAAAAAAAATGTCCGTAAGAGTGAATGGTTTCTGAATGCGACGGATATCGCCAATACGCTTCGTATCCGGCGAAGGGTTCAGGGCGAAGGGTTCCGATACGTCAGCACAGACTATTATGAAACTCAGGTGGTGCGTTTGGGTTACGCCTATAAGTTTTAAGCAGGATTGTCTCCCTGGTCGGTGTTGACAGGCAGGACAGTGATGGGGTAGTACCCGGTTTACAATCTAATCCATGCTTTTCATGAGCCTTCGGGTGGGTGTATAAAGCATCTTCAAACTATGAATCAGGAGTGGCTGGAAACGGGCGGAACGGTATTAATGGCTGCTCTGGTATACGTAGAAACCGGGTTTCTGCTGGGTCTTGTTATACCCGGTGGAGAAACGCTGCTGTTCTCTGCCGGTTTACTCTGTGGTATAGATCAGCTGCGGGTGCCCGTAGGTGTGCTGATCGGGGTGTTGTTTGTGTCGGCTGTATTAGGCGATCTGACCGGTTTCTGGATAGGTAAGAAAATAGGGGGCCGCCTGGAGCATCAGCCCGACAATTTTATCTTTAAACGACGGTACTGGGAAAGGGCAAAAACGTATTACCATGCTCACCCCCACCGTACTCTGCTGATTGGCCGCTTCCTGCCCATTATCCGAACCTTCAATCCGTTGCTGGCCGCCGGGAGCGGTATGCCCGTAGGCCGTTTCCTGGGCTTAACTGCAACCGGCTGCGCTGCTTATATTACGGCTCTCGTGCTGGCGGGGTACTGGCTGGGCCAGGCCTTTCCGCAACTGGGTCAGTACGTTGAGTATATCTTCCTCGGCATTGTCGGACTGGTAATTGGAACGCTGGCCTTCAAAGCCTATCAGCATCGGAAGGAAACTACCTGATTCAGCCTCGTCGGCGAGCAAAATAGTGTTACCGGGTGCCGGGGGGCAATTAGCATCCCCTTGGCGCAACGGCTTCAGCGCAGAGAACCGAACCGGTGCGCAGCGCATACGTAAGCTTACCGGCTTCGAACCGCCCCGGTAGGTCGTGAGCGTTTTCAACGCCAGCCGAGAAAGAGTAAGTCAGGTGCCTGCCGTAACCAGATCGAGCCGGTGTAGCCAGGCGCGTCGGATTTGACAATGGGTTCTACTTCAGGATTGGCTCCAGGGCTGCCCGGTTCTCGTTCAGCCAGTCGTGAATATCCATAACAATCGCACGAATACCGAGCCGGGGTTTCCAGCCGGTTAACCGGGTAACTTTCGTATTGTCGGTGATATAGAGCCGGATGTCGGCGGCCCGGTTTTCGGTTACCTGGTTGATCCGAATGGTTTTGCCGGTTACTTCCTGGCAGATCCGGGTTAGCTCCTGCAACGAAGCGCTGCTGTCTACGCCACCGCCCGCATTCAGAATCTCGCCGTTAACGGCATCCAGATTGTGCAGCTGCCAGTCGATCAGCCGGTAGAGGTCGGCGATGTGGAGCATGTCGCGGGTTTGTTTACCCGTTCCGCCGTAACCAATATAAGCGAGTTGCTGCTCAAAAAAGTGTTTGGCAATCCAGAGCACCATAACGCCCTGATCGACCTTACCCATCTGCCATGGGCCGGTAATGACTCCGCAGCGGTTAATGACCGTTTTCAGGCCGTAAAACTCATTGTATTCCTGAATGAGCAGCTCTGAGGCCAGCTTGGTAGTGCCATAGAGCGACCGCGCTCCGTCGAGAGGGAAATTCTCGGCAATCCCCCGCGCGGATACGCCCGGAACGGGCTGGTCGTCGGTGAGGACGAAGCGCGAGTCGGCTTCCGAAAAATTCAGCGTTTCAATGGTTTTGATCGGATAAACGCGGCTCGTCGACAGGAAAATAAAGTTGGCCTTATGCTTCAGAGCATAATTGAGGCAGTTGACTGTACCAAACAGATTCGTGTTGATGAGGTAGTCGGGCGTACCGTCCAGACCCGCCAGCACCGACGGTTCGGCGGAGGCTTCGATGACCGTATCGACAGCTGGCAGAGCGTCAAAATCTTCTTTGCTGCGGATGTCGCCGTGAACAAACTCGATACCAGCTGCTTTGAGTCGCGACAGACTCAGTTCGGAGCCACGTCGTTTGAGGTTATCGAGAGCATATATCTGGTAATTGGGGTAGTTCTGTTTAAGCGAAATAGCCAGCGACGAGCCTACAAAGCCGGCCCCGCCGGTAATTAACAGTTTCATAAGTAAAGAGTGAAAGGGTGAACGAGCGAATGAGTGAAGCAGAACCATCCAGGGTTATAACTCATTCGCTCGTTCGCTCATCGATTAAGTTGGAATTCGTTTGAGTTTGACGTTTTCGACCGGGCGGATCACGAGCGGCACTTTCTCGACTTTCACCGAGCTGCTGTCCAGGCCGAACCAGCGGTCTTCAGGCGTCGTAAAGCCTTTGACGGTGAAGTACAGGTTCATGATGAACCGTTCGCGGACGGGTAGTTCGTTCTCGAAAGAAAGGAATTTTTCGAGCACAACAAACCGGAAATCGCCGATGACGTTCTGGCCCCGCAGGGATTCGTACCGGCTCGTAATGTCTACTTCTTTGTTTTTTACCATGTCCTCGATCACCTTCCGAAAGAACAGGTTGATTCGCTGCTCGACCCGGAAACCCAGCTTGAATGTCACCTTATAGGCATCGTCGGGCGCGATGGTGTTTACTTTATACTCCATCGTGTACGGGTCGTCGGTCGTATCGACGTGAACGAACCAGTAGATGTCGGCGCGTTTGGGCCGTTTTTGAAAGATGGAGTAAATGATTTTTGACTCAATCTCCGATTGCCGGGCCGCATTGCTCATGAACACGAGGTGCGTAGCGTATTTCGGAATGCTGATGTCGCGGCTGAGTTCCTTGATCGCCTGAATGTAGTGGTCAATACGAACGTATTCAGTCAGGCGAAGCTTGATCTGGAAGGCCTGCAGCCAGATATACATGACACCCGCAATCATGGCGCCAATCAGCACCGAGACCCAGCCGCCATGTGGAAACTTAATAAGGTTCGCAACCAGAAACGACCCTTCGATGCCCAGATATACCGCCAGAAACAGAACGACCCCCCACGCCTGAAACTTCTTGACGTACAGGTAATAAGACATCAGCAGCGTTGTCATCAGCATCGTCAGAGTGATGGCCAGCCCGTAGGCCGCTTCCATATTCGACGACTCGCGGAAATACAGCACTACGCCAACGCAGCCCGCCCATAGCAGGAAATTAACGCTCGGTACGTAAAGCTGCCCTTTCTGCACGCTGGGGTAACGCAGCCGTACTTTGGGCCAAAAATTAAGCCGGATCGCTTCGCTGATGAGCGTAAAGGAGCCACTAATGAGCGCCTGGCTGGCGATGACCGTCGCGGCCGTGGCAATTACGATGCCGATGGTCAGGAACCAGGGCGGCATCACTTCGTAGAACGGAATCCGCTCGCCCAGTTTTTGGCCTTCAATGCTTAGCAGCCACGCGCCCTGTCCAAAATAGTTCAGCAGAAGGCAGGTTTTGACGAATACCCAGCTAACCCGAATGTTCGACCGGCCGCAGTGACCCATGTCGGAATAGAGCGCTTCGGCCCCGGTCGTACACAGAAACACGGAGCCCAGCAGCCAGAAGCCCCCTGGATATTCGGTCAGGAGCCACCAGGCATAATACGGGTTCGCTGCCAGCAGAATACCGGGTGCCTGTGCAATCTGAGCGATTCCCAGCGTGCCGAGCATAACGAACCAGACGAGCATGATCGGGCCAAAGGCTGTACCCACTACGCTGGTGCCAAAGGCCTGAATTAGAAACAGAACCGTCAGAATACCGATCACAATTTCGACAATCTGAATCTCGGTGATGTCAGGATACAGGTTGCGCAAGCCCTCAATTGCCGACGTTACGGAGATGGGCGGAGTAATGATTCCATCCGCCAGCAGGGCCGACCCGCCAAGAATAGCCGGCAGCGTCAGCCAGCGGGCGTGCCGCCGGACCAGCGCGTAGAGGGCGAAGATTCCGCCTTCCCCCCGGTTGTCGGCCCGCAGGATCAGGATAACGTACTTAACGGTGGTTTGCAGCGTCAGTGTCCAGAAAACGCAGGAGAGAGCTCCCCGTACAACGTCGGCCCGAATGGCATTTCCAGCACCAATAATAGCCCTGAGCGTATAGAGGGGCGACGTTCCGATATCACCGTAGATGATACCCATTGCCACCAGCAGACCGGCGGCTGTAACGGTGTCTAAATGCTTCTTATCTTCCATAAAATAGGCTTTCGCCTTATCGTTTCACGAAGGAGTAAAACGGGGCAAAGATAGCCGATGTTTACATTCATCGACTTCGGTTTAACCCTAAACTTGACGGGTTATAAATAGAACCGAAAACCAAACACCTGGCTGGTACGTAAGGTTATGAAAGCGTTGGCTCAATTGCAACCTGTGAGCCGACTTGTCTCATTCCGCATGAGTTGTTCACCTGGCCAGACGGCCGTCCTGCTTTTTTCGCTGCCTTCCCGTCTGGAGGCCCTGCGCAAACCGTTTTCGGCGGGGCAATCAGTGGCGCGTCGAGCCAGGCAGAGCCAGCAGGTGTGGGCAACCATGCAGCAATTAACCCGCGCTAAAATAGACGCAGCCGGCCTGCCCTGCCTGCTTTCGGCCCGGCTGGCTCCAGCGCCGGATTATGCAGCTCCCTTTGGCCAGCAGTTACTGACCGCCGTATCAACCGCCTTTGCGAAGGGTTACGAGCGTATTCTGATTATCGGGAATGATTGCCCGGATTTACAGGTCAGCGACCTCAGAGCTGCGGCTAAGGCTCTTGAGCGAAGTATTTTACCGGTGGGTTATGACCGGCGGGGCGGCATTTTTCTCCTCGGCCTCGACCGGCGATTTCTGGAACAAACCACTGGGCAACTCTTTGCAAATCTTCCGTGGCAAACGCCCCAGCTGGGAACCGCTCTGACCGACTGGCTTACCGATTACGTTGGTACCGTAATCAGCCTGTCAACCGCGCGAGTCGACTGGAATGAGCAAACCGACCTTCGGGCGGGCACGTGGCTGCGGGGTATCTTTGCCGGACTGGCGCAGCGGGTCTGGGCGCTGGTTGCGATACAAAAACTCTGGCCGTTTTCGTTTCCTGTTCTCTTTCCATCATCAAATGACGGACGCGCTGCCAGCCTTCGCGCGCCACCGGCCAGCCGACTGGTCGTAGCTTCAGTAGCTCTGGCTTAACTGCGCAGACTAAATCCGGTGCATTCTGCATTCGCAAGTTTTTGTTTATCTCTTCAATTTCATGAAAAATTTTTTCCTGTTCTGGCTCCTGATGAGCCTGGCGGTCGGGGCGTTTGCTCAAACGGCCGATCTGGACGTTACTGTCCGCGAATTAACCCGTCAACAGTCCGTTACCGGGCAGACCGTCTATCTTGAAAACCCGGCTATTGGGCTCACAGCCTCCGGGCAGACCGACGCCAACGGGAAGGTCCTGTTCCGGCAGCTATCCCTGAACGGAACGTATCGGCTCTACACCAAAGAAACCGGGCAGTATCAGGAGAGCGTGGCGGAGGGGATTGTGCTGCGCTCAAATTTCCGCCGGAGCGTAACGCTGCTGCTACCCGGCAAACGGGAAGTCAACCTGACCGAAGTGAGCGTTCGGGGCAATTCGCTTCGGGGCACGAGCGCATCCCGCATCAACACGACCAACGCTGAAGTGTCGTCGGAGCTGGAAATCCGGAAGGTCGAAGAACTACCGGTTGAAGGCCGCGACATTACGCGGGTGCTCTACCGGCTGCCCAACGTCAGTCAGGCAACGGGCTTCTTTCCCGAAGCGCCGAACGTCAGCATCAACGGAGCCAACGGACTGTTCAACAATTACCTGATTGATGGTATGGACAATAACGAACGGTTCCTGGGCGGGCAGAAGTTTGCCATTCCTATCGGCTTCACCCGCAACGTAACGGTGCTGACCAACAACTACTCGGTAGAGTTTGGCAATACCGGTAATGGCATCATCAACATTACGACCAAGTCGGGGAGCAACGAAACGACCGGCGAAGTGTTTCTGCTGTCCCGGCCCGGTGCGGTCATTGACGCGCAGACGAGCTACCCCCTGCGCGATCTGTCGGGCAATCAGGTCAGGGCCGGGTTTGCCCGGTATCAGGGTGGTTTCGGGGTAGGGGGTGCGCTGGTAAAGAACAAAACATTTTATTTTCTGAACGTTGAACACACTACCGACGTAAAGGACAACCTGCTGACTGCACCCCTGCTGGGCATTAACGAAACAGTACGCGGCACGAACCGCTTCACCTATATTTCGGGAAAGCTTGACCAGTTCTGGAGCGACCGGTTCAAGTCGTCGCTGCGGGTTAACGTGGGCCAGGTGGCCATCGGGCGGCAGGCCGGTGGCCTGGAGGGCGGCATTGCGTTCCCATCGGCTGCCAACGCGCAGGATCGAAACTCGCTGCTGATCGCTTCCCGCAATACCTACACTACCAAACGGTTTGCTTCGGAAACGAACGTACAGTACAGCAGCTTTCGCTGGAATTACGCCCGCGCGACGAACCCCAACAGTCCCGACGTAACGGTTCTCGACCCAACCGGACAGGGTGTGGCTTATCTTGGGCATCCTGGTTACCTGTTCGACTCGCACGAGAATACGGTGCAACTGCAGCAGAAGTTTTCGTTCTACCGGGGTAACCATACGTTCCGGGCCGGAGCTGAAGTGATTGCAGCCCGCCATCAACTCTTCGGGGGCGGAAATCCAAATGGCAGCTATACCGTACAGTTGACGGCCAGCCAGTTGGGAGCGTTGCGGGAGCGGGGAGTTGGTGTCAACCTGAGTCCGGCCGACATCCCGGCCGATGCGCGGGTGCTGAACTATTCGGTCGAGTTGCGGCCTGCGTCGTTCGGCACGACGCAGACAATCTACACGGCTTACGTGGAGGATCAGTTTACGGCCAGCCCGCGTTTAAACCTGACGGTTGGCCTGCGCTATGATTACGATAACCTGAGCAAGGGCGGAGCCGCAACCGGCGACTTCAATAACGTGGCTCCCCGGGGAAGTTTCAACTACAAACTCACGGGCCGGTCGGCTATCCGTGGGGGTGTGGGCCTGTTCTACGATAAGATCCTGTACTCGGTTTATAGCGACGCGCTCCAGCAAAACAATACCGGTCCCGACTTCAAGCGGCAGCTTCAGTATTTTGTAGATCAGGGAATTCTGCCCGCCGGTACGAACATCGACCGCGTTACGTTCGACGGAAACCTGAGTGTGGGGCCGGGCTTCAACAGTGCCGGTCAGTCGTTTCGCTATCTGCAGGGGCCGTCGGCCGCGTCGTTTGCCGGACAGCGGAATACCTTCAGTGGTGAACGACGCATTCTGAACCCGAATGGCTACGCAAATCCGTATACGTTCCAGTCGACGCTGGGGTATCAGCTCCAGGTAAGCGACAAGATGCTGTTCTACGCCGATGTAGTGTACAATGAGTCGTATAATCTGTTCCGCACCACGAACCTCAATGCGCCGTCGGCCTGGGACTATACTCTGAGCGCCCAGCGCAGCATTGCCCGCTCAACCGGTGCGGCTAACCTGACCCGCCCGGTGTCCATCGCCAATGGGGCCGGTATAATCAATGGGCAACGGCTGACTGGCGTAGCGCAAAGCGTGGTTATGACCGAGGATAAAGGGCGGTCGCGCTACACGGCGCTGAGTCTGAACCTGCAGAAAGACCGGGCTAATGATCTGTACGCCTACCGGCTGATCTATACGCTGTCGCGGCTCTACAACGACACGGAAGACATCAACTTCCGGGCGATGGATGCCAACAACTTCGCCAGTGAGTGGGGGCCAAGCATCAACGACCGGCGGCACATCATCAACGGCATATTTAACTATTACGTAGGCCAGCGGCTAACGGCAACTGTAGCGGCCCTGATTCAGAGCGGTCAACCGATTAACCGAATTCCTGATGGGTCGAAATACGTGGTCGTCAACCAGAACCTCCAGCCGGTGCTGGTGGGCGGTCAATCGATTACGAGCAATGACCTCAATGGCGACGGGTCGGCTTTTGGGGATGCTTATGTAGGCAACTCTGACCGGCAACCGGGCGAGAGCCGCAACAGCGATCGACTGCCCTGGTCGAAGGTGGTTGATGTGAGTGTGCAGTATAACCTGCCGCTGGCTGGCCGGGCACGGCAGATTGAAATCCGGGCGGACGTGTTTAACGTGCTGAATACAAATAATCTGAGCGGTTATTCGAACAATGCGACGCAGAGTAATCAGATTCAGGTTGGTCCGCGCGGTAGCGGAATTGTCCAGCGGAACGCGGCTCCGCCCCGCCAGTTTCAGTTCGGCGTCCGGTATCTGTTTTGAGTGATTCAGTCAGTAATCTATAAAAAAGATAGAACAAGGTGAATCGATTCGGTAGTTTTATTCGTATATAAATCAGCCAGCGATACGCCTGCTGAGTTTTGTTTTAATTAGGTGTGTTTAGCAGATGGCTCGTTCGTTGAGCGAGCCATCTCTCTTTTTAAGCGGATTCTATGCATTCAATCAGGCTACTCATTAGCAGTTTAGTACTTTTTGCAGCCTGCTCCTCGTCCGAGCAGCGCGACCCGGCCAAAACTCTGAGTCAGTCCTGGACGCAGATTGAGCAGCGGGGCCGAAACCAGCCCGTTACCCTGATGATGTGGCTCGGCGATCCATATATCAATGACTACATAAATCAATACGTCAGGCCCGAAGTCAGGCAACGTTACGGAATCGACCTGCAAACTTCTTCCGGGCAGGGCGCGCAGATTGTGCAGACGCTCGTAGCTGAACGCGAGGCCGGGCAGCCAAGCCAGATCGACATGGCCTGGATCAACGGCGAAACATTCTATCAGCTCCGGCAGGTTGGTGGTCTGCTCGGTCCGGTAACGAATAAAATGCCGAACGCCCGGTACATCGACTTTTCCAACCCCTACATCGGTACCGATTTTCAGCAGCCTGTTGCCGGCATGGAAGTGCCCTGGGGCAATGTTCAGCTGGCTGTCATTTACGATTCGCAGAAGGTGCCCAACCCGCCCCGGTCGTTTGCCGAATTTCCTGCGTATATAAAAGCGCACTCCGGCCAGATCACGATTCCAAACGAATTTACGGGTATGACCCTGCTAAAATCCTGGATGATTGCGCTGTCGGGCGATCCAAAGCTATTTCAGGGAAAATTCCGTGAAGAAGTCTATACGCGCTGGTCGGGTGAGCTCTGGAAACAGATAAACGCCTTGAAGCCTTATTTCTGGAAACAGGGCGCTACGTTTCCCGAACAACTCTCAACGCTCCACCAGCTTTTTGCCAACGGCGAAGTAGCCTTTACGTTCTCCGACAACGACGCTGAGGTTGACAATAAGGTCAATCTGGGTTTCTTCCCGAAAACGGCCCGTGCCTATGTGCCCGCGCCCGGCACCATCCGAAACTCGCACTACATGGGTATCATGAAAGGGGCGCAGCATCCCGAGGCCGCCATGCTGGTCGCCAATTTCCTGATGTCGCCGGAAGCGCAGCTAAAGAAAATGGACCCCAACGTTTGGGGTGATCATACGGTACTGGATTTGAAAAAACTTCCTGCCAGCTACCGGGATCAGTTCGAGAACCTGCCCACCCGCCGGTATGCGCCCAAACGCGAAGCTATTCAGAATCTGGCCTTTCAGGAGCCCGCGCCTGAGTATATGACGCGGCTTTACAGGGATTTCCGAACTCACGTAATCGAAAATCAGTAAGCCAGGTGTAGACAGGCCGTAAGCCTTAGTTGGGTTTTTGGTTTAACTCCCGTTCCAGCTCACTTTCTGCCTCGGCAGGGGACGGCTCCGGCGAAATACGTTTTGGGGCCTTTGTTGTGGCCGGATTTCGTTTAGCCGTTCTACTGGCAACTACATCTGCCCGTTGATCGGGTTCATTTTGGGAAAGTTTCGGACTAGCCTCCGGGGTTGCCGGTATAGTCTCCTGTGGCTTCTCTGTAGGCTGAACCGTGGTTACGCTGATTTCCTCTGGCTTATTTATTGGCTTTTCAACGGGCTTCTGAGCGCGTATTTCCGGCTGGCTGGTTGCTACGGGTAGTTCTGTTTCAGTCGGCGGTGTGGTACGGGTGTATACAGGATCCGTTTCGGGAACAGTCTGCTCGGGAACACCGGCTTCGATCGTCGTGGCCTGGCATAAAGCCGGCGAAATCTCGCATCGGTAAGCGTATCCGACGAAGGCGACTATCCCGATCAGAACTGCGGCCGTAGCCGGTGCCCATATGCCCATTGAGCCCATACGCACCGGCCATTGTTCGGCCGTGGGGTCTGGTGTTTGAGTCGGGGGCACGGGTGTTTCCGGCTGAACACTCCCACTGCGGGCTAGGAGAGGAAGCGTTTTTTTGTCGTACGGGGCTTCAATTGTTAGCTGCCCCTTATGAACCCCGATTTCATACGCACTGTAGCGTATACGAACTGGGGTTCCAGCAGCAGTTGGCGTAAAGGTCAGGCTGGACGAGAAATTTGACTGGTTATCGCTGGCAAACTGAAAAAGAGCAGGCGTGTCGGTTGAGAGCTTTACGGGGGTGTCGGTGTGCTGCTGGACAATGGTCAGTTTCAGAAAAGACGGTGTGCCTACCGGAGTAATTGGAAACGTAGGAGCCAGGTTGTCGACCGTCAGGCGGGGGGACTGGTCCGTCTCGGGAGCTTTTGTAATCGTACCCAGAATTGGCAGTACCAGTTTCTCCAGGGAGTTACGAATAGTGACGCTTCCATTGGTGGGCGCACCTTTGGTAGTTATCAATAAAATGGTGGCCTTGGCTACCCGATTGCCATCCGGTTGCAGTACATGATCAAAGGTTAAGGCCGCCTTAGGTTTATCGTTAGCCGAAGTCGCTAACCGATACCCTTCAGATGCTTCAACAACTAACTTACCAAAGCCTTTTTCAGGGATCAGCACAGATTCGACCGGGAAGCTGAACGATTCATCTTTAAAATCGTTTGCCAAAATCACCTTTTGAGTAGGTTTTCGAAAAGGCATGTTTTTATAATTTGTAGACTTCTATGTACTTAGATTGGTAACTAGTAATTTTTTTTAGTAGTGTTTTAGGTGGCTTATGGACTCATTTTCAGCGGTATAAAGATACGCAATTACCGTATAGCCAGAAGTTTTCAGTAGCTAAAAATTTGTCACCGATGGTTTAAGTAGATTATGTGCCGGGTAGAATCCAGCCTTACTCGTACGGTAATTGATCTGGAACGGGTAAGGCTGGATTCGGCTCGTTGTCCGCCCGATCTTGTAGTTTTGTACGCACTATCTTCCAGCCTTGAGAACAACGAATTTTATTCTGGCTTTATACGCCCTGCTGATAGCTGGTCTGCCGCTGGCGGGACTGTTCAACGCGCTTGGGTACAGCCTGGGTCTGGCGGGGCCGCTGGCAACCGGACTGACAGACCAGTACTGGCGGCAGCTAGCAGCCGAAACATCCCTGCTGATTTCGCTGGGGTTCAGCTTGTACGTAACGGTTTTGTCGGTCGGACTGGCCGTGCTGATTGCGCTCTATCTGGTGCTGGGTCAGCAGTTCATGCTCCGTCGTCGGCCTTTTCCGACCTTGTTATACGTACCATTGCTGTTTCCGTCGCTGGTCGTAGCATTTTACCTGTTTCAGTTGCTGAGTGGTTCCGGATGGATTTCGCGGATAACGTTCGCGCTTGGGCTGACCAATGCCCCCGACGCCTTTCCAGAACTGATTCAGGACGGGGCCGGGATTGGTATAATCCTGGCTCATGTCGTGCTTGCTTTCCCTTTCTTTACGTTGCTGTTTCAATCGCTCCAGGCCGATGCCCGGCTGCATGATCTGCGCAGCCTGACCCGAACGCTGGGTGCATCGGCGGGGCAGTTTAACCGGCGGGTGGCCGCGCCGATTCTGTTACGCCGGGCTGCGCCTACGCTTGTTCTGTATGGCGTGGCGGTGCTGGGAGCTTACGATATTCCGCTCGTACTGGGCCGAAATTACCCACAGATGCTGTCGGTATTGATCACGACCCGGCTTCAGCGGTTTGATCTGGCCGAGTTGCCGATGGGCTACCTGATCGGGTTTCTGCTGACGCTGTTTTTGATGGTTATTATTTATCTGACCACCCGATGGACCCAACGCCATGCGCTCTAAGACGTTTTTAACCAGCTTTATGGTCGTGCTGTTCGGGCTGCCCTTTGTGCTGCTGGGATTGCTGGCGCTGGGGCAGTACTGGCGTTTCCCGGACGTGCTGCCGCCAACGTTTTCGTTCGATGCGCTCGGACGGCTTCTGACGGCCGACAGCGGGCTGGCAACGGGCGGGCTACTGAGTCTGGGTATTGCAACAGGGGTATCGGTCCTTGCAACGGGGCTGGGTTTCTGGGTGGCGCGTGCCATTGCGCAAAGCCGACGGCCGAACCGCTGGGTTACGTTGAGCTATCTGCCTTACGCGATGCCGCCGGTTCTCTCGGCCGTACTGATTCAACCCTATATCATTCGGATGCACCTGTCCGGTACGCTGGCCGGCGTCGGACTGGGGTTGTTGCTGGTGACGGTTCCATTCAGCACGCTTTTTTTTCGCTCATTCTGGAGCCAGCAGGCCCGTCAGTACGAACAGCTGAGCCGTACGCTGGGCTGCTCGCCAACGCAGGCGCTGACGCGCGTACTGCTGCCGCTGGCCCGGCCACTGCTGGTTACGTGCCTGTTCCAGACGTTTCTGCTGGCCTGGTTTGACTTCGGCCTGACGAACTACCTGAGCGTCGGCAAGGTTCGGACGCTGACCGTGCAGGTGTTTCTATTTATTGGGGAAGCGAACAGCCGACTGGCGGCTGTGGCGTCGCTGCTGCTGTTACTGCCGCCGGCCCTGCTGCTCTGGCTGAACAAACGAACCATTGTCCGGCGGGTATTCTGAACGCAGTATGGCGCGGATAATCCTCAGCGGCTGTACTGCTGCTTCTGGCGCTCGTGTTCCAGATACCAGCTAAAAGCGGCAAATGTAACGGCCCCCAGACCCACTAACCAGATGGCGCCCCACATGCTCAGATAAGACCAGGTTCCCCGGGCAATCATCTGGAGCAGCGCCATACCGATCAGGCACAGGCCCAGGGCCATAATAAAAGCGTTTCGCAGGGTTTTGTTATAGGACTGCCGCAGGTCGTAGGCACCATAGGCTTTGTTCCGGAACTGGAAGACAATGTCGTCCAGACTGGCTTCCTGAAGCTCCCGGCCGCTTAGAGGTCGTCTGCTGATGGCTTCAATATTGGCTTCCAGCAGGGCCTTGTCCAGGGCCGATTCAAACGGCAGACCAATCCACATATAATGTTCAACTTCTCCGGCAAGGTGGTTGAATAACTCGTGGAGTACGGTGTCGCTGAGTCCGGCCTGAATGAGATGATTGTATATACGGGCTACTTGCTGAGGGTTTAGTTTTTCCATGACCGGATTTAGCTGAGCTAATAAAACGCCAGATCAGGCGACGTTTGATCTATTCAATAAGCAACTCAGTAGTAAATATAAACCCGTTTCGAATAAGAACCAGGATAAATACTGGTTTTGATTGAACGAAATGTGGTTAACCTGAATGAGGAAACCCGCCAACGTATAGCCCACCTGAATCGGGTTTGTCTGAAAAATCGTAAATCGTACCAAATTGTCCGGTTTACAGATGCTCAACGCGCTGATTATATCCAACAACATTGTAGGTCTGACCGATTATTACGTCTCGAACGATCGGGTCTGCTATACCATAGCTCCTGTAACTAAAGCTTTTGATCCGGATTTGATGCCATATGATATACTGGTCGTGCCGAATGGCTCCGATCATGTTGCTATGCTGAAAATCAAGGATAAGGTCCGGGCGTTTCTGGATGCGGGCAAAGCGGTGGTCTGCTCAGATGGCTGGTTCACTAATTGGGTACCGGGCAACCAGTGGGTTATGGACAATACGAAGCCAACCATCGAAATCCGGTATTTTATCAATACCGACCGCCACCGACTATTTGAAGGAGTCCGGCTGGACGAACTTACCTTTTCGCACGGGATGAGCGGCTGGTGGTCCTGCGGCTACATCGAAGCCGCCGACGGAGCCGACGTAGTGGTTGAAGACACCTGGCAGCGGCCAATAGTGGTACTCGACGAGGTCAGCACCGGCGGGACAATCTTTCTGACGGCCAGCGGCCCGATGGCCGACGTAACGTATTCCGGCGAGCAGGACGTAGCGCTGGTTAAACTGTACCGTAATTTTTTGCAACTGGTAGCGCAGAAGAAGGAATCTGTTGCCGTGTAAATGCAGCGTGCATCCGTTAAAACCGAAAAAGCAATGCAAACGATAGGACTTATTTTCAATGGGGTATGGTCGCAGTATGCAATGGCTACCGCGCCCAAATACCGCGCTATCTATAAACTCATTTACGTTCATGACCTCAGCGATGCCGCCGTCGAGGGCCTGGAAGCGCTCGTAGTGCCTTTTCAGTCGAATCAGCAGGAACTGGCCCGGCAGAAAGAGGTGATGTATAACTTCCTGAAACAGGGCAAGAAAGTGTTCGTGGAGGGCGATAGCACGGCCGACTGGCTCGATGCGCAATGGGAAGACCGGCCCGTCAATAACTACTGGTGGGTCGAGAGTCCGAATAACCCGCCGGTGTCGGCAACGAACTACAATCACCCGATTTACCAGGGGTTAACGCCCCGTCAGGCCTGCTGGCACACGCACGGCGTGTATACCCGCATTCCAGCCCATGCCGGGATTGTTCAGTCGAATCCGGCAGGGGAAATTATTTCCTGGGAAACCCACGACTATGGCGGCACGTTGTTTGTCACCACACTCGACCCGATTGTGGAACATGGCGTTCAGCAGATCAGCCACCTGGATAATTACGTTGACCGGCTGACCGAATGGCTCTCTGGGGTTAAGCCTGCACCGGGCCGAATGACTGTCGATAAGGCGTTGTATGGCGCAGGAGCGCTGGTATAAATGCTGCAGGTTTCATTACTCACCAAACAGTTTGGGGAAACGCCCGTTCTGACAGACCTTTCGTTTGAGCTGCCCGCCGGACAGGTGCTGGCCGTACTGGGCCGGTCGGGCTGCGGCAAAACGACTCTGCTCAAAATTCTGGCCGGGCTCGAAACGCCTGACTCGGGCGATGTCCGGATGGACGGTCAGAGCGTACTGACGGTAGTACCGGAACGCCGTCAGGTGGTGTATCTGTACCAGGAGCCGCTGCTGTTTCCGCACCTGAACGTGTTTGAGAACATTGCATTTGGCCTGCGTATTCGGAAAGTGGAAAAGGCAGAGGTGGAGCGGCAGGTCCGGGCGATGCTGGCTGATCTGGAACTTAGCGATCAGTTGGGTAAGCAGCCAAATCAGTTGTCGGGTGGCCAGCGGCAGCGGGTCGCGTTCGGTCGGGCGCTCATTATCCGACCCCGGTTGTTGCTGCTCGACGAACCTTTTGGTAATCTGGATGCCCAGACCCGTGCTACGATGCAGGAACTCTTCAAGCGGGTTGCGGAACACTATTCGATGACGGCCCTGTTCGTCACCCACGACACCCGCGAAGCCTTAACCGTAGGAACGCGCTTCGGCTACCTTGACAAAGGCGTTTTGACGACCTATCCGTCGGTGCGTGATTTCATCGCCGACCCGCGCACCGGCGTTCGGGAAGAACTCGCTTTCTGGGAGTCGGTACAGTCAAAATCGCCGTTGCTTTGAGGACGTAACGTCAGATGGATTTGCCTGGTTGCGCCCTGATTTTGCCCTTCAGACAATCGTGTCCCAGAGCAGATAGGCGTTCAGGCTAATGATGATTCCGGCAACAATCCAGGATAGAGTTCTGATCCATGTCGGGTTGGCAAATCGCCCCATCTTCAGCTCATCATTCGTGAACGAGACCAGTGGTACTACGGCAAAACTCAATTGCAGCGACAGAATCACCTGACTGAAAACGAGCAACTCGGAAGTACCCTGTTCGCCGTATAAAATCGCCACCACTAGAGCTGGAACAATGGCCAGCAGGCGGGTAATGAGTCGACGCAGCCAGGGTTTGACCCGTAAATTAAGGAAGCCTTCCATCACGATCTGACCCGCCAGCGTGCCCGTCAGCGTGGAGTTCTGGCCGGATGCCAGCAAGGCTACAGCGAAGAGAATCCCGGCCATTTTTACGCCCAGAATCGGGTCGAGCAGGTGGTAAGCGTCGGTAATATCGGCAACGTGCTGGTTGCCTGTAAAGTGAAAGGCCGAAGCCGAAAGCATCAGAATTGCCGCGTTGATGAAAAACGCCAGAAACAGCGAAACGGTCGAATCAATGGTGGCGAACTTGATCGCTTTCTGTCGGCCAGCGTCGTCGCGCCCGAAATCACGGGTCTGCACAATACTGGAATGCAGGTACAGATTATGCGGCATGACTGTAGCGCCCAGAATACCGATGGCAATGTAAAGCATACCGGGGTTGGTAACAATTTCGGTTCGCGGCAGCAGACCATCGATTACATCGGCCATATCAGGCCGGGAAACCAGCAGTTCGTAGCCAAAGCAGCAGACGATGAGGAAAATCAGACTGGACACAATCCGCTCCATGAGCTGAAACCCTTTATTCTGCAGAAAGAGCAGCAAGAGCACATCCAGGGCGGTGATCAGAATACCGACCGTCAGGGGCAGACCAAACAGCAGGTTAAGCGCAATAGCCGAGCCAATTACTTCGGCCAGATCAGTCGCGGCAATGGCAATTTCGGCCAGTAACCACAGAACGAAAGCTACCGGACGGCTGAAATGATCCCGGCAGGCCTGAGCCAGATCGCGGCCGGTGGCAATGCCTAGCTTTAGTGCCAGGTGCTGAAGGAGAATGGCAAACAGGTTGGAAATCAGCACAACCGAAAGCAGCCGGTAGCCAAACTGCGCTCCGCCCGCAATGTCGGTCGCCCAGTTGCCGGGGTCCATATAGCCAACGGCTACCATCATACCAGGACCGAGGTAAGCCATTAGGGTTTTGAAAAAACCGGCGTTGGTCGGTACGTGGATCGAACTGTGTACATCCCCCAACGAGTTCGTCACCTTCTCCTGCCGCCAACCTTTCATTGAGGTATTTGTCGCTTCCATTTAACTCCCGTATTGTACTTGCTTTTCAGAACGTATTCCTGCTGGTTTCGTCAGGCCGACAGGAAGATAACGCATAAAGATAAGGATTGTTGAAATAAAAATTTAGGCTGATCTAAATTTTTAGAAAGTTTAACATAAAAACTATATTTGTCGGTAAACTGTTTGACCTTACTCCGCCGTTTTCAGGAAGTAGCCGTAGCTTATGCAGTCGTTCACGGAAGAAAATTATTTAAAGACAATTTATTACCTCGCTACCCGGCAGGAAGGAGAGGTGAGCACGAACGCGCTGGCTGAAATGACGGCTACCAAGGCGGCATCCGTGACGGATATGCTCCGCAAACTGGCTGATAAGCAACTGATTCACTATAAAAAGTACCAGGGGGTGCGGCTAACGGAAGAAGGCGAGCGACTCGCGCTGCAGATTATCCGGCGGCATCGGCTCTGGGAAGTCTTTCTGGTCGAAAAACTGGGGTTTGGCTGGGACGAAGTGCATTCGATCGCCGAAGAGCTTGAACATATCCGCTCGGAACAACTGGTGACGCGTCTAGATGCGTTTCTGGGGAATCCGCAGTTTGATCCGCACGGCGACCCGATTCCGACTCCGGCCGGGCAGATGCCCGAAATGGGTTACCGTAAACTGGCCGATGTGGACGTAGGGGAAAGTGTTCGGTTGATGGCCGTGCTGGAACACTCGACGGAATTCCTGAAACATCTCGATCATTCGAACTTAACGCTCGGCTGCGCCGTAACCATTACGGAAGCCAACGCCTTCGACAAGTCGGTGCTGGTGCAGATCGAAAGCGGCCGAACGGTGTTTGTCAGCCAGGAGGTCGCTAAAAATTTATTGGTCAGTGGGGAGTGATGCGTGGCTGGTGGTGAATAGACTGCCCGTTTGCGCCAGCACCACGAACCGCCAATTACGTAAAAATGAAACTACTCGACTGGTATATTCTTAAGCGCTTTCTCCAGACATACCTGTTCGTGGTGCTGGTGATCGTGCTGGTTGTTGTGATGATTGACTACACCGAGAAGGTGGATAATTTTCACAAAAACAATGCGCCCGGCGGCAAGATCCTGCTGGATTATTACCTCAACTTCATTCCCTACTGGGCTAACTACATCAGTCCGCTGATGGTCTTTATCGCGACGGTGTTCCTGACCTCGCGGCTGGCGGCCCGCACCGAAATTATTGCTATCCTGAGCAGTGGCGTCAGTTTTATCCGACTGCTGTTCCCTTACGTCCTGGGCGCGTCGGTGCTGGCCGTGCTGACCTATTTCATGGTCAACTACATTATTCCGAAGGCCAACAAAACCCGGATTGCCTTTGAGGTACAGTATATCAACGACGCTTATACGTACTCGGGCCGGAACGTTCACCTGAAGATTGCGCCCAATACCTATGCGTACCTGGAAAGTTATAATAACCTGAGCAACACGGGGTATAAGTTTACCCTGGAACGGGTAGAAGGGAATCAGTTAAAACAGAAGCTCTCGGCCGACCATATCGAATGGGATGCTAAAAAGAAGAAGTGGGCGGTGTATGATTACAAAATCCGCAGCATCGATGGGCTGAAGGAAACGCTCACGCCCGGAGTGCGGCTGGATACGACGCTGAACCTGAAACCGGACGATTTCAGCTCCGATTTTAACCTGTACGAAACCTTTACGCGCCCCGAGCTGAATCGGCACATTGACCTCCTGCGAAGCCGGGGAGCCGATGGGGTTGAAACGTACCTGCTGGAGAAATACAGCCGCGATACCCGCCCCTTCGCCATTATCATCCTGACGATTATTGGCGTGATTATGTCGGCCCGCAAAAGTCGCCGGGGGGTGGGCTGGCAGGTAGCGCTGGGTTTCTTTCTGGCCTTTACGTATCTGCTGTTTTTCATGCTGGCCAAAGGCATTGCCGAATCGGGCAATCTGAACCCGGTGGTGGCGGTCTGGCTGCCAAACGCTATTTTTGCAGGAATTGGCGTGCTGTTGTATAACACCATTCCGCGGTAAAGTAGGGTAAACAGTCTGTTTGCCCGAACTCAACAGGCGGACAGGCTGTCCACCCTCGTATGCAGACTAAAGCAACGTTTTCGGATTATTTTCAACTCCATTTCATTGTCCTGATCTGGGGGTTCACGGCTATTCTGGGAAAGCTGATGCAGCCGCTCGACTCCTCGGCGGTGGTCCTGTTCCGGACGATTCTGGCCGTGCTGGGAATGGGCGCCGTGCTGATTGCGCGGAGACAATCATTTCAGGTGCCGCCAACCGATCGCTGGCGGCTGCTGGCGACGGGCGGGCTGATTGCCCTGCACTGGATGACGTTTTTCCTGGCGGCCCGTATTGCCAACGTTTCGGTTTGTCTGGCGGGTCTGGCAACGAGTTCGCTCTGGGCGAGTGTGCTGGAACCCCTGCTGTTACGTCGGCGCGTGCGGCCTATCGAAGTAATCCTGGGCGGGGTGGTGCTGGCCGGACTGTACCTGATTTTCCGGTTTGAATTCGACAAAGTCGTCGGGCTGGCAATGGCCGTTTTTTCGGCCATGCTGTCGTCGCTGTTTACCATTATCAACAGCCGGTTTACGCGCCGGTACGATGCCCTGCTGATCTCATTTTATGAGATGGCTGGCGCTTCGGTGGGGGCGCTGGCCATGTGGCTGCTGGTCTGGCTGCTGGACCCGCTCCGGACGAGTCATCCAGAGCGTTACGTGCCCAACACACCCATGCAATGGCTCTGGCTGCTGATCCTGTCGCTGGTCTGTACGGTCTATGCCTATTCGGTCGGCGTTCGGCTGTTGCGTAAGTTTTCGCCGTATATGGCCATCTTAACCGTAAATTTGGAGCCGGTGTATGGGATTGTGCTGGCGGTGCTGATCTTTGGCGATGCCGAGCGCATGACATCGGGCTTCTACGTGGGCACTCTAGTCATTCTGGCGGCCGTGCTGGTTTATCCATTCTGGAATAGCCGGTTAACCAAAGCCGAAGCCCGGTTGCCGACGTCGACTTAACCGTATTGATATGGCTGATGCTACGCCTTTGCTGCGTTTCGTTACTGGTCTGCTGGTCAGTTTTGTGTTGATTCTGTTCGTACCGCTGGTTGTCTTATCGTTCTATAACCACCCGTCACCCGCCGATGATTACTGCTTTGCCAACACGGCCATGCAGTACGGTTTCTGGCGGGCGCAGCAGTTTTATTATGATGGCTGGAGCGGCCGGTTCTTCCATAATTTCCTGGTGCATTCCAGCCCGCTGACCATAGGCTGGTACGACGGCTATAAAATTTATCCGATTATTCTGCTGGCCTTGCTGCTGCTGGGCTTCTACGCGCTGGCGAGCCAATGGCTGTACCGGTTTGGCAAAGGGCTTAAACTGGCCCTCGCAGCCGGGTTGTTTGTCGGGTTCATGGCGACGCTGGCGGGCCTGCCCGAGTTTCTGTACTGGTATGCCGGCATGGCCTGCTACAGTCTGTCGGTGGTGCTGTTTCTCTTCCTGCTTGCTACCCTGCTGGCGCATCAACGCCATGGATTTGGTCTGCATCCCGGTTATCTGGTAGGCGAGGGGCTGCTCATTACGGCCATTGTCGGTTCCAGTGAAACCAGTATGGTGATGGTGATATCGCTGCTGGCAATGGTTGCCTTTGGCGAATTGCTCCAGCGTCGGCGGGTGTCGGCAACGATTCTGGTGCTGCTGGGCGTGGGCGCTGTTGCCTGTTATTACCTGTTGGCGGCACCCGGCAATGCCGTCCGGATGGCTTCGAATCCAAACAGCAGCAACATTCCGCTGACACTGATCTCGTCGCTTCGCTTTGCGGTGACTTATCTGGGACATCAGTTGTTTCTGACACCCCTGCTGCCGCTGTCATTACTCTATATTCCCGTTGCTTACCAGCTAACCGGACTGTGCTCGCCCGCTCAGCCGTTACCACCGTACCTGCGCCTGCACCCGGTCTGGGCCCTGCTGCATGGTGGGGCGACCGTTCTGGCGCTGATTTCGCTGCACTTCTTTGGCGTGGGGATTCCGCCGGTGCCGCGCCTGATCAACATCATCAATCTGGTTTTCTGGCTTAGCTGGGGATATAACCTGACGCTTTGGGTGGTCGCGTTACGTCCCCGGCTGCGCCCTGACCGGTGGGCAGGCGTTGCCCGGCCGATAGTCTTGACGGCGCTCGTGCTGACAGCGCTTGCCGTTGGCTTTGGGCCTGTTCTGCCGGTAGCCTATGGCGACTGGCTAAGTGGCCGGGCCGCGCAGTATGACCAGGCCATGCAGCAGCGTTACGATCAGTTGACCTTATCGACCGACGGGCCTGCCCAACTGGCTCCGCTGCCATTCTATCCGGCTTCGCTGTTTCTGGAAGATGTGAAAAACGACCCGCAGCACCTCTGGAATCGCTGCTGGGCCGATTATTACCATAAAAAAACGATTGTGCTGAACGAGGCTCCGCACCGGTCAGCGCAGTAACCGTATGAATCCAACCCTCACGACTCGACGTCAGACAACCGGCCAATCGTGGCTAAACCGTATTGGGCCCGTATTGCTTGCGATACCGTTGGTAGGTTTCACCGCATTTCTGCTGGCCTACGCCGTCAACGTACCGTGGATGGACGATATTGACGCATTCCTGAACTTCATTGTGGGCTATACCGACGCCCAAACCTTCTCCGACAAATTGAGCTGGCTGCTCCGCCCGAACAACGAACACCGGATTCTGATCGCCAAACTCATTACGCTGGGGATGTATAACCTGACGGGTGAGGTCAATTTTCGGGGGCTCATCCTGCTGGCGTTTGTGTTTCTGCTGGGTATCCTGTACCTGTTCTACCACGTGTTCCGATCGTTCCGGCTGCCACTGCTGGCCTTCGCGCCGGTGGGGTTCCTGCTGTTGCAGCCTCAGCATTACCTGACCAGCATCTGGGCCATTACGGGCCTGCAGCATCAGGTCGTGGTCTGTCTGACGTTTACGGCCATGTATCTGCTGGCCGCGGGCGGACGCGGTCGGTTCGTGGGCGCAACGGGACTACAGTTGCTGGCTTCGCTTTCCATGAGCAACGGCCTGTTTGGGTGGGTAGCTGGCGCGGTCGTGCTCGCCCTGCAACGGCACTGGCGCCGACTTGGTGCGTGGCTCGTGGTAGGTGTCGCAACGATTATTTTTTACTTCCACGATTTTCAGAGTCCGCAGGGAAACGAAAGTAGTTTTTCGTTTTTCCTGAAGTATCCCTATCTGGTCTTTTCAGGGTTCTTTACGTTTACCGGCGCTTTATTCGACTTCTTCCCCGACAGCACTATTTTCTGGCGGAGCGTGTTGCCAACGCTGGCTGGGCTGCTGCTGATCGGGCTACTGCTGTGGATGCTCTGGCGAATGAACGAGCCCCTGCTTCGCCATCCGGCCAGTCGGCTGGACGGTTGGGACAGCGCGGCCGTTTCCATGAAAAAACGGCGTTACTTCTTTACGGGCTGCTACGCGTTTCTGATGGTCAACGCCGTCATCGTGGCGTTTTTGCGGCCACGAATGGGCTACGGGGTTATGCTGGTCAGCAATTATATGCTCTACCCGGCCGTGCTGGTGATCCTGCTGTATCTGAACGTAATTAGCGAGTTTGCGGCCCGGCGCGATGTGATGCGGTGGGTGCAGCTGGGTCTGACAATCAGCCTAATTGTCTGGGGCGTATCCTATGGTGTGCGCTGGCCGAAAGTGGCCTACCGGAAGCAGCAACTGCTGACGAATGCCTTCAACCAAAAACACAATGATACGGGCCTGGGCGCTACCTGGGGAACACCTTTTGCCGAAGTGGCTGCCCGCACGATGAGGCAAACAGTTCAGCGCGGCATGTATCACTATCCCGATCAGGCTTACTACACGCCCTATGAATCGCTGCTGACAGTTCCTGGTCGCCCGACCGGTACTGAAGCGATGAGCATCAGTGGGGGCGGGTACAGCTATATCGCCGAAACTAACCGGGCCGACATACCGGTTGAGGCTGGACCATCGGCCGTGGTCGTGCAGTCGGAGCAGCGGACGTATCTGTTCGTTTCGGAAGCGCCCTATACGCTCACGAATTTCTGGTTGAACCGGACTAGTACGCCAATCCGGGCCGAAATCGTGAACAGTATGCTGGCACCCGGTACTTACCGGGTTGGCGTGCTGACTCCGGCCAATTCGGCCCAGCCCCTGCGGTTCAGTACCCAGCAGATTGCGATTCCCTAAGAAAGCGGGGGCGTATGTCCCCCCTTGTGCAAAAAGACGTATTTTTGCCCGCAACCAACCGTCCATTCATTACCACGTTGTCTGAACCGCAGATTTCCATTGTTGCTCCGCTTTATAACGAAAGCCAGTCGTTTCCGCACCTTGTTGCCCGGCTCAACGCTGTCATGGATGCGTCTCCGCTGGCTATCGAAGCCGTTCTGATTGACGATGGGAGCCGCGACGATACGGCCGCGCTGATGCAGCAACTAGCGCTGGCGGACGGGCGTTACCAGTGCGTATTTCTGTCGCGCAACTACGGTCATCAGATCGCTCTGTCGGCGGGTATGGCTTCGGCGCGCGCTACCGAAGCCCTGTTTATCATCGATGGCGATTTGCAGGACCCGCCCGAGCTACTGACCCAATTTTACCAGAAGTTTCAGGAGGGGTACGACGTAGTGTATGCCGTTCGGAAGAAACGTAAAGAAAGCTGGTTCAAGCGAACGGCTTATGCATCGTTTTACCGGTTTATGCGGTCTATTTCTTACGTGGATTTACCGCTGGACAGTGGTGACTTCTCGCTCATTAGCCGACGCGTCGCCGATGTACTGAAGCAGATGCCCGAGGAAAGCCGGTTTATCCGGGGCATGCGGAGCTGGGTGGGTTTCCGGCAGACGGGCATTGAGTATGAACGCGACGCCCGCGTGGCCGGGGAGCCGAAATACTCGTTCAAAATGTTACGTCGGCTGGCCTACAACGGCATATTTAATTTCAGCGAGTACCCGATCAAGCTGGTTACGCGCCTGGGTATGCTGACGCTGGGGGTCGCTCTGCTGTATTTTATCCAGACCATCATCAAGAAATATTTTTACGGCGATGTGCCGCAGGGTTTTACGGCCCTGCTGTTTGTGATTATTCTGTTCAGTGGCGTACAGTTAATTGCGCTGGGCCTGATTGGCGAATACGTCCTGCGTATTTTCTTCCAGACCAAAGGCCGACCGCTCTACGTCATTAAGGAAGTCATCCGGCAGCAGCAGCGTCAGCCGTTTTTATGATACGCAATGCGGCCGGCAGGAGACGTAACGCAGCTCATGACCCTAGCCGGCTCCCATTTTAACGACTTATTGACTTGATTAACCAACCAGACGATTTACCCGAACGCATCAACGTCGTTATTCCCCTGTTTAATGACTGGCAGGCCGTTGGGCTGTTGCTGGAGCGAATACGGGACGTGGTCGACGCACCGATTCGCAGCCGACTGGCGTTTCTGATTGTGGACGACTGCTCGTCGAAGGATTACGAAAGTTTGCCTTCGGGTATTGGGCATTCACTGTCGGTGCTGCGGCTCTATCGTAACGTTGGCCATCAGAAGGCCATCGCTCTTGGGCTGGCCCATCTGGCCGATCAGCCTGAACCCTATCCGACGGTGGTGATGGACTCCGACGGAGAGGACCGGCCTGAAGATATCATTCGGCTGCTGCAGCGCGGAGCCGAAGCGCCAGGACATGTGGTGTTTGCACATCGGTCCAAACGGCATGAAAGTCTGCTGTTCCGGACGTTTTACGTGGTGTACAAAGCGGTATTCCGGTTGCTGACGGGTAAGGTTATTACGTTCGGTAACTTCAGCCTGATTCCGGCCCGGCAACTGCGCAAGCTGGCGCACGTGTCTGAAATCTGGAACAACTACCCCGGTGGCGTAATCCGGTCGAGGCTACCCTACACGGCCGTACCGCTGGAGCGGGGACGTCGGCTGGCGGGCGAGTCGAAGATGAATTTCGTTTCCCTGATTCTGCACGGACTGAGCGCCGTTTCGGTCCTGATGGATACTACGGCCGTTCGGCTGGTGCTGTTCTGCGTACTAATGGTGGCAGCTATGGTATGTGGTATTGGGGTGGTGCTGTGGCTTAAATTTTTCACCAACACATCCGTACCCGGCTGGACGAGCTATCTGGTTTCGTCATTTCTGATCGTTATTCTGCAGGCGTTTCTGATTTCGCTGCTGCTGGTGTTTGTGGTGCTGTCGTACCGGACGCAGCCTCAGTTCATTCCGGCGCGGCAGTTCAAGGATTTTGTGGAGCGGCTGGAGCGTATTTATTAAGGCTGGAATCGCCGTGGATCAGTAGTCATCCGGCGTTACTTAGACGAAAAGGTATGGTTATCGTATACATCAAAACGGCCGTTTCAATTGCGCTGGGTCTGTTCCTGCTCGGACTCCTGTGGCAGCGAACGACTGTAACCAACTGGCTGCAGCGAACCGGCGCGTGGGTGCTGGATGCGGGCTGGATCGTGCTGCGGTTCGTGCCGTTTCTGCTGACTTATCTGGTGCTGGGCTATATGCCGCAGTCGGACGTGGCCGAGTTTTATTATCCGATTGGGTTGTCGGCGCTGGAAGGCGGGGTTCCGTACCGCGACGTGTATAGCTGTTATTCGCCCTTGTTTGGCCACTGGATTGCTCCGTTTCTGGCGCTCTGGCGCGACCCGCGCATGGTCGTTCTGGTGATGATGCTCGTAGAATGGGCCGCCGTGCGGCTGACGTTCCGCTACTACCAGACGCAGGAGTCGCTGGGCGAACGGTTGTTCCGGGGGGTGTTCTATTACCTGCTGCCGCTGCCGTTTGTGATGTGCGTATTCAGTGGTCAGGAAGATATTATCCTGTGGCTGTTCATGCTGCTGGCCCTTCCCCTGATGCCGCGTCGGCCGTTTGCGGCCGGGCTGGTGCTGGGTCTGGGAATGGTGGCCACGAAAGCCGTATTTGTGCTGCTGCTGATTCCGGTCTGGCTGCTGGTCAGCCGAAATTTGTCATTCCTGGTTCGGTTCACGGCCGGGCTGCTGACGGTGGGGCTGCCGGTGGTGGTATTTATGTACTGGAAAACCGATCTGCTTTTTCTGACCCAGCAGGCCCACGAAGGCGATTTTCTGAAAGCCCCAAACTGGCGGTCGGTACTGAACCCGTTCCTGAACGAAGGTATGCGGTCGGCAGTAGGTCTGTGGAAATGGGGCGGACTCGCCATTACGCTGCTGGTGCTGCTGCGGGGCGTCTGGATTGTCCGGACAAAACAGCCGCGCTGGACGTATCGTGAATACGCGCCGTTTCTTTATATCCTGATCTTCAGTACCATGACGGTTGTGCAGCAGAACGCCATCAGCAATTACGCCTACCTGTTCATGTTGCCGCTGGTGTTTACCCTGACCAATTTCCGGCGGATGGGCTGGTGCGTCGGACTGCTGGGATTCAACGTGCTGGCGGCCATTCATCCATCGCTCTGGTGGCGGCTGGGGCAGCCCTATTACGATCGGCTTACGGCGGTACTGGGCCAGCCAACCGCGCTGCTCGACTATTCCATTGAAATCCTCTTGGTCGTTGGTTTTATTTATTACGCCACTCAGGCGATGAAAGCGCTGCGCCGACCGGCTCCGGTTGAGCAGGCCGAACCGTATGCTGTTTAACTCGCTTCAGTTTTTACTTTTTTTCATTGTCGTTACGCTGAGCTACTTCGGGCTGAAGTGGCGGGGGCGGTGGATTTTGCTGCTGGTGGCCAGCTGCTATTTCTACATGGTCCTCAAGCCGCAGTACATCCTGATTCTGTTCCTGACGATTGTGATTGATTACATCGCCGGTATCTGGATTGAGCAAACAACGGGAAAGGCCCGGCGGTGGCTGCTGATTCTGTCGCTGGTTTCCAACCTCGGCATTCTGGCGTTTTTTAAATACCTCGGCTTCTTCACCGAGAACCTGTCGCTGCTGCTGGAACAGATCAGCCTGCCCGAAGCCGCCGACCGGGTGATGAATCTGGGCAACCGGGTGTTTGTCAAGGTGCTGCATCTGTTTGGTGAGAGTGGCGTTTCGTCGTTCAAGGACAACATGAGTATTCTGCCCGTTGGCCTGTCGTTCCATACGTTTCAGGCCATGAGCTATACCATCGAGGTGTATCGGGGCAACCACAAAGCCGAGCGGCACTTTGGTATCTACGCGCTCTACGTCATGTTCTATCCACAGCTGGTAGCCGGGCCCATCGAGCGGCCCCAGAACGTGCTGTGGCAGTTTCACCGGACGTTTCCCTACGACTTCGAGAATGTTAAGTCGGGACTGATGCAGATGGCGTTCGGGCTGTTCAAGAAAGTTGTCATTGCCGACCGGTTGGTGATGATGGCCGATTATGCCTTTACCGACCCGGCAGAGCATAACGGACTGACGCTGCTGGTCGGGACGTTCTTCTTTACGTTTCAGATCTACTGCGATTTTTCGGGCTATTCCGACATTGCCATCGGAGCCGCCCGCGTCATGGGCTTCAACCTCATGGAAAACTTCCGGACGCCCTACATTGCGCAGTCGGTTTCGGAGTTCTGGCGACGCTGGCATATTTCGCTCTCGACCTGGTTCCGTGACTATCTCTATATTCCCCTCGGGGGCAACCGCAAAGGCGAAGTCCGGCAGTACATGAATATGATGATCGTGTTTCTGGCGAGTGGTCTCTGGCACGGCCCCAACTGGACGTACGTGATCTGGGGCGGCCTGAACGGCTTTTATCAGATTCTGGCTGTGCTGCGCGATAAACTCCTGGCCCGGTTAGGCATTTCATCGACCCCGCCCCGGATGGTGACCTCGCCCGTGCATGAACAACCCGCGCATAAATCAGCTCTGCGGGTAGCGGGCAATGTTCTCTTTACGTTCGTGCTGATCATGCTGACCTGGGTGTTCTTCCGGGCCCGCAGCGTGGGCGACGCCTTCCTGATTCTACAACGTATCGCGACGCTGTCGTTTGACCAATCGATTGAGAGCCCGATGAACGAAATCGAAATGTGGTTCAGCGTGGCCCTGATCGTGTTTCTGCTGGTGAAGGAATACTTCTACCTGTACATCCCAACGCGGAACACGGTGCGGTTCTACGCCCTGTTCGTGCTGATTACGTTCGTCACCTACCTGTTCGGGGTTTTCTCTTCCAACCAGTTCATTTATTTTCAGTTCTGATGGCCGTTGGAGCGGGAAGAAACCGCAGGGCTTCGCCATTGATACAGTAGCGTAAACCCGTTGGCTCGGGGCCGTCGGTAAACACATGGCCGAGGTGGGCGTCGCAGACGGAGCAGCGGACTTCTGTGCGCTTCCCGTCGGGTTCGGTATACATGGCATTGGCCCGGATGAGGACGTAAAAACTCGGCCAGCCGGTGTGGGAATCAAACTTGGTTTTCGATGAAAACAGCGGGTTTTTGCAGCCCATGCAGCAATACATCCCTACCCGGTGTTCAGACGTGAGTGGGCTGCTGTTGGGCCATTCGGTGTCGCGGTCGCGCATGACGTTATACTGCGCCCGCGTCAGCACACGGCGCCATTCGGCATCGGTTCGTTCAAGGCGTCGGCCACCCGGCGACGTAACGCCCGCGGGTCGGCGGTGGGGTGGACGAGCCGTGGCGAAATACGACTGGTAACCCCAGAGGCTCCCTACGACCAGCAGGGCAATCAGCAGAAAAATCCGGTTTTGCTTCACAGACAGTAATCGGTTCCATCCTTAGAACACCGATTGAGGCCCAATCCGTTTAGCCCGAATACGGCTTATTTTTTCTCCAGTACGTAGCGGTCCAGATCGCGCTGCAGGATGAGTTTACCGTTACGTAGTTCGGCGTTGTACTTGCCCTGAAGCGCAGCCGACAGGTCGGTGTTGGCGGGATATGCCGTTTCGTCGGTAAACGAAACCGTTTTGCCGGAAGTCGAAAACGTGCCTTTGCCAATAACGGGGGGCAGAACCAGCAGGTTGCTCGTTTTTCCGACGGTTCCCGAGTAGCGGCCGTTAGTAAAGGTAATCGTTACCTGCGCGGGTTCGTTGATGTCGCGCTGGAAGGTACCGCCGTACAGGCCTTCCAACGGGCCGATGGAAGCTTCATTGCGACAACCAATGAGGAGAGTAAACAAAAGAAGGAAAAAGGCTGGTTTCATAGTATGTACTATCCGTTTTACGCAAAGATTCACTTTTTCGCTGAACGTTGGATAGACCGAAAAATTACAATCTGCAACCCGGTAGGCAGCGGCCGTAGCTGGCTAAATAAATTGAAAATAGCGTTGCCGTGCCGGTCAGATGGTTAAACTTGCGTTCCGGTTTACTTTCTCTGCAAAGCCTGTTTAAAATCTGCATGAAACTTTTTCGCTTCGGCCCCGCCGACCACGAACACCCCGGCGTGTTGCTGCCAACCGGCCAGCGCCTTGACGTAACCCACTTCGGCGAAGATTACGACGAATCGTTTTTCGCCAGTAACGGCCCCGAGCGGCTGGCTCACTGGCTCACCGCCCACGCCCAGCACTGCCCGGACGTTGGCCCGGACGTACGATTCGGACCCTGCGTGAAACGGCCGTCCAAGATTATCTGCGTTGGCCTGAACTACGCCAAACACGCGGCCGAAACCAACGCGCCCACCCCGGCCGAGCCGATTCTGTTCTTTAAGTCAACAACGGCGCTCTGCGGACCGAACGATAACGTGGTAATCCCGAAGCGTTCCGAAAAAACGGACTGGGAGGTTGAGCTGGCTATCATTATCGGCAAGAAAGCCCTTTACGTCGAGCTGGACGAAGCGATGGATTACATTGCGGGGTATGCCGTGCACAACGACTATTCCGAGCGGGCGTTTCAGCTTGAGCGCGGTGGACAGTGGGTAAAAGGCAAAAGCGCCGATACGTTCGCACCGCTGGGGCCTTACCTCGTCACGAAAGACGAAGTCCCCAATCCGAATGACCTGCGCCTGTGGCTCCGGCTCAACGATCAGCAACTGCAGGATTCGAATACCAACGACATGATTTTCAACGTGCCGACGCTCGTCAGCTACATCAGCCAGTTTATGACGCTGCTTCCCGGCGACGTCATCTCGACCGGTACGCCGGCCGGGGTCGGCATGGGCCTGAGTCCGCAGCGGTTCCTCAAACCCGGCGACGTGGTTGAGCTGGGTATCGAAGGGCTGGGCGAGCAGCGTCAGCAGGCCGTTGCGTTTGTCTGATCGGTTGTAGCCCTTAAATCCCGGTTCGGATGATTATCGATGCGCATCAGCATTTCTGGCACTACGACCCCGTTCGCGACAGCTGGATCACGGACGACATGGCCGCTATCCGGCGCGACTTTCTGCCGGCCGATCTGGAACCGGTACTCAGCCAGAACGGCGTGGATGGCTGCGTTGCGGTGCAGGCCGACCAGTCGGAAGCCGAAACCCGGTTTCTGGTCAGCATGGCGCAGAATTACGACATCGTGAAAGGGGTTGTGGGCTGGGTAGACCTGCAGTCCGAACAGTTACCCGAACGCCTGGCGGTGCTGACGCAGCATAAGGAAATTAAAGGGTTTCGGCACGTAGCGCAGGCGGAGCCGGAGGACTTTCTGAGCCGGCCCACTGTTGTGCAGGGCATTCGCCAGTTAGCGAGCTTTGGGCTAACCTACGACATCCTGATCTATCCCAGCCAGCTCAAAGCGGCTCTGCATCTGGTGCGGGCTGTGCCGGAGGTCAACTTTGTGATTGACCATCTGGCAAAGCCCTATATCCGGAAGCGAGAGATCAGTCGCTGGGCGAACTTCATGGCCGAAATTGCCCGAAATCCGAACGTGTCGTGCAAATTGTCGGGCCTGGTTACGGAGGCTGACTGGCAGAATTGGAGCAAAAAAGACTTTTTTCCGTATCTGGATGTGGCCTTTGAATATTTTGGTCCCGACCGGCTGCTGTTCGGCTCCGACTGGCCCGTCTGTCTGGTGGCGGCCAATTACACGCAGGTTAAAACGCTCGTTGACGAGTACGTGGAGCCCTGGGGCGAAGAGGTCCGGGCGAAGGTGTTCGGCGGCAATGCCACCGCGTTTTATCGGCTTGACACGTAATGAAGCAGAATAACCATCCTAAATCCTAGTGTAAATATGGCTCTACCAACGCCGACAACCCCGCCTAAAATAAAATCCGGTTCGTCCGGTAACTACGGCCTTGCCTTTGCCCTGGTGACGAGCCTGTTTTTTTTATGGGGGCTGGCCAACAGCCTGAACGGCTCGCTGATCAAACAGTTTCAGATTGCCCTCGATCTGAATCGGTTTCAGGCCGGTATCGTAGACTTTGCGTTCTATCTGGGCTACTTCTTCATGGCTCTGCCGGCCGGGTACGTCATGCGCCGGTTTGGCTATAAACGGGGCATTCTGCTTGGTCTGCTGCTCTATGGAGCCGGGGCGTTTCTGTTTTATCCGGCTGCCGAGGTGCGCGTTTACAGCTATTTTCTGGTAGCGCTGTTCACTATGGCCTGCGGCATTGCCTGTCTGGAAACGGCGGCTAACCTGTACGTAACGGTGCTGGGCGACCCGGCCAAATCCGAATGGCGACTGAATTTTTCGCAGTCGTTCAACGGCATCAGCATCATTCTGGGGCCCATCATTGGCGCGCTGTTTATCTTCTCCCAGACGGAATACACCCCGGAAATGCTGACGGCGATGGCCCCGGCGCAGGCCGAGGCTATTCGGGTGCAGGAAGCGCTGTCGGTGCAGGGGCCGTATCTGGCCATTGGTTCGATCATTGCGCTCGTAACCATTTTGTTTGCCGTAACCAAAATGCCCGAAGTTGGGTCTGAAGAAGAACAGGCGGCTGGCGATATGTCTATTCTGGGCGTGCTGCGGCACCGGCACTTGCTGCTGGGCGTTATTGCGCAGTTTGCCAACGTTGGGGCGCAGGCCACGCTCTGGGGTTACTTTGTCGATCTCAAGCTCGATTTTTCGCGTGAAGGGCATTGGGCGCTGGCGGAAGGGTATATGAACCTGATTAATGCATTGACGGGTTCGCCCACCGACCTCTCGCCCACGCAGATCGCCGGCTTTCACGCATCGTTTGCGCTGGTGCTGTTTATGTTCGGCCGCTTCGTGGGGACGTCGTTGATGACGCGCATTCGACCGAATATCGTTCTGGCTATATACTCCGCCGGGGCGGTGCTGATGGTGATTCTCGCCATTGTTGCCGGGGGGCTGACGGCCGTTATCGCGCTGAGCTTTACGTATTTCTTTCAGAGCATCATGTTCCCGACAATTTTCGCACTTGCGACCAAGGGGCTTGGTGTTGAGTCGAAAATTGCTTCGTCGCTGGTCATTATGAGTATTGTGGGCGGAGCGCTGATGCCGATGGTTGCCGGGGCTCTGTTTGCTAGTGGGCCGGTCTTCGCGCTGCTGGTTCCTCTGGTTTGTTTCGCTTTTATCGTCTACTTCGCGGCCAAAGGCTATCAGATCACCTCTGATGATCTGCATACACCGAACACACCTCCTGAACTGGCTCCGTAACAATGCGCTACTGCTTTGCCCTCGACCTGAAAGATGACCCGGCACTGATTGCCGAATACGAACGATACCACGAACGCATCCGGCCTGAAATTGAGACCAGCATCCGCGAAGCGGGTATTACCGAAATGGAAATCTACCGAATAGGCAACCGGCTGTTTATGATCATGGAAACCGATGTTTCCTTTTCGTTTGAAGCTAAAGCGGCCGCCGATGCCGCCAACCCGAAGGTGCAGGAATGGGAAGCGCTCATGTGGCAGTACCAGCAGGCTTTACCCATGGCGAAACCCGGTGAGAAATGGGTCCTGATGAAACAGATTTTCCGCCTGTAATGGCTCAGGCAAAACTGCCAATAAAAACAGCGCGAAGCAGTGAGTCCACTGCTTCGCGCTGTTTTTATTGGCAGAGCCGGATTTACGGAACGCGCGAGGCTTTGTAGTCTGCGTTGCTGTCGTAATCGCCGGTGACGCGGCCTTTTTTATAAACCTTTCCGGCGCCGTTAGCCAGCATAATCCCCGCTACGTGCGGAGCCGCCATCGATGTGCCGCTATAGGTTGTGTAGCCACCATCTTTAAAGGTCGAATAGACACTGACGCCGGGGGCAGCGTATTCAATGGGCGGGTTGCCATAGTTCGAGAAATAAGCAAACACGCTGTTTACGTCGTGTGCAGATACCGTGCGGATGTTCGTTCCGTTGGCCCGGGCGGGCGAGTGGTTGTTGGCCTTATCCGCATCATTACCCGCGGCCAGTGAAAAATAAATGCCTTTGGCGGCTGCATTTTTAACGGCGTTATCGAGCGCGGTATAGGGGGAGCCACCCAGACTCATGTTGGCTACATCCCCTTTTTTGCCGTTTGCCCCTACGTAGTTCACGCCCGCTATCACGCCAGAATACGAACCGCTGCCTGCGCTGTTGAGCACCTTCACCGGAATAACCTGCGCACCGGCCGCTACGCCTACGACGCCAAACCCGTTGTTTTTAGCGGCAATCGTACCCGAAACGTGCGATCCGTGGCCATTGAGATCGTTCAGAGAAGCGGCATCCGGTGAGCCATCCGTGAAGGCGTTGTAGCCCCGGCTGGCGTTGACGTTTAGGTCCGGGTGCGTCAGGTCAATACCCGTATCGATAACCCAGGCCACCGCCGAACCTACGTAGTTGACCGAGCCGCCTACGGCTGTAATACCCCAGGGAACGGTCTGTACATCAGACGTAGTTACGCCTTCGGCTTTGGGGAAAATGAGCGCCACCGGCCCATCGGGCTCAACGGCTTCAATGATTGGGCTGCTGCTCAGTCTGGCAACGGCCTCCGCCGAAAGTCTGGCCGCAAAACCCACAATTGTGGAGCCATAAACCTGCGTCATCTCATCGACCCGAATACCCCTTAAGGCCAGAAACTGGAGGATATACTGACGCGCAGCGGCCGTTTCAGTCGCATAGTCGCCCGATGGCAGGGCATTCCGAACCTCGTCCTTAAACGAGACTACGTACCGGCCTTCGAACGAACCAACGCGGGCACCGGTGGTTGGCGGAGGGGTTGACACCGGGCCATCGGGGCTATTGGGCTGACAGCCATTGAGCAGAAGAGCAGCAGCCGTAAGGACTGTACCCAAAACTAAGTTGCGTGTAAGGCGCATGAAGAAAGGAAGAGAAGGTTGTTGTATGAAAACCAGCAGACCATCTGCTGGCAATCAAAGTTGTGAATACGATTCGGTCAAACGAACAGGTCATTTATCCTACGGTAAATTCGTATGTATATGGTAATCCAATGGCTGTCCGGGCCGAATGTGTATCTTTATGGCTGGTTCATCAAGCACACTTCCTTATGAAAATTTGGTTACTCACCGCATTTGTTGGCTTTTTCGGCGTAATCGCACAGGCGCAAACGACCCCGCCCGCCAACAGCTATGTCCGCGACAACTACCAGAAGTTTGAATATAAAATCCCGATGCGCGACGGGGTTAAGCTGCATACCGCCGTTTACGTACCCAAGGATGCGTCGGCCGGCAGCAAGTATCCGTTTCTGATGCAGCGCACGTGCTATAGCGTAGCGCCCTATGGCGCATCAGCGTACCCCAATGCTATCGGGCCATCGGGTACGCTGATGCGGGATAAGTTTATTTTCGTATACCAGGATGTTCGGGGCCGCTGGGCCTCGGAAGGCACCTGGACCAACATGACGCCTATTGTTACCGACCAGTCCTCAGCCGTGGCATCCGCCCGAAAGAAAGGGAAAGCACCTGCCCGGCAGTCGGCAGCGGCCGTTGACGAAAGTTCGGATACCTACGACACCATTGACTGGCTACTGAAGAACGTGCCGAATAACAACGGCCGGGTCGGGCAGTGGGGCATCAGTTACCCCGGTTTCTATACCATTGCCGGGGCCGTTGCTGCCCACCCGGCCCTGAAAGCCTCGTCGCCCCAGGCCCCGGTGTCGGATTTCTTCTTCGACGATTTCCACCATAATGGGGCGTTCATTCAGGCGTATCTGTTTACGTATCCAGTATTTGGGGTTCAGCATCCGGAGCCAACGACGAAGGCCTGGTATACAGATGATTTTATCAAAACCGGCTCGACCGATGGCTACCAGTGGCAGCTTGATCTTGGCCCGCTTAAAAACGCCAGCAACTATTATAAAGATAATTTCTTCTGGCAGGAAACGGTCGAGCACCCGAACTACGATGAGTTCTGGCAGAAACGTAGCATCCTGCCGCATCTGAAACAAATCAACCACGCCCTGATGACGGTTGGCGGCTGGTTCGATGCCGAGGACCTGTACGGTCCGCTCAATATTTACAAGACCGTCGAGAAGAACAACCCCGGTATCTACAACACGCTGGTAATGGGGCCGTTCGGACACGGCCGATGGTCGCGGGAAACGGGCCATACTCTCCATAGCAACGTGTATTTTGGCGACAGCATCGCTACGTTCTACCAGCGGAATATTGAAGCGAAGTTCTTTAACCACTTCCTCAAAGGGGCGGGCGACGGCAAGACCGGCCTGCCCGAAGCGTATCTGTTCAATACCGGCCGGAACGAATGGCGCACGTTCGATAAGTGGCCCGCGACTAATACCCAGACGATACAGTTTTACTTATCGAGTAACGGCCAGCTGGCGCAGTCGGGCGGCTCAACGGGGTATTCGGAGTTTGTCAGCGACCCCATGAAGCCCGTACCCTATACGGAGGACAACACCACCACGCTCGGCTTTACGCCCTTCAACTATATGTCGGAAGATCAGCGGTTTGCTAGCCGACGTCCCGACGTCTTGACGTTCCAGACCGACGTGCTAACCGAAGACCTGACGCTGGGCGGGGAGATTACGGCCAAGCTGAAAGTCAGCACCACCGGCACCGATGCCGACTGGGTTGTAAAACTGATCGACGTGTATCCGCCCGATGAGCCGAACCATCCCTACCTGCCGAACAAAAACATTACGCTCGGCAACTACCAGCAGATGGTGCGTTCGGAGGCCATGCGCGGGCGGTTTCGGAATTCATTCGAAAAACCCGAACCGTTTACACCCAACCAGGTAACCGACGTAACGTTCCGCCTGCAGGATGTGCTGCATACGTTTAAGAAAGGCCACCGGGTCATGGTGCAGGTGCAGAGTACCTGGTTCCCACTCATTGACCGCAACCCGCAGACGTACGTTGAGAACATATTCAAAGCCGACGAAAAGGACTTTACGAAACAAACGCACCGGGTATACGACAATTCGATGATTGAGGTACAGGTACTTAAATAAAACCTGTTGTCAACAGTAGAGTTGTTACGTTGTAGAGTTACCTGGTTCGGTTACCCGCTCTGCACGGTAATAACCCTATAAACTTTTGACGTCATGAAAGCGATCTGGAACGGTCAGACTATTGCTGAGAGCGATGACACCGTCGTGGTTGAAAACAACCATTATTTTCCGAAAGAATCGGTCAGGTCTGAGTTTCTGGCCGATAGCTATACGCATTCAACCTGCCCTTGGAAGGGCGAAGCGTCCTATTATTCGCTGTCGGTGGACGGCCAGACCAACCCGGATGCCGCCTGGTACTATCCGAACCCGAAGCCAGCCGCCAGCCAGATCAAGGATTACGTAGCTTTCTGTAAAGGCGTTAAAGTCGTTGAGTAACGATGATTGAAGTCCGCAACCTGACCAAACGTTTTGCTTCCCAACTAGCCGTTGTTGACGTATCGCTGCACGTCGGGCGGGGCGAAACGCTGGTTCTGCTGGGAACGAGTGGCTGCGGCAAAACGACGACGCTCAAGATGATCAACCGGCTGATTGAGCCGACCAGCGGCTTCGTCCGCGTAGACGGCGTGGACGTTCGGCAGCAGCCCGGAGCCGACCTGCGCCGACGCATTGGTTACGTTATTCAGGATGGGGGCCTGTTCCCGCATTATACCGTTGCCGATGCCATCGCTACCGTGCCGAAGTTGCTGGGCTGGGCGCCTGCCGATACCCAGCAGCGAACCCTCGAACTGATTGCCAAGCTTCAGTTACCCGAAACCGCTCTGAAACGATTTCCTGCCGAGCTCAGTGGCGGGCAACGCCAGCGGGTGGGTCTGGCACGGGCCCTGGCGGCCCGCCCGCCGGTGGTGCTGATGGACGAACCGTTCGGGGCTCTTGACCCGTTTACGCGTCGGCATGTCCGGCGCGAACTGTTCGGGCTTAGTGAACTGAAAGAAACGACCGTTGTGCTGGTGACGCACGACGTTGGCGAAGCGCTCGAACTGGCGGACCGGATTGCGCTTATGCACCAGGGGCGGATCGTGCAGATTGGCCCGCCGGATGACCTGCTGAACCGGCCCGCCAATGGCTTCGTCCGCGATTTTTTAGATTTATAACCCCCACCGATGCTCGAATTTCTCCGCCAGAATGCCGATAAACTCCTGGAACAGACGCTGACGCATATCGGTCTGACGTTCGTATCGCTGCTGCTGGCCCTGCTGATTGGGGTACCCCTGGGCATTCTGATTGCACGCCAGAAACGGCTGGCGAGCGGGGTGCTGGGCGTAGCGGGCATATTGCAGACCATACCCAGCGTAGCCCTGCTGGGGTTTCTGATTCCGTTACTCGGTATTGGCGTTGGGCCGGCGCTGATGGCCCTGTTTCTGTATGCGCTGCTGCCCATCATTCGCAATACCTACGTCGGTATTACGGAGGTCAGCCCATCCGTAAAGGAGGCCGCGCGGGGCGTGGGCATGACCGATAACCAGATTCTGACGAAGGTAGAACTGCCTCTGGCGCTACCGGTGATCTTCGCGGGCGTTCGCACCGCAACGGTGATTAATGTGGGCGTGGCTACGCTGGCGGCTTACGTAGCGGCTGGTGGACTGGGTGAGTTTATTTTCGGAGGCATTGCCCTCAGCAACGTCAACATGATGCTGGCGGGGGCTATCCCGGCTGCTCTGCTGGCCGTTGGGTTCGACTTCGGACTGGCGCGATTGCAGCGGCTTTCGGTGAGAAAACTGCGCCTGAGCGCGGGGGTGTTTTTGGTTCTGCTGCCGTTTCTGTCGGCGTTTTATCTGCTGCCCGGCCGCTCGGATAAACTCGTCGCCGGTTTTGCGCATGAGTTTTACGGTCGCGCGGATGGCTATCCGGGCTTGCAGAAAACCTACGGCCTTCAATTGCGGCCCCGACTGATCGATCAGAACCTAATGTACGAAGCCATTCATCGGGAGCAGGTAGACATCATCAGCGGCTACTCGACCGACGGACGTATTAAGGCGTTCGATTTGCGGGTGCTGGCCGACAACCGCCACGCGTTTCCCCCCTATGATGCGGCTCCGGTCGTGCGCCAGGCTACCCTCGACCGGTATCGCGACCTGGCACCTACGCTCAATCTGCTGGCGAATAAACTGACCGATTCAGTCATGACTGCCCTGAATTATCGGGTCGATTATCGGAAAGAAAGCCCGGAAACCGTAGCGCGCGATTTTCTCAAACAGGTCGGTTTATTGAAAATACCCTCGCCGGGCGACCGGTCGCAGACGATCGTGATGGGCTCAAAGGTGTTTACGGAGCAGTACATTCTGGCCGAAATCTATCGTCAACTCATCGAAGGACATACGCGTCTGCGGGTGGCCTCACGAACTGGGCTGGGCGGTACTCAAATCTGCTTTGACGCCCTTCGTACCGGCGCCATTGACTTCTATCCCGAATACACCGGAACGGGCTTACTGGTTATTTTGCAGCCATCGCCTGCTACGTTACGTTCGCTGCCCATGCAGCCCGACTCGGTTTATGAATTCGTTCGGCAGCAGTTCGCGCAGACGTATCGGCTAGCGTGGCTGCGACCGCTGGGCTTCAATAATAGCTATTCGCTGATGATGCGCCGGACGCAGGCAGGGCAGTTGGAAATCCGTTCCATAACCGACCTGGTGCAGTATCTGGGCAGGAACTGACCTCTGCTTCAGCTTATTTCCGACTGATGAATCGATTCCCCTTGATATAATAGCGATACGGCAGTTCAACGCCCTGCGTAATGCCAATCCGCGTCGTCGTAACCTGGTCAAAATCGTGCAGAACCGGCCCCCGAATTGAGATTGGTCCGGTCGACAGCGAGGAGAAATTGTGCTCCAGCCGACGAATGCCCATGGCGATCACCAGCTTGCCGGGGCCGTTGCACAGGTTCCGTTGGCCATCTGGCGTAGCCGGGTCAATCGTATTATTTCGGTACCGCTCAAAGCCCCTCTTAAACGCTTGATTGCGCCGGAGGCCCATAAGCTCAAGACCTTCGGTCGGTTCGAGCGCCCGGATTAGCACAGCCTCGCCAACGCCTTCGGGTGCCGTAACGACGTTGACACAGTGGTAATGGTTGTAAATCTGGTAGACGTAAAGCGTGCCGGCTGGACCGAACATGGCCGCATTCCGGGGTGTCGGCCGGCGGTAAGCGTGGCAAGCCGGGTCGCCGGTGATATAGCCTTCGGTCTCGACGATGACTCCCGCCGTTGTGCCCTCCGGCGATTCGTGAACCAGCTCGCAGCCGAGCAGGAGTTGAGCCAGCGTAAGCGTGTCGTGCTTTTCGTAAAAGTCAGGCAGAAGTTTCATGGATCAATAATAAGCAAATTGCCGTTCTGCTATAATTTCTACCGTTCGCTAACCAGGCTGGTGCTGACGTAACGCCAGGCGCTATCTTTCTTTGGTTAATCAGCGGGGATATGGCGGACATATACGTACAGATACCAGCCTATCGCGATTCGGAGTTGCCCAAAACGCTCCGAAGCCTGCTGGCTATGGCTACCCAGGCCGGTCGTCTGCGCATCGGTGTGTTCTGGCAACGCGCTGCCACCGACCGATTGCCCCGAACCCTGCTGAACCACTCGTTGATTGAGATTACAGACATCCCCTACTGGCAAAGTAAGGGCTGTAACTGGGCGCGGAGTCTGTTGCAGCAGGGCTGGCAGGGTGAGCCCTACACGTTACTGATTGATTCACACCAGCGATTCGTGCGGGGATGGGATCAGCTCATGATTGACCAGTATGAAGAATTACGACGGATTGGGGTTGAAAAACCGATTTTAACGGGTTACCTGCCTCCTTACAATCCCGTCAATGAACCGCATGGGCGGCTGCATAAGCCAATGGAAATGTACGCGCTCAGGCATGATAATGGGTTGCTGACCAAGTTGGTCAGTTACCCTATGCCGTTCTGGAAGCGGCTTGAGCAGCCTAAACCGGCCCATTTTGTGTCCCTGCATTTTCTGTTCACGGCGGGGCAGTTTAACCGCGAGATTACCTTCGACCCGGACATTTATTTCTTCGGGGATGAAGTTGTTACGAGTCTGCGCGCTTATACGAACGGGTATGATCTGTTTCATCCGCACCGCGTTCTGGGCTGGCACGCCTACGACCGCCGGACCCGCACGCCCCATTGGAACGATCATACGGCCTGGTCGGAGCAGGAACGTATATCATCTGAACGAATTCGTGCCTTATACAGCGGGCATCTCACTGGTCCGTACGGCCCCGGTTCGGTGCGGAGCATCAATCAGTATGAATCCTATATCTACCAAAACCTGATTAGCCATGAGTCTGCTGCCTGAACCGTTAACCAGCCGTCCGAAAGGGAAAAACCTGTTCTGGATAGACGATTTCATCACCCCGGCCGAATGCGCGTTCGTGTGTCAGGAACTGGAGTTTTCGTTCTGGCAGCGCAGCTCGGTGATCCGGAAAGTCGAAAATAACCAGATTCAGTCCATGCACAGTCCGACGCGAATCAGCGAAACGTCGGGGCAGGAATGGTTCAGCGACGAGCTGCTGGACTTTCTGCAGGTGCTTGAAACCCGGCTCGAATCGCTGCTCGGTACCAGTCGACAGCGGTTGGAATTCTGGCAGGCTACCCGGTATGAGCCGGGCGGGCAGTTCGACTACCATCATGATGCCGGTTTTTGGGAAGATGACCCGGCCGGTGAGCGGAGGCACACCATCCTGCTTTATCTGGATACGCCCGAGCGGGGTGGGCAGACGCATTTTCGGGCCCAGGACGTAAGCGTACGGGCCGTTGCCGGGCGGCTTCTCGTCTGGAATAATCTCTTGCCCACCGGGAGTTGCAATTACGGTATGATTCACGCCAGTACGCCCGTCCTCGAAGGGCAAAAAACCACGCTCGTTACGTGGGAGCGACTTAATCCATTCAGAACCGAACCTTTAAACTAAACAGTCATGGCAAAGGCAGCCCAAACCAACGAAAAAGTCGTCAATGACATCATCAAGCGTTATGGCGACGTAATCAATCTGAAAGAGAATCCGGCGCTGATCGTTGAAATCGTCCGAAACTTCGGCAAGAAGCTCCACAACGACGGAGGGCTGCCGGGTGGCGTTGGCCCCGTCGGCCCTACCAGCCATATCGAAACGGTCACTAATGCTGAGCTGATGAAGCAACTGCTGAAGCTGTCTAAAGAAATCGCGACGATCAAGTCAAAATTAGGCTAATGGGGAATCCTGGAGTAGCCACACGAGAGTTCGTGCGAGTACGATTTTACGGAAAAATGCTACGTTTATAAAAACGTCTGCAGAATTGTAGGTAGACGTAAGTTGGTGTCCTTAAGTGGGTAACTTCCCGAAATTTTATACTGGTTATCTTATATCTATACCTGACTAATTCTATGCGCAAATTTATTCTGCCAGCGTCCTTTCTGGGAATGCTGTACGTCGCTTCGGCCTGTCTGGAATCATCCGTGCAGGAGCCTGCTAATTCCGCTGCTTATTCATCAGCCCGTGGCGCACGTACCGGTGCCATGCACCGTACCTGCGCGTCGCACGCCATTTATGTCGCTAAACTTCAGCGGGACCCGGCCCTGCGTGAGCGCATTCTTCGCATGGAAGCGCGGGTTCAGGCCGATACCGACGAAGAAAACCAGTCGGTTGGAGCAAAATCTAACCCCTATCAGGGCACAATCACGATACCGGTCATCGTCAATGTTCTCTACAGCAATCCGTCGGAGAACGTCAGCGACGCCCAGATCGCTTCGCAGATTGCGGTGCTGAACCAGGACTTTAACCGCCGGAACCCCGACGTAACCCTTACCCCGAGTCTGTTTAAGGGCCGCGTGGGTGATATGCAGATGAATTTTGTGCTGGCCGGGGTGAACCGAAAAGCCTCGAATCAGGCGGTCTGGCAGGCCGATGATTCCATGAAATTCTCCGCGTTGGGCGGTATCGACGTTACCCAGCCTGACAAGTACCTGAATATGTGGGTGTGCCGCATCGAGGATTCCGGCTATGAACTGCTGGGTTATGCGCAGTTTCCCGGATTTCCGCCGGAAACCGATGGGGTGGTCATCAATCCCAGAAGCTTTGGAACTATCGGCCAACTCTATCCCGAATACAATAAGGGCCGTACGGCCACTCACGAAATCGGGCATTGGTTAAGCCTGCAGCATATCTGGGGCGATGGTCCCTGTGGCGTAGACGATTACGTACGGGATACGCCCGACTCCGACTCGCCTAACTTTGGCTGTCCGGCATATCCAACAAAAGCCTGCGGGGGAACGCTGATGACCATGAACTTCATGGATTATAGCGATGACCCGTGCATGTATATGTTTTCCCGGGGGCAGGTCACCCGCTCGCGGTGGATGTTCTCATCACCCTACGGCCCCCGGCAGAGCTTCGTAGCCTCCATGTAGGCCATTCATAGCCTGAAAAAAAAGACCTCCCGATTCGTCAGGAGGTCTTTTTTGGTTAAAACGGGGCAGCCTGCCGGTATCGGGCGTTTAGATTACGTTCATGGTCTGCTCCTTGATCTTCTCCAATTCGTCTTTCATCTGGACAACGAACCGCTGAATCGTGGCGTCGTTGGCTTTGGAGCCGATGGTGTTGATTTCCCGGCCGATTTCCTGCGAGATAAAGTTCAACTTTTTGCCGTTGGCTTCTTCCGTTGCCAGGACTTCCAGGAAGTAGCTCAGGTGATTCTTGAGCCGGACTTTTTCTTCCGAGATGTCGAATTTCTCTACGTAATAGACCAGTTCCTGCTCAAAGCGGTTCTGATCGAAGGTTTCGCTATCGAGCAATTCGCTGACGCTGGCGCGCATCCGGTCACGCACGGCCGGAATACGCCGGACATCCTGCTCTTCGATGTCGGCCAGCCGGTCGCGAATAGTCTGGATATACTCCTGGAATTTGCTTTCCAGAACGGCTCCGTCCTGGCGTCGGAACGCGTCGCACCGGCGAATGGCTTCCTGCACGGCAGCCTGCACCGTTGCCCAGTCCGACGAGTCGGCTGTTGGGTCGGCCGACTCGGTCAGGTAAGCATTGGGCTGCTGCAGCGCCAGTTGCAGCACGTCGCTGTCCGATACGCTCATCAGCATGCTGTTGGCGGTTTCTTTCAGATCACTGACGTAAGCCGCTACGAGGGGGCGGTTAATTGTTACGCCCGGCCGGATGGCGCTCGTTCGGGCCAGATTCAGCGAGAGTTCAACTTTACCGCGCTCCAGTTGCTGGGTAAGCAGCGCGCGCAGCTCAATCTCTTTATCGGAAAACTGCCGGGGCAGTCGGCAATAGATGTCCAGGAATTTTGAGTTCAGCGTCTTGACTTCCGCCGTTACGGACAGGCCACCGGCCTCCACCGTTGCGTTGCCGAAGCCGGTCATGGATTTTAACATTCGATAGGTCGTTTTACTGCTTATTTAAGCGCTCCGGCTTCCAGTTCCATGTACTCCCGGCGCTGACGGGCAACGTCAACGGCGGTGTAAATGGCCTGAAGCATGGAGGTTTCGTCGGCAAGGTCTTTCCCGGCGATGTCGTAGGCCGTTCCGTGATCGGGCGACGTTCGGACAACGGGCATTCCGGCCGTAAAATTAACGCCCTCTTCGAAGGCAATGGATTTAAACGGAATCAGGCCCTGGTCGTGGTACATGGCCAGTACGGCATCAAATTTTTTGTAGCCCCTCGTGCCAAAGAAGCCATCGGCCGGATAGGGACCAAAAACGAGCTGACCTTTGTTGCGCCACTCCGCAAGGAGCGGTTTGATAATGTCCTGTTCTTCATTACCCAGCAGTCCTTCTTCGCCCGCGTGCGGGTTCAGCCCCAGCACCGCAATCTTAGGTTTCTCGATACCGAAGTCCTGTTTGAGCGACTGCATCATCAGGGTCAGTTTCTGGGCAATCCGGTCGCGGGTTATGTTCTGGCGGACGCGCCCCAGCGGAACGTGACCCGTAACGACACCGACGCGCAGGGTTTCGCTGACCATGAACATCAGGTTATCCGGCACGCCGAATTCCTGCGCCAGATACTCGGTATGCCCCGGAAACTTGAACTCCTCGGACTGGATATTATACTTATTAATCGGCGCCGTGACGAGCGCATCGAGCTTGCCTTCTTTCAGGTCGTCAACGGCCCGCTGCAGGCAGGCAAACGCAGCCTGACCGGCTTCGGGCGTAACCTGACCCGGCTGAATATCCTGATTCTGATCAGGCCAGCACGTAATGACGTTCGTCATCTTATGGCTGATCTGCCCGATGGTGGGAGCACCATTCAGGTTCCAGTCCTTCATATTCAGCAGGTTGCGGTACCGGTTCAGCACCCGCATGGACCCGTAAATAACCGGCGTACAGATTTTTTGCAGCCGGTTGTATTGCAGCGCTTTCAGAATGACCTCGGGACCGATGCCGTTGTAATCGCCCAGACTGATGCCAATCACCAGCCGGTCTTCTCGGCCGGATGATTCCCCTGACTCATTGCCGAGGTCACGTCCGCCCTGCCGCGAACTGCGCTCTGGCCGATCAAATCCGGAAGTATCGGCTCCTCTGGGCATTTCACTGCCATCGCGCTCCATTTGGGCCTCCCGTTCACGGGGAGGATTGTTCCGATCACGGTCATTGCGATTTTCCCGCTGGCGATTCTCGGGCTGACCAGTCGCTTCGTCCTGCGGTTTAGCATCCCGTGGTCCGGCATCCCGGCTATTTCGGTTTTCCCGTTGCCGATTGTCGCGTGGGTTAGGGCCGTTCTGACGCTGGCCCTCCGGGCGTTGTCCATCGGGTCGGTTGCCCGGAGGGTTGTTACGGCCGTTGGGTTGCCGGTTCTCCCGCCGTTCGGTAGGCCCCGGCTGGCTGCCTGTGGGCTGCTCGGCTTCGGCCTGCGGCTGGCTGGGCTGGGTATCGTCTGGCCGGGCTTCGGGGTCCGGGCCAGCTGGAGGGTCGTTACGTAGATCGTTCGGTTCGTTGGGTTGGCGTTGTTCCATGCACTTTTTGTAGTTTCGCCAATTCTTAAAAATAGACGTTGCAGCGCGGACGTCAGATGAGAAATGCGGAATAACAGATCCGCGTAATCTGACGGCTTTCGCCCAAAGCTGGCGTCCTTACTTGCCGCAAGTTACGAAAACCCTACAGATGTCCCAGAACCAGTCTGCCATTCTGATTGCCGACGAAATGCACTCGTCGCTGTTTGCCATGCTCGACAACGCTGGCTTTACTTATTCCTACCAGCCGAAAATCAGCCGGGCCGAACTACTCCAGCAGCTTGCGCCCTTTGCCGGACTTATTATCCGCAGTAAAACCAACGTAGACGAGGAGCTGCTTAACCACGCACCTAATCTGCGGTATATCGGTCGGGCTGGTGCCGGACTGGATCTGATTGATCTGGCTGCCGTTGAGCGTCGGAACATCCGGGTGTTTCATGCCGGTGAAGGCAACCGCGACGCCGTTGCCGAACACGTCGTCGGGATGCTGCTGGCGCTGTTAGCCAATATCCTGAAAGCCGACCGCGAGGTGCGGCAGGGCATCTGGGACCGCGAAGGTAACCGGGGGTATGAACTCGGTAATCTGACGGTCGGGCTGATTGGCTATGGCAACAACGGACGCGCTACGGCCCGGCGACTCAGCGGCTTCGGCTGCCGCGTGCTGGCCTACGATAAATACCTGACCAACTATGGCGATACATTCGCAGAGGAAGCCACGCTGGATCAGCTCCTGAACGAAGCGGATGTTGTGAGTCTACACATTCCGCTGACCAGCGATACGCGGATGCTGGTGAATGACGAATTCATTGAGCGGGTCAGCAAACCCTTTTACCTGATTAACATTGCGCGCGGTGAGGTTGCCTCTCTGTCGGCGATCGTGCGGGGACTGGAGCAGGGCAAGCTGCGGGGGGCCTGTCTGGATGTGCTGGAAAACGAAAAACTGGCCAAACTGACGCCCGATCAGCAGACAGCTTTTGATTCTCTCCGCCAGTCAGATCGGGTGGTGCTGACTCCGCACGTTGCCGGCTGGACCCACGAGAGTTACGTCCGGATCAACGAAGTGCTAGTCAGACAGTTGGCGGAGGTGGTATAGCTCTGCGGAGCGAAAGCGGGCTGAACTAACTACCGCTTCCGCTCTTCGCCGGAATTACTTGGCCAGCGTAAAGTTGGCGCTGGTGCAGGCCGTTCCGGCGTCGTTGGTGAGACAGATCTGGCCGGTTGATACGTTGGCCGGGACCGTAACGATCAGCGAATTGCCCGACAGTCGGAAAGTAGCTGGTGCCGATGTGCCGCCGTTAAAGCGAACTTCCGATACGTTGCTCAGGTTCTGACCGGTAATGGTCACTTCCGTACCGGCCTTACCAGTTTTAGGTGTAAAATCCGTAATAGTCGCCAGCCGGATAACCGTAAAAGCTGCGGTGTAAGTGTTCTCGCCCGATGCGTTGAATACGCGGATCGGGCCGGTCTGTGCATCCGCCGGAACCAGCACCCAGCGTTCGGTGTCTTCGTTCTTGCCGCCGTCCGGAGCCGGGTTTGCCGATCCGGTAAAGAAAATCTGTGCGTTGAGCAACTGATCGCCCAGGAGCACGACCCGTTCACCGGGCCGGGCCTTGCGCGGAACAATATCGGTTACGGTGGCAGGCTGAATCACCACGAGTGGACGGCTGGTGGTGGCCGTACCTGCCCGGCTGGTAACGCTGACAATGCCGCTAACGGCGTTGACGGGTACGCTGACGATTAGTTGAGAGCCTTCAGTGCGCTCCGTGATGGGTACAGGCTGACCACTGACCCGTACTTCCGTGATGCGGTACAGATTCTGCCCCGTGATGGTTATGGGCCTATCTCGAAACTGGCGGGCTGGATTTACCGTCAGATTGGACGGAGGCAGGTAGAAAAAGAACGGATCGGTTGCGCTGGCACTGCCGCCGGGGCCAGTTACGGAAACGGTTACCTGGCCTGACGCAGTCAGAGCCGGTACGGTAGCTTCGAGCTGCGTGTCATTCAGCACCCGAAAGCTAACGGGCGTGCTGCCAAACCGCACCCCCGATATATCCCGCAGATTCAGGCCCGCCAGAATGATTTTATCGCCTGTGACCCCGTCCCGCGCGCTCAGGCTGGCCACGGAAGGCTGCAGAACAATCTGAACGCTGTCGGCGCTGGTGGCTACCAGCTTCTCGAAGACCGTAACTGTGACGCGTCCCGATGTCGCGAAGGTGGGAACGATGGTCCGGATCTCGGTATTTTTAATGCTTGTCTGACTCCGGTCGGTAGCCATGCCGTTGATCCGTACGACGCCATCCAGCAGATTGTTTCCCTGAATGACCAGCTCCGAGCCGGGTTTGACCTGTTTCGGTGAAACGCTGGTAATCTGGGGCGTTCCAGCAACGATGAAGCTGCTGGTCAACTGCCCGCCCTTTGTTTCAACTACCAGCGCCACCGGACCCCGCTGTACATTGGGGGGTACAACAACAGTCAGCTTTTCTGCCGAGCTGTCCTGAACAACGGCATCGGCGTCGGCAAAGCGAACGAACGTAAGCTGGTTCAGATAATCCCCGGTCAGCACAACTGTTGAGCCGGGTAAACCATTGGCGGGCGATACGCTGCTAACCGCCGGGACTGGCTGCTGAACAATGAATGGTAACGGATCGGATATGCCCTGACTCGTGCGGACCCGAACCTGGGTTATGCCCGGCCGGATGCGCGGCACCACAACCCGAATCTGCTGTTCGGTCGAGCTGACGACGGTTGCCGTCAACGCCGTGCCTGATTCACCGAACGTAACGATTGGCTCCTGCCCAAACTGATACCCCGAAAGCGTCACTTCCTGGCCGACAAACGACTGTGCAGGCGAAATCTCCGTTAAATCGGGCGGGGAAGTTCTGACGCGACAGGTTGACAGACCAAACAGCAGGAAGAGGAAGGAGAAAAGGGGTAATACTGATTTCATAAGGGGCAGAGGGCAGCTGCGCCCGGTGCATGATGGAGTAAAAATAGTCATTTTCAGCGTCGAAAAACCATTTCTTCCGAAAGCCTGTTATCCACACACAAGTCCTACTCTTGTAATCGACATCTTTTTAATGAACTACCGCAGCCTGAAATCATCAAATTTATTAAAAATAACAACGCTTGGCGAATTGAAAGCCGCTGGGTATCAGCCCCGGTCAATCAAGCAGGAATTACGCGAGAATCTTATTGAGCGAATTCGGGACAAAGAGGTGGTTTTCCCCGGCATCTGGGGGTACGAAGACACGGTTATCCCCGATGTTGAGCGGGCTATTCTGTCCATGCACCATATTAACCTGCTGGGTTTGCGGGGTCAGGCCAAGACCCGTATTGCCCGCCTGATGGTGAACCTGCTCGATGAATACATTCCGGTCGTAACGGGTTCTGAACTCAACGACGACCCCATGCAGCCACTCTCCCGATTTGCGCTGGATTTGATCGCCGAAAAAGGTGATCAGATGCCAATTTCGTGGCTGCACCGGAATGACCGCTACACCGAAAAGCTGGCTACGCCCGATGTGTCGGTGGCCGATCTGATTGGCGACGTAGACCCAATTAAAGCTGCGACGCTCAAACTGCCCTATTCCGACGAACGAACCATTCACTTTGGCCTGATTCCCCGTTCGCACCGCTGCATTTTCGTCATCAACGAATTGCCTGATCTGCAGGCCCGGATTCAGGTGTCACTGTTCAACATTCTGCAGGAAGGCGACATTCAGATTCGGGGCTTCAAGCTACGTCTGCCGCTCGACATTCAGTTTGTCTTTACGGCTAACCCTGAGGATTATACGAACCGGGGCAGCATCGTTACGCCCCTGAAAGATCGAATTGATTCGCAGATTGTGACGCACTACCCGAAATCTATCGAGATCGGGAAGAAAATTACGATGCAGGAGGCCGTCATCAAGACCGAGCAAAAAGGCATGGTTAAAACCAACGACCTTGTTGCCGACCTCATTGAGCAGATTGCCCTCGAAGCGCGTGAGAGTGAGTACGTTGATGCTAAAAGTGGCGTGTCGGCCCGGATGACTATTTCGGCCTATGAAAACCTGCTCTCGTCGGCCGAACGGCGGGCGCTGCTGAACGGCGAAAAAGATACGTATGTCCGCATTGCGGATCTGTATGGTGTTGTACCGGCCATCTGTGGTAAGGTTGAACTGGTCTATGAAGGCGAAGTGGAAGGACCGGTTATTGTCGCGCAGAACCTGATCGGTAAAGCCATTCGGAACCAGTTTTTGCAATATTTTCCAAATCCTGAAAAGGCCAAGAAAGACAAGCGCGGCAACCCATATAAGAAAATAACCGACTGGTTTGGGGATGGTAACACCATGGACATCCTGAACGACCTGACCAATCGCGATTATGAAGCCCGATTAAAAACGATTGACGGCCTCGACGATCTGGTGGATCAGTTTCATCCCCGCTTGAGCAAGCCCGAAAAGCTGTTTATGATGGAGTTTGCCCTGCACGGTCTGGCCGAACATTCGCTGGTGGGCAAAAAAGCGATGGATACGGGTCAGTCATTCAAAGATCTGCTGGGTTCGATGTTCAACCCCGGCAATCGCTTCGGCGAAGAAGAGGAAGACGAGGACGATCGGTATTAATCCGACAACCGCCCGCATCAGAAATCAAAAAGGCAGGACCCATCAGGAGTCCTGCCTTTTTGATTTCTTGGAAATGTTCCTGCCTTCGGAAGCAGGATGCATTCCGGTTTTATTCAAGCATGACCGCGGTGCCGTTGGCGCTCACCATCAGCATGGAACCGTTACCCCCGATGGTCTGGTAGTCCAGGTCTACGCCAATGATGGCGTTTGCCCCCAATCGGGTAGCCTGATCAATCATTTCCTTGATGGCAATACTCTTGGCTTCGCGTAGTCCCTGCTCATAGGCACCGGACCGCCCTCCGACCACATCGCGGATGTTGGCGAAGAAATCCTTAACCAGATTGGCACCAATAATGGCCTCGCCATTAACCAGACCTACGTATTGTTTAATGCGTTTGCCTTCAATGTTAGGTGTAGTCGTGATGAGCATGAACGGGAAGTTGACAGGTTATCGGGTTGTAAAGTTATAAAGTTGTTGGTTCCGCTGGTATTTATCGTCATATTTTAGCCTGGAAGTCCTGGAGGCCATGTTAGATGGTCAGACCGTTTACAAAGTCAAGCTGCCGTTCAATCAAAAACAGAATTAGTCTTCTGCGTTTGTCCACCAATTTCGGCGCGGTTATCCCCATGTACAGATCATACAGTATGAAAAATATGAATACAGTTCGCCTGTTGGCTTTGATGCTGGTTATCGCTCTACCTATGTGGTTTGGTAGTTGTAAGAAAGACGGCACGGAAGCCGTTATGCCTACTAACACGTCGGTTGAAGGAAATTATAAAGTGAGTGCGATAAAGGTCGACCCTAAGATTGAGGGTTTTGATGATATACTGCCTCTGTATTCGCTGCTGCTGGGCAACACCTGCCTTACCGATATCACTATTTCGTTTAAGAGTAACGGTACGATTACGACCGACTATCCACCGTCCTGCCAATCGGCCGGTGACGATATCAGCGATGCAACCGGTATCGACAGTGACAGCAAGTGGGCTTTGAACGGCAGTAAACTTACCATTACTGACGAAAACGGTACCCAAACGGCTTATGATGCCACCTTTAACGGGGGTAATATGCAGTTGAAATGGCAGGAGGACGATGGCGATGCCAGCGGGAAGACGTTTAAGCAAACCTACATCATGGAACTGAAACGGCTATAACCAGCCGCAGTCCGATACACTTGCCAAGGCAAAACCGGTTATCATGAACCGGTTTTTTATGCTCCTTCCAGACAGTCCTGCAACGTAGCGATGTAGCGTTCGACGTACAGCGGAGCGTCTTTGGTTTTGTACTGCAGAATATAGCGGGGATGATCGAGCGTAACGATGTGGTCGAAAAACCGTTGCTGCTCATTCAGTCGGCGCAGGAAAACTTCATTTTTTCGTCCCAGACAAACCGCTACGCGCCGGTCAGCGCCAAACGTAAGCTGAGTCTGAACAGTTTGGGTAATGGCGGGCCACAGGGTGTTAGTGGTAATCCGGTCGTCGTAGAAATTGTAATTTTTTCCATCTTTAGTCAGGGCCAGCGGAAACAGCGACGTCAGAAAAAACCGGCCGTAAAACGCCTGTGCGCCCCCAAACGCTTCGACAATCTGGTAGATAAACCGGCTCGATAGTTCGGGCGTATCGCGGAGGTCGTTTTCGATGCCGCAGTACCGGCGCAGATTCTGGGGTGTTGTGAACGAAATACCCGTTACACCCGCGCCAAAACGACCGGGATTTATGCCCAGCACAAACACGCGTGGGCTTGTATCGCTGAAAAATCGAGTGTAAAATTCGCCAACAATCTTCCTGACCTCCGGCTGCTGATACGGATTCATCGCGCCCACGCCGGGCGGCAGGCTGGCCGGGGCCGTCAGACTGTTGTAGTAGGCAATGGCCTTATCGGCGAAAGTACTCATGGAGATGTAAACAGATTATAACAACGTAAGGCAATCTCGCCGATTATCCGCTCGGCCTCGGGTGTTGGAACTCCTTCAACAAACACCGCAAGCACAAACGGTTCCGTTCGGCCAGCCCGTTGGTTCGCCGGTGGATAAACAATCCCCACATCGCCCCGAACGTAAGCCAGCGTGCCGGTTTTGTGCGCAATAACGGTGCCTTCCGGTAAAAGCCGGGGAATGGTGGCCGTGTCTTCGTTCTGTTTTAGAATGGCCAGCATCTGCTCGCAAAGGTCAGGCGTAGCGACCTGGTGCCGGTAGATTTTTGCCAGCAGGCGGTTCATTTCGTGCGCTGTTACGTAGTTCTCACGACCCTGCCGGGCGGCCAGTGTGTCCATCATCACCCGATTTAGCCGGGTTTGGGTTAAGCCAAGCGCCTGTATGCGCCGGTTGATGGCGCTCATGCCCAGTTCGTTGATGAAAATATTGGTGGCCGTGTTGTCGCTGTAGACCATCATCAGCCGGAGCAGATCGCGGTAGGCAACGCGGCTGCGGTGCGAGTACGTTTTCAGAACGCCGTCGCCCCCAGTTTTTTCGGAATCCGTGAGAATATGGATTTCATCAAGGTCAAGCGCACCGGCTTTAACCCGCTCCATTATCTCAATCATAATGGGCAGCTTGATAACGCTCGCCGATGGAACGCGCTCGTTGGCGCGGTGCTCAAACGATACGCTGCTGTCCTGGAGTGACTCCACCGCAAGGCTTACGCGGGCAGTTGATGGCAACTGACGCAGGTAGGTCGTCATCGAGTCGGTTAGAGTCAGGCGGGTCTGCCCAAATGTATTCAGAACCATACCTAAAAGGAGAGTCGGGACTAAAGCCTCGACTCTCCGGAATTTTGTTAATCGGCTGGTCTGCACGCTTACTTAATGTTTTTCCGGCGGTTACGCTGGAAGTCCTCAAACATCATATTGCCCAGACCCTGCAAACCGCTGTAGTAGGCCCGGCCGTTGTTGACCTTCGTAAACTCCTGCACGAACTGCTTCAGATACGGGTCGGAGGCAATCATGAACGTCGTGATCGGAATCTCCAGTCGACGACACTGGGCAGCCAGGGTCAGCGTTTTGCTGACGACTTTCCGGTCGAGGCCGAAGGAGTTTTTATAATACTTGATCCCTTCTTTTAGGCAGGTCGGTTTCCCGTCCGTAATCATAAAAATCTGCTTGTTCTTGTTCTTGCGCCGACGCAGCAGGTCCATGGCCAGTTCCAGACCCGCAACGGTATTGGTATGGTACGGGCCGACTTCCAGATAGGGGAGGTCTTTGGCCTGAATCTGCCAGGCGTCGTTACCAAATACCACAATATCGAGCGTGTCTTTCGGGTACTTCAGCTTAACCAGTTCGACCAGTGCCAGCGCTACTTTCTTGGCGGGCGTAATGCGATCTTCGCCGTACAGAATCATGGAGTGGCTGATGTCGATCATGAGCACCGTCGAAGTCTGCGTTTTCTGCTCTTTCTCGGTTACTTCGAGGTCGCGCTCCATAAGCGTAAACTCCTCAACCCCGCTGTTGATCTGCGCGTTTTTGATCGATTCGGTCATTGAAATCTGTTCCAGCGTATCGCCAAACTGGTAGGTACGGAGGTCGCTGCTCAGCTCGTCGCCGGAGCCGGTATAGGGCGTGCTGTGGTTGCCGCCCGATTTTGACCGTTTCAGTTTACCAAAAATTTCTTCGAGGGCCGACCGCCGGATCGTTTGTTCGCTCTTGGGCGTCATTACGATCTTGCCTTCCTGATTCTCTTCGGTCAGGTAGCCTTTCTCTTTCAGATCGTCGAAGAAGTTGCCAATGCCGTATTTGTCGTCGGTCAGGCCATATTGCCGGTCGAGCTGGCTCATCCACGCCATAGCCTGCTCCACATCGCCGGAGGTCAGCAGCAGCAATTGCTGGAAGATGTTGAGCAGTTTATCGAAGTTACTGCCTTCTTTCTGTTCGGGCGGCACAAAGTCGGAGAATTCAAAGCCTTTCATAAATCAATGAGTGAATTAGCTAATAAGCGAATGTCTAGTCAAGGTAAGGGTACGAACAGAACAGCGTGTTTTCCGGATTTGTTCGCCTGCTGTCGTTCGCTCACAGGTCAATTTGCAGGCTCAGTTCCGGCAAAACAGACTCGCCCGACAGGGTAACCGTTTTGCCGGGCTAAATATCAATGGAGCCGTTTTCGCGGTAGATAAATACCTGCTTTTCTGCCCGGTCAATGAGCCAGCCAAGTCGGCACCCGTTATCGCGGTACTCCTCCATTTTACCCTTCAATACCTTCAGGTCATCGGTCGTTGAAATCCGTTCAACGACAAAGTCTGGACAAAGTGGCACGAATGTTTGTCTGTCCTTCTCTGAAATAGCTTCCCACCGCCCCTGACTGACCCAGGCAATATCGGGCGAACGAACGGCGGAGTTCGGCAGCTTAAAACCCGTCGATGAATCAAAAACATGTCCTGGTTTTTTACGGCGGTTCCAAATGCCAATTTCAACCGACAATTCGGCATTATAACGACCTGTTTCACTTCCGGTTGGGGGCATAAGAATGATGTTTCCGTTGGCATCGCGCTCCAGCTGGGTCGTTTCATTGGCTTGCCATAAGGCAAAGAAAAAGTCCTCGTCAAATATCCCGTTGGCGGGGTGGGTGCAGCGTCCGAAGTTCCAGTTCCATGTGCAATAAGCTTTGTCAAATATAACCAAAAAAACATCGGTGCTGTGGGATACAGCACCGGCGCCTACGACAAATTATGGCCTTACCAGCCTGAAAAACGCTCCATTTGCCCCACCATTCGCCCCAAAGGTGTCAATCGCCCCAAGATCAGGCAGTTCGTCCCTTCCGTTTGGCGGGGGCAAAAGGCCGGGTGTAGGTTTGCATCGTCGGACAACAACGCCCGGCATCCCAAACCGAATACAAAGACCATGAAAACGCTCCTGATTTGTTTCGCCCTCCTCACTGGTTCATTTATCAGCGCAGTTGCCAACGGCGCATCGGCTACCGCACCTGCCGATTCGGTCACGTACAAGCTAACCGTTGAGTTCGCGAATGTGGTAAAACGTACCGGCATGATTTACGTTGCCCTCGTAAACAACGCAGCCGATTTCAACGGTAAGTTCTACCGTAAAACCCGGGTTGAGGTACCCTCCACCGGCGACTTTCAGGTGAACTTCGATGGCCTGCCCGCGGGTCAGTACGCGGTTCAGGTGTTTCAGGACCTGAATGACAACCAGAAACTGGACTTCAACGGTGTGGCCGAACCGTTTGGCTTCTCAAACATAACGAGTTTACTGGGACCGCCTTCCTTTGCCCAGGCTGCCTTCGACCTCAACACACCTAAAACCGTTACCATCAGTTTAATTGGACAATAAGTACTTATCCCCTTACTTCTCTACCATTATGAACCGACTCACTTTTCTGAAAAACCTGCTGGGTGCCGGGCTGATGCCCGCTGTTGCCCTGGCCAGCCCCACTGATATGGAAACCGAAGCCCAGCGCATCCGTCGGGAACTGCTCGAAGCCTGGGTCATGTCGGAAAAAATGACCCTCATTACCGCCGTACAGATGCCCGCCGATTCGTTCGACTTTCGCTATACTCCAGAAGCCATGACCTTTGCCGAACAGTGGCGTCACTGCTGCCAGTTTACGGTGAGTCAACTGGCGGTCCGATTAGGCGTTAGCAATCCGTACCAGGCTCGCGAATTGCCAAAGACAATGGCCAAACCGGAGGTGCTGAATGAACTAAAAGTGATGTATACCTTTGTGCGGCAAACCATTACGACTGTGCCGGATGCCAAACTCCTGGAAATGGATGATTACCTGGGCGACAAAATCCCCAACTGGCGGTTACTCTACGCAATGGAGAACCACCTCATTCACCACCGAGGTCAGTGCATGGTGTATCTGCGGCTAAAGGGTATAAGCCCCGAAGGGTATCTTGGCTGGTAACGTAGTGAGGGTACTCATGACAACATTGGCACCCAGTAGGTTTGATATCTTTGATAAGGATACGCACCTTACAATTGTGCCAGCAAGTACAGTACCGCCATACGAACCGCTACGCCGTTCTCGACCTGATCCAGAATGATGCTGTGCGATGAATCGGCCGCGTCGGACGTAAGCTCAACGCCCCGGTTGATGGGGCCGGGGTGCATTAAAACGATGGGCCGGTCCAGTTCGTCGAGCATCTGCTTGGAGATACCAAAATACAGCGAATACTCGCGCAGCGACGGGAAATACTTGATCTGCTGCCGTTCCAGCTGAATCCGCAGGACATTGGCAACGTCGCACCAGGCTAGGGCCGCCCGAACGTCATGGCCAACCCGGACGCCCAGCGCTCCGATATGTTTGGGAATAAGCGTTTTGGGGCCGCAGACCATCACTTCGGCGCCCTGTTTCTGAAGGCAGAAAATGTTTGACAGCGCCACCCGCGAGTGAGTAATATCGCCGATGATGGCGATGCGTTTCCCAGCGACATCACCAAATTTTTCGCGGATCGAAAACGAGTCGAGCAGGGCCTGCGTCGGGTGTTCGTGGGTGCCGTCGCCCGCGTTGACTACGTTCGCTTTAATGTGCCTGGTGAGGTAGTGGGGCGCGCCGGGGCTGCTGTGGCGCATAACGACCATGTCGACCTTCATGGCCAGAATGTTGTTGACCGTATCCAGCAGCGTTTCGCCTTTCTTGACTGAACTGCCCGAGGCCGAAAAGTTGACTACATCGGCAGAGAGCCGCTTTTCGGCCAGCTCGAACGAAAGCCGGGTACGGGTTGAGTTTTCAAAAAAAACGTTGGCAATCGTCACGTCGCGCAGAGACGGGACTTTCTTGATGGGCCGATTAATGACTTCCTTAAACTGCCCGGCCGTTTCCATAATCAAGTGAATATCGGACTCGGTCAGGTCTTTGATGCCCACCAGATGGCGGACGCTGAGGGATTGGGCCATGAGGGAGCGATGCGGCTAAAACTGGGCAAAGATAAACGGCAAATTCGGCAAGCGGTAACAGAAGCGCATCCTTTACGTTACCGCCTGCCGAATTTGTTAGTCAAGTACCGCGCAACTGTAGCCGGGCAGCGTCAGGCGTCCGTTGGCCAAACTGACTCCTTCGGTCGTTGAAAATACGAGCTGGCGGCACCAGTCCTCGTCGGGCGAAAAGACAACCTCAATCGGCTTACCCGTCAGATTGTGAACCACTAACGCGCGCTGATCGCTTCCGGCGCGACTCGACCGGCGCGTAAAAGCCACCACGCCGTTTTGGCGGATACCGGTCGGCTCCAGCCGGCTCAGATTGTCATTGAGCACCAGATGGCTGTTTCGAAACTGAATCAGCCGTTTGTAATGATTGAAAAGCGAATTCGGGTCGGTCTGCTGGGCGGCCAGCGGCCGGATGGTGCGACTGGTGCTATACTGCCCCCGACGCCAGCGGGTGCGCTGACGGTCATTGGCCCGGATGTCCCAGAGAAACGGCTCCCGAATGTTTTCGTCGGGTTTCATCCCCAGCATGCCAATTTCCTCGCCATAGTACAGGTAGGGAAGGCCCGGCAGCGTCAGCAGCAGATTGGCGGCTGCTTTCAGGTGGTTCAGATTGCCTTTCAGCAAACTGCCAATCCGATTCTGGTCGTGGTTTGACAAGATCAACCCGTCAATAAACTGCGGGTTTACCAGCGCAAACGTTTTATGCACAAAGTCCAGAAATTCAATCAGGTCTTCGGTGTCGTCTTCCCGACGAACCACTTCTTCAATCATGAGACGGAAGTCCATGTTGAAGGTTGCTTTCAGACCCCGGAAATAAGGCGCAATATGCTGGGGGCGGGTCCAGACCTCACCAATGGTAAACGCACCGGGTTTAGCCGTTTCCACCACGCGCCCGAACTCCTCCCAGAATTCATGGTTTTTCGGCTCCTCCGACTCGCGGTAGAGATGGCGGGCCGCATCCAGCCGAAAGCCGTCAACGCCGATTTCCGTAAGCCAGTAACGAACAATCTTAAAGACTTCCTCCCGCACGGGCCGGTGGTCGAAGTTGAGGTCGGGCATACCGCTCCAGAACATACCGTAGTAGCGTTCCGGGTATTTAGCGCCCCGTACCGCATGCCAGGGGTTCCGCTCGTCGGAGTCGGCTGTAATGTCGCGGGTGGCTAACTTACGCGCCCGAATCTCGTCCGGCCGCAGCCATTTGTAGTAGTTCCAGTACGGGTTGTCCGGCCCTTTGCTGGCTTCTTTGAACCACGGGTGCAGTATGCTGGTGTGGTGAATGACCAGATCGATGATGACGGCAATACCGCGCTGGTGCGCTTCAGCTAACAAACGCTTGAAGTCATCCAGTGTGCCGTATTCCGGGTCGATGCCGTAATAATCCGTTACGTCGTACTTATGCGAGGTGGGCGACGGACTGATGGGCATCAGCCAGATTGCCGATACGCCAAGGCTTTTCAGGTAATCCAGATTACTGGTAACCCCATTCAGGTCGCCGATGCCGTCGCCGTTGGAGTCGGCAAACGAGCGAACGAAGATTTCGTAGTGAACCCCGGTCTGGCCAACGGGCGACAGTTGCGGTCGTGCCCGTTCGGCTTGGGAATAAACAGAATTTGTATCGGGCTGAGCGTTATGCGCTGAGGTCATTCTGGCTAAAAGACTATTTCCCCAAAACGGCGGATACACGTAACGAGTTTAGAAAACCGTCAAGTTTAGTGTATAATCCAACTGTTTATTGCCTGGATGCACAGACTGGGTATGGAGAATCAAACGGGTTTATAAGCCATGGGGAGCGACCTGGTCAGGTCGCTCCCCATACTGTTATACGGCAATAGCCTATTGCTTTGTTAGCGAATAAGTATAGTTTCCAGGGTTGCTCAGGTTCATCCTGATTAGATACCGACCCGCCGACGGTACTTTGATGTTGTCGCCGTTATAGTCCAGTAAGCCATCCGGGTTTACATTAGTCTTGCTGTCACCATCGCCGAAGTTAAGATCCCAGGCGCTATTGGCCCGAAACTTGAACTCGTCGGCTTTCAGGTCAAGCGTGACCTGCCAGGTATTGGTGGCGGGGTCGAAAGCCATGGGCGTATCGGCATCCCAGCCTTTGGGCGTTGCTGCGCCAATGACCGCCCAGGTGGTAGGCGTGGCGCTGAAGGTCAACGCGTTCAGGTCGGCCCGGATCAGGTAATAACCGCCCGATGGTACGCTGAGATTACCCGCAGCGCCAGCCGCAGACAGTTTATTGGCCGTACCTGCCCCATAATTGGTGCCGTTCCAGTCCCGGCCTGAGGTGAACTTAAACTCCGAAGGACTCTGGAAGTAGATGTACCCCTCATACACTTTGTTGTCTTTTACCGAAGCGATGGCCGGCGCTTTATCGGGTGCCCACCCCTGATAGGCACCCGGCACGTAGATGGATGGGTAGCTGATCAGGACCAGGTAAGGCGTTACCGACAGGGTCGTTGGTGCTGAATACACCCTGTTGCTGGGGTCATTACCGGGCCGGGTAATGGCGGCCATCACCCGCACGTCAACCTGACTCGCATTGTTGGGAGCCAGCCCCAGTCTGAGCAGGTTCTGGTTCAGATTAGCCCCCGTAACGCTGAGCGACGTGCTAGTGCCGGCCGAAAGATTAACCGGCGCTTCGAAATTACCGCCTTTTTTGTCCAGCTGAACGGTATAGTTAACAGCCGCATTAAAGCCATAGTTAGCCGGTGACCAGCTCAGTCGCAGCGCTTCATTGGTGGCCGTCGCGCTCGTCAGCGATACGCTCGTTGCGCTCGTGGTCAGCCTGGTCGGCTGGGGCGTGGTGAGCGTAAGCTGATCCCCGTCTTTTTCGCAGGCCATAAGCGTTGTCAGCGCCAGACCCGCTATGAATAAATAGGTGTGCCAGGTTTTCATTGTCGTTTGCTATTGAGATTGAATAACTGTGCAGTTAACCGGGTAGCTTAATAGCCTGGGTTCTGTTTCAGATTTGGGTTGGCGACCAGGTCGGAGGCCGGAATGGGATACAGGGTACGGAAGTCCTCAACCGCGCGCCCTTCTTTAACGCCCCCTTTCCAGGGCCAGAGATAAGTTGCATTGGTGAATCGACCGTAACGAATCAAATCGGTCCGGCGCTTGGCTTCCCAGTACAGTTCCCGGCTGCGCTCGCCTAGCAGAAAGTCCGTTGTCAGGGCCGATGCCGTAATGGCGGGTGCACCAGCCCGGGCCCTCAGGGCGTTTACGTAGGTTAAGGCCGTAGCTGCGTCGCCCCCCGTGCCGCCCCGTAAGACCGCTTCGGCATAGATCAGATATACCTCGGCCAGCCGGAACAGCGGAAAGTCGGTGTCGGGGAAGTTGCCCGACGGGTCCGAACCGGCCCGGCCCGTTGAGGTGACGTTCCGGAACTTGGTTATAGCGTACCCATCTGTAAACTGGGTGATGTCGTTGATCTCTAAACTCTGGCCCTGGGTATAGAACAAGGCGCGTTTGTCGGTGGCCCCCGTTACGTCCGGAAACTGGTTAACCAGCGCTTTGGTTGTTCGTAAGCCGCCCCAGCCGCCGTTGATTCCAAACTGCGCGACGGGCATGGAACCGCCCACCGGTGCGTGAATCAGGAATGTCATGCCGCCGTAGGTCTGGGTGCGCAGCCCGTCGAATGTAACCGGAAAAATGATCTCGCGCGAAGTGTTATTGTCGGCCAGAAACAGGTTGAGGTAGTTCGGCTCCAGCGCATACGCATTTGCCTGAATGACCCGGCTGGCGTAGGTCACGGCGTCGGTATAACGGGCCGTGCCGGTGTAGACCTGCGCGTTCAGGTATAGTTTCGCCAGCAGCGTCTGGGCCGCGGCCCGGTCGGCCCGGCCGTACTCAGCCGCGCGGGAAGCCGCCAGCTCATTTTCGATAGCTTTGAGTTCGCTCTCCACGTAAGAAAACAACTCGGTTCGCGAGATTTGCCGGGGCAGGAACGAGCCGGGGGCATCGGCCTCGGTGACGAACGGTACGCTCCCAAACAGGTCGATGGCGTGCGAATAAGCCAGCGCCCGCAGGAAGCGTGCTTCGGCCCGGTACGTACGCGCGTCGGCCGCGGCCTGACCGGTGATGTTACGGCTCGCCAGCTTTTCGTCGGATGTTTCGCGGATGAACTCGTTGCTGGCGGCAACCAGGTAGAAAATCCGGTTGTACATACCCGTAATGAAACCATCGGACGATGTCCAGCGCAGGTTATGAAAATCCTGAATCGTCTGGTCGTTCCAGCCGATAACGGCTTCATCGGTCGGTAATTCCTGTAGGCACCACAGCAGCCGGATATAGTTGGAAGTTCCTTCATCAATCCCGCTGATGTCGGGCTTACCAGCCGGACCCTGCTGGCCGCTGACGGCCAGAACGGCGTATAGTTTGGCCAGAACAGATTTATAATTGCTCGGGTCGGCGTAGACCGTTGCCGACGTAACATCAAAAGCAGGCGTCCGGTCCAGGTCCTGAACGCAGGATGAAGCGATGGCCAGCAACGCGGTCAGGATGCCGGCTTTACGTATAGTTTTTATCGTAATCATTGGTGTAACAGGCTTAAGCCGAGGGTCGCCTGCTCCAGTGTCAGGCAACCACCAGTTGTTGATGACTTAGAAATCCAGATTTAAACCCAGCGAGAAAATGCGCGGGCGGGGGTACAGGTTGTTGTCGATACCGTTCGCCACTTCGGGGTCAACGCCCGTATACTTCGTGATCACGAACACGTTCTGCGCGTTCAGTGAAGCCCGCAGCGCACCCGTGTTGCCGAATACTTTACCGAAGTTGTACCCGAGGTTCAGGTTGTCCATCCGGACAAACGACGCATTCTCCACGAAATAGTCGGAGAAGTACTGATTGATGACAAAGCCCGTCGTGAGCACATTGGGCGACGCATTGCCTAAATAGCCCAGCGAATTGATGACGTTGCGATACGCTGCGTTGTTGGAGCGGACGTTGTTGTAGAGGTAATTGCCGAAGTTGCCCCGCAGGGTGAAGCCCGCGCTGAAATTGCGATAGGTCAGCTGGCTCGTCATTCCCAGGAATAGTCGTGGATTAGCCGTCTGGTAGCGAACCCGGTCGTCGACCGTAATCTGTCCGTCGCCGTTGCGGTCTTCATACACGCCTTCGAGCGGCACCCCCGATTCATTATACACCTGCCGCAGTACGTAGAAGGTGTTTGTCGGGTAACCCACAGTCTGAATCTGGATGGTATTCCCCGTACCTCCGCTGATGGCGCCAACCAGAATCCCCGGATCGTTCGGCGTGGGCACTTTCAGCAGGTTGGTGATTTCGTTTTTGTTGAACGTCGCGTTGAAATTGACGTCCAGGTTCAGTCCTTCCCGCTGAATGGGCGTCGTGTTGATGGTAAATTCAACCCCGGTGTTGCGCAGGTTGCCCACGTTGGTCAGAATATAATTGGTCAGGTTCGAGCCCGCAGCTACCGGAATGGTCGCCAGCAAATCCTTGGTTGTTTTGCGGTAGACATCAATGCTGCCCGAAATCCGTCCGTTGAAAAAGGCATAGTCTACAGCCGCGTTAATCGCCTGGGTTTCCTCCCATTTAATGTTGGCGTCGTAGCCCTCCGCCCGCAGGGTTCGGTAGAATGTATTACCAAACTGATACTGTGCCGTTGGGTCAGAGATGGTGTAGCGCGGCAGATACGGATAATCGTTGGACAGATTGGACAGGTCCTGCTGCCCGGTAACGCCGTAACCCAAGCGCAGTTTCAGGGCCGACAGCGCTTTGGTATCTTTCAGGAACGGCTCGTCTTTCAGGCTCCACGACACGCCCAACGACGGGAAGGTACCCCAGCGCTGGTCTGGCGCAAACCGGGAGGTCGCATCCCGACGCAGCGTTGCCGTCAGCACGTAACGATCCCGGAAGGTATAGTTCAGGCGACCGAATATCCCCAGCAGGGTGTACTGGGTGCGAAACGCAACCCCGGCCGCGCTGATGGTGTCGCTGGCGGGCCGACCGTCGATTTGAATGGAACCCGACCGCAGACTCGGAAAACTGGGGTTTTCGCGGATGAAGTCCTGATACGAATAACCGGCCGTTACGTCCACGCGGCTGCGAACCGACCGCAGGTCTTTGGTATAGTTGAAATAGAACTCCAGCGTTTTGTTGTTACGCGACCCCGCCGACTGGTTGTTCTGACCACCCTGGTTAAACAGGAGGCCCGCCGTGGCCGGTACGAAATTGGTGCCGGTTGACTTCGAGATGTCGTAGCCGAGGTTCAGGTTCGCCCGCAGTTCGGGCAGAAAATGAAAGCGATAATCGAGCTGTACGTTACCGATGCTGCGCTGTACCTCCGTGCGATCCTGCCGCTGATAAAGGAGTCCCAGCGGGTTGCGCGGAGCCAGCTGGTTAGGCCGGCCCGTGGTGGGGTCGAGCCACTCGAAGTAACCGCCGTACTTGTCATTGCCGCTGTAAACAGGCTGCGTTGGGTCGAAGGACACAGCCGCGCCAATGGCAGCCTGGTCAGCGAAGCGGTTGTTGATAATCGAGCCCTTCAGGTTGATGTCTACCCGCAGGTGGTCGTTCAGGAAGCGGGGCGTCAGCCCCAGCGAACCCGACACGCGCTGAAAGTTCGAGGTCTTGAGCGTACCGTTCTGGCTGATATACCCCACCGATGCCCGGTACGGAATGTGTCGGTAGGCACCCGTTACGGCCAGGTTGTTGTCGCTGCTGAGCGCGGGACCGAAAATCTGATCCTGCCAGTTGGTGTTGGCGCTGCCGAGCAAGGCCCGCTGGTTCGCATTACCCAGCCGGTTAACCACCTCCCGGAACTGATCGGCCGACAGCACCGGCAGTTGTTTTGGATTGTAGGATACGGAACCGAGCGTACTGAAACTTACGTGCGTTTTGTCGCCCGCCCGGCCTTTCTTGGTCGTGATCAGAATAACCCCGTTGGCGGCCCGTGACCCATAAATGGCCGCGGACGACGCATCCTTCAGGACCGTAAAGGTTTCAATATCCTGCGGGTTAATCAGGCTCAGCGCGTTGGAGGCTCCCGTAACGCCGTTGTTATCGACCGGTACGCCATCAATCACGATGAGCGGGTCGTTGCTGGCATTGAGCGATGAGCCGCCCCGAATCCGGATCTGACTGCCCCCGCCCGGCTGACCGCTGGGGGGCGTAATGCTGACGCCAGCCAGTTTACCCGCCACCAGCTGCTCGGGGTTCACGATATTACCCCGCTGAAATTCGGAAGAAGAAATGGCCGCAATCGAGCCGGTTACGTCCTGTCGGCGCTGCGTACCGTACCCAACTACGACAACTTCCTGTAGGGCCTTTGAGTCGTCGGCCAGAGTGACGTCGACCGTCGTGCGATTCCCTACCACTATTTCCTGGGCTGTTTTGCCGATGAAGCTAAAAACCAGCGTTGCGCTGGTGGGCACATTGGGAAGACTGTACGCGCCTTCAACGTCGGTCTGCGCTCCGCGATTGGTGCCTTTGAGCTGCACCGTTGCACCCGGCAGGGCGTTTCCGTCGGATTCCTTAACTGTTCCTGTAATGGTCAGGCCCTGTGCTGTAGCCGAAAGGCTGATCAGCACAACCAGTAACACTGTAGCAGCCTGCCCCATCAAACGCCCGTTTCTGGTCTGTTTTATCCCTACCTTAAACGTGTTCATAGTGGACTGATTTAGTAAGATCAATGCGAGCAAAACACCTTGTTGTATGAGTTGTTTTACGCAAAAAGCGGTTTCTTCTAAAAGTCCAAAGGGGTAAAACAGGCGAATTGACAGGAGTAAAAATTCGGGTCAATAAGACGATTTATTTAAAATATTGGTTGATAGCTATTTAGGGCAAAAAGGGACGGAAGTTAGTATAGGCAACTAGTAGGAATTGCCGATTTTCGGTCGGGCGCGGCTCGTGTAAGATAAGTGATATAGACTGGCCGATGGCTCGTTTCGGCTGTTCCGGCGGGTTCAGAAAGGACCGACTCCCGCAGAATGCCTCGCCCAAATGCTATGGCTTCAGCGTTTCAGCACCTTCATGGTTCGCTGACGTTCGCCCTGCTGAACACGTAAAAAATAAACTCCGGACGGGAACAAATGCAGATCAATCGGCTGACGGAGCCGGTCGCTGTTTTTCGAGCTGCGGGCCGTTCGAATCAGTCGTCCGCCGGTGTCGCGCAGGCTTAGTTCAACCATACCCCGAAAGCCGCTGGCAACCTCAACCATTACCTGATCGTCAACAGGATTGGGCGACAGCGTAATCTGGTCGAGTGCGTCTTCGGCAACGGCCGTCACCTGACCCGGCACGACGGAAAAAGGAACTAGTCCGGCTTCGGGCGTCGGTAATTTACTCGTCGAGTACAGATGAAATGCGCCCGGTTCGAGCGTTACGGACTGGCTGACGTCGTTCACCTGCACTTCCTGACCCGAAAAGAAATGAAACCACTTCCCGGCCGACGGAAAACCCGCGTTGATGATCTGCGGGCGTGTGTCGAAGTTGCCAATCAGAAACACCGTACCCGACGCGCTGCGGAGCGTCAGCCGCTTAACCGGATTGGCAAAGTCGGTTGTGAAATCGGTTGTGGCAAAGGCGGGTACCGTTGTTTTGAGTTTAATCAGTTCACTGTACACCTTATACAGTTTCTGCCGGTCGGGGTTCTGGTAATCTTCCCAACGGACAGGCTTGGCGGCTGTCCGGCAGTCGTCGCGGATGGTGGTGCCGTCGGAGCAGGTGTTGATGCTCAGGTCGTAGCCCAGCTCGCCAAACTGCCAGATCATCTTCGGCCCCGGCACGGTCAGCAGAAAGGCCGCGGCCAGTTTAGCCCGGTCGAGGGCAGTCGGCAGCGATTTAATGGAATAGTTACCTTCAGTCAGACCGTTCTGTCGCAGGTCATACACGAGCCGTTCCTCATCATGACTTTCCAGATACCCCACCAGACTGGGTCTTTGAAACCCGCGTTTCTGGTAAGAGATACCCTCAAAATTACCCTGCGCCGAGCGGATGGCCCCCCGGAAATCGCCGTTGTGGTTGCCCCACAGCAGCATCCCGTAGTCGGCCAGCTCTTTCTCTTCCTGATTATCGGCGAAGTGTTCCAGAATGACGTAAGCCGTTGGGTCAACCCGGCGAATCTGGTCGTAGATTCGCTTCCAGATGGCTACCCGGCTGGCATCATAGTTTCCCCAGGCCGCTACGTCGCCACCCGTCTGTTTCTGGGTAAATCCCTTCGATAGATCGAATCGAAATCCGTCCACGTTATATTCCTGCAGCCAGAAGCGGCAGACGCGGTCCACGAACGCTTTCGTGTCGGGACTTTCGTGGTTGAAATCAAAAAATACGCTGAACGGGTGTGTCGCCTGCTGATTGAAATACGGGCTGTCGGCCGAAGGGCGGTCGCCGTTCCAGTAGAGTTTAACGTACGGGAACTCGTAGTCGGCCTGGTTCAGCACCATATCCAGCACCACGGCGATGCCCTGTCCGTGAGCCGCGTCGATAAAGCGTTTCAGGGCGTCTTTGGGACCATAGGCTTTGTCGGGCGCGAAGTAGAAAATAGGATTATAGCCCCACGAATCGTTGCCGGTGAACTCGGTAACCGGCATCAGCTCAATTGTGTTGATACCCAGCTGTTTCAGGTACACCAGACTATCGGTTAAGGTCTGGTAGCTGCGGTTCTGGACGAAGTCGCGCACGAGCAGCTCATAGACTACCATCGTGTTGACCGCGGGCCGCTGAAAGCCGGTCGTTTTGAACGTAAAGGGTGTCTGTCCCGGCTGCAGAATGGATACGGTATTCCCCTGCGCATTTTGGGGAAAGGCTTTCAGGTTCGGGTAGGTTGTAGCCGGGATAAATCTATCGTTGCTGCGATCCAGAATCTTCTCGGCGTAAGGATCAGCGATGGGGATGGTGCCATCAACCAGATACTGAAAGGCAATTTCCTGGCCCAGCGTCAGGTTGGGCAGGTCAATCCAGTAGCGGTTGCCATCGGGCGTCCGGTTCATTAGATAGTCCGGGCTGATAGTCCAGTTGTTGAAATCGCCGAGCAGATAGACGAAGCTCTTTTTTGGCGCGTAGAGCGCCAGCGTCGCCCGTCCCTGCCCCCGGTTGGATGCGGTATAATTAATCCCGTCCTGCACTCCTGCGGGCAGGTCGGCAATAGCAGGCTGCGGCTTTACGGTGAAAAAGAATGTATCGGCGGCTGTTTCGCCCGTCGCCGGGGCAGTCGCCGTGAGAATAACCGTTCGGCGGGTTCCGGGCTGCGTACCGGCGTTAAGCGTAGCGCGCAGGGAATCGCTGTCCGTTACGGTGGCAACCGGCTGCCCGTCGAGCGTCAGGGCGAACGTGGCCCGTTTAGAGGTTCTGTACCGAACCAGCAACGCGCTGTTTGGGTCAACATAGAAATTTTTCTGGAGAGGTTCGAGCCGGGAGAGGTTGAACCGATCGTCGTAAATAGTGATGATCAGATCTTCGGTCTGCGCCCGGCCATCGCCACTTTTCAGCAGCAGTCCTAGCTTTCGGATAGGCGTTCCGGCTGGTACGCCGAAATAGCTGCGGGGAACGAGTTTGATCTGCCAGCGGTCGTTGCCAAGAGAGGTCATCCGACCGGGGAGAAATGGCTTTGAAAAATCGGTCTGCCCGACGGGTTGAAATGCAAAGGCGTTGCCGGTTTCGGTTGACCCCGCTCCCGACCACAGATATACATCGTCGGTTTTGCCCAGCAGGGCTTTGGCCCGGCTGTCTTTCGCCTGCTTCAGATCAAAGATAAGTGTTACTTCCGCGTCGGCGGTGGGGAAGGCCGGCTGGGTCGTAACGACGGGGCTATCCGACTGGGCGAAGGCCGGAACCAGAACGCAGAGATAAAGAACGATTACTCGGTAAAGTGTTTGCATACGCTGAGCAGAAAACGGCTGCTAAACTTACGCCTTTATCCCTTCTGTTCATACGGCTTCAGCGCCTGATAAACGCGGTGCGTCGGCAAACCCATGACCGTATAAAAAGACCCTGCCAGCCGGGTAATGCCCACCAGGCCGATAAAGTCCTGTGCGCCATAGGAACCGGCCTTGTCGAACGGTTTGCATTCGCGGAGGTAGTACGTAATCTCGTCGTCGGACAGGTCGGCAAAAAACACCGTCGTTTCGTCGATGAAGGACTGCATTTCCGGCTGGCCGGCTGCGTTGGGAGCCAGCAGGCACACCCCCGTCCGGACGCGGTGGGCCCGTCCCGACAAGGTCCGCAGCATACGCCGGGCATCGGCTTCGTCCTGTGGCTTATTCAGAATCTGATCGTCTAAGATAACGACCGTGTCGGCGCAGAGGATAATCCGGTTGCCGGCGTCGGCCAGGAACTGCTCCGCTTTCTGGCGGGCGAGGTATTCGGCGACTTCATCCACGGGCATGGTTGCCGGAAAGGTTTCGTCGGTTGGGCGGGTCTCGATGGTGAATAGAAAACCGGCATCGGTCATGAGTTGCTTCCGGCGGGGCGACCCCGACGCCAGAACAAGCGGGTAACGTAACGTGAGCATAGATTCGCGTAAATCGAAACGCAAAAGTAACGCTGTCGCCGGGTTTTACGTAAATTGGAAAATTGCTCACTCATGATTATGACAATCCGAACTGCAACCGTGTCCGATGCTGCTCTGCTAACCGAGCTGTCGGCCACGACCATGCGCGAAGCCTTTGGGCCACCCCATAACCCGGCCGAACTGGTTGAAGAATACGTTCAGTCAGCCATCACAGAAGCCCGGCTGACCGCGGAGCTGGCCGATCCCCGTTCCACGTTTTTTCTGCTCCTGAACGACCAGCAGTCACCCATCGGGTACGCCAAGATGCGCCGACACGCGCCCCCGCGCCGGATGCGGGAACGTAACGCCGTCGAGATCCAGCGGATCTATCTGTTACAGGATCAGATCGGGCAGGGGCAGGGCCGCTACCTGATGGATTATTGCCTGCAATGGGCCACGCAGGCGGGCTACCGGGCCGTGTGGCTCGGCGTCTGGGAACGTAACGAACGGGCGCTGGGCTTCTACCGGAAGTTAGGTTTCGAACGCTTCGGTTATCACTATTTTCTGTTTGGCTCCGAACGTCAGCGGGATTTTTGGCTGCAGAAACAGTTAACTAGCTGATGAATCATGGACCCGGCTGAGCATCGGCATTAAACCATCGGTTCGCAATGCATTCTAACCACTATTCAAACAATAATGAACTACCTGTATCCGGAACCGTATCGGCCCTTTCTGCGCCAGTGTCTGGTGGGGCTGATACTGTTTGCCGGATGCAGCCTGAACGCGTTTGGTCAGCAGCCCGATACAACCCAGCGTCTGGTTCCGGTTGGTACGAGCGATTCACTGGCAACGGTGCTCTCAACAGCCGTCGCCGACAGTGTTCTCATGCAGCGCGACAGCGTGTTCTATACAAAGCTGAAAACGCGCATGTACAAGCATCGGCTGACGCGGAAGCTCTATGACGCTGTTTTTCGGGATGTGTATAACAGCCGCGTCCAGACGGGTGAGGTCAATAAACTGGAGGTAAACCCCTTCAGGCGCTTTCAGGGGCGGATCATCGGCACGATTTATATCCGGCGGCTGGGCGTATTCGGGCAGACGGTTTACGATACGCTCCGCCAGCCCGGTAATTGGTTCGAACGGGTTGGCAACCGGCTGCACACCAATACCCGCGAGAATGTCATTCGTCGGTCGTACCTCCTGTTTAAGGAAGGCGATGTAGTCAATCCTACCCTTCTGCGGGATAACGAGCGGCTGCTGCGCAATACCTCTATTTTCCACGACGCCCGGATTCTGGTGCTGCCCCGCGAGGGCAGCCGGCAGTTTGTGGATGTGTACGTAATCACGCAGGATGTCTGGTCGCTGCTGCCCAATGGTGGGGTAGGGGCGCTCAACCGGTTCAGTGTGGGTTTTGAGCAGCGTAACTTCCGGGGGCTGGGTCATCTGCTTTACACGCAGGTGGCGTATAATGGCGCCGATCCCCGGCAGAAACTGGAGTACCGGGGTCGTTACACGGTTCCGTTCATCGGTAAAACGTTTCTGACTGCCCAGGCCGATCTGCTGTATCTGCGCGACCAGAAACAGGCTACGCTTCAGCTGTACCGGCCGTTTCTGACGCCCGATACTAAGTATGCCGGGTCCATATCGCTGAGCCACGCCCGCATCAACAACCGGGTCATCACCCGCGACAATGTGGTTCAGCTCGTGCCGCTGAAATACAATTACTCCGATGTCTGGATCGGCCGTTCTTTCCGGCTGTTTTATCGCGAGAATGAGCAGGAAACGGATGAGAAAGGGCGAGCGCGGCTCATCATCGCTCTGCGGAACACGAACTACGAATACCTGAGCCGCCCCACCGTAACGGCCGACACGAACCAACTCTATCAGGATAGCCGCACGACCCTGTTCAGCGTTGGCTTTTCCCGACGTAAATACATCCGCGACGTCCTGATCTACGGCTTTGGCCGGACCGAGGACGTGCCCATTGGTGAAACCATTTCGGGGGTTGTCGGCTTCGACAATGCCGAACTGGGACAGCGTCTGTATTCCGGGCTGAACTATTCGCAGGGCAAGTATATCAACAGGTTCGGCTATCTCTACGGACTGGCCAGCATTGGTGGCTACTTCCGTACTAAAGGCGTTGAGCAGGGCGTGCTCTCACTCGAAACCAACTACTTTAGTCCGCTGCTGCCAACCCGCTGGGGCAACATGCGCCACTTTTTTAATTCACGCTACACGACCGGTATCGGTCGGTTCGAGAACGAATACATCTCCCTGAGCAGCACCGGCAGTGGTATTAACACCGATGGCATTGGGATTAACAACGACGCCCTACGCGGCACCCGGCGCTGGCTCATCAACTACGAGAACATCCTGTTCTCGCGTCTGAACGTAATCGGCTTTCGGGTCGCCTTCATTACATTTGCCAACCTCGGGCTGGTTACGTTTCCGGATCGGCGGCTGCTTCAGGGACCGCTCTACCAGGGCTATGGTATCGGATTTCGCCTGCGTAACGAAAACCTGACGTTCAACAGCTTTCAGATCCGCCTGGCCTATTACCCTAATATTCCCAACAACCGGGCCCCTTTCCGTACAGCCTTCGAAGGGGTAACGGGCCTGCGGTTCCGGGACTTCGATCTGTCGGCTCCACAAATTATTCCCTACCGATGAGAATTTTTCTGTATTTATTGTTGTTACATTAAATGCAGACGCACTATATTTGCCTCATGTCTATCGAAACCGATATTAAACAAACGACCCCATTCAAGACGCCTTACCAGCGGGTGATGGTTAACCTGATGTTCACCAGCAACTGGCTGGTGGATAGCCAGTCCCAGGTGATGAAACCATTTGGGTTAACCCTCCAGCAGTACAACGTGCTGCGGATTCTGCGGGGTCAATATCCCAATCCGGTGAAGGTAAGTGACATCACCGAGCGGATGCTCGATAAAATGTCGAACGCGTCGCGGCTGGTCGATAAGCTGGTTGCCAAAAAGCACGTGCTGCGCACCGAGTGTCCAAGCGACCGCCGGGCAGTTGACGTCGTCATTACGGAGCCGGGGCTGACCCTGCTGAAAAAAATCGACGTTCACCTGAATGAATGGGACGAAATCATGCGGTCTAAGCTCAGCGAAGAAGAAGCTGTCAGTCTGAGCCAGTTGCTCGACCGTCTGCGTGGTTCCGTCTAATATCTCCTGCATTTCCAATCTAATCTATACAACCACAAGTTTAAACTAATACTCATGAGAACTCGTCAATTTCTGGCAAGTCTGGCGGCTGTTGTGCTGCTGGCAGGTGGATCGGCCTTCGTTGGCCCCGGTAAAAAAGCAGCGTCCTACAAGGTAGACGCCGAGAAAAGCGTCCTGAAATGGAACGGTAAGAAAGTGACCGGCGAACACTTCGGAACGGTTAAGCTGAGCGACGGCGCCCTGACCGTTGACGGCGGCAAGCTGACCGGCGGTACGTTCACCTTCGACATGAACAGCATCGCCTGCACCGACCTGACTGACGCTGGCTATAACGCGAAGTTCATCGGCCACATGAAGTCGGAAGATTTCTTCAACACGGCGAAGTTCCCGACCTCGACTTTCAAAATCACGAAAGTGACGCCGAAGGGTGGCAATGCCTACGACATCACCGGCAACATGACCATCAAGGGTATCACCAACGCCGTTACGTTCCCCGCTACGGTGAAAGTGACGGGTAACACGATTGAAGCCGACGGTAAAGCCACGCTCGACCGGACTAAGTATGACATTCGCTACGGTTCGAAATCGTTCTTCGAGAACATCGGTGACAAAGCTATCTACGACGATTTTATCGTTGAAATGAAGCTGGTTGCCGGCAAATAAGCCTTCGTCCGGAACCCACCGCAATCCCCGGTGCCCAATGGTGCCGGGGATTTTTATGTTTAAATAAGTCAGTGCTTATTCGAACGTTGGAAAATCGTCCAGAAAACGTATTTCAGCCGTCTCGTGGTTGACGCAGCAGCAGTAATGCGTCAGGCCATTGGAGATGACCAGGTAGGGCGCGCGGTGCACGTGGTTATAGCGGGTCACCTGATCGAACACCGCCTGCGTCAGGGGAACGTGGGGTGCCTTGCACTCAACGATCAGGAACGGCTGCCCCTGCCGGTCAAAGGCCACGACATCGGTGCGTTTCTGCGTCTGGTTCAAGACCAGCCCGCCCTCCGACCGAATCAGCGCCTTCGGGTAGGCGTAATGCGTCAGCAGCAGGTTGACAATGTGCTGCCGCACCCATTCCTCGGGCGAGAGCCGCACATACTTCCGGCGTAACAAATCGAAGATATAAGGTTTCCCCTCGACTTGCTTAGTTTTGCAGTCAAAAGCAGGCAGGTTCAGCGTAACCATATTGCGAAGGTAATGAGCGATTGAGTGAGTTAGTGAATGAGTGAATAACTTTTCGTTCCTTGATATTCGCTCAATCGCTCATTCACTAACTCACTCAATAAAGAGCATGAAAACTAAAGAAGAAATCGTTGAGAACTGGCTGCCGCGCTATACAGGTACGCCCATCGAGTTGTTCGGTGAATATATTCTGCTGACCAATTTCATTAATTACGTTGAGCTGTTTGCCCAGAAGTTCGACGTCGAGATTTTCGGCATGGGGCGGGCCATGCAGACGGCCACGGCTAACAACATCACTATTATCAACTTCGGCATGGGCAGCGCCATGGCCGCTACCGTCATGGATCTGCTGTCGGCCATCCATCCCAAGGCCGTGCTGTTTCTGGGCAAGTGCGGTGGGCTGAAAAAAACGCAGGTGGGCGATCTGATTCTGCCTATTGCCGCCATCCGGGGCGAAGGCACCAGCAACGACTACATGCGGCCCGAAATCCCGGCTCTGCCGTCGTTCCGGCTGCAACGGGCGGTATCGTCCACCATCAAACGCTACGAACTCGACTACTGGACAGGCACCGTCTACACCACCAACCGGCGCATCTGGGAGCACGATGAGGTATTCAAGGATTACCTGCGCGAGACTCGGGCCATGGCGATTGACATGGAAACCGCTACGGTCTTTACGGTAGGCTTCATCAACTCCATTCCGCACGGCGCCCTGCTGCTGGTGTCGGACAACCCCCTGGTGCCCGAAGGCGTAAAAACCGAAGAAAGCGACAAGCGCGTAACGGGCCAGTTCGTCAACAAACACCTCGAAATTGGCATCGACGCCCTGCTCGAACTCGAATCCTCCGGCGAATCGGTGAAGCACTTGCGGTTTGAGTAAAATAGCGTTTCTTCACGCTATGCTTACCTACCGTACATGATAACGATCCAGATAGACGAAAACGACGGGGCTTTGTTAGCCGTCTCGTTCCCGCATGACCCCATTGGCAACCACCTTATTGGTCAGGTGCCCGGCCGACGCTGGAGCTACAGCCGCCGGTGCTGGGTTGTGCCTAACACCCGCGAAAGCGTTGTAAAACTGGGCCAGTTGTTCGGCAAAGACTACTGCCGTTTTGATGAGGCAGTCGTGCGGTTCTACAAACCTGCTGCCACTCCGGTAGAAGTTGAACAAGCGACTAATCCGGTTTGGCCACCTAAGAGCAGGCAACAGGCTCGTAAACTGTTCCGGTACGTTCCGCCTGTGCGCGAGTATGATCAGCACCCGGTTATCGTGGCCGTCACCGAAGTGTTGCGCGTGCAGAACTATAGTTACAAGACGTTCAAGAATTACAAGCAGGCCCTCATTACGCTCATCCGGTATATCGGAAACAAGCCAATTGAGGAAGTAACAAAGGGACAATACCAGAAGTACCTGCTGTTTTTGATTGAAAAAAAAGGACTGAGCAGCGCTACGCTCAACGTACACATCAACGCCTGGAAGTTTTACCAAGAAAAGGTGCTTTTACGGGATAAGGAAGTTTACGACGTTCCGTATCCACGGCAGGCCGTCAAATTACCTACGGTTTATAGTATCGCTGAGGTAAAAGCCATTTTCAACGCTACAACCAGCTTAAAATACCGGACGTTATTCAAGCTGGTGTACGCCACTGGCTTAAGACTAAGCGAGGTAGCAGCCCTTCGGTTAACCGACATCGACCGCGTTCGTCGACTCATCAATGTACGGGGCGGTAAGGGAAAGAAGGACCGCATTGTTATGTTTTCCGAGAAGCTGGAAACTAATATTGATGAATACCTAAGCCGGTATAAACCGAAAACGTATTTGTTCGAAGAAGCTGAAACGAAGGAGCCGCTTGCGAAGCGGGCTATTCAACAGGTCTATAGCGACGCAGTTATGCACGCCCGCATCAACAAACGGGGTGGTATTCATACGCTGCGGCATTCCTTCGCTACTCATCTGCTCGAAGTCGGCACCGATATTCGGTATATTCAACAGTTGCTCGGCCACGAAAGCATTCTGACCACCATGCGCTATACGCATGTGACCGCCGACAAAATCAGTGCACTCAAAAGCCCGCTGGATAACCTGTAAGATCATGCCGGCGTAGCATGGGGCGTAACTGAGACAAGCTATAGAATTGGCTTTTGATTACGTAGCCTTGCGTGTACCGCTTCATGCTGCGCCGAATGCGTCGGAGTTCACCCCGTTTAGTGATCCGATACAGTTCGTTATCGTCGCCGAAAAAATGATTGGGATAACCTTCAATATCCCAGATTCGCTGCACAACTGCCGTTAACTGATACCGTATAGTCAATCCGCTAAACAAGGCTTTGCTTATTCAAGGCGAAAGATAGTTATTTGTTTCAACTCAGAGACGTGAATTTAGGTTAAAAAAATGCGGAACTATAATCCGCTGATAGCCAATCTGTCATAAGCGAATAGTTCCGCGAAATCGCGTACAATACTATGTTGTACGGAGATGCTCCCTACCTCCCCTTGCTTTTGTCCTATTTTTGGGCTAGCTTGTCGGCGCGGGGAAGCTCGCTTACAAAGCTCCCGACAAGCTAGCCCAAAAATGCACGGCCAACCGCTTCAGCCCATCCCCCGGACTGGATGGGTGTAAACGGACAGTCAAGCTGTCGGTCGAGCCGGTCGACGCTCGTACAACATCGTGAGGGTGTAAGCCGCTGTCGCTACGCTCCCCGGCTTCACCCTCACGGTCGTTGTACGGAGATGCTCCCTACCTCCCCTTGCTTTTGTCCTATTTTTGGGCTAGCTTGTCGGCGCGGGGAAGCTCGCTTACAAAGCTCCCGACAAGCTAGCCCAAAAATGCACGGCCAACCGCTTCAGCCCATCCCCCGGACTGGATGGGTGTAAACGGACAGTCAAGCTGTCGGTCGAGCCGGTCGACGCTCGTACAACATCGTGAGGGTGTAAGCCGCTGTCGCTACGCTCCCCGGCTTCACCCTCACGGTCGTTGGGTGCAAGCTAAGCCGTAAAAGTGTGTTTGTGGGCATCGTGTGACACACCGCCCGGCTCGTTGGGGAAGTCTGAGTTTTCATTTCCGGTGTGTCCGCGACAGCCTAAGCGCCCCAGCTAGGCTGACTTTGGCTCGTTGGGCGGCTTGGGTGTGACACCAGAAACTCTCCATTGGGCAAAATTCGGCTCATTGTGCGGCTCGTTTATAACAGTATAGACGCTCCTGTTAAGTAAAACGCGCAGTAAATACGGGAAAAACACCCCATCAAAAAGTTTTTCGATTAATTAGCTTTAAGCATTCTTAAACGCTGAATTTTGTGTAACAAGCAACACGTCCTGACAGGTAGGCTTTTTTGTTCGTTATGCGGGTTGTGTATGATAGAGCGAACTCCCCATTAGGCTTCTAAATTTCCTTGAATATGGACCAGATAACGGATAAGAGTCCTGGAAGTTATCAAGCTATTCTTAAAAAGATCAAAGAACTTGATGATGAAGAGCGAGCTGATGTAGCGGTACGTCTTAAAATTATATGTTTAAGTGCATTATTTGCTATCGGATTATTACTATATCTGGCAATAATTAATGAATGGGATTTTTCTGTTTTCGTCTCAAGCGAATCAGTTACAGTATTATTTATTCCTATTTTTAGCTATTTATATACCAGTTATCAAGATGATGTATACTCAGAGCGTAAAAGTAAACTTTTGGAAGTCATCTTAAATAATTTTGATGATTCAGAGCCTCTTAAATTATATACCTCCAGGCAGATGAATCTTGAAAAAGTAGAAGAGTTAATCGAATCAATACTTAAATCAAAGTTATGATATGAAGACGATTAAACTCATTTTACTTGGACTGGCTGGTTTCGCAATTCCATTACTATTCTTTTTCCAGTCTAAAAAAATTTCAGATTTAAAAAAACAAGATGCCCAAGCGAAAGCAGACTCTGCTTTACGGCTTTCTATTGCCGACTCAGTAAAAAAAGAACTGGATTTTCGATTCAACCTTAAACAAAATAGAGATTCATTCAATTTGAGGCTGGCATTAGCACAAGTAGCATTCAAACAAGACGTAATTGATCTCTACCGCAACCAGCAGGGTAGAACAGTTAACATTCGGGCTGATGTAAGTATCCCTACTCCAAAAGGGCCAGTTTCAGAAACCAATGTGCCTGGCAGCAGAGACCTCATAGATAGATTAGAAAAGTTGCAAACTACCCAAAACCTTATGGCTAATGATTTACAAAGACTTCAAGGGGGAGTTCAATCTCTATCAGCAGTCATATCGAGATTACCACCCAATCCACCCCGACAAAACAAAGTTGATTCAATCACCGCTGAAATTAATCGCTTAAACAATATTAGAGACGCTACAAAAGACCGGAGAGTTCGAAGAAGGATAGATAGCTTGATAAGTGTTCAGGTAAAGAGACTCTACTCTACTAAATAGCAATAAAAGACGCAACAAAAAACGTTGTGAGTTAGGTTTGCTTCATTAAAATGGGCTTCCGCGACAGGATGCACGCCCCGAGAGAGAGTTTGCAGCCCAACATGGCGAGGGTGAAAAGGTCGGAAGCGGCTTTTGTTCAGTGCGTTTGTGTGGCGCTCCATCAACCCTCGCGGGCGTTGGGTGCAAAGCCAAGTAATTGCTTGTGTGCTGGGTCGCGTGTGACAGGTCGCACGGCTCGATAGGCAGGTTTTTGGGCTTTCATTTCCGAGTTTCCGCTGATAGAGTGAACGCCCCAAGAAGGAAGACTTTCAAGTTTCTAATTTTAAGGTCGTGGCCGACAGATTAAAATATTGATTGATAGTCATATCGCATTGAATTCCATATAATTATTAGTTCTATGACTCGAATCATACTTAATAGGACAATTTGTGCTGTAGTGTTGTTCTACATCCTTTGCTTAATATTGGCGGCTTACCTTAAGCTCGGCACTGCTACGCAAGACTATTATACTTTATTCAAAGATTTATTACCAATAATATTTGCCATACCCGCTGCATATCTTGTATTCTGCTTTCAAAGAAGAAATGAATATTTGAAAGCGTTAAGAAGTGTATATTCTCTTTTAGTTCAAGTAAATACAGAATTTACTGAATACTCTTATTGTACTCAGAAATCTGACGATAAATATTACAAATTGAAATCATGTATTAGTAAGGTAATCGAAGAAATAAGAAGCGTTTATGAAAATATAGATGAAGTATTTGGCGCAAAAGAAGGTCTGTACCCATTTGAACCATTGAAAGAAATGTATCATGAAGACCTTGAAGAATTACACAACGGTGATTTTACAGAAATGACTAATCTACTTATTAGGCAAAAGCATTATAAAAAATGGAAGTTGATAAGGATTAATTTCATTGTCGAATTAGAAAGGGCGCAAGCTGCATTCCCGATAACCAAGTATGAGAGAGATAAAATAGCACTTACTAAAAGAGTAAAATTAAAGCTTTACAAATACCGATATGCTTTTACGGGCCGAGTTCATGATGCAGCAACTTATGGGTAAAAGTTCGATGTATATCGAATAATACATTGTTGCTCCGCGTGTGCCGTGTCGCGGGCGACAGGCAGCACGTCCCGGAGGAAGGCCGGCAACCCAACTGACTGAGTGTGTAAAGGTTCAACTGACTTATATTTGGGCGCGTAGCGTCATCATCCATCAACACTCAGGGATGTTGGGCGTTCGCTCAAAATTTGCTTGTTCAGCGTGTTTCGGGCGACACATGAAACGCCCCAGTTAAGTGGCCTTGGGCTTCCGTTCCTGGGTTCGGTGCGACGATGCTAACACCCGATGGTAGGTTTTTAGCTTTCATCTCGGAGCCTCGGCTGACAAGCCAACCGTCCCAGTAAGGTAAGTTTGGGTTTGTATGGTTACAAATTTTATCCATTTAAATACCATGAAAAATAGTCTATCTACACTGTGCATCTTCCTATTCGTCGCTCTCACTCGGTTAGTTGCTCAATCTACTTCCGGCGACCCAGCCCCAGCCCCTATAGAAACCGATGTCACCGAGGAAGATGAGGAGGATAGCGAAGACACGCTCGACAAGTATTTTTTTATCGGACACTTCGGCGGAAACATTAACTTTATAGACCGTCAATTAACTGTCAACTCTGTATACACGGATGTACAGTTCAATCCTCAGCTAAAACTTAAGAACGGCTTTGGACTAAGGTTCCCAATAAGGGTGTATTACAACAACGGAGCTGGCCCTTTACAATCTGATAACTCTAACCGACAGCGAATCATCACGGTTGATACCGTTACAGTAGCTCCAAAGGTTCGTTATTGGGATGATGAGTTTGCCTTAGTGTATAAGACTGAAAATAGAAACCTCGGATTAAACGTCCCGGTACTTCTCACTTGGAATATACAGGATAACCCGAACTGGGCTGTTACAGCAGGTTTAAATGTAGATTTTGTATGGGTAACTAACCGCCGATACGATTATCAATACGCCCCCGTATCCGCTGATACAGCAGGATTCCGGGTTGTAAATACTCGATCTCAAGTACCTATTATTCCTCCCACCGTTGTAGGCTCTGTCACCGCCACTAATGCCCCGGTGTATGGAACCAATCCTTTTCGCCCAAAGACCCCGCCAGCCCGAGAATTCAGTTTCTCACAGATATTTATTGGTTTTCAAGCCGGACTTGAACATCAATCAACGAATTTCAATTTCTCTTTACGATATAGCCTTGGAAACGTATCAACGTTTGCACAGAGACGAGTGGATGCAAACAATGACTACAACCATATTATTCAGCTAATCTTTCTGGAGAAGAAAACAGGCATTCAGTTTTTTGGTGAAGTTCGTGCTGCTACTTTTAGGAATGATGGTTTTGCGAATGCCATTCCAGTTCCCCAATATTATTTCAGTTTGGCCAAAACAATCTATTTGGCTAAGATAAAAGAAATATTTTTCCCTTGACCGCCGATTATATTGGAGTTGGAAAAGCGGATTTTGCACTTTTGGGGTTTGCTTCGATGTGTCAGCGTTCCGGCGACAGGTTGCTCGCCCCCGAAGGCAAGCGTTCAGCCCAACGAAGACAGGGGTGTAAAGATTGTAAGTGACTCGTATTCAGCTATCTTGCTTCCTCATCCATCAACCCCTGTGGGCGTTGGGTGCAAGTCCATAAAATGCTTCAAATGCGGGCTTTAGGCTGACAGGTTGCACGTCCCGGAGGTCAAGTTTTGGCTTCCATTTACGGGTTCCGGGCAATACAACAACCGCCCTAGAAGGTAAGTTTTTACGTGATTGTTCTTACGTACGGGTGACAAGCCGAGTACCTCTTCAGTTGGAGTTTGACAAGTTGGTCCGGTGTCGGAGAATAACATATAACGTAAATCAGGGGTGAGAAGCTGCTGGTCTTTATATGAGGTAAATATCTTATCCAAAGATAGGGTGAAATCCACGGAACCATATGGGAAAAATTTCGTATTGTACCATTCATCGACTTAGTAATTTTGAGCTATCTTGTTAGTTATGTTGTATACGGTCGGCTGCACCTCCCAAAGGTAGTTAAACAGCCCAACCGGAGTACGATAGTCTATTCCGGCTTCTGTGTTTGCCATCTACACCTGCGAGTGTCATGCGCCACTTTTCTAAGCATGACTGATTTGACATCTGGACGATACTATATTAGCAAAATTATTAAAGTAGACGAAAGTATCAAATAACAACTTATGGCTACAATCAAAGTTGATTCGACGGAACCCGTTACTAGCAATAGACAAGCTAAGCTTATAGTAGTATCATTTCGGCTTATGCGGTTAATTGTAGGCGTTTTGGGATTAAGCATTGGGATTCTCCTGCCTATTATTGCAGCTCTCTTTTCCAATTGCTCCCTTTTGCAAGAGTCAATAAGTCATTATTATTATACAGTCACTGGGGATGTATTTGTAGGCCTGTTATGCGCTGTGGCCTTTTTCCTGATTTTATACCCAGGTGAAGGCAGATGGGAAGACCTTTGGACGAACATTGCCGGAATTTGCGCTTTAGGAGTTGCATTCTTCCCTACTGGGTATGATCAGCAGAATAATGCATGCACTAAGTATTCCTTTGAATATGCTCAATGGGTTTCAACCATTCACTTGCTTTCTGCTGGAGCATTCTTTATAATTCTAGGGGGAGTTGCCTTCTTTCAATTTTCGAAGATAACTGCACCAATGACCGTCATTGAACGTAAGAACAGGCAATGGTTTTACAAAGGATGTGGTATTGTCATGTGGCTCTGCATTGCTGTTCTTATACCGATGACGTTTTTAGAGAGTTATAGTTATTTTCTGTCTGTCAATAAAATCGTTTTTTTCGCTGAGGTAATTGCATTAGTTGCTTTTGGATGGTGCTGGTTGAAAAAAGGCACAGAGCTACAATCAGAAAATAGCGATGGTGCTACTCCACAAATAACAAATTAGTAAAATTGTTGAGCAGTTAGACTGCGGCTTTCGGACTTTTGCCACAAGACTACTGGCAAGTTAGTTTTCATCATTGATAGCTCGAAGTTTCTAGCCGTCGATTAAGAGGAGTAAGTAGAATAAGCTCAGAAAGAGATTGAAGCGGTGGGGTCAAGCGATTCATACCGGAGGATGTCAATTCTGTTGAACAATTGCCAAACGCTCGTTTGCAGGGGAAGTTGTTTAATAAGAAGCTTTTTATACCTAATCCCATTGCTTATTTTCACTACACAACGGGACAGATAGCTAACCAATTAGCTTGTGAGGACATTTTCTAAACCGCTTCTGCCATGCCCAAAAATATTGTGATCTGCTGCGACGGCACTTGGAATTCAGCTACTGACGAAGAATTTGGCATGCCCACCGCTACGAATGTCCGGTTGTTGTTTCAGGCCTGCCAAACGGCCGCCGAGTCGGACGATAAACAAGTTACTTGGTATCAATCGGGCATAGGTGCACTGGGTGGCAATTCGCGCCGGGCGTTTGAAGGCGCTACCGGTACGGGCATGGGAGCCAACATCCGACGTGGTTATCTAGCTATTGCCCGTTACTATGAGCCGGGCGATCATATCTTTCTGTTTGGGTTTTCGCGGGGTGCTTTCACGGCCCGCTCCATTGCGGGCATGATCCGACAGGTGGGCTTAGTCGACCCCGACGCGAAGGTCGTTGAGAAGGCATACCGGTTTTATGAAAGCAACAAATACCTGCACAACGATCCTAAAACACACTACGACTACCCGAAATTTAAGCCGGGTCGTGCTCCAGGACAGGTCAGGATTCACTTTATCGGAGTCTGGGACACGGTTGGGTCGCTGGGTTTTTCGTTTTGGGGCTGGAGCTTCAACCTGCGCTTCTTTCGCAACGGGTTCCACGAGCTATCGCCCAATAGTATTACCGACAATGTTTATCATGCTCTGGCGATGGACGAAATTAGAACAAGTTTCATGCCCTCGCTTTGGGAGCTACCTCAGTCCGGTGAACACCGTCCAGAATGTGTCGAGCAGGCTTGGTTCCGAGGTGTTCACAGTGATGTGGGGGGGGGTACCCGGATCGGGACCTGGCTAACATCGCCCTAGACTGGATGGCTCAAAAGGCTGTCGAAAAAGGCCTGTTGCTACGTCCAAACGCCATGCAGACTAGCGGTCCGCACGCGACGCTGAAACTAAATCCCGTCGGACGCATTCACCGCTCGTTTCAGGGAGCACTCTGGACGAGCGTGGCCGGTTGGCCGCGCTGGTTCAATCCGCTGCTCGACAGTCCTGACGATGACGGGGACAGGGCACGAGAGCAGGGGTATCTTCACAATAGCGTATTTGCCCGGCACGACATCTGCCGGCAGACCGGCAGCACTGAGTTACCTTTCCGTACGCTCAAACCCGGCGAAAGCGTCTCAGTGGATGTACGTTCCGATGAACTCTGGAACAACACCGGCTTGATTCTGGAAGCTGGTGGCTCCTACCATTTTGAAGCACGCGGCTACTGGCAGGATCTCGACGATACACCGTTTAACCCGCAAGGCCAACCCGCCAGACAGGAATCAAAACTCAAAAAATTAGTGCGCTGGGCTAGACGGGCTCCTAAACTGCCCTGGATGCACTTAGTCGGGATGATCAATTACCCACGACCGTGGCCCTGGATAGAACGCCCTTGGTATGAAGCGTTGTATTTCCTGTTCATTGCTGATCCTAAGCAATTAGTAGCCGATTTATTTTCAATTGGCCTTGGTACCACCGTCAGAGTAGAAAAGGACGGCGTTCTCTGGACTTTCGCCAATGATATGTGGAAGTTCTACGCCAATAATACAGGTAGTATCACCCTAACGGTTGAGCGTTCACTTGGTCCTCCCGACTCGAATCCTTCTTCGGATGCAACCCCTGTCTGAATTTTATCACTGGCTGTTTTCTATGTGAACAGGCTTTTGATGGCTACGCCAATGCCCACTAGCATGACTAGCCGCCCCAGTGGCGTCCAGTGATGGAAATTTTGCCCTATAGAATTAATAGGGGCTTTTAGTTCGATAAACCAAACCAAACTGTACACCACCAGCAGGATAATTGAGGCCGCCAGTGGGCGTATATGCCAGGCCTGTCCCAGCCCCTTATTAAAAGCCGACGGTTCGGTAGTGATGTGTTCATTACCAGTAGATGCTGGATACTGATCGGCAGGTTGCTTAAACGTCAGAGCGACCAGTACCGCCACTACTACACTTAATAGCATAACCAACCGCCCCCAGCCAGGCCAATGAACCGGACCAGACAGCATAATTAATTGCTTCCAGTCGGGCCAATTCCAGCCAGGCCAATGAAGTTTCGGATCGGAAATGACGAGTAGACAAATCAACGTGTAAATAATCAGGCAAGTCAATAAGGCCCACGGTAAGCCTTTCGTAACGAGCGATTTCATAGAATGCGAGAGTTAAGAACCGAAAGATAATCAGAAAAAGATGTACGGTGTATAATAGAGAGTTCCTAGTTCGGTGTAGTATTCACTACGTCATGGTGATAATTAGTCTCCGATCGGCGTTTATTAGTCAAGTTATGCGTTTTTGATAACTTTACCCCTTGGCAGCGTAAACCTGATGCCCTGAAGAAAATAAGTGCTAGCCGTATCAGTTGAGTTTGTGAAGCAAGCTCAGCCGAAATAATCTTTTCCAAACTCCGCGTCTCCGGCGACAGGTTGCTCGCCCCAGAAGGACGGTTTTTAGCCCGACGAAAATGAGGGTGTAAAGGTTAAAAATCTGTGCGTTTAGTCAGTTAACTTACCATCCATCAGCCCTGTTGGTGTTGGGCGCTTTGCATAAACTTCTTGCGTGTCGGGCTAAGGCAGGGCTGGCGTCATTAGATTGAAGGCATAAAAGCTCCTGCGCTGATATGATTTATCTAACTCAGTTGATATACGTGAAGGAAGGGCAGGAGCAGGTCTTTTATCAATTCGAGGACGTTGCGATTCCGCTGATTGCGAAGTACAATGGGCAACTGTTGCTGCGTATACAACCCACGGATGATTCCTTTATTGAACAGCCGATCGATAAGCCTTACGAGCTACACCTTGTCCGGTTTGAGACAGAGCAGGACTTTCGGGCCTTTCAACAGGATGAAAGCCGTAAACAGTTTTTGCATTTAAAAGAGCAATCGGTCAGAACATCCATGCTGATTCGGAATAAACTCAACAATACGGCCCGAGAGTCTGATAAAATGGGCTTCACTGCGTCGGCTGAAGACTAGAAGCCTTCCCGAAACACTATGCAAAAAGAAATCCTTCTTGACCTGCTGGTTCAGAACCAGATAACCTCTCTGACTATTTTTGACAAAATCACCGCCGAAAACGCTCATCATCGGCTGAATGAGCAGACCGCATCGGCTGGGTTTATCTTTCGTCACGTTGGCGAAACCTTTAATCTGTTCGGCTTATTTTTCGGACTGCCGACGGAGGTACGGAATACAACCATGGGGCAGACCGATAGCGGGCAGGGCCAGGACCTGGAGATGAGTCGTCGTCTGGTCGAAGAGGGCTACAACCGGCTCAAGAACTATATCGAAAACACGCCGGATTCGGCCTGGCTGGAACCGATTGAAACCCCGTTTTTCGGTACCGTTTCACGAGTCCGGCTTTTCTCACATATCCTCTTTCACAACTCCCACCATGCCGGACAGGTCGCCCTGACGCTGTCGAAGGGCAGAACGTAAATTGGGATCTTCGCTCACTTTGGCCGTAACAGCGTACAGATACGTTGAGTTGAGGAAGCTTAACGGGATGCCACAGACCCGGAACGCATGAATCTTTGCCGAACAGTGAATTATTTCGTCCGTACGCTGTTTTTGAGATAGATAATCTCGTGTGCTCATGATTGAAAGACCCCTTACCGACTGGCTGCCTCTGACGATGAAAGAAGTCGAGAAACGAGGCTGGGATGAAGTTGATATTGTGCTGGTATCAGGGGATGCCTATGTAGACCATCCCGCCTTCGGTACGGCGGTGATCGGTCGCATCATGGAGAGTGAAGGGTTCCGCGTGGCGATTATCGCCCAGCCCAACTGGAAAGACGACCTGCGCGATTTTAAGAAGTTCGGCAGGCCCAAATACTTTTTTGGCGTAACGGCCGGCTGTATGGATTCGATGGTGAACCATTACACCGCTAACAAACGCCTGCGCTCCAACGACTCCTATACGCCCGGTGGCGAAGCGGGTTTCCGCCCCGATTACGCCACCATCGTGTATTCGAATATTCTGAAAACGCTGTATCCCGACGTGCCGGTGCTGCTGGGCGGCATTGAGGCTTCCCTGCGCCGGGTTACGCATTACGACTACTGGCAGGACAAACTCATGCCTTCCATCCTGGTCGATTCGGGGGCCGATATGCTGGTGTATGGCATGGGCGAGCAGCCCCTGCGCGAAATCCTGAAACTGGTGCGGAAAGACGTACCGTTTTCGTCGATGCGGAACATCAACCAGGTGGCGTTCATGCACGACGCCCGCGCCGAACTGCGTGACTACAACAACTGGAATACGGTTGCGCTGGCGAGCCATGAGGAGTGTTTGCAGGACAAGATCAAATATGCGGCTAACTTCAAGATTGTTGAAGTTGAGTCGAACAAGTGGCAGGCTAACCGGATTACGCAGCAGGTCGGCGATCAGGTGCTGGTGATCAATCCGCCGTTCAAGACGATGGACGAGACCGAAATTGACAAGTCGTTCGATCTGCCGTATACGCGTATGCCGCACCCGAAATACAAAAAGCGCGGGACGATTCCAGCCTATGAAATGATCAAGTTCTCGGTGAACATGCACCGGGGCTGTTTCGGCGGATGCAGTTTCTGCACCATTTCGGCGCACCAGGGCAAGTTCATTGCCTCGCGGAGTGAGCAGTCGGTGCTGAAAGAAGTAGACGAAATCACGAAGCACCCGGAGTTCAAGGGCTACATTTCCGATCTGGGCGGCCCATCGGCCAATATGTACAAGATGAAGGGTAAAGACGAGTCGATCTGCGCACGCTGCCAGAGCCCGAGCTGCATCCACCCGGTTATCTGCTCGAACCTCGATACGTCGCACAAGCCGCTGACGGAGCTGTACCGTAAGGTTGACGCCAACCCGAACATCAAAAAGGCGTTCGTTGGCTCGGGGGTACGTTACGATCTGCTGGTCGATGATTTTAACAAGAACAACGAAGACGGCAACCACGACGAATACATGGAGCAACTGGTGACGCGCCACGTATCAGGTCGGTTGAAAGTGGCCCCGGAGCATACCGCCGATGATACGCTGCGGATCATGCGGAAGCCGTCGTTCAAGTATTTTAAGCTGTTCAAGAAGAAGTACGACCGGATTCAGGACAAGCACAATCTGAAGCAGCCGCTCATTCCTTACTTCATTTCGTCGCACCCCGGCTGCGAGGAGCAGGATATGGCTAATCTGGCGGCCGAAACCAAGGAGATGGGCTTCCAGCTCGAACAGGTGCAGGATTTTACGCCGACGCCGATGACCGTGGCCGAAGTGATCTATTACTCCGGTGTGCACCCGTACACGCTGAAGCCGGTCAAGACGGCCAAAACGCGGGACGAAAAGCAGGCCCAGAACAATTATTTCTTCTGGTATAAGCCCGAATACAAAGACTGGATTCGGAACCGGCTCAACAAGTTAAACCGCCCGGATCTGGCGGAGAAACTGCTGGGTAGTGCAAAGAAGGAAAATAGCACTAAGTCAAATTATTCGAGAAATTACTCTGGTAAGAAAAAACGCTAACAACGTTTCTACCAGAAACCTTACTCAGGCCCGATGCTCAGAACGTATCGGGCCTGAATTTTTTGCACATATAGTTTGGTGGTTAATGTCAATATGGCGTACAGGGCTTAGTATTATACGCTAAAGTAAGTCATAATGGCAGAGTAGGCCGAAAAATTTATGATGGTACGTAGTTTGATTAATACCTGATGTATTCAACAGGAAAACAAGAACTTAATCATAACTGCAAATACCATGGCTACCTTAGTTCGTTACAACCGCATTCCTGCTTTCTTTAACCCGTTCTATGGTCGTCCGGTCATTGATCGGTATTACAATCCGACCCCGAACGTTCCGGCCGTGAACGTAAAAGAAACCGAAACGGCTTTCCATCTGGAACTGGCCGCTCCCGGTCTGAAGAAGGAAGACGTAAAGATTAACGTAGAAAATAACAAGCTGACGATCGCTTACAAACCCGAAGCGCAGGCCGATCAGTCAACCGAAAAATTCACGCGTCATGAGTTTGGCGTGAACGCATTCGAGCGGAGCTTCCGTCTGCCGAAGAACGTAAACGCCGACCAGATTACAGCTGCTTACACGAACGGTATTCTGACGGTGGAGCTGCCTAAAGTGGAAGTCAAAGAAGAGAAACTGGTGAAAGAAATCGCGATTGTCTAAAGGCTCGGATTAACACCCGACATACGTAAACCCGGACTGTGAGCCACAGTCCGGGTTTTTTATTGTTGGTTAGCTGATCGCGCGCAGGAACGTTTCCAGCCTGCGCGCGTCCAGGTGCCCGTTGGTGCGCACGCCACTGCAGATGTCCAGTCCGAACGGCTGTACGGTCTCGATGGCCTGCCGGGCGTTTTCGGCGTTTAGTCCACCGGCCAGAAATACCGGTACCGGCGACTGCGCCACGATCTGGCGGCTCACCTGCCAGTTATGCACGCGCCCCGTGCCGCCCAGCTCTTTAATCGCCAGGTTTGGATTCCCCGAATCGAGCAGCAGTGCATCGGCTCCGTTCGCAACGGCTGCCAGGGCTTCAGCAAGGTTCTTCTCGTCAATTACGTGGATGACCTGCACAAGCTTAACGGCAGGCAGGGCCAGGCGGAGCTGTGCATACGTTTCCGGCAGAACTGCATCCACGAGCTGAATCGTGTTGGCACCCACGCGTCGCTGGTGGGCAATGATGTCCTCGGTCCGGGTTTCGCTGGTGAGCATGAACGTAGCAATGGGCGGGGGCGTCGCCCGGACGACCTGAGCCGCCAGTTCGTCGGCTACAACGCCGGGGCCGCTGGGCATCCGGCCAACCAGTCCCAGCGCGTCGGCACCGAGTCGAATCGCTAGCCGGGCTTCCTCCGGACTGCTGATGCAGCAGATTTTTATGCGGGTTCTGAACTGAGATTCCATCGATTTGTTAAGATAGCAGCGCAAAAATACAAGTCCTGCCTGGCGGGGCTACCAAATTTCCGGTAATTATGGTTCCGAAGTCTGCGAACGACACCTACGCATCTTTACGCTTTCCTGAATTTCGCTATTTCGTGATGAACAGTTTCCTGATTACGGCTACGCTGTTGATTCAGGAGGTTATTCTGGGCTATGAACTCTACAAAATAACCCGAGACCCGCTGGCCTTAGGTCTCGTTGGTCTGGCGGAGGCCCTGCCGTTTATTGCGCTGTCGCTGTTTGGCGGCCACCTGGCCGACCGGCGTGACAAAAAGAGAATTCTGCAATGGAGCCTGCTGGTCATTCTGTTCGGATCGGTGATTCTGTATCTGGCGTTTCAGCCGTCGCTGGTGGCAAGCCTGTCGCAGACCGCCCGCTTAGCAACGATCTACGGGGTGCTGATGCTGATCGGAACGGCCAAGGGCTTCTATTCCCCGGCCAGTTCATCGCTAAAGCCGTTTTTAGTACCCCGTGAACTATATCCCAATTCTGCTACCTGGAGCAGTTCGTTCTGGCAGGCGGGGGCCATTGTGGGGCCGGGGCTGGCCGGATTTCTCTATAGCTGGGTGGGCTTCGACAACACGCTCTTGGTCGTGATCGGCTTGCTGGCGGTCTGTTTTGTGCTTATCTCTCTCATTGATCGAAAGCCCGTACCGGTCAGCGATTCGCCCGTGCTGGGGCTGCGCGAGAGTCTGAAAGAAGGGTTTCGGTTTGTGTTCAAAACCCAGATTGTTCTCTATGCCATTTCGCTCGATCTGTTCTCGGTGCTGTTCGGGGGTGTGGTGGCCATTCTGCCCATATTTGCCGAAGACATTCTGAAGGTGGGTGCCGAAGGGCTGGGCTTCCTGCGGGCAGCCCCATCGGTTGGTGCCTTGCTGACGATGGCGTTTATGACCCGGTACCCACCCACGCACAATGCCTGGCGGAATATGCTGCTGGCCGTAGCGGGGTTCGGTGTTGCCACAATCGTTTTTGCCCTTTCCACTAATTTTTACCTGTCGCTCCTGATGCTGGCCTTGACAGGTGCCTTCGACAGCGTGAGCGTAATTATCCGGCAAACCATTCTCCAGATTTTCCCACCTGACCACATGCGGGGGCGCGTGGCGGCTGTCAATGGCATCTTCGTCAGTTCGTCGAATGAAATTGGCGCGTTTGAGTCGGGTGTGGCGGCCCGCTTAATTGGCGCAGCGCCATCGGTATTGCTGGGCGGGGTTGTTACGTTGATTGTTGTGGTGTATGTTTATGCCCGGTCAAAAGCGTTACTGGCCGTAAAACTGGTTAGTTAAGTCACAAGCCGGTCTTCCTGCGCTCGTACCGCTATTTTGCCGATGAGTTTCTCCCATCCTCCTGATCGAATTTCCGTTGGACTTATCGGCTGCGGCCGGTGGGGAGGACTCATCCTGACGGAACTGGTTGCGCTGGGGGCGCCCGTTACGGTCTGCGACCCAGATGCCGACCGACGCCAGTGGGCCGTTGCTAATGGAGCCGTGGCTGTGAGCGAGCGATTCGATACACTGGGTCAGAATGATGGATTAATTGTCGCGACGCCCGCCAGCACCCACTGGAGCCTGCTCGAACAGATTGCGGATTTGGGAAAGCCGATCTTTATTGAAAAGCCGCTCACGACGTCCTATGCCGACGCCCAGGCAATTGAACAGCTTCGGCTGCCGCCAACGTTCGTCATGCACATCTGGCGCTATCATGCCGGCATTCGGTTACTGGGTAAACTGGCGCGAACGGGCGCGGTAGGGGAGGTGCTGCAGCTAAAAACGACCCGCACTAACTGGACAAGCCCGCGACTGGATACCGATAGCTTGTGGACGCTCGCTCCGCACGATCTGACAATTGCGCAGGAGATTCTGGGGCATATTCCCAAGCCTAAAGCAGCCGCAGCCGAGTGGCACGGTCGCCAGATCCGGACTATGATCGCCATGCTGGGCGATCGGCCGCAGCTCATCTTTGAGATTTCTACGCGTTACGTCGACAAGCGTCGGGAGGTTCGGTTACACGGTACGGAAGGCGTGGCCGTACTGAGCAGCGAAACCGCCGATTACGTTGAACTCTGGCGCGGCAACGACCAGACTCCGCCTGATGCAATCCAGTATGAACGTCTGTATTTTGATGCAACGCCCCCGCTCCGGCTTGAACTGGCCGCTTTTCTGGACTATCTGAAGGGTGGACCCGCGCCCGTTAGCGACCTTGCCGAAGGCATTGAGGTGGTGCGCATTCTGGAAGAATTGCGAGCTTTAGCCAATTAATCTGCCTGTTATGTCCGTAACCGCTACCGTCATTCTGCCTACTACCGCCGACCGGGGGGCGCTGTTGCCGTTTTGCGTTGGTAGTGTGCTGCGTCAGACCGTGGCGGATCTGGAACTGTTCATCATTGGCGATGGCGTTTCGGACGCGACCCGTTCGGTTATTCACGAACTGATGGGGCAGGATGCGCGCATCCGGTTCTTCGACCAGCCCAAGCACGAACGCCGGGGCGAAGAATACCGGCATCAGGCGCTGCAAACGGCCCGTGGTCGTATCGTGGCCTACCTGTGCGACCGGGATTTGTGGCTGCCGCATCACCTGCAGACGCTGGACAATCAGCTACAGGATGCAACGCTGGCAACAACTGCCTTTTATTCGGTGCGCGAAGACGGGCGTATGGTGGTGCCGTTCCGACCAACGCAGTCGCCCGATAAAACCTTTGTGAACCTTTCGGCAGTAGGCCACACGCTCGATTCTTACCACCAACTGCCCTATGGCTGGCGAACGACTCCCACCGGCGTAGCGACAGACTGGTATATGTGGCAGCAGATGCTGGCTCAACCCGACTGTCGGCCGGTTATTCATTGGGCACCCACGCTGTTGTATTTCAAGCGGGGCGATCATCCGGGCTGGACGGTAGCGCAGCGGCAGGCCGAGCTAAGCCATTGGTTTGCGCAACTGCAGGTACCGGCTCAACTGCAGCCTGCTCTCGATCAGGCCATTGCGCAGGCAGTATATGAACGTAATCGATTGAAAGAAAGCTGGCTGAGCGTGAAAGGACGCTCGCCGGGGCAGTTACCGGGCTGGATCAGGCAGAAAATCCAGGGGTGGCTAGGTTCTTCAGCAACTGCCGAAGCGGAGGAAATTGACTGGCCCGATCGGATAAAACTGGATCGCTGATCCCCCAGGGTAGTTCCAGTTCCGGATCGCTCCAGTGGCAACCCCAGTTGTCGTCGTGGCTGTAGTGCGCATAGTCTTCTGAAACTGCCTGGACGTGGATGGAAGGAATGAAAAAGTACCAGCCATGAAGCAGACCTCGCGGAAAAACAAGTACTTTCGGGTCGGTACCGGTTAGTTCGTATAACGCTGACTGGTTATACGTTGGCGAATCGGGGCGAATGTCGCGCAAACCAATCAGACAGTGGCCTTCGATGAGCGAGAAGTATTCGTCGTGTCGTCGGTGCAGATGCATCCCCCGAAACACATTGGGCTCGGAGCGAACCAAACTCCATTGCGCGGGCGTAAGGCAGGTTCCCCAGCTATCCCGAAAGATCTCCGTAAAGGAGCCACGCGCATCGGTATGTTCAGTTAACGCCTTAAAGGCAACGCCGTCAAGGGGCTTCCCTGCAATAAGGGACGACAATAAGTCAGGGCGGGTTTCGGTAATCATTCAGGAATATAACGACTGAGCCGGTCCAAATTAAAGACAAAGTTTCGAATTTGTTAAATCTAAATAGTCGAATGAATTAAACGGGTTTCAGAAATCCATGTAATCTAAAAAAACCACTGCCTGGTTATCCGCGGTTGAGCGGATAACCAGGCAGTGGTTTGGTACCGGCAAAGCGGGGTTTCAGGCGCGGGCAGGAGCAATATTTAAATCACGCACAAATTCATTAATATCAATCTGCTCGTTCAGCAGGACACGGGCATTGAATATTTCCCAGAATAATTCATCCGATAATTGATAGTCACGTTGTAAGCGGACCATGTCGCGAATACTTTCTTTGAGTGGGCCGACTGACGCTTGCGGCTGAGAGGTCTGAGGTTGGTAATTTTCCATAATCTGAATGATATTAGCGTGCGAGGTTCTAAACCGCCTGCTTTTGCGAATGTTTGCAGTAGAATATTCGCCTGTTACCAATTAGTTAGAATAATTATATCGTTTCTACGATTTTTGGGCTCTAGTTAAACTATAAACCCGGTAGATTACAACTAAATTTTTTCTATTTTTTTAAAACCCTTGACAATCACATTAATATGAAAATTCACGTATGTGCCGCTACGCTGGCTGTTGTCACCGCCGGGCTCCTTGCACTGACGCCCCCGGCTGCCAGGAAGCCCGCCAAACTCACCAAAGTCTGGGAAACCGATACAACTCTGCGCACGCCGGAGTCTGTCCTGTACGACGAAGGAACGGATGTGCTTTACGTCGCAAATATTGACGGGAAGGCCGATGAACTCGATGGGAATGGGTTCATCTCCAGAGTATCGCTCGACGGTAAAATCACAAATCTGCGCTGGACTTCGGGTCTGAATGCGCCCAAAGGAATGGGCGTTTACAAAAATCGGCTCTACGTAACGGATGTGTATCGGCTGGTGGCCATCAATACCGCCACCGGACAGGTTGAGAAAACCTGGGACGCCCCCGATTCAAAAAATGCGTTTCTCAACGACGTTACGGTCGCCAAAGACGGCACGGTTTACGTATCGGATAGCCGGTTCGATAAGATCTACCGACTGAAAAATGACAAGTGGGAGATCTGGATGGAAGGCGAGCAGCTCAACAAACCCAATGGCGTTCTGGCCGTCGGGAAAGACCGGCTGATGATTGGCAGCACGAAAATTGGCGCGCTGCGATCGGTGGACGTGGGCACCAAAATCATGACTACGATTGCGGATGGAATGGCCGCTACGGATGGGATTGTGCCGGAGGGCAAAGGCAATTATTTTGTTTCGGACTGGAACGGGCAGGTTTTCCACGTCAACGCCGATGGGACCAAAGAGCAGTTGCTCGACACGCGAACCGACAAAATCAATTCGGCCGATATCGAATACGTTAGTCGCCGGAAACTGCTGGTTGTGCCGACGTTCTTCAAGAATAATCTGGTAGCGTATCGCTACGAATAACCACGTCACCCGGCCGGTGGTGTAAAACACCGGCCGGGTTCCGGTAACAACAAGGGTTTCCTATCAGTAAATAAGTTTGGGCGTACGGCCGCTTGGGGTTAATCTTGTTCTTTCGCAATGTGTTTTCCGCCGTATGCGCTTCGACCAACTAACATTTACACGCTTCATTGCGGCCATGGCCGTTCTGGTTTTTCACTTTGGCCGCTCGGCTGGGATGCTGTCTCTGCCTTATTTTGGCCGTCTGCTGGAGTATGCCAACTCGCTGCTGAGCTTTTTCTTTGTGCTGACAGGGTTTGTGATGATTATCTCCATTGCCCGATTCGGCGAAATGCCGAAGAAGATACCTGCCAAACTGTTCTGGCTCAACCGGTTCTTTCGCATTTATCCGCTGCATATCCTGGCGCTGGCGCTGACGATTTTTCTCCAACTGATGGTCGAGCGGGTGAATCCGGCCGCCAATATTCCGCCCCTGACGCCAACTAAGGTTCTGCTCAGTACGTTTCTGCTGCACGCCTGGTATCCGCCTTATGCGCTGATTTACAACTATGTAAGCTGGACTCTGTGCGTAGAAGTCATGCTGACGCTGCTGGCACCGGCTCTGTACGGCTGGATGGTGCGGCAATCGACGCCTGTCCTGATGCGGAACATCGCCATCATCTGGCTGGGAAGCATTGGTATCCATTACGGTTGCCTGCGGGCTGGTATGCCGATTGACTGGGGCTTCTACTTCCCCGTATTTCACCTGCCGGAATTCATTGTCGGGATGGGCGGAGGCTGGCTGATTGTCCGGCATTTCGAGGCTCTGAAGGCGACGGCCTGGCGGGTGTACCTGACTTCTTACGTGCTGGGTGTGCTGATGCTGGTAATGATGCTGTTTTCCGATTCCTTCGCGTTTAAAAACAGCATTCTGTTTGCGCCTGCCTTTACAGTCATCCTGCTGGGCGCCTGCCTGAGCGACAACTGGCTTATGCGGTTGTTCAAAACGCGTCCGCTGCGTTATCTGGGCGAGATAAGCTATGGCCTGTTTATCCTGCAGGTGCCGATTTCAATCGTGATGTTCTATTTCCTGTATTTTGTGGTGACGCTGCCCTACAAAATCGTTTGTGTCCTGTTTCTGATCGTGCTGATTGCCGTGTCGGCGGCTGTGTATGAATGGATGGAAAAACCAATCCGGAACTTCATCAAAGCGCAGTTCAGAAAGAAAATGGCGCAGATGCCAGCCGCCGAACCCGTGACGGTCAAGGCTACCGCGTAATTCATATAAGATTCTAAGCAACGAAGCCAGCTGGAGTGAAATCAGGCTGGCTTCTTTGCTTAAGGGATTGGCCTCTAATTAACTGGTTGGATTTAGGAGCTGTTGAACGGCTATCTGCGCCCGTTCGGCCCCGAAACCGGCCATAGCCTCCTCCATTTGCCCGATGATTAGCCCCGTACCGAGATTTCCCAGACTACCTTCGTGCGAATGATGCAACTGCCGGGGTGGGGCATAGGTATGCTCAGCGATTTCTTTGCCAACGGTTCGGTAAGCTTCCCGAAAGGGGACGCCCTGCAATACGAGCTCATTGACGCGCTCAACGCTGAAGAGAAGGTCATACTTCGAATCGTCGAGGAGGTTGGTTTTCACCTCGAGGTGTTCGAGCATAAAGTGGGTGATGTCCAGACAGTCCAGGATTTCATCGAAGGCCGGCATCAGGATCTCTTTCAATAGCTGCATATCGCGGTGATACCCCGAGGGCAGGTTGCTCATCACCAGCGTTACTTCCATGGGTAAAGCTTTCAGCCGGTTGGTTTTTGCCCGCAGCAGTTCGGCTACGTCGGGGTTTTTCTTGTGCGGCATGATGCTGGAGCCGGTCGTGAGGGCGTCGGGCAGCGTCAGAAATCCGAAGTTCTGGCTGTTGTAGAGACAGATATCCATGGCCATCCGGGAAAGGGTGGCGGCTACAGCCGCCAGTGCCGTCAGGGCAGTTTGCTCGGTTTTGCCCCGGCTCATCTGAGCATACACTACGTTGACATGCATCCCCTCAAAGCCCAGCAGTTCGGTGGTTAGCGTTCGGTTTAGTGGGAACGACGAACCGTAACCCGCGCCCGAGCCGAGCGGGTTGCGATTGGCCAGACGGTAGGCAGTTTGTAGCGTCAGCATATCGTCGGCGAGGGCTTCAGCGTAGGCGCCGAACCACAGTCCAAACGACGAGGGCATGGCGATTTGCAGGTGGGTATACCCCGGCAGCAGGTCGGCTTTGTGCTGCTCGGAGCGACTGATGAGCTGGTCAAACACCCGCCTAACGGCCTCCGCCACGCGCCAGAGCCGGTCGCGGGTAAAAAGTTTCAGATCGACTAGCACCTGATCGTTCCGGGAACGGCCCGAATGAATTTTTTTTCCGACGTCGCCCAGCACCCGGGTCAGCAGCAGCTCAACCTGGGAGTGGACATCCTCAACCCCCTCTTCGATCACAAACTGACCGGCCTGAATCTGTCTAAAGATCGTCGTTAATTCAGTACGTAACATCTGCAGCTCATCGCGAGTCAGCAGATCAATTGTTTCGAGCATTTGGGCGTGGGCCAGGTTGCCTAGCACATCAAAAGGGGCGAGATACAGATCCATGTCGCGGTCTCGTCCGATGGTGAATCGTTCAATCTGTTCGGCGGTCGAAACGCCTTCTTTTTGCCAAAGTTTCAAAGCAAAGTAGGGAAAGAGTGAATACAAAGGTCGTAAAGAAATTCAGGCTAGATTGCAAAAACAGAGGTTATGATTAAATTAGACTGTCTTTTCTAAGTAAGAATGAGCACAATCGAAATCAAAAAGAACTTGCACCGGCTAATTGATCAGATCGACGATGATGTGGTTCTGCAAGCTTATATGACGCTACTTTCGCGGGAGGTGACTCAGCAGCGCGATTTTTGGGATGAATTACCAGCCGAGCATCAGGCTTCAATTGATCGAGGGCTAGCGGATGTAGAAGCCGGTCGGAAAAAACCGTTTTCTGAGCTAATGAAGAAATATCAATGACTGATATATACTTCTCACAGGAAGCCGAGCAACAGTTAGAGGAGATTGTAAATTACTTATCTGAGAACTGGTCAGAACAGGTCAAAATAAATTTTCTAGCGTTGCTGGCTGACAAGCTACAGCTTATTGTACAAATGCCGGAAATGTATCGAAGGTCGGAAAAGCGCGAAGGACTTCGAGAATGCGTACTGAACAGGCAGACAGTACTGTATTATAAAACAACACCAGATAGCATTGAGGTAGTTGCGCTCCTGTCGGCCCGACGTGGTCCAGATGAGTAGATTATAACTGCCCGGCTGGAAGCTGAAGAACCTCATCAGATGGTTTTTGTTGTCAATTGGCGATTCAGCCACCAGAATCCCCCCGCCGACACCAGACTAAGGCCCGCTGCCACCAGCCAATGGACTGAAAAGCCAAAATGCGCTACCATCTGCGAACCAAAGGCTGGTGCGGCCGTCTGGGCCAGCGCCCCGCCCATCGCGTACAGCGCCAGATACTGACCCCGGGTAGCCGGACTTGACCGGTCGACGGTGAACGACTGGATAAAGGGGATGGCCAGCATCTCACTGACTGTAACAAACAGAATAAATGCGAGCGCAATGCCTGCTTTCGGCAGAACCGGCCAGTCGGTCAGCGTCAACGTAACGTAGGAGACAGCCGTTAAGACAACGCCTATCCCAATCAGACCCACTTTGGAACGGTGCTGCTGCTCAAGACGATAGACCAGGGCCATTTCTACCATGACAATCAACAGGCCGTTAAGTGCCATCAACAGGCCGATCGTTCCTTCCGGCATGAGCAGAACTTCCTTGAAAAACAGGGGGACGATGCTGAACAACTGCATAAAAACGGTCAGGTACAGCGCTGAGCACAGAACGAAAGCCAGAAACAGCGTATCTCGATAGGGGGAGGGTACGCCAGTCGAGCTGTTCGGTTGATTGGTCTCAATGCGCTGTTCGCTGATTACTGATCGTTCGGGCGTGGGCAAAAACAACCAGAGAACCAGTCCGGCCGCGAGGCAGGTCAGACCATCGGCCCAGAACAGCAGGCTGTAATTAACACCCGCCAGCCAGCCGCCTAAGCCACCGCCTACGGCCCAGCCAAGGTTGATGGCCAGTCGGTTGAGCGAGAAGGCGCGGGTGCGGGTTTCCGGTTCCGAGTAGTAAGCGATGGCCGCCTGATTGGCTGGACGGAAGGCATCTCCCAGCAACGTAAACACAAAGACGCTTCCGCATAAGGCATAAAAACCTGTTACGAATTGCAGGAACAGCAGAAAGGCCCCACTAAACAGCAGGCTCAGCAACTGAACGTAATAGAAGCCGAAGCGGTCGGTTAACCGGCCACCCAGAAAGGTGCCGACGAAAGCGCCCATGCCGTAAACGGCCATCACAATGCCCGCATCCTGAACGCTGTAGTGGAGATGCTGCGTCAGGTAAAGCGTCAGGAAAGGCAGGACCATCGTGCCGCAGCGGTTGATCAGCATGACGCCCGCCAGCAGCCAGACGGATGGCGACAAACCCTGATAGGCGTTCTTATACAGGCGAAGGGTGCGCTGAAGCATAACGCAAGTTACGACTTACGCCGGGCATCCGCATCCTCGCCCGGCGCGACAAAAATCTTTGGGTCGGTGATGAGGGGACGGTGTTCTTCCAGAAAAGCCTTGAATAACCGAATCTCTTCCAGTTGTTTATCTATCGGATGCGTCAACGCGTAACTTTCTACGTGTACCTCGGCCTGACCACCCGGTTGGAATTCAGCGATAACGTATTCCATCAGCTTGATCCCCTTCCGTTTGAGGGCGTGGAGATACAGGTTCTGATGGTTGTGTACATAACGGCCGGGTTGGTACGACGCCGTTGTTTTCAGGTCCACCGCCTTGAACTTGCCAATCAAATCCACGTAGCCGTAGAACAGCACGTCGTCAATCTGCCACTGGCAATAAACCTGCGTGTCGACAATAGGGCGTGGCAGCAGCTTGCGCACTTTTTTGATCACTTCCGGGTCAAAGCGATCTTCGTCGGTGCCTTTGACTACGGCCTCCTCAAACGAAATACCGCGCTCCTGAGCCGCCGTCGTTGGCGTCGGGACGCGATTAATGGAGTCGATCAGTTCCTGCGCCGACAGGTTGCCACCCCGGATATAGCGAGAGAAAACATTCAGCAGCGACGGATAAAAGCGGTAATTGATCACGGTTTCAGGTTTGTTGTTTACAGTATCGGGAAGGCAGGTCAGCCGTAAACGATAAACTGGAAACCCAAAACTTAGTTTCTGACCACCAGCAGCACCCCCGCCATAATCAGCAGCAGACCCAGCAGCCGCCAGCCGTTGGCGGGGTGCAACGTGAAGCCCAGCAGACCGTAATGGTCGAGCACAACGGCCGCCAGCAACTGCCCCGCTACGCTCAGGCTCACCAGGTTGGCGGTACCAATCTTGGGTACGCTGGTAATCACCGTCGTTACGTAAACGGCACCAATAGCGCCCCCGGTCCATTTCCACCAGCTAACCTGTTTGATAGTATCGAGCGGGAGTACGGCCCCACCCGAAGCGAGCAGCAACACAATCAGCGAGATAAACCCTGAGCCGAATGATATGGCCGCTGCCAGGAGCGGAGTGCCAATTGCCTGCCGCAGATTCGCGTTAACACCTGCCTGAACCGTAACGGCTAAACCCGTCAGAAAGGCAAGAAGTAAGTAGATGTAACTCATGCCGCAAAGGTAGGGAATGGACGGCTGTGGCTTTGTAGTTCAGGCTGCTTTTGTGGATAATGCGGCCTTTTATGGCTTGCTCCACAACCCTAAACGATTCCTGTTCTTAGTGTTTATCATCACCCAATACCCGCTGGCGGTCGTGGTCTGCTTTCTGACGATGTTTTGCTGGGGCTCCTGGGCCAATACCCAGAAACTGGCTACGCAGTCGGTGCCTACGACGGTGTTTTACTGCGACTATACCTATGGGATTCTGCTGCTGAGCCTGCTGCTGGCCTTTACGCTGGGTAGTCTGGGTTCGGCTGGTCGGTCGTTTCTGACCGACGTTAGTCAGGCCGATACGCAAAATCTGCTTTACGCACTGGTGGGCGGGTTTGTGTTCAATATTGCCAACATCCTGATAGTGGTGGGCATTGAACTGGCGGGGCTATCGGTGGCCATGCCGGTGGGTATTGGCCTGGCGCTGATTCTGAGGGTGGTGGTCAACCATACCCTGTCACCGGTGGGGAATGTCGGGCTGCTGGGCATGGGCGTGTTCGCCATTTTCCTCGCCGTGATGTTCAGCGCGATGGCCTACCGGGCTAAAGGCTCGTCCGATCAATCCGTCAGCACGCGCGGGCTGGTGATTTCGCTGATTGGCGGGCTTCTAATGAGCTTCTTTTTCTACTTTGTCGCCCGGGCCATGGCGACCGACTTTGCCAACCCGGCGTAGGGCTTACTGACGCCCTACACAGCTCTGGTGCTGTTCGGCTTCGGTGTGGTGGTTAGCACTCCTCTGTTTCTGCCCGTATTACGTCGGTCGGGGCATCAGTTACAGCAACGTAAGTAGCCGAAACCATTTGATCGGGCAGCTGGGCGGAATGGTATGGTGTATGGTATGACATCGAGTCTGTTGGCGTCGGGCACGGCTGGCTATGCCATCAGTTATGGACTGGGGCAGGGGGCTACTATAATCGCCGTTCTGTGGGGTGTGTTATCTGGAATGAGTTTCGGGGCGCTCCCAAAACATCGAACCGGTTTCTGATCGTAATGGGTATTTGTTACGTGTTAGGGCTGGTACTGATTATTGCGGCTAAGTAAGATAAGAATGTTAGCACATAAATTATCGGTGCTTTTAGCCAAAAAGTACGGGAAAAATCCCCTTGCGCCAAACTTTCAATACCAAGAGCTTTACGTTCTGAATTCTACTTCAGTAGTCTTATATAAGAGTGAACATTTGTCATGCGCTCGTCTAAAGAAATAGCAACTAATTATTTAGAGCGATTCGTTCGCCTGTGCGAGAGCACCAACAAGTTTATTTTAATCGGCTTAACGGTGTTGTTTGGTAACTGGATAGCGGTAGTTGAATCCCATTACAGTGATTATGAATATAGTTTGATTCGTAAGCGGGAAGAGAAAGCGAAGGTACAGACGAAACTAACGCGGATAAATAAGCAAATCAATACGGTAGATAAAGCAGTTGCCAAACTAACTGAAAATCGAGAAAAAATAAGCGAAGACGTTCCGGATACATCGGTAGGGGATAGTGTTTTAGCACAATCAGATACCAAGCAAGGACAGTTAGCCAATTTAAACGAACGAATAAAAAAATTACAGGATTCACTGAGCCAATTAAACGTAGAGAAGCAAAAAAAGCAGAGTACTGTATCGGCTATAGGTAACCAAATAGCTCAGTTAACAAGTAAAAGCTTTGACGGTACACCATTCGGTTTGCTGGCATTATTTGTTAGCCGGCCCCGTGAGGGAGCTGTCGTACTGGGTGTATTGCTGTTGTCCGTACTTATTTACGTATACGTAGTCAGGCGTAATGCTTTACGTCTGGCGGGTCGATTAATTCGGTTATGTGATTCAGACCAAGCCTTAAAATTGTTACCCGCCGATGATATTCTTGTGTCGTCGCCATTGTGGTTGGCTCCGGCACCGGTTCGCGATGGCACGGGGGTCTGTGCCAATCGATTAAAAGAGATGCTGGGGTGGGGGGGCGTGGCACAAAATCGACGTCTTCAGCTGGCCCTTGTGTTTTTAATTATTCTGTTCTGGCAAATTCGACTAACGTTCATCACAATTAAGATGAATGTGATCAATCCGGCTGATATGGTTGAAAATACCCTTCAATATGGAACGAATCTGCTGGTGTCAGTTAGTTTGTTTATTACGCTGCTATCCGCTTTGCTAATGATTCTCTGGGTAGCGGGCCCTTGGCCTGTTGAAGATGCATATAATCATGAGCCAAACAGTAGTCGTATATCCCGTAGCGAATTTATTGGAGTAGCATCAACAATGGTTGTTACGATCTTGTTGGGAATATTTGCGTCGACCTCACGTGCTCAACTACTTATGAACGGGCATCTGCCCCGGTCTCGTTATCGTAAGCAAATTAAATACGTATGGAGAGGCAACACGGGTCTCTATACAAACAGAAAGTCAGGTAAGCAGCATTGGATGGAAAAAAAGAAAAATTTTTCGTTATCATTGAGCATCAAAAACGCATCAGATTACGAAAAATTTGCTAAAAGCACTCAGTTAATTAAACAAGCTAAACAGGTAAATTTTGATGCTTTACCAAAAAAACAGGTAGCTATTTACTGCGAACGCATGGCTTTGGGCCACTTATTCAATAAAGATGTCAGCACAGCATTTACAACATTAATAGCAGGAGTAATTAGGGCCAGTCCAGCCCAAGCGCAACGGCTGGTAGGGCTTATGCGACGAGTGAGAGCAAAATACCAGGATGAAGCTCCTGTTTTATTCAATTTATTGCAACCTTATAAGCAAAATGAGGTTATAAATTCTTTGCTGAAGGGATGGGATAGCGAGTACCTGACCCTACCCCAACGTGTGAAAGGACGTTGGACATGGGATGGGCAACCGATATAGAACTGGGGCGTTGTTGTATTGATAGCATACCCTCTTAGAGGGCGGAACGAGTTCGAATCTCGTATAGCCTCAGTTCTTGTTTTACGTCCGGATTACTGACCGTACAGCCGTAAAAACATTTCTGCTGCGTGCCAGGTGTGGGGAAACGCTATTTTCTGCTTAACCAAAGCCGGATTGAGTATGGTCATTCCCGGATAATGGGCTGCGCTGGCCTGTTGCTCCCAGCTCAGCGGATAATCCAGACTGCCAACAGGAGCCCGTTTTTCACCATAGAAGTGATCTTCGGCCCAGATCAGATACGGATAGTTAGTGCCATCCTGCTCCGAAATCCGTTTACCCGGAACGGGCTCGGTTTTGTAATCCATCCAGAACAGGGAGGAGTAGCTGTCATCCCGAACTGGTATGACGTACGGATCTGGTAAGCCCAATGACTTCAGCCCATACTTCAGCCATTTAGTCTGGAAACCAGAATGTTCGGCGTAGTCTGTCTTGCCCAGAATAAAGTTCTCGCGCTGAAATCGCTTTACGGAGTCGAGGGCCATCTGCACAACCGGGTGGCTCCTGTCCGACACCAGCGAGGTCAGAAACAGCACCTGGCCGGGGTTGTCGGCTTCGGGGATGCCGCGATTGTTCCGGTCGAATGGGTCGCGAATACCCAGCACCCAGTCGCGGATCAGGTGCAGGTTCCCCGTCTCGCGCAGGACCATCGCCATCAGGGCCGCGTCGCGGTACCAGGGTTTCTGGTAGACAAACAAGTTGGGTAGGGGCTTGTTGTTCAGGACGTTAATGAGAATTTCCTGGTGCAGTACGCGCAGAATAAGCCCGTAGGTATTGCTGCTGAAACGCGGCAGGGTGAGCGGTGAACGGGTGCCATCCATTCGCTTTGCTTTCCGATCGGGCTGCACCAACCAGACTCCGGTCTCATCTTCCCGTATTTGTATAATTCGACCGTCGTTGAGAACGAGATGAACCAGGTATTCCGACGGCACAATGATTTCTTGCTGTACGTTCCACTGCTCTTCAATGTTCCCGGTAAGGGCGTTCAGAAGTCGTCCGTTGCGGTAAATGAACTTGGTCCGGTTGCCCATGCCAAACAGAAAAAATTGCAGGTCGGGTAGGGGGCGGTGGTTTGCGTATTCCTGCCGGAACCGTGTCAGACTGCTCCGATAAAGCTGCAAAGCGGCTTCCGGATTTGGGTAAAGCGTTGGCGGAGGGACCGACTGCGCCCGAATGAGAGGAGCCAACAACAGCAGAAATACAAACGTCAGAATGGCTTTGCACATGGCTTAACCGGCGTTGCGTCACCTTGGGAGTGACATCGTCGGCCCGTAAGATACCGCTTAGCGTTTTGATTTCACGGGTTAGTCGTTATAAACCAGCAGGTCGGTTAGTCGAACCAGATGGCCAGCGTCGGGATTCTGAAGTTTTACCCGTACGGTATGCTTCCCTTTGGGCAGCTGCTACTTCCAGAACAGGTCGTCGCGACGATGCGTTAAATTGGCGGGTACTAGGCCGTTTCAACTTTCTGGCCGTCAACGTATAGTTCAGCCTCGAACGCGAACGGATTTTCATAACCCCGGCTGGCGCGGCCTTTGGGTTCAGCTTCGCTCCGCAGCCTAAAACCAATACCGTCGAAATCGAAACTGGATTCGCCTTCCAGATCTTTGGTAATGGCCTGCAAAGGCCTGCTCCAGCCGAACGGCTTTAGGCTGGTCATCGGATGCAGTGGATAAATAAGCCACTTGGGCACCAAGCGTAACGTTCCAAACCCCGGCGTTACGCAATTTCCGGGGCCGGGGTAGCATTAGAGTTGCCAATCATCAGAATTTGACCCGGCCAATACCACTTCGTGTCCGGATAAAAGACAAATTTATCTGGCAAAAGGCTGGGAATAGCCTTAAAATGGCAACACCGGGCTGGTGAATCTGGCCTTCAGATTCGCGCCATTCTGCAAAGGGCCCTTAAGCAGAAAAGTTGCTGATCAGCATCAGTAAGCAGAAAAGGCCAATCAGGATTAGCCAGGACTGCCAGAAACGACGAGTGATGCGTTTTCGATCGGGTTTGGCCATCGACTGGAGTGGTGTCAGCTCCCGGTCGAGCGACCGGCTTAGGAAATAGATACCACCCGCCAGAAACCCCAGACCCAGCATGAAGGTGACTGCCGCCAGAAACCCGTAGCCTGAGCAGGCAATATTGCAGGCCAGAGCCGCTGCTCCATAAGTCAGCAGGATACCAAGAACGAACAGAAGCACGTAGCCGATGCGCTGTCCGACCCGGTTTTTAACCACTCGTTCAGCCGGGGCTACAACCGGTCTGCTGACCGCATACAGACTGTCGGACGCCTGCACCACGGGTAGCGCGAGCGTATCGGAGACAACCGTAATGCGTCGGCTCCCGAACGCGCTGCCGGAAGAATCAGGTGTCTGGATAGACTGCCCCCATATCCCTCCCAGCAAGATAAATAACAGGAAATTACTTAGGAAGGCCAGCGCTAACAACAGCCGCCCTGACCGGTAACTTGGGAACGACGGGCGACCCGCAGCCCATATTCGGATAGACACGGCGCCAGTCAACAACCCGATTAAGGCAATGTGCAGCCCTGTTGGTGACACCGTATCGAGCAGATTCGCACCCAGCAACAAACCATTGGCTGCGTTGGCAAGCTCGCCTATTACAAGTAATCCGATAGCCAGATGGGTATGGCGGCTGGCCCAGCCGGAAAGTCGTTTCACGAAGATGGGATTTAGAAAATCCCAATGTACACGGAAGTATCCATGTCTGCTATTTATTGGCTAATGCCTTAGTATCCGGCTTATGGCTGACTGGTTGAGCTACGCCATCGCCTTGTCCAGCGTTTTCTCAACGCCGTCTTTGAGCATGGATTTCAGGTCTTCGGCCACGGCATCCACAAAGCCCGGCAGGGCGGTCAGGTCAGCCTGCCAGAGGTCGGCGTCGGCGCAGACGGATTGAACAAACGCCCGGATGCTGGCCGCGTCTTTGGGTTTTACGGTTTTCCAGTCGCCGTAGAAATAGCCCGCCCGTTCGTCCCGGATGGGGTAGGTGAGGATGCCTCCGCCCGGCACGGTAATCTCGCCGTAAAACTTACCGTCCTCTTCCCGGACGGCTTTCATGAACAGCAGATAAGCCGCAAAGCCCAACGCGATGTATTTAGGCGTTGTATCGAACTGACTATAATAGCGCTGAATGGTCGCGACGTTACGAGCCTGCATTTTTGCCGTTTCCTGGAGCGAAATGTTCAGCAGTAGGTGATCGAGATGCGGGTTACGAAATCGGTCAAGAACATCGCGGGCAAACTGCGCAACGGCTGCCTGGTCCATGCCCGCAACACTGTAGTGGGGCACAGTCGGCACGATCTCTTCGAGCATCAGCGACTCAATAAACCGGCTCATGGTCGGGTGCCGCATCTCGTCGGCCACAGTTTCCAGACCCAGCAGGTAGCCCAGCGGCATCGTGAGCGTGTGCGACCCGTTCAAAACGCGAAGTTTACGCTCCCGGTAAAAATTGATGTCTTCGTCAATGATGATCTCGGATGGCGACGCACTGGCGAACGACAGCGTCTGTTTAACCCTGTCGTCGCCTTCGATGGCCCAGAGGTGGTAAGGTTCCGTAAAGGTCAGCAGCTCATCTTCGTAGCCCTGCTCCTGCTCCAGCGCCTGTCTGGCTTCGTCGGTGGGGCGCGTTACGATCCGGTCAACGAGCGAGTTACAGAAGCGGACGTGAAATTTGAGCCATTTCGTAAACAGTTTTCCCAGCTCGTTGAACCTGGCCAGCTTCTCTACGGCTTCGCGGAGTTTCAGCCCGTTGTCGGTTACCAGTTCGGTCGGCACAACAACCAGCCCTTTGGCTTTTGAGCCGCCGACGCTGCGGAAGCGCTCATAGAGAAAAGCGGTTAGTTTTGCCGGAAATGACTGGGGCGGATTCTGGAAGATACTTTCTTCGACGTAATTCAGGCCGACCTCCGTCGTGTTCGAAATAATGATCTGCAAATTCGGATTGCGGGCAATCAGCAGAATCTCTTTCCACTGCGTCTGCGCGGCCAGTACCCGACTGATGGCTGAAACGACCGTCGTTTCCGAAACGTCCTGGCCCTGCTGAACGCCCCGAACGGCGACCGTGTACAGGTTATCCTGCCCCGAAAACTCATCAGTCTGACTATCGGTCGATTTCACAACAACGATGGAACCGTTGAACTTGCCTTCAGAATTGGCCTTCTGCACCAGATAATCTGGCAGGCCACGCAGCAAAACGCCGGTACCAAATTGCAGGATTCTTTCGGGGAAAACAGGGGCGGGGTGGGTTGAACGGTTCAGTCGGGACATGGTGTTAGCAAACGGTCTTCGGTGGGTTACTAAAATTACGTACTCTACAATTCGGCAATAATACGAACAACATCCCGAACCGTCTCTTCAATTTTATCAAACGCCTGATTAGCCAGCACATCGCCGGGAAATAATTGCGATCCCATACCAACGGCAATAGCCCCCGCCCCAAACCATCTGGACAGGCTTTCGCGGTTGGGCTCCACGCCCCCGGTTACCATGGCGCTGGCAAAGGGCAGGGGGCCACGCAGGCTTTTAATAAAATTAGGGCCCAGGACTTCGCCCGGAAAAACTTTCACGACTTCAACGCCCCATTCGTGGGCGGTCGTGATTTCGGTAAGGGTAGCGCAGCCGGGCATGTAAGCGACCTTCCGCCGGTTGCAGGTTCGGGCAACTTCTTCGCTAAATGTTGGCCCGACAATGAAGTCGGCCCCAAGCTGCAGGTAAAGCGCAGCCGTCGGCGCATCCAGGATTGTACCGGCACCCAGGGCCAGGTCGGGGTAATCGCGGGCGCATAACCGACTCAGGTCGGCGAAGCGTTCGTGGGCAAAATCGCCCCGATTGGTGAACTCAAACGCCCGGACGCCGGCCCGGTAGCAGGCACCCACAACTCCGGCGCAAACGTCAGGATTGGGATGGTAAAAAACAGGAACCAGCGGAACTTGCCGAATGGTCTGGTAAACGTTCAAACGGGGAATGCGAGCCATCGATTAATCAGGTTAATGTATCTATTGGTTTGCAGTTGACGGGTGATGATATACCCAAAAGCCATTAACGCGGAATTATTATCGTCTTAATTTGCCGGAACTGTCGCCCCGGACCAGCGTTTCAATTTCAGTGACGGTTGCCAGATTGACATCGCCGGGAATAGTATGTTTCAGCGCCGAAGCCGCTGCGCCAAACTCAACGGCGCGCTGCAGATCGGCCGGAAACGTCAGCAGACCGTAAATCAGCCCGGCGACGTAGGCATCACCCGTACCAATCCGGTCAACAATCGGCTGGATGTCGTGCATGCGGGATCGATATACCGTTGAGCCATTAAATATCTTGGCCGAGAGCTGATTGTGAGAGGCACTGACAGAGGTTCGCTTGGTATCGGTAACGTACCGAATGGTCGGAAACCGGCGCATCAGGGCGCGTCCAGCTTCCTGAAACGTACTGCCAACTACGCCATAAAGTTCTGAAAACAGGGACTTGCTACCCAACACGAGCGTACAGCCTTCCGTCAGGGCGGGCATAATTTCCTGCGGTCGTCGGCCGTACTGCCATAAGTTGCTCCGGTAGACAATGTCGCCCGACACCGGAACGCCCAGTCGGTTGGCCGTCTGGATGCCCGCCAGCAGACAGTCGGCAGCACCCTGCGAGAGGGCGGGCGTGATTCCGGTCCAGTGAAACCAGTCGGCTCCGGTCAGGATTGGTTCCCAGTCAATATCGTTAGTCTGAATCCGGGCAAATGCCGAATCAGCACGGTCATAGATAATCTGGCTGGCCCGGCTGCCCGCGCCGGTTTCCAGAAAGTACAGCCCCAGCCGGCCTTCGGCCTGACCGGTTGGTAAACTACCGTAACGGATATACTGGGTATCGACGCCATACCGCCGGAGGTAGCCAGCCGCGGTTCGGCCGAGGGCGTGGTCGGGAAAACGGGTGACATGAGCCGCATCCAGACCCAGCTGCGCCAGCGATACGGCTACATTGGCTTCCGTGCCGCCAAAATGCATCGTCAGCACATTGGATTGCGAAAATCGGTCGAATCCCGGTGGACTCAGCCGCAGCATGACCTCGCCAAAAGTGATGATTTTACCCAATGCGTGAAGGTGAGTTAAGACTGGTGTTCTGTATGGCACGGCCTGACAGGGCAAACCGGCGTTTAATGGCTACAAACTTAAGGCTCTTTAGGTAATAGCCTATAGCTTACCACTTACCGTTAGCTCTGCTTCCAGTTCTTCGAGGGTGACGGGCTCCAGCCTGGGCAGAACAAGGTGAATAATGACCAGGGCGATCAGGTAGGCGCAACTGGCAATAATGAACATGGGCAGGTACCCGAAAGCCGTGATGATACGACCCGCCAGTAAGGCCAGCAAAATTCCACCAACGGCACCGAACATCCCACCGATACCTGTTACAGATGCTACGACGTTTTTCGGGAACAGGTCAGAGGCAAAGGTATACATATTGGCCGACCAGCCCTGGTGAGCGGCCGTTGCCAGCGAAATCAGGGCGATGGCAACGGTCAGGCTGCTCGTCTGCGCGGCAAAAAAGATGGGCACTATGCACAGGGCGCAGATCAGCATGGTGGTCTTACGGGCACGGTTGGCCGACCAGCCAAAGTTCATAAACTGCGTACTGAGCCAGCCAAAGAAAATGCTGCCTGCGTCGGATACAACGTAAATAATCAGGAACGGCACACCGAAACTTTTGAGGTCGAGTTTCTGGTCGAGGGCGTCGTTGGAGTTGAAAAAGTCGGGCAGCCATGACATATAGAACCACCAGATCGGGTCAGCCATGAACTTGCCGACGGCGAAGGCCCAGGTTTGTTTGTACCCCAGCAATCGACCCCAGGATACCTTCGGGGGTTTAACTTTGTCGTCGTCGCTGCGAATATAGGCCAGCTCTTCGGCCGACAGTTTCGGGTTTCGTTCGGGTTTGCTGTAGGTAAACCACCAGAGAATCAGGAGACCGAAGCCTAGCACCCCAGTGATAAAGAACGAACTGCGCCAGCCGAACTGAAGAATCAGATAAGGCACGGCCATAGCCGTCAGAATAATGCCAACGTTGGTACCGGCGTTGAAGAGCCCGTTGGCAAACGAGCGTTCGCTTTTGGGAAACCACTCGGCTACGGTCTTGATAGCCGACGGGAAATTAGCCGATTCGCCCAGACCCAGCAGGGCGCGTGCCCAGCGCAGGCCAACCATATTCTGCACGAAGGTTGTCAGAACAGCGGCAATGCTCCAGACCGTAATGCCCAGCGCAAAGCCGCGCCGGGTGCCGATACGGTCAATTAGCCAGCCAACCAGCAGAAAGCCAATCGCGTAAGCGAATTTAAAAGCGGCATCAACGTCGCCGTATAAAACCTTGAAGCGGTCGGTCGCTTCCTTGGTCAGATCGGCTTCGGGAGCAATGTCGAGCATTTCCTTGCGGAAAATCTCATCGGTCATTGTAAAGGACAGCACCTGCCGATCCACGTAATTTATGGTTGTGGCCAGAAACAGCAGCGCAACAATACGCCAACGAAAGCTACCGGAAGTGGTGGTCGTTTGCAAAGCAAGTCGGGAATTTGGGGAGAAAAGCACGAGCCCCTGCTTTTTTACCTAATCCCAGCGTCTGGCCCGTTTCTTCACGTAACCAGTTCCTTCAGACCATGAACCATACCTTTGTCGAAACGAATGGCATCCGGCTGCATGTCGTTCAGGCTGGACCGGTCGATGGACCCCTTTTGATTCTGCTGCATGGGTTTCCCGAATTCTGGTACGGCTGGAAACGGCAGATCGAGCCCTTGGCCGCTGCCGGGTATCAGGTCTGGGTACCCGACCAGCGAGGCTATAATCTAAGCGATAAACCCGCTGGCATTGAAGCCTATACCATCGACACCCTGGCGGCCGATGTTGTGGGGCTGATTGAGCGGGCGGGGCAACAGAAAGCTGTACTAGTGGGCCACGACTGGGGTGCCGCCGTGGCCTGGTGGACGGCCGCCACCTATCCGGATCGGGTTGAGCGGCTGGTCGTCATGAACGTTCCTCATCCGGCCGTCATGAAGCGATTTGTGAGCCGGGACCTGGGGCAGATGCGCCGTAGCTGGTATATCGGGTTCTTTCAGTTGCCAAAGCTGCCGGAGTGGCTGTCGAGTCTGGGGGACTGGTCTATGCTGGCTCGAACCCTGCGTAAAAGCAGCCGACGGGGTACATTTTCGGAAGCCGACCTGCAACAGTACAAAACGGCCTGGGGACAGCCCGGTGCCCTGCGCGCCATGATCAACTGGTACCGGGCTACGTTACAAAAGCCACCAAAACGTAGCCCGCGAATACGCATTATCGTCCCGACGCTGCTGATCTGGGGTGCTCAGGATCAGTTTCTTAAACGCGACATGGCCCAGCCCAGCATCGACCTGTGTGACAATGGTCGTCTGGTATTCCTTGAGCAGGCCACCCATTGGGTGCAGCACGAAGAAGCCGATCGGGTCAACACGCTTTTGTTGGAGTTTCTTCAGTGAATCTTTTCCGCCGAGAGAATTATCCCAACCGGTTCATCTTCCACTTACTTTTTTGCTGCGTTACCGGAACAGCCGCGCCACTGCTTTGGGGCTTGCTGGTCTCCAGCAGATAAGCCGCTAAGACGGCCGCGAGCTGCGATTCGGTCTGATCGGGTTTTCTCGTCAAGACGTCCGGCGTAAAATAGTTGCCAACGAAGCCTGTATCGAACTGGCCGGAGCGGAATGCCGGATGCTCCATCACGAACCGGCAGAACGGCAGCGTCGTCTGAACGCCCGAAATCTGGTATTCGTCAATCGCCCGGATCATCTTCTGGATGGCTTCCTCGCGGCTGTCGCCATACGTAATAAGCTTGGCAATCATCGGATCGTAATAGATCGGTATCGCCATGCCCTGCTCAAAGCCATCGTCTACACGGACGCCGTTACCCTGCGGCCGAACGTATGTATCGAGCGTACCCACATCAGGTAAGAAGTTATTGGCCGGGTCTTCGGCGTAAACACGTACCTCCACCGCATGGCCTTTTATCTGTAAATCCTCTTGCCTGATCGTCAGGGGTTTCCCCTCGGCAACGTAAATCATCTGCTTCACCAGGTCAACGCCCGTAATCTGCTCCGTAACGGGGTGCTCAACCTGAAGGCGGGTATTCATCTCCAGGAAGTAGAAATCGAGGTTATCGTTAACAATAAACTCGACCGTTCCGGCACCGTAATAGCCGCAGGCGCGGGCAACATCGACGGCCGCCCGGCCCATCGCGTCGCGGATCTCGGGCGTCAGGATGGCCGAAGGCGCTTCCTCAACCACTTTCTGGTGCCGCCGTTGCACCGAACATTCACGCTCAAAAAGATGGATGATGTTGCCATGCTGATCGCCCAGTACCTGAATTTCGACGTGGCGGGGCGACGTAACGTATTTTTCGATGAAAACGGACCCGTCACCAAAAGCCGATAGGGCTTCGCTGACGGCCCGGTCCATCTGCTCGTCGAATTCGGCGTCGTTCTCGACGATACGCATACCTTTGCCGCCCCCGCCCGCGCTGGCCTTAATCAGAACCGGGTAGCCGATCTGGGCCGAAATGGTTTTCGCTTCCGCGCGGTCGGTAATGGCGCTGGGCGTACCCGGCACCATGGGGATGTTATAACCCGCTACGGCGGCTTTGGCCGCCAGTTTGCTGCCCATGATCTCGATAGCCTCGGGCGATGGTCCCACGAAAATCAGACCCGCCTGCCGGACCATCCGGGCAAAATTGGCATTCTCGGACAGAAAGCCGTAACCCGGGTGAATAGCGTCGACGTTCAACTGCCGACACACTTCGATAATGGCATCGGCTTTCAGGTAGGATTCGGAGGAAGGGGCCGGACCAACGCAAACGGCTTCATCGGCGTATCGAACGTGCAGGGCGTTACGGTCGGCCTCCGAGAAAATGGCTACGGTTTTAATTCTCATCTCCCGGGCCGTGCGCATAACGCGCAGGGCGATTTCACCCCGATTGGCAATTAATAGCTTGTTGATTTTTGTCATTGACTGGTTCTTATGGAGTCATTCATAACCATGCGTTGTCCTGATCAAATAGAGCTATAAATGACAATTATTGATCAATAATACGGCTTTGTCACAAAACGGTTATTAAATTGAATTTTTCGGAATCAATTTGTGCTACCAAAAGTTAAACGTATTTTTGCACTTACCACGTCAAAAACAAGAGTTTAGCCCATTAAATACGGACAAAAAGTGGATTTATTTGAGAAACTGCGCACCAATCTAGGACCCATCGGCTCGCCGGCACGGGAGTACAATGGCCACCATTACTTCGCATTTCCCAAGCTTGAGGGCGAGCTTGGACCACATATGCGCTTCCAGGGGAAGGACGTACTGAACTGGAGTCTGAACAACTATCTTGGCCTGGCCAATCATCCAGAAGTACGTAAGGCCGATGCCGACGCCACCACGCAGTGGGGGCTAGCTTATCCAATGGGTGCCCGGATGATGTCTGGTAACTCCGATCTCCACGAACAGTTCGAAAAGGAGCTGGCCCAGTTTGTTGGGAAGGAAGATGCTTTTTTGCTGAATTATGGTTATCAGGGGGTCATGTCGGCTATTGAAGCGGTCGTTGATCACCGTGATATTATCGTGTATGATGCCGAAAGTCATGCCTGTCTGATCGACGGTATCCGCCTTCACAAGGCTAAGATGGGCGACTACTATAAGTTTAACCATAACGATATGGCCAGCCTGGAGAAAAACCTCCAGCGCGCTAGCCGGAAAGTAGCCGAAACGGGGGGAAGCATTCTGGTCATTACGGAAGGTGTCTTCGGTATGTCGGGTAAGGTGGGCAGTCTGGACAAGATTGTCGCGCTGAAAGAAAAATACGAATTCCGGCTGCTGGTCGACGATGCCCACGGCTTTGGCACGATGGGTGCTACCGGCGCGGGCGTCGGCGAAATGCTCGGCTGCCAGGACGGTATCGACCTGTACTTCTCGACGTTTGCCAAGTCAATGGCGGCAATCGGAGCGTTTATTGCCGCCGACCACGACATCATCATGTATCTGAAATACAACATGCGGTCGCAGACCTACGCCAAGGCCTTGCCGATGCCGTATGTAGTGGGCGGTTTGAAGCGGCTGGAAATGATTCGGAACTCGTCGGAGTTCCGCGACCGGCTCTGGGCTAACGTGCGGGCGCTGCAAAGCGGCCTGCAGGAGCGCGGCTTTAATATTGGCGATACGCAGTCGCCTGTAACGCCGGTTCTGCTGCAGAATCTGGAGGGAGGTATTCCGGGGGTGACAGCGCTGGTACGTGACCTGCGCGAGAACCACCGGATCTTCTGCTCGATTGTCGTTTATCCGGTCGTTCCGAAGGATGTAATTATGCTGCGCATCATCCCAACGGCCGCGCATACCCTCGACGATGTACAGTTTACGCTCGAAGCGTTCTCGGCTATCGCTGGAAAGCTAAAAAGCGGCTATTACCGCCAGAATGGCTCCGAAATCGCCCCCGAAACCCTCGAGGTATCGGCCGAAGCAGCCAGTGAGTAGGGTTTTTGGTTAAAAGTAGGATTTTTTGGCTATTTTTTTGGCCTGCCTATTGCGCTGTATGTTAGAATGAGTAAATTTCAGCCGAAAACCGCGTTTTTAGCGGAATTTTGGGCATTTTACTCACTTAAACCCATACGTATCGCTATGGCACGCTTCGATGAAGTAAAGAATTTGGTTATGTCGCTGGAAGGCGATTTCGAAAAGTTCTACGAAAAAAATAACCAGGCTGCTGGCACCCGTGTTCGTAAAGGGATGCAGGATTTAAAGACGCTGGCGCAAAACATTCGCTCGGAAGTTCAGGACACCAAGAACAAAGCCGAGAAAGCGTAACTGACCTCTCTGGTCATAAATCTTAAACGCCCCCGTCCGGCAAGGCTGCTGACGGGGGCGTTTTTTGCTGTCTAGATCTTCTCCGGATGCATGAGGGTGGCGACGCCCCGCATGGTGACTTTGTTGGTTTGGGCATCGCGGATCTCGCCCGTAACGTCGGCCGTATGCTTGGCCGGGTTGGTGGACTTAACCGTAAACGTAGCCGTGTAGTCTGTATCGACGAACATGGGGCGTAGAAACTCCAGGGTCTGTCCAAGATATACGGAGCCGGAGCCCGGAAACTCGGTGCCGAGCACTTTTGTGAAAATGCTGGCCGCCAGCATGCCGTGGATAATCGGGCGTTTGAAAGGCGTTGAGGCCGCAAAATCAGCATCGAGATGCAGCGGGTTGGTGTCGCCGGTGATACGGGCAAAATCAACTACGTCGGCTTGCGAAAACCGGAAGGTATACCGATGGACGGCGTTCAGTGTAAATTCGGGTATCATACGGCAAAGCTACAAATCCCGCTGGCTATTTTCCGGTCTAAGTCTGGGCGTTTGCGCGTAGTTTTGTTGCCGACTTGGTTTGACTATGCTTAATAATCTGTTTTCGCTCGATGCGTCGTCCGGCAAACGCGTGTTTGGTCTGGATGTCATGCGGGCGGCCGCCATTCTCATCGTTGTCGACGCCCACGCGACGGTTGCGCTGAAGGAATATTATAGCGGAGCGTTCTGGCACCACCTGCTGCCCGATGGCGTAGAACTGTTTTTTGTGCTGAGCGGCTTTCTGATTGGTGGAATTCTGATCCGGTCGTATGAAAAGAGCGGCCGTTTCGACGGTGGCCTGCTGCTGAACTTCTGGACGCGCCGTTGGTTTCGTACCCTGCCAAACTACTATCTGGTCCTGACGGGTCTGATTGCTTTCGCCCTGTTGCGGGCCTGGCGCAGTGGCCTGCACCATACGTTGCCGGAGAAAGGGACGCTGATTCAATACTTTTTCTTTCTGCAGAACTTTGCTCACTACGTCCCCGATTTCTTTCCCGAAACCTGGAGTCTGGCCATTGAAGAGTGGTCATACATTACGCTGCCGCTGCTGTTATGGGTCATGCACAGCCTGCTATCGGCCCGCTGGCCGCACCAGCGGATTGTGCTCGCTACCATCCTGACAATTATTCTGGGAACGAACCTGTACCGCTTTATTACGGCCATTCAGATTCCTATTTCGGCGGGTGAACTGGGCTACCGGGGCATTGTTCTGACGCGGCTGGATGCGATTTCCTATGGCGTGCTGGCGGCATACGTAAAGCAATATTACCCGCGTGAGTGGGCCAGCGAACTGCTTCGCCGGCGGTTGCTCACGGCGGGTCTGCTGCTGACGCTTATCGCTGCGTTTTCGGCCTCGATTGTTATCCTGAAGTTCTACTACGAAGCAGGCGTTTATCCGGCCTACGTCTTTTATAAACGAACCTTTTACTTTCCGTTTATTGGCCTGAGTATGGCCCTGCTGCTGCCATACATGGACGGCTGGCGGACAGCAACGAGCGGCTGGAGCCAGTTCGGTATTGCTCGTGCCATTACGCACGTCAGCCTGATTTCGTATTCGATGTACCTGCTCAACCTGACGCCCATTATGATCAATGTGGTCGAGCGGATTCCTACGACCTCACTGCTGACGGGCTGGCTCAAGGTCGGCCTGTTCTGGGCATTGGTACTGGTGCTGTCAACGCTGCTGTTCAAGTTCTTCGAGAAACCCGTTACCGAACTCCGCGAGCGGCTATCGAACCGGGAGCCCAAGATTACAGAGCCCGCCCGAATCGAACGGGTGAGCGAATAAGCTGATACACTCGTTGTGATTAACTACTGTGATCGCTGACGATGACCCAGCGTTTTTTGATTTTACGCCAGAGCAGCGTAAAATGCCCGCCAGCGTCACCAATTTTGGGCCGGGTCAGGTGCCAGCGGCCAATTACGTAGGCGACATTGGGAGCGGGAAAGTCCAGGTGCAGAATATCGAACTTAAGCGTACCCATCGATGCCCGGTCGGGATAGCGTTTTTTATAATTGGCGAGTGTGGCCTGGTAGCCATAGGTAATCCCCGCTTTACCCACAAAGGTTAGCGAATCAGACGGCCAGTAGCCTTCCATAAACTTATCAACGCGGCCTTCGTTCCAATCGTTGGTCTGGCGTTGCAGTACCTGTAAGATAGTCCGGCGGTCCTGGTTCAGGGCTGCGGTGTTGGGCTGACTAACAGCGGGAAACGCCAGCAGGTTTAATAGTAAGAGAACGTAAAGCTGCTTCATCGTAAACGGGATTTAGGGTAAAGCTACAGGATTCGCCCGTTGAAAAATGAATTGCCAAAGTCATTACCGCGATTTGTGTTCGTTTGGACGATAAAGAACCCTATAGCTCCGTTTTTTATAACCTCATGAAAGCCATTTTGTGTCAGCAATTCGGTCCGCCCGAACAACTCGTCCTGAAGGAAGTTCCTTCGCCGAAAGCGGGTAACGGGCAGGTTGTAATTCAGGTGGAAGCCTGCGGGGTTAACTTTCCCGATACGCTCATGATTGAGGGAAAGTATCAGTTCAAGCCGCCGTTCCCGTTTTCGCCGGGGGGCGAAGTGTCGGGTACAGTCATTGAAGTAGGCGAGGGCGTTGAGCACCTGCGCGTTGGCGATGCGGTTTTTTCGCTGACGGGGCACGGCGGTTTTGCCGAAGAAGTCGTGGCTAACGCAGCAACAACGCTACCCATGCCAACCAGCGGAGCGGCTGGGGCAATGGATTTCGTTACGGCCGCTTCGACCATGTACACCTACGGTACGTCGTACCATGCCCTGAAGGATCGGGCAAATCTGCAGGCCGGTGAAACCCTCCTGGTCATGGGAGCGGCCGGGGGCGTCGGGCTGGCGGCTGTACAGTTAGGCGTACTGATGGGCGCGCGCGTGATTGCAGCCGCATCGAGCGAAGAGAAACTGGCCGTCTGCCGGGCGATGGGGGCTGCTGAAACCATTAATTACACTACTGAAAACCTTCGCGACCGCCTTAAAGAATTGACGAACGGTAACGGCGTTGACGTTATCTATGACCCGGTTGGGGATCGTTACGCTGAACCAGCGATTCGGTCGCTGGCGTGGAAAGGCCGGTATCTGGTGGTCGGTTTCGCGGCCGGTCAGATTCCGAACATTCCGCTGAATCTGGCGTTGCTGAAGGGAGCATCCATTGTGGGCGTATTCTGGGGCGCGTTTGCGCAGCGTGAACCGGAGATGAGCCAGCAAAACTTCCGTCAGATTCTGCACTGGATCACCGGCGGTCAGCTTAAACAACACATCTACCGCCTATATTCGCTCGCCGACGCACCCGAGGCCCTCCGCGACCTGATGGAGCGCCGGGTCGTTGGCAAAGCCGTGGTGGTTGCACGATAATTCCAGACTCAGATCACTATGAGACTACAGAATAAAGTTGCCATAATTACCGGGGGGCCCGGGGCATTGGACAGGGTGCCGCCGAAGTCTTCTGCCGCGAAGGCGCTACGGTGGTTATCTGGGATTTGCTCGATGAAGGCGAGGCAACGGCTCTGATGTTAAGTAATCAGGGCTTTCGTTGTGAATTTATGCGCGTCAGTACAACCGACGTGCCGGGCATTGAGGCCGCGGCCCGCGAAGTGATTGACCGCTACGGCCAGATTGATATTCTGATCAACAACGCCGGCATCACGCGCGACAAAACCCTGCTGAAAATGTCGTTTCTGGAGTGGCAGCAGGTTATTGACGTAAACCTGACGGGCGTATTTAACTGCACGAAGATTGTTGCGCCTTACATGGTTGAGCGGCAGTACGGCCGGATTATCTGCACGTCGTCCATTAACGGGGTGCATGGCGCGTTCGGGCAGACCAACTACGCGGCTGCCAAGGCCGGGATTATCGGCATGGTGCGTTCGTGGGCTAAAGAACTTGGTCCAAAAGGGATTACGGCCAATGCCGTCGCGCCGGGTTTCATTCAGACGGCCATGACCGACGCCATGCCTGAAGATGTACGTAACAAGGCGGTCGCCAATGTGCCCGTCCGGCGCATCGGCAAGCCCGAAGACATTGCCTACGCGTATCTTTACCTGGCCTCCGACGAAGCCTCGTTTGTCAACGGGCACGTGCTGGCGGTGAATGGTGGGCAGGCATTGTAAGAGGCCGCATAACCAGTTGGGCTTACTTTCGTTACCTTTGTGGAGGCATGCAAGCTACCTGCTCATGAACAGGATTCAGAAGTTTTATAACGAGTATAAGCCGTATATCTTCTCCGACGGCTGGTACTACGTCTTCATTGTGGTGTTTATTATCGTTCTCTTTATATTCTTTTCCTGAGTGGCCAATTTACCGGCCGTTCTGGCCTTCATCAACCCGCTGTCGGGTACTATCTCTCTCAACCAGAAAACCCGGCTACGCGATACGTTTCTGCAGCGGGCCGAAGCCCTCGGATACGCGCCCGAAGCGGTATTCACGGAGCGACCCGGCCACGCAACCGAGCTGGCGGCTGAGGCCGTCCGGCGGGGCGTCAGCCGGGTGCTGGCCATCGGTGGCGACGGCACCATCAACGAAACGGCGCAGGCGCTTCGGCGGTCAGCAACGGCCCTCGGCATCGTTCCCATCGGCTCGGGTAATGGTCTGGCGCGTCATTTAGGGATTCCGCTTATTCCGCTGAAGGCCATCGAACGGGCCTTGAACGGGCGACCGGTCGTGATTGACAGCGGAGAGATCAACCAGCATCCGTTTTTCTGTACGGCGGGCCTGGGCTTTGAAGCATATGTAGCCCACGTTTTCGCCCAGCAGCCTGTGCGGGGCCTGTCAACCTACGTACAAACGGCATTCCGTGCTTTCTGGGCGTACCGGCCAACCCAGTACGTCATTGACGGTCAAGAGAGAACGTTGTTCTCGCTGACGTTTGCCAATGCGGGTCAGTTTGGTAATAATGCCTGGATGGCGCCTACGGCAAACATTGCCGACGGTCGGCTGGAGCAGTGCGAGCTCCGGCCTTTTCCGGCCCAACTGGCGGGCGTGCTGGCGTGGCGGCTGTTCAATAAAACGCTCAATCGTTCGGCCTACTGGCAGGGCCGGTCCGTTACGAAGGCTATCGTGCAGGCCGAAGGGCCTTTGCTTATTCACGCCGACGGCGAACCCCTGACGTTACCCGATGGGCGGGCGGAAGTACGGGTTCTGCCCGGTAGTTTACTGGTTCTGTTGTAGGCAGAAAAGGCAGATGCGTTCAAATAGAGGCATGTTCGAATGAATGATGGTCATCATTCACACAACATAACGCTGGAAACCCGATATTTGCCCCGCCAAAACTATCTAAACGGCGGGCGTGGTTCGCGTCCAATGTCTTCTGTCTGATGTCTGAAAAAGTAGTTCTTGCCTTTAGCGGGGGTCTGGATACCTCCTTCTGCGTAAAATATTTGTCTGAAGACCGGGGGCTCGAAGTCCACTCGGTACTGGTTGACACAGGCGGTTTCTCGGATGCCGAACTGAAAGCCATTGAAGAGCGGGCTTACTCGCTGGGAGTTAAATCCCACGTTACCATCTCCAAGACGGACGATTATTACCAGCAGTGTCTGAAGTATCTGGTCTTCGGAAACGTGCTGAAAAACAATACGTACCCACTCAGTGTAAGTGCCGAACGGATTTTTCAGGCCATTGCTGCGGCCGAATACGCCCGGCAAATCGGCGCGTCGGCAATTGCACACGGTTCGACCGGTGCCGGGAACGATCAGGTACGTTTCGATATGGCATTCCGGATTATCGCGCCCGAAGCCGAAATCATTACGCCTATCCGCGATCTGAAACTCTCGCGCGAGGCCGAAATCGAATACCTCAAGTCGAAAGGTGTCGAGCAGGAGTGGCACAAGGCGGCCTATTCCATCAACAAAGGGTTGTGGGGTACGTCGGTTGGCGGCAAAGAAACGCTGACCTCCGACCAGTTCCTGCCTGAGTCGGCCTGGCCGACGCCGGTGAGCAAGACGGAGCCCGAAACCATTACGCTCACGTTTTCGCAGGGCGAAATCAAAGGTATTGCCGGAGCGTCTGGCGACGAAACGTTCGACAACCCCGTTGACGCAATCCGTCGACTGACCGAACTGGCCAGTCCGTTCGGTATTGGCCGCGACATTCACGTTGGCGATACGATTATCGGTATCAAAGGCCGGGTTGGTTTTGAAGCGCCCGCTCCGCTGATCCTGATTAAAGCGCATCATACGCTCGAAAAACACGTACTGACCAAGTGGCAGCTGTACTGGAAAGATCAACTGGCCAACTGGTATGGCACGATGCTCCACGAAGGCCAGTTTATGGACCCCGTTATGCGCAACATCGAAACGTTCCTGAGCGATACGCAGGGGCATGTTTCGGGTAAGGTACACGTCCAGCTCGCTCCATATCGTTTCCAGGTGATGGGTATTGAATCGGACTATGACCTGATGTCGTCGGCTTTTGGTTCGTATGGCGAAATGAACAACGCCTGGACCGGCGACGATGTACGGGGCTTCTCGAAGGTGGCTTCCAATCAGGTGATGATCTACGAGAAAATACGTGAACATAATTCTTGATGCGAGCCCGCTGGGTATCGGGTTTTACCACCGGAAGGCACAGACGGGGGTTAGCCGCGTAGCCGAGGAGCTGCTGAAAGGGCTGTGGCAAGCCAGCGACATAGATCTGTCGCTGGCGGCTTCCACCCATCTGCCCGAAACCATGCGGTATGTCCGGCAGGCGTTCAACGGCAGTATGCCTCCGTTCGTCAACACGGCTGGCGGCCGACTGTCGGCCCGGCTCGAAAACGCGCTGCTGGGCCCGTTTGAAGCCGGCAGTCTGCCATCGAAGGCCATCCGGCAGGTGGCCTACCGGACGCGTAAGGCGTTCAATCGGGAGCAGGGCCGGTTTCGGGTGACGCAGTTCCCGGAAGGAGCCATCTACCACTCGCCGTTTTTTTCGATTCCCAAATCGGTGCGGCAGATTCCGACAGTGCAGACGATTCACGATCTGATTCCGATTCTGCACCCGGAGTGGTTTCCGGCGGGGGAGCAAACCGTCCGGCAGGTCATTGAAGCTCTGCCGCCGACGGCCTGGGTAACGACCGTTTCGCAGGCGACCAAAGATGACTTCTGTCAGTACACGGGCTTCGACCCCGCCCGCGTAGTGCCTATTCACCTGGCCGCATCACCGACCTTATTTCATCCGGTAGCGGACGAAGTCCAGAAACAGGCTATCCGGCAGCAGTATGGTATCGGCGAAACGCCTTACCTGTTGAGCCTGGCTACGTTTGAGCCGCGTAAGAATACCGATCATCTGATTCGCTGCTTCGTAAAGCTGGCTAAATCCGGTGAGATTCCGGCAGACGTAAAGCTGGTACTGGTAGGTACCAAAGGCTGGAAGTTCGACCGGATTGTTGACGAATTAAGTCGGCACGATACGCTGCGGTCGCGGCTGGTCGTGACGGGATTCGTACCGGACGAGCATCTGGCTCCGCTTTACGCGGGTGCGCTGGGGTTTGTTTATCCGTCCCTGTACGAAGGGTTTGGCCTGCCCCCGCTGGAAGCTATGCAGTGTGGCCTTCCGGTTATCGTTTCCGATATTCCGGCCAGCGCCGAGGTCGTTGGCGATGCCGCCATCCGCGTCCCGCCGACCGATGTCAACGCGCTTTGCCAGGCCATGCTGACCTTGATCCAGTCCTCCTCGCTGCGGGCTAACCTGTCGGCGAAGGCCATCGCGCGAGCGTCGCAGTTCTCGTGGGCGAAGTTCATACAGCGGCATATAGAGTTATACAAAACGATTGCAGAACAGGCCTGACGGAATTCTTTCAGTAGGATTCTTGTCAGGTATAAAGCGCAGTTCAGAAAAAAGCAATGACAATCAATATCGGTATTATCGGCGGAGCAGGCTACACGGGTGGCGAACTGCTGCGCATCCTGATCAATCATCCTTTCGTCAACGTAGCGTTTGTGCATAGCAACAGCCAGGCGGGTAAACCCGTCTGGGCAACGCATACCGATCTGCTGGGCGATACCGATCTACGGTTTTCGGGCGAGGAGCCAGCTACTTTGCTGGCGCAGGAAGGTCTGGATGCTGTGTTTCTGTGCTCGGGACATGGCGCATCAGTAAAGTTCATGGCCGAACACGACATCTCCGACGATATTGCCGTGATTGACCTGAGCGCGGATTTTCGCGATGAACACGACGATTTCGTGTATGGCTTGCCCGAGCTTCAGCGCGACCGGATTCAGGAAGCCACCCGGATTGCCAACCCCGGCTGTTTTGCAACGAGTATCCAACTGGCTTTGCTGCCCCTGGCTAAAGCTGGCCTGCTGACCGACGCTGTGCAGGTGAGTGCCGTGACGGGCAGCACGGGTGCCGGGCAGGCGCTGGTGCCGACCACGGGCTTTACATGGCGCAACAACAACATCTCAATCTATAAAGCCTTTACGCACCAGCACCTCGCCGAAATCCGGCAGAGCCTGACCATGCTTGACCCGGATTTCAGCCATGCGATCAATTTCGTGCCGTACCGGGGCGATTTTACGCGGGGTATTATGGCGAATATCTACACGCCGTTTACCGGTTCCGGGGATGAAGCCAAGGAGCTGTACCGGACGTATTACGAAAATCATCCGTTTACGCACGTCAGCGAGTCACCCGTGGACGTAAAACAGGTCGTGAACACCAACAAATGTTTGCTTCATCTCGAACTGCATGAAGGGCAGCTGCTTATTACGAGCGTAATCGATAACCTGACCAAGGGCGCGTCGGGACAGGCGGTGCAGAATATGAACCTGATCTTTGGCCTCCCCGAGGATACGGGTCTGCGGCTCAAACCGGTAGCGTTTTAACGTAACGGGTTTTCCGTCTCTGACTTTCAACGAGCCTGACACGTATTGTGTCAGGCTTTTTTTGGCCAACCTGTTGATGAGCGCTTTGGCTTTTACGACTAACTGGATGGAGCGATTAATTACTGCGGTTTGTATAGCAGCGTGGCCTTCTACGTATTCTCGCTGCCGAATACTAAGAAGTTAGCGCCATCATAAAGCTGAAGGAAGTACCTTTTTGTCGTGATTATCAGCTCCTGACGTAGCCAGAACCTGTCCCAGCCACTAACTGACTATGGCTGGTTCGCAAAATCCGCACTATGAAACCGTTTACCGATCAACTGGCACTGACCGTCATAGCTCCAATTGATGAGGCAAAACGAGCGTCGCTGGAAACTATACTGGCTGCTATCGAAGCGGACGTAGAGGCTAATCTGATTATTCCCTTCAAGCAATTACCGGGTGTTCATTTTGCGCGGTTAGTCATTTTGCCCGCGTTTACCGACAACCAGAACCGAACGACGCCCGCGCAACTGGCCTATAGCTGCAATTTTGACACGTCTCTGGACGTGCACCTGCAGGAGATAACCAGTCCGGCTACGTTAGCGGGTTTTCACCGTGTTTTTGGCTGCTGTACGGGTTATAACGCGTCGGGCTCACCGGAAAAAGCAATCCGGCAATTCGTTCATAACCATAAACAGCCTATTCAGACCTTCTACCGGGGGCATCGGGGGATGTCGGTGAGCCAGATTCAGGACGAAAACGGGGTACGTACGCTAATTCAGGAGTATCTGGAGCAGCCGCAGACGGCTAACCAGACAGCCAATCAACTCAAAGCAGGTATAGATGCCTACATCGCCCGGCATAAACCCGGCTGGCGACCAACGGCCGATGTTAAGCTCCCGCATCTGGCTGCATCGGCTGTCAAGTACGTAGGTATTGGCTTGCTGGTATTGCTGTTCGTGTTAATCGGCTGGCTACTGGGCTGGTGGGGTATCGTTGGGTTCCTTTTGGCGGTGGCTTTGGGTGTGCTGTACCTGCGTTATCTGGAGAAGAAGGCCATTCCATTATCCGAGGGGGATATAACTTTTGAGGACGTAGAAGCTTTAACGGAACGGGAAGACCTCGTTGTTCAGAACCAGCTGACTCACCTGATTGAACTGCAGCCGGGACTGTTCCGGCGGAGTCTGCAGCGGCTGGCCCTCGGTGCGCTGCAACTGCTGGCTACTTATACGTACAACCAGGGGCGGCTCGGCGATATTGGCACAATTCATTTTGCCCGCTGGCTACTCATCGACCGGGGAAAACGGCTGTTGTTTTTCAGCAATTTTGATGGTAGCTGGGAAAATTACCTCGGCGATTTTGTGGATCGGGCTGCTGTGGGTCTAACTCTGGCCTGGAGCAATACGCAGGAATTTCCCCGAACCCGATTTCTGATTCTGGACGGCGCGACCGACGAGGAACGGTTTAAACAGTGGACCCGGAAGCATCAGATCTTAACGCAGGTCTGGTACAGTGCTTACAAGGGTCTGACTGTCAAAAATATTATACAGAACCATGCTATTGTTCGCGGAATAGGGCAACCCATGACGCCCCGCCAAACCGCCGACTGGTTAACCTTGCTATAAGATGGAACCGATCAATCTGGAGAAAGAGGATATGCAGGGACTGCTGATCCGGGCCTACGGAAAATTTCCCGAAGCCTGCTATCTCATGCTGCGTTTTCAGGATCCTGAGTTAGGCCGGCAGTGGCTACGTAAGCGCTTAGCCGATATTACGCCCGCCACCGTCAAACCCGCCACAACGGCGCTGCATCTGGCGTTTACGTATCCTGGTATATTGACTTTTCTGCCCAAAGCTTCGTTTACGGAATCGTTTTCGCGCGAATTCACTGAAGGTATGGTGCGGGAATCGCGCAGCCGGACTCTGGGCGATATAGACACAAACGCGCCTGACCAATGGCGTTGGGGACAGCCCGGCCGGGAACCCCATGCCGTACTGATGCTGTATGCCGCCGATAAAGCTGCGCTGGCTAATCTGTACAGGGATATTCATGAAGAGTTTCCTCACTACGGCATTGATGAACAGATCCGGTTAGACACCCGGATATTGCCGCAGGGGAAGGAGCATTTCGGGTTCCGGGATGGGCTTTCGCAGCCGTTGCTGGTGGGCCTGGGAAAAGAAGGAACGACGTCGAAAAACACCCCGTCAAGCGCCGGGCAGGACCCGAATACCATTATGCCCGGCGAGTTTATTCTGGGCTACCCGAATGAGTATCAAAAAATCCCCTTTAGCCCAACCCTTCGGCTCGGCGATACTGAATTTGATTTCGGCCGGAATGGAAGTTACCTGGTCTTTCGGGAACTGGAGCAGAAGGTGCAGGATTTCTGGCAATTTGCTGTGAAGGCCGCGAACGAAAACACGCACTTTGCGGGGAAAGACGCGGTTTACGTAGCGTCTAAATTTGTAGGACGATGGCCTAATGGGAATCCATTGGCGCTGGTCGCAGAACCGACGGCACCACCCTTGGCCGATAGTCAGATGAATGCCTTTGCCTACAAAGAAGGCGATCGGGAAGGCTTTGGCTGCCCAATTGGGGCGCATATCCGGAAGGCCAATCCGAGGGATGGGATTGACAATGACCCGGCTACGTCAATCAGCGTTTCAAAACGGCACCGGTTGCTGCGCCGGGGCCGACCATTTGGTGAGCCGCTGGCCGAAAGCATGGCTCCTGCCGATTTACTGACATCAAAGCAGGGTGGAACGCGTGGCCTTTACTTTATCTGTTTCAATACGAATATCGGTCGCCAGTTCGAGTTTATCCAGAACGCCTGGATGAACAACGCCAAGTTCGACGGCCTGTATAATGATGTAGACCCGATTGCCGGTTTTACGTTTTTAAAAAAGAAGTACGTACGCTGCGAATTTACCATCCCAGATCATCCAGTACGCAGGAAAGTAAAATCCATCCCGCAGTTTGTGTTTGTGCGGGGCGGGGCTTACTTTTTTATGCCCGGATTTCGTGCCCTTCGGGTAATGGCAGATTCAGCGTCTTAATCCTTCAGCCCCGTGCTACTGAGCGCTGGTGTACAAGGCATAAAGCTTGTCGCGCGTGCGTTTCAGGCGCATTTTCACCGCACTTTCACTGAGGTTATATTTCTTGGCAATGTCCCGAATAGATAAGCCCTGCTCATGCTTGAGCCGAAGTAAGGTGATTTCTTCATCGGGCAGGCTGTTCATGACGTTTTCCAGCAGCTCCATCCGGTCTTCAGAAGATTCGGCAGCAATCAGCGCTTCATCGTCTAGATCCTCGTCGGGAAGCGCTTCACTGGAGTACCGTTTTCTGACCCGCAACTGATCGAGGCAGTAATGGTGAGAGATGGAATACAGCCAGGTTGAAAAAGTGGAGCGATTCTGAAAGGTGTCCAGTTTGTTGAACACTTTAATGAATATGTCCTGCGTATAATCCTGAGCCGCTTCCGGATCCTTTGTCATCGACAGACATTTCTGATACACTTTATCGACATAACGGTTATAAAGTGTTTCAAAAGAATCCGCTTTGGGTGAATTGGAGTAATGAGTGCTGTACTGCTTACTAGCGAGGCTGTTCTGTTTCATTGGTAAAGGTAAATAGAATTAACAATGGGTTTAACAATCCTTGAGCCCTTTGGATTATTTAGAGTAATAAATCGGTATATCAGTCACATTTAAAAAAATGAGCGAATACCCTTATATTTTGACGTTATTTTAACTTATTTACTATTTAATTGAATTTTTGAGAGATTAAATGGCTATAGTTCATATAATGTAGCTACATTAGTTACTTACTAAATTTACTTTTCGGTATCGTTAATCGCTATTTATATTGACAGAAATAAACGAGTGTAAAAGCCTATTATATAGGTAGGAATGGAGATTTAAGCGCTTTTTTACCAAACTGTATTCGGTTCAACCGAGGAGTTTCCCGGTTGTTTAGGCCCTTACTTTTTCTGTTCTAACAAGATGTCCTCATCTCGACGTGCGTTTCTTCATCAATCGGGTCAACTGCTTGCCGGCGCAGGTCTGACAGCCACCTTCCCGATCCCAACTGAGCGTACTGCGCCCCCTTCCGACACCATTCGCATTGGCCTGATTGGCGTAAACAGTATGGGTTGGGCCGATCTAACGTCGATGCTCAAAAGTCCGGGCGCTATGTGTGTGGCCCTAAGTGATGTTGACAGCAATGTGTTAAACAAACGAGCTAATGAGTTAGAGAAGCTGACGGGCAAACGGGTGAGTCTTTATGCTGATTTTCGTAAACTGCTGGATGATAAAACTATTGACGCCGTCATCGTCGGAACGCCTGACCACTGGCATTGTCTGCCGATGGTGTATGCCTGCCAGGCCGGAAAAGATGTGTATGTCGAAAAGCCGCTGGCTAATTCCATTCAGGAGTGCGATCTGATGGTGGCTGCAGCTAAGCGATATAACCGCATCGTTCAGGTAGGGCAGTGGCAGCGCAGTGGCGAACACTGGAAAGCAGCACTGGCTTACGTTCAGGCCGGTCATATCGGCACCGTTCGCTCGGTGAAAACCTGGGCGTTCATGAACTACGGTAAAGAGTTTCCAATTCGGCCCGATGAGCCCGTACCGGCGGGCGTTGATTATGATATGTGGCTTGGGCCCGCGCCCCGGCGTCCGTTCAACCGCAACCGGTTTCATGGTACGTTCCGCTATTTCTGGGATTATGCCGGAGGGCTGATGACCGACTGGGGCGCGCACATGATCGATGTGGCACTTTGGGGCATGAACGTAACGGCGCCCCGCTCGGTAGTGGCAACCGGCGGCAAATTCGGGTTCCCTGACCAGGCGGGCGAAACCCCCGACACCCTTCAGGCACTCTATGATTTTGGTTCGTTTTCACTGCTCTGGGAGCAGTCTCTGGGTACCATGCGTGGTCCATACGACCGGGATCATGGCGTCGCGTTTATTGGAAACCTGGGCACGGTGGTCATTGATCGGAGCAAATGGGAAGTGCTGCCCGAAGTGGAAGCCGGTCGGTACCTGACACCGGCCATGCCGATTCAGTACGGTGGCGGCCGGGACCTCGACAATCATACCCGTAACTTTCTGGACTGCATCCGGTCTCGCCAGCAACCCAATTGCCCGGCCGAGGCAGGGCGTAACGTAGCGCTGCACGCGCAGTTAGGTAATATCTCGTATCGAACAGGCCATAAACTAATCTGGGACGCCAGTCAGGGTAAAATCGTTGGTGATGAGCCGGCGCAGGCGTTGGCCCAGGCCCGTTATCGTTCTCCCTGGGCGCTGCCTAAACTGTCCTGAATGTCACCCTCAACGGATGAGTAAGGTGAGCCCATTTTCAAACAAATTCCTCTTTTCATTAAACTTTTGCGGTGGTTACAAAGTCCATAGAGTGGTTTTTACCTTTATCCACTAAATTGACTTGAATCATGAAACGCATAACAAGCCTATTATTTATCCTGATTTGGTTTCCTGTTCTCAGCTATGCGCAGGGCGCGGGGAATCTGATGCAGGCCGTGCTGGATGGAATCAATTCAGCTACCTTGTCTGATGCGCAGGTGGCGGCCTATTCGCGTCAGGCCGTCCAGCAGATGGACGCTAAAAATCCGGTAGCGGGGCCAAATGACCCCTATACCCAACGCCTGAACCGAATCGTCAGTCGGCACCGCACCATGGGTGGGCTGCCTCTCAACTATAAAGTTTATAAAATTGCGGATGTTAACGCCTTTGCAACGGCCGATGGGAGTGTACGGGTGTTTAAGGGGTTAATGGACATCATGACCGACAATGAACTGCTGGCCATTATGGGCCATGAGATTGGCCACGTGATTAACCATGACTCACGCGATGCTATGAAAAGGGCGCTTCGGCGCTCCGCGATACGGAATGTCGGTGCGTCAACGTCGGGCCTGATTGGCCAACTGTCGCGGTCGCAGCTGGGTGGTCTGGCCGATTATCTGGCAGGGGCGTCGTTCAGCCGCCAGCAGGAAACCGAAGCCGATGATTACAGCTATAATTTTCTGAAGCGTAATGGCTACAACGTAATGGCGCTGGCCACGTCGTTCGAGAAGCTGGCGAAGCTGAGTGGGGGTAAGCAGGGTGGACGTATTACGACGTTTCTGTCCAGCCACCCCGACAGCCGGACTCGGGCTGAACGTATCCGTACTCGCGCCCGTCGCGACGGACTGGCCCGTTGAACGTAACCGCGAAATTTTAAACGGCATAGTAACGGCATTCTTAATGCGGAGATGCCGTTGTTTGAGCCGTCTGCTGTCTGATAAAGTTTATCAGACAGCAGACGGCTTATTCACAATAAGCTTATTGGAAGGGAATCCAATGAAAAACTTCAGTTACGTAGTTAGCCTGTTACTTCTTGTTGGCTGCTCAACGAAGCCGGAAACGACTCAATCGACAGGGGCGGATTCCGCCCGGGCAGCGGTCAATACCAGTAGTACACAAACAGGGGAGGTTTCATCTGAGAAATCAATGCCCCAAAGCAGCCCTTCGTCTCGTGCTGGTAGGTGGACGTACGAAGAACGGGCTGATCAAACCGGTAGTCGGGTTTATAAGGCGTCAATCACGTCGCCGGATGTATTACAGTTCGGGTTTCCGTATGCCGGTGGGTCAACCGCGATGCTGACAATCCGGAAGCGCGACGAGAGCACGAACGTTTATCTGGAAGTATCGAAAGGCCAGTTTAACCGGAGTTTCGAAGGCGGCAATGCCCGCATCCGGTTCGATGGCAAACCAGCTCAATCCTATTCCTTCTCGGCGGCAGAGAACGGTCGGGCCAACATCATCTTCTTCGACGCTGAACAGAAGCTCATCAACCAGATGAAAGCTGCCCGAACGATGGTGATTGAAATCGGGTTCTACGCCCAGGGCACACGACAGATCAGTTTCAATACAGCCGGTCTGAAATGGACTCGCTAAGCTGGGGTCGTCTCTAATCACGGTAACGGTTTGTTACGTCATATACGCTTTTCAATCGGATTTTGTAGTGACTTTCGCGAACGAAAAGTACCTTCGGGCCACTCCCTCTTTGCGATCGTCATGCATCTATTCCGGTTTAGCGTAACCTGTTTGTTCCTTATTCTGAGCCTGACCGCCCTGGCGCAGAAACGCGCCTATCGCCACCGCTCCGACCGGCAGGCGCTCAATGACAAATCCTCAACCATCATGCCCTATAACCGGCTGGTTAAATCAGCCGGAACGGTTCTTACGTACGGCGACCCGAAACTGGAAAACCATACCCTCGACCTTGCGTTATTACCGGGCGGCACTCAGATCGTAATCGAAGATCGCTACGGAATTGCCGTGCTGGACCGGGTCAGCCGTAAACTAATTCACCAATGGATGTTTCGGGAGGTTCCGGCCTACAGGGCTATGATGAGCACGTACTCAGGGATTGAGGCTTTTACGTACCGGAACAAAACCTATATCGTCTGGGGTGCGTCGGAGCGGGAGCGGGGCAAGTCGGGGGTGATGATTGCGACCTGGGCTAACGGGAAAATTGGCGACGTAGAGCTTCTTCCGTTTGCGGCCGTAGCGCCCGCACCCATTGCGCTTCCCAACGACGTCGCGGTCAGTCTGGAATCGGGCGAGCCGTATCTGTATGTTGCGCTGAACGGCAATAACCAGCTGGCGAAAATCCGTTTTGCTGACCGGCAGGTGGTTTGGACAGCCCCAACCGGCGTAGCTCCGTTTGGCGTAGCCGTTACTGGTGAGCGGGTTTACGTAACCAACTGGGCCGGGCCTTTGCCCACTGCCGATTCGGCCAGCAGGCAGGAAACGGCGGGTGTGCCGTGGGGCAGCGCTTATGTCGATCCGCGCACGGGCGCCATAGTCCAGGGCTCGGTTTCGATCGTTGACCGCAGCAATGGCAAGGCTGAAAAAGAGGTCAGGGTCGGGCTGCATCCCAACGCAATTGTCAGCAGCCGCGATGGGCGGTTCGTGTTCGTCGCCAACGGCAATAGCGATAACGTATCAGTTATTGACGCCCAGGCGCAGCAGGTGACCGACTCGATCAGCGTCGGTTTGTTTCAGGGGCAGACGTCCTATATCGGCAGTACGCCCAACGCGCTGGCTCTTGACTCGGCGGGCACAACACTTTACGTCGCCAATGGTCTCGACAACGCCCTGGCGGTCGTATCGCTGGCTGAAAGACAGGTGCAGGGCTACATTCCGACGCAGGCTTATCCCGGTGGTATTCTGTGCTCCGGCAAAGAGTTGTACGTTGCCAACCTCGAAGGCAACGGGTCCCGCATTGCGACGGCGGTCGAAACCGGCAGCGACCCGAAGCAGTTGGCCTTTACATCGCACCGGCAGTTGGCAACACTCTCGATCCTGAACGTACCTACCGAGGCCGAACTGGCGCGCTACACGGATGAGGTTCGTAAGATGAGTCTGCAGTTCCGGCTGGCGCTGGCCGAGCAGCTGCCACGGCCCAACGTACCGCCCCGACCAGTTCCGGAGCGTATTGGCGAACCATCGGTGTTCAGCCATGTGCTCTACATCATCAAGGAAAACCGCACCTACGATCAGGTGCTGGGCGATATACCGCAGGGGCGGGGCATGCCGTCGCTTTGCGTGTTTGGCGATAGCGTAACGCCGAATCAGCACCAGCTAACCCGCGAGTTTATGCTGCTCGATAACTATTACGTATCGGGTAAGTCATCGGCCGAAGGGCACCACTGGGCCGATGCCGCCATGGTAACGGATTACACCGAAAAAAGCGTCCGGGCGTGGTTTCGGTCGTATCCGCACGTGCTGTATGACGCACTGGTGTACAATAAAAAAGGCCTGATCTGGAACAACGCCCTCGACCACGGCAAAACCGTCCGCATCTACGGCGAAGCCTGTACGTGCCGGTTCGACAAGAAGCAGTACGACTGGCAAAAGCTCTTTCAGATGCGGCAGACGAGCCAGCCGTTCTCCTTTACGAACACCACGACCATCTCGCGGGTGCAGCCGATCCTGTCCATGGATTTCCCCGGCTGCGACGACGAAACCATCAGCGATCAGATGCGGGCCGACGCCTTTATCCGCGAACTGAACGAAACGGCCGCCCGTCCCGGCGACGAATGGCCCAACCTGATGGTCATGTCGCTGCCGAACGACCATACGTCGGGGACGAGCCCTCAGTTTCCAACGCCCCGCGCGATGGTGGCCGATAATGACCTGGCGGTGGGCCGGATTGTCGAGGCCGTTCAGCGCAGCCGGTTTGCGGCCAATACGGTTATTTTTATCACCGAAGACGACTCACAGGCTGGTTGGGACCACGTATCGGCCTACCGCACGACAGGGTACGTAATCAGTCCGTACTCACGGCTTCGCCGGACGGTACACACGAATTACAACCAGACATCCATGGTGCGCACTATCGAACAGATTCTGGGATTGCCACCCATGAACGTCATCGACGCGACGGCCCTGCCCATGTTCGACTGCTTCACCGACAAGGCTGATCTGACGCCGTTCACGGCCTTACCAAACCGAATTCGGCTCGATGAGATGAATAAGCCCTTGACCTCGCTGACTGGTGCTGCGCTCAATTTTGCCAGGCTGTCGATCAAAAACGCGGAGAAAGGTATGGACCGGGGCAACGACGATCAGATGAACCGGATTCTGTGGTTTGCTGCAAAAGGTAAAGTTCCGTATCCAAAAGCCTACGCCGGTTCGGCTAAAGATAAGGACGATGACGACGATGATTAAGACACCGCTCCAGTAGGCATGACCAGCTTCAAACAATCCGTTATTTACCAGATTTATCCCCGCTCGTTTGCCGATTCGAACAGCGACGGAGTTGGCGATCTGCGGGGTATTATCAGCAGGCTCGATTACCTCGCCGATCTCGGCGTCGATATTCTCTGGCTCAGCCCGATCTTTCAGTCGCCAAACGCCGATAACGGCTACGACATCAGCGACTACGAATCCATCATGCCGGAATTCGGGACAATGGCTGACTTCGACGAACTGCTGGCTGGCGCACACCAGCGGGGGCTGAAACTGATTCTCGATCTGGTCGTCAACCATAGCTCCGACGAACACCGCTGGTTTCAGGAAAGCCGAACGAGCCGGGATAATCCGTACCGGGATTATTACATCTGGAAGCCCGCCCGTTCGGGTGGGCCGCCCAACAACTGGCAGTCGTTTTTCTCCGGTCCGGCCTGGAAACTGGACGAGCAGACCGGCGAGTACTATCTGCATCTGTTCGCCGAAAAACAGCCCGACCTGAACTGGGAAAACCCGGTGCTGCGACAGGAAATCTACCGGATGATGCGCTTCTGGCTGGATAAAGGCGTAGACGGTTTCCGGATGGACGTTATTCCGCTGCTGTCTAAAGACCAGTCATTTCCGGATTATCCAGAGGGGCGATACGGCGACCTGACCACATATGCCAACGGCCCGCGTATACACGAGTTTTTGCAGGAGATGCACCGCGAGGTTTTAGCCCATTATCCGGATGTAATCACCGTAGGGGAGGGGTTTGGCGTATCGGTGGAGCAGGTGAACCTGTACGTCGGTAAAGACCGGCACGAACTGAACATGATTTATCATTTCGACCATGCTGTTCCGCGCGACGAATACCGGTTTATGGACCCCGCGCCCGAGTTTACGCTGCCGGAGCTGAAAGCGGTTTTTGCCAAATGGGTCGATGCGCTGGCCGACATTGGCTGGCAGAATGTTTACTTCGGCAATCACGATAACCCGCGCGTTCTGTCCCGATTCGGTGATCCGGTCAACTTTCCGTATGAATCGGCGACGATGCTGGCAACTGTCCTGCTCACCCAGCGTGGTACGCCCGGCATCTACCAGGGCGATGAGATTGGTATGACCAACTGCCCGTTCGATTTAATCGGAGAATACGACGATATTCAGGTGAAAAATGCCTGGCGGGCCTTAGTTGCGTCGGATGCTGATCCGGCAAAAGAAGCGCAGTTTCTGCAAACTGCCAACCGTATTGCCCGCGATCACGCCCGAACGCCGATGCAGTGGTCCGACGCACCGAACGCGGGATTTACTGATGGGCCAGAAACCTGGCTGAAGGTCAATCCAAACTACACGCATATCAACGTAAAGGAGCAGGAGGCCGCGACTAATTCAGTACTGAAGTTTTATCGGAACCTGCTGCGCTGGCGACGGCAAACACCGGCTATGCACGAAGGGACCTACCGCGATCTGCTACCCGGTCACCCTACCATCTGGGCCTATGAACGAGCGCTGTATGGCGAAACCTTCGTTGTGCTGGCTAACTTCTCGGAGGAGCCCAGCGTCATCGATGCGTCGGTCGACGTGGTCATAAGCAATTATCCCATGCCCGGCGAACCGGGGGAACTGCGGGCATTTGAAGCCCGAATACTGAAGGGACAACTGGAGCAGCTAATGCCGGATTCAGACTAGCTGTTTACGTAACAACTCGGATGCTTTCTTTCACGATGGCAACCTTCTGGCGCAGCTGATCCAGATCGCTGTCCATGACCGTTACGTGGCCCATTTTACGGAACGGTTTGGTCAGGGCCTTGCCGTAAAAGAACGGGAACACACCCGGCATGGCCAGCAGCGTTTCCAGACCCTCGTACACCGCCGGCCCCGTGTGGCCGTCTTCGCCCAGGAGGTTGACCATTGCAGCGGGTTGATAGACCGATGTATCGCCCAGCGGAAAGTTCAGGATGGCACGCCAGTGCTGCTCAAACTGCGACGTTACGTTGGCCCGGATCGTGTGGTGACCACTGTTATGCGGGCGTGGGGCCACTTCGTTAATCAGGACGTTTCCTTGTTTATCTAAAAACAATTCCACCGCCAGCAGACCCACAATCCCGAAGGCGTCGGCGGTTCGGCGGGCAATAGCCTGCGCCTGCTGATTGATCTCGTCGGTAATTTCGGCCGGGGCGAATAGATATTCGACAAGGTTCAGCTCCGGGTGAAATACCATTTCAACGGTCGGGAATGTCTGCACCTCGCCCCGTTCATTGCGAGCGACGATTACGGCCAGTTCCTTCGCGAAGTCAACGGCTTTTTCCAGTACCCCTGGTGCATCGAAGGCTTTTGAAACGTCGGCAGAGGAGGCAATCCGCTGAACACCGCGCCCGTCGTAGCCATCGCGCCCGAGTTTATGGAAGGCGGGCAGGAAATCGCTGTACTGGGAAACCGCAGCGCGATTCTCGGTCAGGATAAAATCGGCGGTGGGCAGGTTATGATCTCGGTAAAACTGCTTCTGCAGCCGTTTGTCCTGAATGGTTCGAATGACCGACGGCTGCGGAAACACCTGTTTGCCTTCGCGTTCGAGGGCTTCGAGCGCATCGACGTTAACCCGTTCAATCTCGATAGTCAGCACATCGACCGTCTGCCCGAACTGGTAAACTGTGTCGTAATCGGTCAGCGATCCCTGCGTGAACTGGGTGCAGAGTGTGCGACAGGGCGCTTCGGCGTCGGGGTCGAGAATGTGAACGCGAAGATTCCAGTCAATAGCGGCTTGCAGGAGCATCAGGCCCAGTTGCCCCCCGCCGAGGATGCCGATTGTGGGTGTCAAACGAGTAAAAAGCCGGGTCGCCGGTACGATGAAAATGTGAACGAGAGGGCAAAATTATCTATTCCTGCGTTCACTCGTTCGGCCGTTCCGGCTTTTTCTAGTCGCGGTGCGAAATATCGGAGCCGCCCGATTCGCTTTTCGTCCGCACTTTTGCCGACCCGTAATAATAAATATCGGAGCCGCCCGAAGCTCTCATGCTCAGCTCGCGCGTAGCATTAACGTACACATCCGACCCGCCCGACGAGTTGGCGTTGCAGACTTCAACGGTCAGTTTGCGGGCATCCAGATCCGAGCCGCCCGACCCCTCGGCGTTCAGCGTCCGGGCCGAACCCTGCAGAACAGCATCGGCCCCACCCGAGGCCGATACGTTCAATTCATCAGCTTTGAGGTCCAGCTTTACGTCGGAGCCGCCCGATACTTCCAGGTTCAGGTTGTTGAACGATAGTCTGCCCTGACCAAAAACATCGGCTCCGCCCGAGGCCTGCAAATCCCGTAATTGTTTAAAGGTCAGGTAAGCTTTTACAGACGTATTCCGGCCCCAGTTCCAGTTCATTACGCCCCGGCGGTCGATATACAGTTTCAGAACGCCGTTCCGTACTTCCGATTTAACCTCATCTTCGTCAATGCCTTTGACCTCCAGGGTTAGCTTTTCCGAATTACCCTGGGTCAGATACAGGTCAATGCCACTGCTTACGCTCAGCGCCGTAAAGCCCGATACGTTCCGGTCTTTTTTCCAGTCCTGACTGCTCGCGTTCAGGCCGGCTGCCAGCAAGAAAATGAATAAGACAATTGTTTTCATTAGCGAAAAGGAGGTTTTGGTTTACAGGTAGATGTCAGAAACGATCAGGGCGTTGCACGACGGGCTTAAAATATGTCCGGTTTTGAGCCGACGGCTGTCCAGAAACGGACGAAGCAAAGATGAATAAAGTTTTTATTAGTTTATAAATCAGTGCTTTATCTTTCTGGCACGGCGCTTGACTTTTATCAGATAACTTGTATTTATTTTAGAATTTAGCATAATCGGGTAGCTTAAGCGCCTGAACCCTAACTTAGTCAAAAAGTCTGGACTATGATACAACTTAACAACGTCTCCAAGTTTTACCCGGCCGGATTCGGGCGGGTGTATGTGCTGCGTAACATTGACTTAGACATCGCTCAGGGCGAGTTTGTGTCCATTATGGGACCGTCGGGGTCGGGTAAGAGTACGCTGCTGCATATTCTTGGTCTGCTCGAGGAACCATCCGAAGGGGAGTATCTGCTGGATGGGCGGCCCGTTCAGAAACTAAGCGAAAAACAGCGAACAGAACTGCACCGGACGCAGATAGGCTTCGTCTTTCAGGCTTATCACCTGATCGACGAACTGACGGTTTATGAAAACATTGAAACGCCTTTACTCTATAAAGGACTGAGTGGATCGGAACGGAAGAGCCGCGTGGCCGAACTGCTCGACCGCTTCAATATGGTGGCCAAGAAGGATCTGTTTCCGGCCCAACTGTCGGGCGGCCAGCAGCAGCTGGTGGGCATTGCCCGGGCGCTGGCGGCCCGACCAACGGTTATCTTCGCCGACGAACCGACCGGTAACCTGCATTCTGACCAGGCTCGTGAGATCATGGAGCTCTTTCTGGAGTTGAACAAAAAAGACGGCGTAACCATTGTGCAGGTGACTCACTCGGAAGTCAACGCCGAATACGGTTCGCGTATCGTCAGGCTGAAAGATGGCTGGCTGGAGCTGGAAAAGCTGGCTCAGTAAGCCATAAAGAGCTGACGAATGGATGAGAACAGGGGCGTGTCGATTTCGCCTTTGAAAACCTGAATGCCTGCTACGTTGGCTGCAAAGATAACATTAGCAGCATCCAGCGCGTCTGGGAAGAAAAAACCTTCCTGCACGTTCGGTATCTTTTGGAGGATCTGTCGCCGGCTGATGCCATTAATGCAGCCGGTCTGGAGAGCCGGTGTATAGAGTATACCGTCCCGTAGCCAGTATAGATTCGAGGCCAGGCATTCAGCCAGATGCCCGTTGGTATCAAGCAGGATTACGTCGTCCAAATCGTTTTCCTGCTTAAAGACACCGGCCAGCACATACGGTAGCGAATTCAGGGTTTTAAAGGCTGAAATAGCGGAGGGTGCCAACCGAATCTGGTCATAAATTCCTAGTTTTGTTTTTCTGGTAACAGAAAATGCAGTGCCCGGCCGGACCATGATCAGGATGTTCGCTCGGTTTGTAGTTGGCGTGTAAAGGCCTCCCGTTTGGCGCCAGACCAGGAGCTTAATCCGGGCACACTCACTGGCGAGGCCATTGAGATCGAGCAGGTGCAGAATAGCCTGATGAATGGCTTCGGCGGTAAAGGTATTGGGCAGGCTCAGTCGAAGAGCCCCCATCCCGGTCGTTAATCGCTCGTAATGATCGGACCAGAACCAGACGCGGCCATTTTCCGCGCGAATGGTTTCAAATAAGCCGTCGCCATAGTGAAAGGCGCGGTCGTCCGCCAGCAGATGAAAGTCGTTTTCAGGAATAACATCCGAATTATAAACCAGAAACATGCTTGTTTTGCGCCGTTTATCCCAAAATGATAGTTGCGCCGAAGGTATGTTTGTAACATTAACTCACCAAAAATAATGGGTATGCGAGTGGCGTATAAACAAATTTGGGTTGGCATGACCTTGTGCCTGGTAACAGGTATGTCGGTAGTGTATGCGCAGAACACCCCAGGCGCCCTAGCGCCGGGCAACGGAACCGTTGCTTCAACGCGATTAAGCTTACAGCAGTGTATTGAAATTGCGCAACAGAATAACGTTCAGATTCGGCAGGGGCAGCTGACGGTTGATAATACTAACCTGCAGCTTCGGCAGTCGCGGCTGAACCTTTTGCCAACGGCCAATTTTCAAAGCAGCCAGTCGCTGAGTGGTGGCCGGAACATTGACCCGCGTTCTAACCAGTTCGTTCAGCAGAGCATTAACTCGGGCAACTACCAGTTCAACGCAACGGCTACGCTGTTCAATGGCTTTACGCTGAAAAATACTGTTAAGCAGAACGATCTGGCTCTGCAGGCGAGTCAGCAGGAACTGCGGGCCACGCAGAACACGGTATCCCTTACAGTTGCCCAGAACTACCTGAACACGCTGACCGGAACTGAGCAACTGCTCATTGCACAGCGACAGGCCGATGTTACCCGGGCGCAGCTGGAGCGGATGCAGAAGCTGGTGAGTGCGGGTTCGGCACCCGAGGCTAACCTGCTGGAGTTGCAGGCTACCCTAGCCGGCAATGAGCTGGATATTGTGAATGCTCAGAACACGCTCGATCTGGCCAGGGTAGCTCTGCTGCAGGCGATGAACGTTCCCATCAATCAGGCCTTTGAGGTGGAGCCGATCAACGTGCCCGATCCGGGTCTGACGCCTTACACCGAAACTGTTCAGCAGATTTTCGATGTAGCCGCATCTAACCTGCCCGAAGTAAAGGGTGCCGATCTGCGGGTGCGGAGCGCGGCTTTAGGTGTTGAAGTGGCCAAAGGGTACCTGTATCCAACGGTTGCGCTCAGTGGAAACCTCAGCACCTTGTATTCCAGCGCAGCCCGGCGGTTTTCGCCGAATGGCTCCACTACGCAGCAGCAGACGCTTTACTTCGTAACCGGCCCGGATGGCCTGCAAACGCCTATTTACCAGAACGTACCGGGCGGAGATATGGATATTTTCCCATATTTTGATCAAATTGCAAATAACTTTAACCGATCGGTTTCTTTAATTTTACGGGTACCGATTTTTCAGGGATACCAGTCGCGTAACCGCATTACAACGGCCCGGATTTCGCAGCAAAGCGCCGAACTGACGGCTCTGAACACGCGGTTGCAGCTACGGCAGCAGATTGAAACGGCTTATACGAATATGCGGGCCGGGGCAAACCGGTACCGCGCTACCCAGACGCAGGTAGTATCGCTGGAGCGGGCGTTTCAGGTGGCCGAAAGCCGGTTGAACGCCGGTGCTATCAACGCGACTGACTATAGTATTGCCAAAACTAATCTCGACCGGGCACGGGCGAGTCTGGTGCAGGCCAAATATGATTACGTATTCCGCACCAAGATATTAGACTATTACCAGAACAAACCAATTGCTTTTTAAGAGCGGAAGGGTGAATGGGTAAATGATTGACTCCTGGGGTCATTTGTTCGCTTTCACTTGTTCACTCTCCCTGATTATGAAACGTAAGTCAAACCGTATTTGGTGGATATTAGGCGGACTGGTCGTTCTGCTCGTTGTCGGTCTGGTCGCTGCCAAGCAAACCGGTATCATTGGAAAACCGAAGTCAACCGAAGTTGACTTCGCAGTCGTTAAACGGACCGATATAACGGAGCGGGTTAGCGCGTCGGGGCGCGTCCAGCCGCAGGTAGAGGTCAAAATCAGCCCCGATGTATCCGGCGAAATCATAGGGTTATACGTCAACGAGGGTGATCCGGTCAAGGCGGGTCAGCTGCTGTGCCGTATCCGGCCCGACAATTATGAGTCGCTGCTGGCCCGTGCACGGGCAACGGTTAACCAAAGCCGGGCCCAGTTAGAACAGTCGAAAGCGTCGGTGGCGCAATCGAGCGCCCGGCTGATCCGGGCCAAAGCCGACTACGAACGAAACCGTAAACTCTTTACCGATAAGGTAATTTCCTCGGCTGATTTTGAAACCAGCGAAGCCAACTACAACGTAGCTAAACAGGAAGTTGAAGCGGCTCGGGCCAACGTCCGGGCTGCGCAGTTCAGTATCCAGAGCGCCGAAGCGACGTTGCGTGACGCCAGCGAGAATTTGCGCAAAACAACCATCTACGCCCCCGTTAACGGGACGGTTTCCAAACTGAATATTGAACTTGGCGAACGGGTGGTCGGTACGTCGCAGATGGCCGGTACGGAAATCATGCGGATCGCGAATCTGCAGAATATGGAGGTTCGGGTCAACGTGAACGAGAACGACATTGTGCGCGTCAACCTGGGCGACACGGCCGATATTGAAGTAGATTCCTATACAACCTCCGGCCGAAAGTTTAAAGGTGTCGTTTATGAAATTGCCAACACAGCCAACGGGCTGACCAGCTCGTCGGGAGCCGCTGCGGCCGCCCTGTCGACGGATGCCGTAACCGAGTTCGAGGTTAAGGTTAAGATTCTAAACAACTCTTACAGTGATTTGCTGGCCGAAAAAGATAAAAAAGGTTATCCGTTTAAACCGGGCATGACGGCCTCCGTCGAAATCATTACGGATCGAAAATCGGGCGTACTGGCCGTACCGATTGCGGCCGTTACCACGCGCGGGACCGAGGATGCGAAGGCCGGGGAGCCTGAACAGAGAAACGGGGCGGTTGAGGAAAAACCCGCCGGTCAGCCGGAGAAAAAAGAAGAAGTCAAAGAGATCGTGTTTGTGAACGTAGGCGGTAAAGCCGTTCGGCGCGAGGTAAAAACAGGCATCAGCGACTTTGAAAATATCGAGGTTCTATCCGGGCTGAAACCCGGCGAACAAATCATTTCGGGACCTTTTATTGCCGTATCGAAGCGACTGAAAGACGGCGATCTGGTGGTTAAGCGTGATCCTAAGAAGGCAAAAAAGAAAGAACAGACGGAAGAAGAAAGCGATTAATCTGTCTGCTCAGAATTTATTTCTCGAAACGCCCGGAGACACTTCCGGGCGTTTCGCATTTGAGAGCAACACCAGTCCTGAGCCCTTCGCTACATTCGGCTAGCCCAGTTGTTACGGTTGAACCAATGACCGGTCAGAGCGCCTGCGTGATGAAATTGAAGGGGTTTTGTAGCTTTACCCCATGAAAACTCAACACGGCACCGGCCAGCTGCCCGTGCGCCTGACCATGGTAGGGGGCGGAAGCTGGGCAACCGCACTCGTCAAGATCCTGTCTGAAAATAACGTTACGGTTAAATGGTGGATGCGCAGCGAGGCAGATGCAGACCACATCAAGCGGTATCATCATAACAAAAGCTACCTCAGCGACGTGCAGATCAACACTCGGAAAGTTAGGGTCTGCACCCGAATCCGGGACGCCTTCCGGGATAGTGAATACGTTATTCTGGCGGTTCCGGCGGCTTTCGTGGCGGATGCGCTAACGGGTATAAACGCCAGCCACTTTACCGACAAATGCGTCATATCGGCCATTAAAGGGATGATTCCAGGCGCCAACCAGTTAGTGACCGACTGGGTGAGCGATCAGTATGGCGTATCGGCCGAACGAATGTCGGTCATTGCCGGTCCGTGCCATGCTGAAGAAGTGGCACTTGAGAAACAGTCGTACCTGACGATTGCCTCGCAGGACCCTTCCTGCGCCGAAGATGTAGCCGCCCTGTTGCGTTGCCGCTTCGTGCAGACAACACCCGTCGATGATATATACGGCATCGAATACGCGGCTGTAATGAAAAATATCATCGCGCTGGCCTGTGGCATTACGCACGGGTTAGGCTACGGCGACAATTTTCAGGCGGTGCTGGTATCTAACGCCATGCAGGAAATCCGACGGTTTGTTGATGCAATCTACCCTAAACACCGCGATCTGAGTGGCTCGGCTTATCTGGGCGATCTGCTGGTAACGGCTTATTCCCCCTTTAGCCGGAACCGGACATTCGGGACGCTCATCGGGCGGGGCTACACTATTCAGTCGGCGCAGGCCGAAATGAACATGATTGCTGAAGGTTATTATGCCGTGAAAAGTATTTACGAAATTAACCGGCGTTGTGGCGTAGATATGCCGATTGTCGATGCCGTTTATAAGATTCTTTACGATCGGGCCGCGCCAACGGGCGAGATGAATGGGCTAAAAGGATTATTAAAATAAGCAGGGAATAAAATTGCGAAAAGGTCGTGCATCCGGCATAGTTTTACCGTCAATACACGACCTTTTCGCGGTTGTTCAGCTTACAAAAACTGCCTTATCTTCGCGGCCGTTGCGGCCAGCTCGTCCTGAGTCGGCTTCATTTTATTGTTGAAGTTCATGTCGGCCATCGAGTTGAGCGGAATCAGGTGAACGTGCGCGTGCGGTACTTCCAGGCCAATCACCGCAACGCCGATACGTTTACAGGGCACGGCTTTTTCGATGGCGGGCGCAATCTGTTTGGCGAAAGCCATCAGCCCACTGTATAATTCGTCGTCGAGGTTGAACAGATAATCCACTTCTTTCTTCGGAATAACGAGCGTGTGGCCCGTCGTGGTGGGCATTACGTCCAGAAAGGCGAGATAGTCCTCGGTTTCGGCGATTGTATGGGCTGGAATCTCGCCAGCAACGATTCGGGAGAAGATAGAAGGCATGAACCAGGCTTTTTTGATTCGTTGAGTTGTTAAGCGTTACCGACCAATCTCGACTACTTCAAACTCCATAATCCCGGCCGGTACTTTTATCTCGGCCGTATCGCCAACCCGTTTGCCCAGCAGGCCCTTGCCGATAGGTGACCCAACCGAAATCCGGCCTGATTTCAGATCAGCCTCTTCTTCCGAAACGAGCGTATACAGCATCTCCGCTCCGTTTTTCTTATTCTTGATTTTGACCTTCGACAGCACCGATACCTGCGAGGTGTCAATTGTCGATTCGTCCAGGATGCGGGCATTGGCCAGTACCTCTTCAAGTTTTGAGATTTTCAACTCGTGGAGCCCCTGCGCGTCTTTAGCCGCATCATACTCTGCATTTTCGCTTAAGTCACCTTTATCGCGGGCTTCGGCAATCTGGCGGGCAATCTCGGCCCGGCCTTTGGTTTTAAGTTCGGCCAGCTCATTTTTGAGCCGATTGAGACCTTCTTCGGTGTAATATGAAATTTTTCCCATAATACGTTACGTAATTACTCGGTTATCACATTGTTTAGCGTCGCTCCCGAAAACAAAAAGAACGGTACACCGACCGTTCTGCATCCAAATTGGTTTTCTTTGCAGCCGCGTCAGTGTCGCCGTCGGAGTACCGAAGCGAGCGGTTCAGGAGTATGTTTTGTTGCTCGTCGCATAGGTAACGCCGTTTACCGGCCTGTCACATTCTGACGCGACTCGTCTGAAAGTCGCGCTTCTTTGAGACAAAAATAGGAATACTTCCGGGCTATATCAACAACTGACCCGTCCGTTGGTCAAAAACTGAGTTATCGTTTCATGTCTCAACAGCTCCGTATTGTTTTCATGGGTACGCCCGATTTTGCCGTCGCCAGCCTAAACCGGCTGCTGGGGGGGGCTGTCATGTGGTGGCGGTCGTAACGGCGCCCGACCGACCCTCGGGCCGCGGATTGCAGCTTACCCCGTCGCCTGTCAAAAAAGCTGCCGAAGCGGCTAACCTACCCGTTCTGCAACCTGAGAAATTACGTGACCCGGTCTTTTTAGAGCAGTTGGCTAGTTACAACGCTGACCTGCAGGTCGTCGTCGCGTTCCGGATGCTGCCGGAAGTGGTCTGGGCGATGCCAACCATCGGAACGTTCAACCTGCACGGCTCGCTGCTGCCTCAGTACCGGGGGGCGGCACCCATCAACTGGGCGATTATTAACGGCGAGACACAGACCGGCGTAACGACTTTCTTTATTGAGAAAGAGATTGACACCGGCCAGATGATTTTTCAGGATGTTGAACCCATTTACCCCGACGATACGGCCGGAACGGTCCACGACCGGCTGATGGAACGCGGGGCCAATCTGGTGCTGAAAACGGTTCGGGCCATTGAAGCCGGTGAATATCCCCGAATTCCGCAACCCGGCGCCGACGATCTGAAATCCGCGCCGAAGCTGAGCCGGGAAACGACCGAAATCAACTGGAGCCAGCCGGTACATACCATTCGCAATTTTGTACGCGGCCTTTCGCCTTATCCGGCTGCCTGGACTATCCTTAACGGTAAATTTTTTAAAATCTATGCCGTTTCGGTGGTTGATGAATCGCCGGTTGCCGCCGAGCCGGGGACAGCCTATACAAATCATAAGAAAACAATTCTGGTCCGGGCCGCCGATGGCTGGCTGAGTCTGGATGCGTTGCAGGCGGAGGGAAAACGACGCATGACGGCCGAAGAATTCCTGCGCGGCAATCGGTTAACCTTATGAAAATTGGGCATTCTTGCTAATTGGCACGTTGTTTTTGGCTATTTTACGGACTTAAACAACCTGATAACTTCATGATACATCAACTTTATAGAAGATTCTTCTTCGCTATGATTTGTTGTCTGTCCGTAGCGGCACAGGCGCAGACCTTGCCAACACCGAAAGAACATTTCGGCTTCTCGATTGGCGACGACTACCAACTTGCTACCTATACGCAGACAGAGGCTTATTTTAAGAAGCTGGCGGCTCAGTCGGATCGGGTCAAGCTTGTTGACATTGGCGCAACAGAAGAGGGGCGCCGGCAGTGCATGCTGATAGTCTCGTCGCCGGCTAACCTGAAGAATCTGGCTCGCTACCAGGAAATTTCCCAGCGGATGGCCCGCGCCGAAAACCTGACCGATGAGCAGGCGCATGCCCTTGCCAACGAAGGGAAGGCGGTCGTCTGGATTGACGGCGGTCTTCACGCTACCGAAACCGTCGGAACGCATCAGCTTATCGAAACGGCCTGGCAGCTGCTGAGCCGGAATGACCCCGAAACGCTTCGGATTCTGGACCAGGTTGTCATTCTGCTGACCCACGCTAACCCCGACGGGCAGGAACTGGTTACGAACTGGTACATGCGTGAGCAACAGCCAACGAAGCGCTCGCTGGAGAACCTGCCCCGGCTCTACCAGAAATATGTTGGTCATGACAATAACCGCGATTTCTTCATCATGAACATGAAGGAGTCACAGAATCTGGGCCACCAGTTGTTTATCGAGTGGTTGCCGCAGATCATGTATAATCACCACCAGCGTGGTCCGGCTGGTTCGGTGCTGGCGGGTCCGCCTTACCGCGATCCGTTCAATTACGTTTTCGACCCGTTGATGATTACGGGGATTGATGCCCTGGGGGCGGCTATGTATAACCGGCTGAACGTAGAGAACAAGCCCGGCTACACGCGGCTTGGCGGTTCGAGTTTTTCGACCTGGTACAACGGTGGACTACGCACAACGACGGAATTTCACAACATGATTGGCCTGCTGACGGAAATCATTGGGGGGCCAACACCCGAAGAAGTGCCCCTGGTGCCGCAGCGGCTGATTCCCAACGGCGCTACGCCCAATCCGGTGGCTCCTCAGAAATGGAATTTCCGGCAATCCATCGATTACTCGCTTTCGCTGAACTACGCGGTACTGGATTACGCGGCCCGCCATCACGACGAACTGCTCTTTAATATCTACCGCATGGGCAAAAACTCTATTGAACACGGCAACCGCGATTACTGGACACCTTACCCGAAGCGGATTGACGCCATTAACCAGGCGTACCGGAACGATCAGAAAAAAGCAGCTCCGGCTGAGTCGGGAAATACCAACAGCGATCCATTCGGCTGGTCGAACCGGGGTGGCATTCCCGCTAAATATTACGACAGCGTTCTGAAAGACCCGACCCTACGTGATCCTCGGGGGTATATCCTATCGGCTGCACAGCCCGATTTTCCAACGGCGGTTTCGTTCATTAACGCGCTCATCAAAACAGGTCTGGTTGTGCACAAGGCTACGGCCGACTTTACCGTTGCCGGAAAGAGTTACCCGGCCGGTTCTTACGTTGTGAAGACAAATCAGGCGTTCCGGCCACACGTACTCGATATGTTTGAGCCGCAGGATCACCCTAACGACTTCCAGTATCCGGGTGGACCGCCCATCCGGCCCTATGATTCGGCGGGATGGACGCTGGCTTATCAGATGGGCGTGCAGTTCGACCGGTTGCTGGAGGATTTTGATGGGCCGTTTGCGCGCGTACCCTACGGTGAGCTGCAAAAGCCCACGGGCGGTTTGAAAGCAGGCTCATCTGTTGCAGGTTATACGCTCAGCCCGCGCGCTAATTACTCCTTCACGGTTGTCAACGATTTGCTTAAGGCGGGGGTTGATGTGTACCGGTTGTCGGGTGGACGTACCGGAAAGTCGGTTGTGGAGCCGGGTACATTCTTTGTGCCAGCATCAGCAAAGGCCAGGACTGCACTGGAGAAATCGGCCGCTGATTCTGGGCTTGAAGTGATGGGCGTAGCGCAACGGCCATCGGGTGTGGCTGGCAAAGTAAAGCCGCAACGAATCGCCCTCTGGGATACCTACGGCGGCTCAATGGCTTCCGGCTGGGTACGCTGGCTGGCCGAGCAGTACCACTTTCCGGCTCAGGTTATTTACGCTCAGGATATTGATGCCGGTAATCTTCACAAGAAATATGACGTCATTGTTTTTGTTACCCGCGCCATTCCGGCAACCGGCAGTCAGGAGAGCGAAGCTAACCGGACACCGGCGAGTCGGGAGCCAAAAGCTGAAGAACTGCCGACCGAGTACCGCCCCTGGCTTGGCAGGATTACAGCCAGCAAATCGATTCCTCAACTAAAGCAGTTTATGGAAGATGGCGGCTCTGTGGTAACGATCGGCAGCAGCACGAATCTAGCCTATCACCTGGGCTTACCGGTGAAGAATGCGCTTGTTGAGATGACTGCCAGCGGGCAGAGCCGGCCGCTACCGGGCGAAAAGTATTACGTTCCGGGCAGTATCCTGCGCGTAAGTATGGATTCTACCCAGCAGGCTACCTGGGGTATGCCGTCGCAGGGCGATGTTTATTTCGACGCCAGCCCGGTGTTCAAAATTGCACCTGATGCGATTGCAAATGGTAGCGTGAAGCCACTGGCCTGGTTTTCAAGCGCACACCCGCTGCGGAGCGGCTGGGCCTGGGGGCAGTCATACCTGCAGGATGGTGTAACAGCCTTTATGGCTCCTGTTGGCTCGGGCAAATTATACGCCTTCGGGCCGGAGATTACGTTCCGAGCGCAGGCTCATGGGACGTTTAAACTCTTGTTCAACCAGTTATATGCAACGGCCGTTACGCCTTAACGAGCATTGACAAACACACGTTGAAAATGCTGAGGTATTCATCTAAAGAGTAGAAGTGCCCGCAAGTGGGTTTTGCTTTATGACTCACCAAAATCCAGCAAGGCATGCTTAAGTTATTGTTCCTGCTCATAACCGGCATCGGTTTAATGGACTGTCTGACGGTTTGCGCACAGACAGAAACGTATGCCGAAAAGTTGGGCTTTCCCAAAGGCCGGAAAGTCGTGCTGTTTCACGTTGACGATGCCGGCATGAGTTATGAGTCGAACGTTGGCACAATGAACGCCCTGGACAAAGGAATTGCGAGCTCCACTAGTGTCATGATGCCCTGCGGATGGGTACCTCAGTTTTTCGATTATCTCCGGAAACACCCTACTATCGACGCCGGAGTTCACCTGACGTTAACGTCGGAGTGGGATAATTACCGCTGGACTCCGCTGGTTGGGCGTGAAAAGGCCCCGGGTCTTTACGACGAGCAGGGCGCTTTCTGGCATTCAGTAGCGCAGGTTGTCGAGCATGCGTCGCCCGATGAAGTTGAGACCGAGATTCGGGCGCAACTGGCGCGCTACCGGTCGTTTGGCCTTCAGCCAACGCATATGGATTCGCACATGGGTACGCTGTTTGAACCGAAGTTCCTGCCGAAATATGTTAAGCTAGCTATCGAGGAGAAAATCCCCATCCTGTTTCCGGGAGGTCATGCGTCGCTGATTATCAAAGCCAACAACATTCCAGCTAGTCTGCAACAGTTGCTTCAGCAAGTAGGACAGCAGCTCTGGAACGCAGGCTTGCCGGTTCTTGACGATCTCGACGGAACAAGCTACGGCTGGAATCTGCCCGCCGGGACGGCAATGACCGATGAAAACCTGCGTTCCTACAAAACCCAGAAATTTATCGAGCTGCTGAAAGCCGCGAGGCCCGGGCTGACGTATATTATTATGCACTGCACGGCGCCAACGGAAGTATTTAGCCAGATATCAACCTCGGGGCCAACCCGGAAAGGAGATATGCTGGCGATGATGGACCCGGCGCTGCGGGCGTTTGTCGAGAACGAAGGAATCATAGTGACGACCTGGCGCGAGCTGGCAGAACGGCGCAGGAAAGTAGTGAAATAACATGAAAATTAGTCTCATTTCGGCCGTAGCGCAGAACGGCGTTATTGGTTGCACCAACCCGCAGGGTAAACCGGACCTGCCCTGGCATTTGCCCGATGACTTCGCGTTCTTCAAAAAGAAAACCAGTCACCACCCAATCATCATGGGGCGTAAATCGCTCGAAGCGTTGGGAAAACCGTTGCCAAATCGCACAAACATTGTTATCACACGCAATCCCGAGTTTACGGCTGCTGGCGTAACCGTTGTGCATACGCTCGACAATGCGCTGGCCCAGGCCAGAACGGTCAATCAGGAAGAAATTTTTGTGATTGGCGGGGCCGAGATTTACGCCATGGCGCTGCCGATAGCGACAACGCTTTATCTGACCGAAATCCACCAGACGTATGAAGGTGACGCTTATTTTCCGGCGTTCGACCGCTCGGAGTGGAAAGAAGTGTCTCGCAAGCCACACCCGGCAGATGAACGGCATGAAGCTGGGTTTGACTTTGTTGAGTATGAAAAGCAGGTAAAGTAACCTGTGTAGGTCCCGGACCCCGACCCTTACCCTTTTAGGAACCGCACCAGCCCAACCTCAATCAGCAGGAAAGCAAGCGCGGCCAGCAGAAAGTATTTCCACAGGCTCTTACCCAGGTTTTCCTGCTCCAGTACCTGAACAAAGTCGCCATCCTGAATGCTGTCGAAAACTTCGACATTAGGCTGGCTGGCAAAAGCCCGACGCAGTTCATCGGCGGAGTAAAACTCCATCGCCGATTCCTGGTTACCATGATTAAACGCCAGGAGCTGTTCGGTTTTTCCCTGTCCGTTGAGCAGGGTGTAATACCCTGCCTCAATGGTTTGTCCAGCCGCCAATTCATTGCTTTTCGGCATTTCGAGCAAGAGCTGGTTCCCCACTATGCGCTGCACGGGAATAATCTCCAGCTTATCGTGTTTCAGTTTATAGACGGCCCGTTCCGAAGGATTATTTACCGGAATGGTTATCAGGCCATCATCGAAGGAATAAGCGGTTCGCTGCGCCCGGACGCTCAAAGCGGCCATTTTATACATTACTGGCACAAACAGCGCGTGTTCAGCCAGATTCCCGTACTGGTTCGCCAGCGGATTGGCCAGCAGATACAAATTGCCCTGACCCACCCGCGACTGCGTCAGGAAAGGGCTTCCGTCGCGCAGACTCAGCAGACGTTGCCCCGAACTCCACCGCCACACCGGAGCGGCCGAGGGCATATTCAACGGATCGGACTGATAGCTTTGCTGAAATACGTCGCGGAAGAACGGACTGCGCCGGTCAGGATCGGCCATGGGTAGGAGCGAAGGTGATGTTCCTGGGCCCGTTACCTGCACGCTGCCTACACCCAGCGCACTCAGAAATGGGCCATAACTGCCCGCATCCGGATTTGCCGGTGGAATAACGGCCAGACTGCCGCCCTGCCGAACGAATCGCTCCAGTTCAGAGCGGAGCGTTCCTGAAACCTGAGCCACGCCCTCCAGTACAACCAGATCCGTTTCTTTCAACTGCCCAACATCGAAATTCTGCGCATTGAAACTACGCCGGACAAACAGGCTGTCATTGGAGAAAACGGTCTGTACGTAATCGGTCTGCGCTTTCTGTTCAAACAAATGCAGCACCCGAACGGCGGGCGAAGCCTGAATGACAAAGAAGTACTGGTTATCAAACGTAATCGGAAAATCCTCGAAAACAATCCGGCCCCGGTGGTAGCCTTTGGTCGTTACGTTGAAGTTTAACGCAACCGTTACGGAGCCGTCCGGCGGGATGGTTGCCGAAGCTGTTGACGTTTGGGCATCGTCCAGATACAGGCGTATGGCCAGATTTCTGACGTTTTCCCGGCCGCCGTTATTCAGCTTTACGTTCAGGCTGTTATTCTGCATCTCGCGGATAAACGGCGTGGTGAGCCATACCGAATCAACATACACATTTTTGGTCGCCTGCGCATCCAGCGGTACGATGAAAAGGCGGTCGGTGGTGTCAATTTTCAGCTTCGACAGATCGCCGACGGTACTTTTCTGGAAATCTGAGAACCAGAATAACTGATTCCGCCCACCCGGATTCAGCGAGCTGAGCAGGTTACGCTGCCGCCGGTAAACGGTTTCGAGCATCCGGGACGTATGCGCAAACCGGACGGACGTAACCCGGTCGCGCACCGATTCAGCCGTTCCGGCCTGTTGCTCGGCTGCCGAAAAATCATTCGTGAGCAGTTGCAGCGACGTGGCGTTGCGAAATAAGGTCAGTAGTTCATCCAGCTTGCTGATGGCAATGTCCAGATAGCGTTTCTCGTTCCGCTCATTCTGCATACTGAACGAGTTGTCGAGGTATAGGCTCGTAACGCCCTGCCGGGATAGGCCCAGCCTGTTTTTACTCGGAATAAACGGCTGGGCAAACGCCAGAACCAGACAGGCCAGAAACAAACACCGGCAGGCCAGAATAAGCCAGTGCTTGAGCCGACGGAAGGATTTGGTTTCAGTCTGAACGGTACGCAGCAGGGCCACATTCGTAAAAAACACCCGGCGCGTTCGGCGGAAGTTGAACAGGTGAATGGCAATTGGAACCGATACGGCCATCAGGCCAAATAAGAATGAGGGATATAGGAAATTCATGTTTTACTATAACGCTTCAAAAGCCGAATGTACGTACAAACGGCCTCATTTTTATGTAGTCCATGAACCGCTCATCAAAAGCCTGAACCGGGGTAAACTAGTAAGCTAATAAATCGTCTGGATTTACTTGATCAGGCATCTCAAATTCATAAAATGCCGTTTTTGTCTGTAATACGTCTGTATAGGTAATTGAACCCGTTGCATCGCCAATAGTTAGGAAGTCGTCCGTAGGAGTATGTCCTACAACCTGATGAAAACCCTTTAGGTAATCGGCTCGGGTTTCCGTCCGATCGGCCCAGACCGGACCGCTGAACGGATCAGATCCGCCCCGTCTGGGGCCTGCTTCAAACAACAGATCCCGCACAGACTGGGACTGCCCATGTACGTCATTCAGCAGGTCAGCTACGTTGAAATCGGACGTAATTGTCGAGGTTTGACGACCGGTTTGGGTTAGCAGCCGCGCCAGCCATCGGTTTGTCACGCCCGCGTGCGTAAAGAGATAAGCACCTTCCTGATGGGCAATCTGAAACAGGGCTTTATGCCTGGCAAATAAATTGCTGAGCGAGGGTTGTGCCCACATCCGAAACCCTGAACAGCCGTAGTGCGGATAGTGCAGATACTGTGCGTCATGGTTGCCAATCAGCAGCACGACTTTTTGCGGGTATTGTTGCCTCAGCTGGATTATATCATTCAGATTCTTATAAATCGTTTCGTCATTTACCTCATAACTGTCTGTGTAGTCGCCTATAAAAATAATCCGGTCATACGCGTCAAAATTGATCTGTTGCCAGACCGTCAGGCCATGCAGATCACTTATACTGAGGCATTTCATACAGAAATAAAGCTTATCTTCCATAAAAAACGCCCCAACCGTCAAAACAGTTGGGGCGCAAACTAATCTTATTATACTCCGGTCAGTCCGGTTTGATTGACTTACAGCGTCCGCTTCACTTCTTTGAGTTCGAAGCTTTCGATTACGTCGCCAACTTCGATGTCGTTGAAGTTACGGATGCTTAAACCGCACTCATAACCTGACCGAACTTCATTGACATCATCTTTAAAGCGTTTCAGAGCACTGATTTCACCGGTGTGCACCACAATGAAGTCGCGGATAATCCGAATCTTGTTGTTCCGTTTGATCGTTCCATCAGTGACGTAACAACCGGCAACCGTACCAACTTTACTGATCTTGAACACTTCACGTACTTCGACATTGCCGACGATGACTTCTTCGACAGTCGGAGCCAGCAGCCCTTCCATGGCATCTTTCACCTCGTTGATCGCATCGTAGATGATCGAATACAGGCGGATTTCAATCTGTTCCTGTTCAGCCAGTTTCCGGGCGCTGGCCGATGGCCGAACCTGGAAGCCAACGATGACCGCATCCGAGGCCGACGCCAGCAGAATATCCGACTCAGAAATCTGTCCGACGGCTTTATGGATGATGTTCACCTGAACTTCTTCCGTTGACAGCTGCAGCAGTGAGTCCGACAAAGCCTCGACCGAACCATCCACGTCACCTTTCACGATTACATTCAACTCTTTAAAGGTACCAATCGCTTTCCGGCGACCGATCTCTTCCAGCGTGATGTGTTTGCGGGTACGCAGCGTCTGCTCGCGCAAAAGTTGCTCGCGTTTGTTCGCAATTTCGCGGGCTTCACGCTCCGTTTCCATTACGTTAAACTTATCACCTGCCTGCGGTGCACCCGGCAGACCGAGAATCTGAACCGGCTGCGACGGCCCCGCTTCTTTAATGCGTTCGCCCCGGTCGTTCGTCATAGCCCGGATGCGACCGTAGTGCGCACCCACCAGCATGATATCGCCCTGACGCAGCGTACCGTTTTCAACCAGCACGGTCGAAACGTAACCCCGGCCTTTGTCGAGCGAGGCTTCGATGACCGTACCCAGCGCGCGCCGGTTTGGATTGGCTTTCAGTTCGAGCAGTTCGGCTTCGAGCAGCACCTTTTCGAGCAGCTCGTCGACGCCCATTCCCGATTTCGAAGAAATCTCCTGGGCCTGGTATTTACCACCCCATTCTTCGACGAGGAAGTTCATAGCCGCCAGTTCCGTGCGGATCTTCTCGGCATCGGCACCGGGCTTATCGACCTTCGAGAAGGCAAAGACAATCGGTACGCCCGCGACCTGCGCGTGATTGATGGCTTCGCGCGTCTGCGGCATAACGCTATCGTCGGCCGCAATCACGATAATAACGACGTCGGTTACCTTTGCGCCCCGTGCACGCATAGCCGTAAAGGCTTCGTGACCCGGCGTATCCAAGAACGTGATCATTCGGTCGTCGGAGGTTTTCACGCTGTAGGCACCAATGTGCTGCGTGATACCACCGGCTTCGCCAGCGGCCACTTTTGCCCGGCGGATATAGTCGAGCAACGAAGTTTTACCGTGGTCGACGTGACCCATGATGGTTACGATCGGAGCGCGTGGCTCAAGTTCGTCCGGCTCATCGGCTTCAACATCCACACCAGCTTCTGTCTCGTCTTCAGCCGACACAAACTGTATGTCATAGCCAAACTCATCGGCAATGACCGTAATGGCTTCGGCGTCCAGACGCTGGTTGATCGACACGAACATACCCAGGTTCAGACAGACCGAAATGACTTCATTGATGGATACATCCATGAGTGAAGCCAGATCGTTGGCCGACACGAACTCGGTCACTTTCAGCGTTTTTGCTTCCAGTTCCTCCTGTTCGCTCAGCAAACGGCGATCTTCTTCGCGCTGGTTCCGACGATCACGTCGGCGATCAGCGCCCCGGTTAGGCGTATTTCCCTGCATCCGGGCGTTGGTCTGCTGAATAGACTTCCGGACGTCTGCCTGCGATGGGGCTTCACGGCGGGTACCGCCCCGGTTGGCATTATTGCTCCCGCTCCGACCCTGTCCCTGACCACCACCCTGACGACCTGCATTGCGGTTATTGGTATTGGCACCAGCCTGACCACCCCGGTTAGCATTGGCGTTATTGCCGCCCTGGCTTCCCTGGTTCTGACCGCTGCCACCCGCGCGATTAGCTGGCGTCTGATTGCGGTCACCCTGCGCACCTTGTCCCTGCGGACGGTTGGTATCGCGTGGTGCCTGCGGACGGTCACCCTGTGGACGGTCGCCCTGGGCCCGATTGACTGGTCCACGATCAGCCTGACCGTCACGCGGTCCGCGGTCATTGCGGTTCTGTGGTTGCCCACCACCCGCCTGATTAGGCTGGTTGGTACTGCCAACGGCGCCTTCGCGGCCACCGCGAATACGCTTACGTTTCTTTTTATCGGCGTTGCTATTGCCACCCTGACGTGGGTTGTTGACAGGCAACTCAATTTTGCCTAAAATTTTCAAACCACCCAGTTGGTGGCTACCCGCAGCGCGGATTGTCTCTGTCGGTTCGATAGGTTCTTCGGTAGCGGTTGTATCGGCCTTAGGCGGTCCAGGTCGGCCTGCGTCACGGTCGTCCCGTTGTTGCGGCCGTTCCTGCGGTGCCGGCTGGCTTGCCGCTGGTGTGGTTGGTTTCGGTGCGTTTACCGGTTCGGCTGGCGTTGGCGCCGGACGGGGTGTTTCTGTGCGAGCCACGGCCGGAGCTACAGGTGACTGTGCTGATGGGGCCTGCGGCTGAATAGCAGCCGGTTTTGGGGTTTCAACCGGAGCCGGTGCAGGCTGCGTAGCTGGTTTTGACTCGGCAGGCTGGGCCACGGGAGCTGGCTTGGGCGTATCAGCTTTAGGCGCTTCAACCGTCGGCTGAGTGGCTACGGGCTGTGTAGCGGCTGGCTTTGGCGTTTGGGCCGGGCTGGGCGCCGGCCGAACTTCGGCACGCTGCTCAGGCACTTCGACACGGGGCGTGTCAACAGGTTTTGCTTCCGGCTGAACTGGAGCCTTCGCGGCTGGAGCCGGTTTTGCATTCAAATCAATCTTGCCAAGCACTTTCAGGCCCGGTAAACCCGTTTGAACAGTCTGGGGGGCTGGCTTTGGTTCGGCTGGAGCCGGTTTGGGCGCTTCAGCCTTAGAGGCATCTGCTTTTGCGTCCACAATAGGACGACCTGCGTCATCACGACGGTACAAAATGACATCATCCTCCCGATGACGCGGTGGCTCGGCGACCGCAACCGACGGTTCGGACCGGCGAGCTCCGTTCAGGAGTTCCGTTGATTTATACTCCTTCGCTAACACCTCCAACTGTTCCATGTTGATTTTGGTGTTAGGATTACTATCAACCTTAAACCCTCTGGCAGACAGACGTTCAACAACCCTGGCGGCTGCCTGGTTGAGAATTTTTGCCACTTGGCTCAGGCGCATTGACTTATCTTCTGCCATACGTTCGGTCTATATTCGGCAAATTTAATGGTTGCTGATATGGTATTAACAAGAGTTAAAGCAATTAAAATCCCTACGGTTAATATTTAAGGTGTTAAACACGCCAAACTAGACGATAAGCCAGCCCATTCAGGCTGGCTGACGTCCAGATATGCTGCCGGACGCATCGGAACCTACTCGAATTCCTGCCGCAGAATACTCAGGATTTCTTCAACTGTGTCTTCTTCAAGGTCGGTCCGGCGAACCAGTTCCTCTTTGTTCAGAGCCAGTACGCTCTTGGCCGTGTCGAGGCCTACTTTGCGCAATTCCTGGATCATCCACTCGTCGATTTCATCAGAGAACTCCATCAGGTCAACGTCTTCGTCATCTTCCTGCCCTTCGTTATCCCGGAATACGTCGATTTCCATGTCAACCAGTCGGCCGGCCAGTTTAATGTTCTGTCCGCCTTTGCCAATCGCCAGCGATACCTGATCGGGTTTCAGGAAGACCGATACGCGTTTCGTTTCCCGGTCAATCTGCATCGAACTGATTTTGGCCGGACTCAGCGCCCGGCTGATCAGCAGTTCGAGGTTTTCGGTGTAATTGATTACGTCAATATTCTCGTTATTCAGCTCGCGCACGATGCCGTGAATCCGCGAACCTTTCATACCTACGCAGGCCCCAACGGGATCAATTCGGTCGTCGTAGGATTCTACGGCTACTTTAGCCCGCTCGCCCGGCTCACGGACAATCTTGCGGATTGAAATCAGACCATCGTAAATCTCCGGCACCTCAATCTCAAATAACCGTTCCAGGAAAACCGGCGAAGTGCGCGACAAAACAATCTTGGGCGTTCCGTTGAGCATCTCCACCCGGCTTACAACGGCTTTAACGGCTTCGCCCTTACGGTAACGATCTTTCGGAATCTGTTCCGTGCGGGGTAGGCTCAATTCATTGCTTTCCGCATCAATCAGAATAATCTCGTGCTTCAGCAACTGATAAACTTCGGCAGTAACGAGGTCGCCGACCTGATCCTTATATTTCTGATAAAGGAGTTCTTTCTCCATGTCCTTTATCTTCTGAATCAGGGTCTGACGGGCGGTCTGCACGACCCGGCGGCCAAAATCTTCCAGTTTTACTTCCTCGGCGACCTGTTCGCCAACTTCAAAGTCGTCCTGTATTTTGCGGGCTTCAGCCAGAGGGATCTTATCATAATCCCAGATGTCTTCTGAATCGTCGTCAACGATTTCGCGCGTCCGCCACATCTCTAAATCGCCACTTTCGGCGTTGATGATAACGTCGAAGTTCTCGTCGGTTCCGTATTTTTTACGAATCATCGTCCGGAAGACTTCTTCCAGAATAGCGATCATGGTAGGCCGATCAATATTCTTCGACCGGGCGAAATCGGCAAACGATTCGATTAATAATCCACTGGTCATGTTCTGTGTTGGCAGTTTACAATTGGCAGGTAACAGTTGCTTTCAGTAAGGGTTAGGTCAACTGCTGGCTGTCTTTTATTTGAATGATACTTCTACGTTCGCTTTCTTAATCTGCTCATAAGGGATTGGGGTTGGGCCACTCAGAGCGACAATGCCGGCTTCGCTATCTTTTTTCTGTTTCGTCTTCGACTTCTTTTCGGGTACAATATCCAGCACAATCTGAGTATCATCGACTGATACGAGGGTTCCACGGTGGGTACTTCCGTCGTTTAGGATTACAACCAGTCCCCGGCCGATGTTGCGAGCGTACTGACGCGGAAATGTCAGCGGATAATCCACACCCGGCGACGAAACCTCAAGCGTAAAGGCGGTTTCGCCAAAAAAATCAGCTTCATCCATCTGCGCGCCCAGTCGGCGACTGATATCGGCGCATTCGTCGATGGTAATTCCTGTGTCACTGTCTAACAGGACCGTAACTTTTATACGGCCTCCCTGGCGACCAACTACCTGAATGTCAACAATGTAAAATTGCCCATCGTTCAGATAAGGCTGTAGCTGTTCGCGTATGCGTGCTGTATCGTCCATAAGGTAAGGCTAACAAAAAAGGGAGTCCAACTCCCTTTTTTTCTTCATGCCATACAGTATTTATGGGGCAAAGATAACATATTAATCCTTGTTTCGCAAGTTCCAGTTATCGGCTGTATGACGTGATTTATACGGCTTATCTTCTACTTTTGCTCACAAACTGGTTTCAGCCTGCTTTAAAGTCTATGGCGATAAGTGTTCGGATAGGTCAGCTCATTGCATTCTTTTTTCGGTCCTTATTCTGGTCGTTGAATCTGCTTTTAAGTTTGTTCACCCTGCTGGGCTACTGGCTATTGTATTCATTGCCAACTGAACACTGGTCGGCGGGCATGGTCATGATCTCGATTCCGGTTGTCTGGGTGCTTAATCTGGTCTGCGTTATTTTCTGGCTCATTACCCGGCCCTGGCGGAGCTGGCTGTCGGCTATTGTCCTAATCCTCGGTGTCGTGTTATTCGGCCAACGGACGTTTGCCTGGAATACAACTGCCGGGACGCCACCGGCAGGCATAGCCGTAAAAGTGTTTAGCTACAATGTGCTGTCATTTGGTCTGGAGAATTACTGGGAACGCAGATATAGTTCCCCCAAAGCCCGGCGTATCATAAACTACGTGCTGCGTTACGATGCGCCGATTAAATGCTTTCAGGAGTTTCATGTAGCCGCTGGAGTGCCCGATTATGATGTGGTGCGTCGATTCCGGGAGGCCGGTTACCGGTACTCGGTTTTTCTGCACCCGGAAGCAGCTACTTCAAACGATGGCGCTGTTGGCGCGGCTATCTTCTCTATTTACCCCATTATTCATTCAGACCGGGAAGTTTTCAACACCAACAATGGTCTGGTATGGGCCAATATAAAAGTTGGTAACGATACAATCCGGATCATTAATGTACACTTACAGTCAATGGGCATACGGGTTGGCAATGTGCTCGTTCAGGACAAACTGACCGGGGTCAAACACGAAACCCGGGGCGTTCTGAGTGCGCTTCGGTATGGTTTTATTGAACGGAGGGAGCAGATTCAGCGGGTGGAGCGGCACATTCGGGAGAGTCAGTACCCGGTTATTGTGACCGGCGACCATAATGATACGCCCTATAGCGTGGTTTATGAACGAATGCGCCGGATATTACCGAACAGCTTTGAAGAAGCAGGGCATGGGTTTGGTTTTACGTATAATCGGCTACCGGGCTTTATCCGCATCGATCATCAGTTTCATGATCCTGATCTGCCGGTTCTGAATTTTGAGACAATCAATTACGTCCGTTATTCCGACCATTACCCGATTGCGGGTACGTATCTGGTTAAATAGGCAGCACCCTATGTAAATAAGTTATTACTGAAACTTAGGCGTTTAGCGTCTCAGGGATGCGCATTTACCCAGACCTCGCCATCCGTAAAGACTTCCTTTTTCCAGATGGGAACGGTTTCTTTAATCGTATCGATGATATAACGGCAGGCCTCAAAAGCGTCGGCACGGTGGGCAGTGGCTACACCGATCAGGACGGCCATTTCGCCGGTTTGTAGCGTTCCTTTTCGATGGATGATTACGTGTCGCAGCAGCGGCCACCGGCGATTGGCTTCGTCGGCTATTTTCTGCATCTCGCTGATAGCCATACGGTCGTACGCTTCATACTCGAGCCGGTCAACCGGGCGGTCTTTAGTGTTGTCGCGAACGACGCCCAGGAACAGGTCAATGGCCCCGGCCTGACCGGAGTGCAGGTGTTCCAGCGCCGAAGTAACATCAATGGGGTCGGTGGTAATAGCAACCATAACAACGGGCAGTTAGCAGTATGTATAAAGACTGAAGTTGAGCAATGTTAACCTCCGCTAACAGGTGGAATTAGCGCAATTTCATCGTTGCTGCCGAGTGCCTGATCCCGTTCAGCATATTCACCGTTGACGGCAACAAGCAAGGATCGAATTCCCGCCAGTTCAGGATACTGCAGATGCAGATGCGTGAGCAAATCACCAACGCGCATACCTTCGCTGAGGGGAACCGAAACCGCCGACTGCCCAGTCAAGTCGCGGGTAATGCCAAAAAGTAGTACCAAAACTGTCGTATTCATACTTCAAAATAAGGTGTTAGCCAGCGTTAAGTCAACAGAAACGGCCTTGTTTGGTCAGGTAATGAAAAGCAAAACCACCACCCGAAGGGCAGTGGTTCGCTTTTTGCCGGTCGATTACCGCCTGTTTTATTTCGAGTTGTCCAGTTTCCGTTCGGCTTTTTCCAGTTTCCGTTCGGTTTTGTTCAGGGCCTTGTTGGTGCCTTCTTTTACGTCTTCTTTGGTATTTCTGGCGGCTCTGGACACTTTCCGGCCTGCCTTCTTCGTACCCTCTTTTACGTCTTCTGCCGTATTTTCTGCCGCGTTTCCAACTTTACGAGCTGCTTTACGGGTTTCCCGACCAGCTTTATCAGCAGCCGCATTGGCAGTCCGGGCTGCCTGACGGGCTGTTTCTTTGGCGTTTTGCTTGGTATCCTGCGCTGATGCCGCAGCAATTGTGAAAAGCAGCGCAGCGGCCAGGGTCATTACTTTCTTCATAGTCGTTGAGTTCTAGAGATTGCTAAAATCATTAGTAAAACTCAATTTCTGCCGAATTGTTCAACCTGGCTGTGGCAATTGACGCTGGGTTACTCTCTGTGCTTAAATACTTTTATCTGATACACGTAAGCCTGCACGCGCTTGATCTGCTGTTTGCGAGGCATATGAGCGAGTGTATTTTTACGGTTCAGGCGCAGCGGCTGACCTTTTAGCGAATCATTCGGAATACCATTCAGGGCTTCGAGCAGATAGTTTGTCTTAACCGCGAAACTGACCCCCTCCGAGGTGGTCTGTTTCCCGCTGATAATGCCAATTACGTTGCCTTTTTCGTCGAGCAGCGGCCCCCCTGAGTTACCGGGATTTACGCTGATTGCCACCTGATAGGCAGTTGAGTCGCCCCGGTACCCCGTGCCTGAGCTAAGGTAGCCTTCGCCATAAACGATCTCTTCGCGGGGATAGCCGAGGGTGTAAACCCGTTCGCCAAGATCAGAGGGCTGCGTTTCGAAGCTATAGGGTACTGGCGGCAGTGGCCGGAAGGAGTGATCATCGCACAGCTGCAGAATCGCCAGATCGTGTACCTGATCGTTATGAACAATCCGGGCTTTATAAATTTCTCCCGTCTGACTCTGCACGTAAACCGAATCGGCATCGCGAACGATATGGTTATTCGTGACCATGTAGCCGTCTGCCGTGAGCAGAAAACCAGAACCGGCTATCTGCGCCGGGTTGACGCTCAGCGCGCGGCCACGACCGCTAATATCATTGATCAGCTTACGCTGCGAAGATTTAACGGCCTGAATTTCTTTGCTCAGCAGCCGGTATTGCTGTTCCTGCTGCTGGTGGCCCTGCTGATAGGAGCGGTACAGGAAAATAGAACCAAAGGTGGTGATGGCCGCTACTGATGCCGCTACCGCCAGCGTCGTACGATACGTCTGCCAGAGCGAACGAATCTGACTCGACTGCTCTGACCGGCTACTTCCGGCCTCAATAAGACTGGCCTGTTGACGCATTGCATCCATGTCCAGACCTGCCTGCACGGCCGCCAGCTTCCGGCGGAACCGAATCCGGTCGCCATACGCTTGCAGGGCGTTTTCGATGTCTTTTTCCTCGTTCATTTCCATGTCAGTGGGTATGATGTGTGTTAAACATTATCTGACTCCTGTGAAGGGCCACCAATTAACGATCATCAATCAGTTCTTACTGCTTGTACTCCGAAAAGAACAGCCGCTTGAGCCGCATCAGACATTTATACTTCTGCGTTTTCGCATTGTCGGCGTTGGTATAGCCAAACTTCTCTGTAATGGCCTGCATACTCAGATGCTGAATATAAAAATCTTCCAGCAGCGTTCGGCAAGGCTCGCCTAAACGATTCAGCGAGTCGGCCATCAGTTCAAACTGCCGGTCGCGCTCCTCATGATCGGCCAGGTCGTCGTTTAGCTGTTCAACGGCCATGGGGTCCGTTGCCGGGTTGTCAGAATCGCTGACCATAAACCGACTTTTGTGCGACAACTGCTTCAGCCACAGGCGTCGGCTTACCGAGTAGATGTAGGTCTTTAACTGACAATGCAATTCCAGCGAACCACTTCTGACCTTCTCGTAGAGAACAATCAGCGTCTCCTGGTAAATATCCTTAGCTTCGTCTTCGCCCCCGCTGTTAGTGGTTACGAAGTGCAGCACCATTGGAAAATACTGACGATATAATTGCGTCAGTGCAGCATCGGAGCCGTCGGCCAGGCCTGATAGCAATTCATCGTCGGTCAATCCCAACCGCCTGCTTTCCTTCATCACGTTGCTTCATTACTTAATACCGAAAACGTCTCGGACGTAACCCAAAAAAAAGTTAAAAAAAGTTGGGTTACCTTTTTCCCTATGGAGTATTAACGTTGACATTGTTCCATTAATCTCACTTAAACAAACAACGCCCCAAAACTATGAAAGCAATCACGAAATCTGCCTTCTTTTTCATGGCCATGATCGCCCTTGCAACCTCTTGCAGCTCGAAAAAGACTGAATCTGAAACGACTATGTCGGATTCGACTTCGACGATGATGTCTGACTCGTCTTCGACGATGATGTCTGATTCGACGATGGCTACTGATTCGGCTTCGACCATGTCGGCTGATAGCGCCCGTTAATCAAACTAAGGCACAACTGCCGGTAACATTACCGACAACGCTATAAACGTATGAAGGCCCACTGAGCGATCGGTGGGCCTTTCGTTTTGGCAGACCGCGGACTAGCGCAGATGGTCCAGTCGTTCGAGCATCTCCAGACAGGCCCGGCTGTTGTGATAGGGGCACTTCCACATACTGATTTTATCATTCCCCAGTACCTTATAATCGGCCGTAACACCACTGAACCACTCGCCATTTTTGGTGTCAAGCAGGAATTTTTTGATAAACTCCCAACTATTAATCGACTTGTCCAGAAAGGGTTTTTCGTGCGTAAGCTGGTAAGCGTTCAGAAACCCAACCATGGCTTCGGCCATTACCCACCAGGAGCGTTCACGGTTGTGATGACCCGTTACGGTATCGTATTCATAATTCATACCGCCGTCCGGATCTAGACCATCGGAGGCCGCCCTGGCCATTCGGATAGCTACGGTATTCACTTTTTTCTGCAAGGCCTTATCGGGTAGTACGTCGGCTGCCTCGGGCAGAAGCCACGATGCTTCGATATCGTGTCCGTACGAAATAGCTGTCTGCCGCACGCGCCAATCATCGTCCATGAACAGATTCATCCGGTACGTCCTGGGATCGATAATATGGTTCAGAAACGAGTCGAGCATACCCCGAATCTGCACATCGACAGTTTTGTCGGGCCAGACGCGATACAGGTTGGTAAAAGCCTCCAGAATGTGGAGATGGGTGTTCATGGTCTTGGTTTCCCGGTTGTCGCGTTTGCTCAGAATATAGTTATCTGCCTCTGACCAGTCGCGGGCGAGGGCTTCATGAAACCCACCTTTGGCCGGATCATAAGCATGTTTCACCATCAGCTGAAATAGCTCTTTAGCCATTGTTAAGGCAGGAACTGAGCGCGTAGCCCGGACGTACTCACTTAGCCCGTACAGGGCAAACGCCTGTCCATAAAGTTGTTTGATGAGTTGCTTCGGCTGCCCTTTAGCGTCAACTGACCAGTAAACCCCTCCGTATTGCGGATCAATAAAGTATTTTCGGATATAGTCAAAGGCCTGGTCGGCGGTGGCGCGGTAGTCCTCGTGCTGCGTATGCCGCAAACCGGCCGAGAACGTCCAGAGAATCCGGCTGTTTAAAACGATTCCTTTGTCGGCATTGGGATCAGGCCGGTTCTGATAGTCAACACGTCCGTAGAATCCACCGTTGACGGGATCTGGCGCATAACGTTGCCAGTAGGCCAGAATGTCTTTATACTCCTGCCGAAGTTCGGCGCGGACTTGATTTAAGTCAGGCAGCATGAAAATGCGGGTTTAGGAAACGCTCACATGAGTGAAATCCTAAACCCGCATTTTTTTACTGATTGTTGTGTTGGTTACTGCTGTTTGCGGCTGCCGTTACGGCTACCGCTATGCCCCGAGTGTCCATGACCACCCCGCTCGTCGGCGAGCTCCTCTTTACTTTTGCCGTGCAGCACGTTATCATCTTCGGGACCCTGCTTGCTCTTATTGGCATTTGTCATATTCCGTTCTGCATTAGGACGCATGCCGCTTGTATCGTGCGCTTCCTGGTTGCGTGTCCGCTCTTCATGCGGCTGCTTATCATTTGAGCCAGGCTGGTTCGTGGTTTTGTTGTTAGCCATGATTCTGTCTATTTGTTGAGTAGAATAACAACTCCTGAGAATAACGTTTGTTTAAACCAAAAAAGCCGGCTCTGATGTCAGAGCCGGCTTTTTCATAAAGAGCTAATTCGTATTATAAGAATTAATACCCTGGGTTTTGCTTCAGCACACCTCTCTGGATATCAATCTGCGTTTGCGGAATCGGCATGTATTCGTCCTGGTTAGACTGAAACTTCGCACCCAGGAAGCCAGTAGGCAGTTTTGGGGCTTCGTAGGCCAGGTACGAATTCAGCACGGGCTCAGCAATACCCCAGCGAACCAGGTCATAGAACCGGTGACCTTCGCCCGACAGTTCCAGCTTACGCTCAAACCGAACGGCCGAACGGGCTGCGTCTTTACTGGCAAATGCCGTGGTGTATGGGCTGATTACGTAGTTGGCGGCTGCTTTGCCCCCCTGCATTACGAAGCCTTCCGGATTAGCAGCCCGGCTACGAACTAGGTTGACATAATCCCGGGCTTTCTCCAGGCTACCTACTTCAATTTCTGCCTCGGCTGCCATCAGCAGGACGTCCGCATAACGAATGATGTTATAGTTAATGGCCGAGTACCCATCCGTCCAGGAGCTACCATCCGTCAGCACTTTACTCTGCGTTCTGTAGAAGACAAACTTCTTCGGCGAATACGGGCCAGCAAAACCCTGGTCACGAATCCAGTCCAAGCCGGGGTGCGGCTGCCAGTCAAGGTACTGAATACCACGGCGACCAATAGAGTGGTCCAGACGGGGATCAACCGGGCCTGCATCGGGCGTAAAAGCTTCGCTCGATTTAATGCCCTGGTCATTCTTCAACTGGTTAGCACCCTGGTCATACAGACCGCCAGCCTGATCCTTTTCAGAAACCCCGGTCAGTAACGGCAAACCCTTAGCATCAACCCGGAACGAATTGGCCAGGTCGAAGCTTGGCGCAAAGAAACCGCAGCAACCGGCCGGACCATTCGAGCCCGTGTTATAGGGGAAGTTCAGTACCAGATCCGGGTTGGCATTGTCCGAGCTACCGGCGTTGGCAGCGGCCTGAATAGCAAAGACCGATTCTTCATTATTATCAAACTCAGCATTGAAAACCCGGGAGTATTGCGGTACCAGACCGTACTTTTTACCGTTTGCGGTTTTACCATTGGCAATGATCAGATCGAAAAGTGCTTTGGCTTCTGCATACTTCTTCTGGTACATATAGGTCTTGGCCAGATAGGAAGCTGCTGCCCATTTGTTGGCGCGGCCAGCAGCCGACTGCGTTTCGGGCAGGTTATCGTAGGCAGCTTTGAAATCAGCCTCGATGTTTGGCCAGATATCCTTGTCATTTGCTATTGTTTCGACACCGGTTCCGTAATCCTTGGTCTCATCGACGTAAGGAACCATGTTGAAATTCCGCTTCAGCTCAAAGTAATAGTGGCCGCGCAGAAAGCGGGCTTCAGAACCAATGCGTTTTTTATCCGCATCCGAAACGTCAGAGCCGGCGCTGGCCAGAGTTCTGAGCGTAGCATTAGCCCGGCTAACACCTTCAAACATGGCCTGCCATTTCTGGTTTACCTCGCCACTAACAGCCTGAAGCTCATAACGCTGATAAGGAGTCAGGGCGTTGAAGTCACCCGAGTTAGAGCCTTTATTCGCATCACCGCCCGAGATACTGCCGCGTACCCAGTTGAACGAACTGGCTGACTGGGTGAAACCCCGCGCGTTTAACTGAGCATACGCTGAAAGCAGAAGGCCATCGAGACCGGCTCTGCTTGACAATTGAGCGCCCGCTAATTGACCGGTAGGTTGAACCTGCAGGAACTGGTCTTTACAGGCAAATGTGATACAGGTGAGTAAGACAATCCCAGCACCTGTTTTTAGGGTTTTTTTCATCTGATAGTTTTCGAATGAATTAGCGTAAAAACTTTGTTGGAGGAGAGAGTGATTCATGAATCACTCTCTCCTCTGAACATGAAGTTGCGATTAGAAACCGATGCTCAATCCAACGTTGTAGCTACGGGTTAATGGGTAGTTACCAATGTCAACACCGAAGTTAGAGTCAGCAGCACCACCAACTGCCGGGTCCAGGCCTGTGTAGCTGGTAACCGTCAGTATGTTGTTAGCCGAAGCCGACACACGAACTCGCTGCAGACCAATACCGCTCAGCAGGCTGGTCGGCAGGTTGTAACCCACCGAGATGTTCTGCAGACGCATGTATGAACCGTTTTCAACGTAGTACGAGTTAGGTACGGTATTGGTGCTGAAGTTCGAAACACCCTCGAAAATTGGGATGTTTGTATCCATGTTCGAAGGCGTCCAGGAATCTTTCACCCGTGCGCTAACGGCAGCACCGGTAAATGATGGATAGAAGTCCGTGAACCATTTCGAGTTATTGAAGATCTGGTTGCCCAGCGACGTATACGCATACGCGCTGAAGTCAAATCCTCTGTAACGAAGCGTTACGGTCAGACCACCCGTGAAGTTCGGTACCGGGCTGCCCAGGAATGTCCGGTCGTCGCCAGAGATTTTACCATCTCCGTTGAGGTCAGCATACCGGAACCGGCCCAGACCAGCACCTTCCTGCGTGGGAGCACTTCTGATTTCTTCGGTCGTGTTGAACAGGCCAAGGACTTTGTAGCCGTAGAAAGAAGAAATTGGGTGACCTGGCTGGTTCCGTACTACGTTACCGTTCAGACGCGTACCACCGGCATCAAAATAAGGAGAGCCTGGTGCCAGCGACTGAATCGTGTTCTGCAGGAAGCCGCCTGTTGCGTTCAGTTCATAGGTCAGGTCGCCCGAAACTTTACCGCGGGTGATCACCTGAATATCGATACCCTGGTTACGCATGCTGGCGATGTTTACTGCTGGTGCGCTTGCTCTTACGCCCACAACACCTGGGAGCGGAACCGTGTATAACAGGTCGCGGGTGTCTTTACGCCACAGGTCGAAGATAACTTCCAGACGATTGTTCAGGAAAGCACCGTCGATACCGATGTTTGTGGTGGTACTGGTTTCCCATTTTGCATTCGGGTTACCAATCCGGTTCCGGAAGAAGCCCGGGCTGATCGACGTATTAGCACCGCCAATGTCGTAGCCGTTGCCTGGATTCGATGCGTACAGGCTGTACTGGTTGTTCGGGTCAACGTTGTTCGAGTTACCCATCAGGCCGTAGCCACCGCGAACTTTCAGGTCACTCACCCAGGGGAGGTTCTTCATGAAGTTCTCCGACGAGAGACGCCATGCAGCCGAGAAGGCAGGGAACACACCATACCGGTTGTTGGAACCAAAGCGCGACGAACCATCCCGACGAACTACGCCTGTCAGGATATACTTATCGTTGAAGATATAGTTAACCCGGCTGAACAGAGAATAGAAGTTTACACCACTGAACAGATCACTGTTTACCTGACGGCCCGTTGTTGACAGGTTGCTGAGCGTTACGTAAGAGATGTCTTCCGAGAAGGGGTTCGTACCGTTACCACTCACGTTCCGGCCTCTGCCCGTATTCAGAGCTTCCATACCTACCAGCACGTCTACGTCGTGGATACCAAACTTCTTCTTATACTGAGCAGTGTTCGTGAAGGTGTAGCCAAACGAATAGCCTGCGCCTTCGCTGAACGTATAGGTCGTGTTGTTCTCCGAGTTCTCGTATTGTCTTGGCCCGTAGTTATTGAAATAGTAGTTGCTGTACTGACCAGCAATGTTGCTCCGCAGCGTCAGGCCTGGAATCAGGTCATACTCCAGGTAGGCATTACCAAAGGCCAGTCCGTTGAAGGTACCGTTATTCTTGATCCGGTCGCGGCTAGCCACCGGGTTCCGTGGGTTGTTAAAGCCCGGAGCCGCCGTACCGGCATAGCCACCAAATTCATCATAAATTGGGATGATTGGGGGCATCCGGAAAGCGGAAAGAATATCGTTCTCATCGGCCGATACACCCCGTCCGCCGTTACCGCCCGTGATACCTTTGTTCGACAGGTAGGTCAGCTGAAGGTTCTGACCAAACCGCAGTCTCTTGCTCAGATCGAACTCCGTGTTTACGCGGAAGTTATAACGCGTAGAGCTGTTATTCAGCAGGATACCCTGCAGGTTCTGATTGCCTAAGCTAATATAGAACCGGCTGGTTTCCGTACCGCCCGAGAAGCCCAGCGTCTGGCGCAGGATAGGCGCAACACGCGTAATGGCATCATACCAGTCGGTACCGGCTTTGTTTGCCCGAACAACCTGGTATATAGGACCCGCATTGATGTTCGTGTTGTATTTAGCTTTGGCTGCCGCCAGGTCAACATTACCAATGATACCGCCTACGCCACCTACGTTGATATAATCGGGCAGAACAGGCGTCTGTCCCGATCCATACTGGTTATTAGCAACGTTGCTGAAATCGGGCTGTACGCCATTAGCTGCTGCAGTGTTCCGGATAGCCTGCCATGTCCAGTCAGCCTGCTCCTGTGGATTCAGAATAGGCTGTCCTTTACCGGGATCGGTTACGCCGTAGAGACCATCGTAGCTGATGCTCAGTTTCTGCGCTTTCCGCTGACCTTTCTTGGTCGTGATAACAATAACGCCGTTAGCAGCCCGTGCACCGTAAATAGAAGCAGCAGCCGCGTCTTTCAGAACGGTCGTTGACTCTACGTCATCAGGAGCTACGAAGTTGATGCCGCCGGTGGGTACGCCGTCAACGACGTACAAAGGTTCGTTACCGCCAAAAGCGCCAAAACCCCGAACCCGAACGATACTGGTGGTACCTGGCTGACCGTTGGTGATTACGGTTAAGCCGGATACCCGGCCCTGCAATTGCTGTTCAACGTTACCCGAAGGGATAGCCGCTAAATCCTTGGCTTTCACCGTCGAAACAGCACCTGTGTTATCACGCTTTGTTTCGGTGGTGTAACCTGTTACGATTACTTCGCTCAGAGCCGTTGCATCGTCTTCGAGCGTTACATTCACAGTAGAACGGTTGCCAACTGTTACTTCCTGTGTTTTGGCACCAATGGACGAGATAACCAATACTGGGTTGGCTCCCCGAACACTAATCGAATAGTTACCTTCTGCATCCGTTGACGTACCTGTCTGGGTGCCTTTCAACACGACGTTCGCGCCTGGTATAGGTCCGTCAACACCGGTAACTTTACCCGCCACTCGACGGTCTTGGGCAGAAGCGTTCAGGCTCCATAGCAGTAATACTGCTCCCAGCAAAGTAGTCTGCAGAAACCTGTAGAACATTGCTTTCATGAAAAATAGGTTGGTTTAAAATAGATAAACGTTTCAATATTATGTGGATTAAATGATATTTCAAAAGGAAATCTGAATATTTAAATCAATGATATATTGAAATAAGTTTATATATTATTAGAAAAATTATAACATGCTTTTGTGTAAGTAGCTGACAAATAGACACTTGTGCTAATATTATTTCTATGTTATCTATAACTACTTATATTTTGCGTAAAATTTTATTACCTAAATAGTCATAAATACTTATGACTCACACTTTGTTATACCGGCCTACCTTTGTGCCATTATGCATACCAATTACTACTTTCTTCGGCAGCTCGCTCCCGCTCTGAAAACATATTTACAGGGGAATTTTGGGCAAGATCTTCGTTATATGGAGTGTTACAGTCAGGATCGTGACGAGCTGGTCCTGGTGTTTGCCCAAGCCAGAGGAAAGCTGAACTATTATAAACCATTTTATATAAAAGCCACACTTAAACCCGACTTTTCCGGTCTACTGTTTCCCGAAAAAGTACAACGCGCCCGCCTTAACAGTGTTAACCTTTTTGAGTCAGTAATTGGTATCTCAGGTGAGCCGCCGAGAGTCCTTGGTATACGATCCTTTCTGAACGAACGGTGTTTAGCTATCGAACTGGAAAATGACTTTACGCTGGTGTTTAAGTTCTTTGGAAATCGGCCTAATCTGGTAGCATTTCAGGGGAATACGGTTACGGAATTATTCAATCATAAACTCGTTGCAGATGAGCAGCTGAGGCTTGATGCGCTCGACCGCCCAATTGATCAGTCATATGCGGCTTTCGAGCGGGCGGGGTATGACCATCGAAAGCTTTTCCCTACGTTTGGTAAGCTGGCAAATGAGTGGTTCGCCCACGAAGAACAAAAGCGGGGAGGACTTGCGTCCGGGCCAGATAAGTGGGCGCTGATTCAGGAACTCCTTCAGCGGCTTGAGCACCCCCGTTTCTACCTGACCCGGCAGCATCATAAGCCAGCATTGAGCTTATTGCCCGTAGGAGAAATTCAGCGGGAATTCGATGAGCCCATTGAGGCTGCCAACCGCTCTTATATTGCTTATAACGGGCTAACTACATTTGAGCAGGAGAAAGCCGGGCTGCTGCGTCTGCTTGATAAGCGCCGGAAGCGGGCCGAGGCTCAGATTGAAGCCACTCTGCAACGGCTGATTAGTCGCGAAGAAGGTGCCTCCCACGAAGAAATAGGCCATATCCTGATGGCGAATCTGCACGCTATTGAACCCGTGCCGGGTGCCCGATCGCCGGAACGGTTGACCCTGTTCGATTTTTACCGCAATGAGCCGATTACGGTAAAGCTAAAGCCCGACCTAAGTCCGCAGAAAAACGCTGAAAACTTTTACCGCAAAGCAAAAAATGAGAAGATTGAGGAAGAATACCTGACTAATCAGGTGGCCGCCCGTGAGGCCGACCTACTGCGCTTTCAACAGCAAACAAAAGACCTGGAAGCTATCCAGACTCTAAAGGATTTACGTCGATACAGTAAGCAGCATAATCTGTTGACTGAATCAAATGAGGGAACGGCCCCCGGCGAAGGAACTCCCTTGTTCAAAGAAGTCGTTATTGACAATTTTCGTATTCTGATTGGCCGGAATGCGAAGAATAATGATCTGCTGACTCAGAAATACGCTCACAAAGAAGACTTATGGCTGCACGCCCGCGATGTAGCCGGTTCGCATGTCATCATCAAATATAAGGCTGGTCAAACCTTCCCCAAAAATGTGATTGAACGAGCGGCTGAGCTGGCGGCCTGGTACTCCAAACGCCGGACCGATAGTCTTTGTCCGGTCACCGTAACTCCCAAAAAGTTTATTCGAAAACCTAAAGGGCTGGCTGAGGGGCAGGTTATTGTCGAGAAAGAAGATGTAGTGATGGTTGTTCCGAAAGGAGAATAAGCAACCAGAGTCAGAACCACGCTTGATTCACCTTCTGCGCGGTCCTGGCCCTGGTTGTTGTTTTCTTACTGCTCAACGGGTAAACTCATCTGAGCCACCATCAGGCGGTTCATCTCGCCCCAGGTATGATCCCAGGAATTTTTGATTAAAAACCCGTCAATGCTGTTCCAGTCGCTGGGGTGTTTTCTGGCTAAGGCCAGTTCAATAGCCTTTTCAAATGCTTCGGCTGTATCGGCAATCTGTACAAAATCTTCACTGCCGTAGGTACGAACCACATCGCGAATGGGCGTTGAGACAACCGGTAAGCCAGCCGCCAGATACTCGGGCGTTTTGGTTGGACTAATAAATCGGGTTGAGTCATTCAGGGCGAATGGCAGCATGCCTACGTTCCAGTTGCTGAAATAAGTAGGCAGCTCTTTATACGCTTTCATCCCCAGGTAATGCACATTGGGCGCCTTGGGCAGCAACGCAGGGTTGATTTTAACGATTGGGCCGAGGAGGATGAACTGCCATTCGGGCCGGCGTTGGGCCAGTTTGCCCAGTAGTTCATAATCAAACCGTTCATCAATTACGCCACTGAAGCCGATCCGGGGCGTGGGCAGCGAACGCTGATCGATCGGATCAGGTTGCGGCCGGCGGGAAACCGAGAAATGCGCGAAGTCAATACTGCTCGGAAAAGCAAAGACGTGAGGATGCCGGTTCTGCTTGGCTTCATAAAGACTGTAACCCCCTGTAAAAACAACCCCGGCGCGTTCAATAAGCTTACGTTCCTGTTCAAGCAGTTGGGGCGGTGCTCCCCAGAACGCCGAAAGTTCATCCATGCAGTCATAGACAGTTAGGCGGGGTTTCAAATGATCCGAAAACAGAAGAGCCATCGGCGTATAATACCAGGCAACGTAATCGGTCATGCGCCGTTGGCTTATGAACTCATCCACCAGTTGACGCTGCAGCCGCACGGCTTCTTCGGGACTGGTACCGTGGGGAAGGTGTGGCACCAGAACGGTCAGCCGGTCGGTCTGCTGGCAGACGTTGAGCCGAAAATCATTATCCCAAATAGGTTCTTCTATAAACCAGACCCGGAAATTTTTTGTGGCCCGACTCAGCAGATGCTGTGGGCGCTGGTAAACAAAGTTCCAGCGCAGGTGCGAAAAGCAAATTAAGTCCTGAACTTCGCCGGCCCCGGACAGGGTAGAGGCAGGCATTGCACCCGCCGAAGTCGTTGACCGGGAAGGTGTATTGACGACATCAGCAGAAACAGGCGTAGAGTCTGTTACTTTCATACGAATTAAGAGGGGGAGTTAGATAAAACAGTCGAAGCCGAACTGGCCAAACTGCGGGGCTTTACCTAAAAAACTCAAATTCCTATGAAATGTTAATCACGTATTCAGTATTTGAGCAAATGGCTACATCATAGGTAGATAGACGCTGAACGTAGCGCCCTTGCCTTCCTGGCTGCTGGCTGTGATGTGACCATTATGTATCTCAACGACTTTTTTGCAAATGGCCAGCCCCATACCGGTTCCGGCGTACTGCATGCGGCCGTGTAGCCGCTGAAATATCGTGAAGATTCTGTCCAGATACTGCTCATTGAAGCCAATACCATTGTCAGAAACAGTCAGCAGGGCAAACCGCCGGCCCGCCTGCGATGCATCAGCCAGGGCCAGTTCGTCAGGGAGTTCGGTTGCCGCAGCCACCCGGCCACTGATTACAATCCGGGGTGGAATTGGTGCGCCAGTCGAATCTTTCTGCTGAAATTTAAGCGCGTTGCTCAACAGATTCTGAAACAGTTGCCGCAACAGAGCTGCATCGCCCCATACAGCGGGTAGCGGACTGGCCGTAAGTTTGGCTTTCCGCTCGTAAACGGTCATTTCCAGATCGTCGATTACGGTCGCAACCAACTGATTTAGATCGACCAGTCCATATGATTCCGTATCGCCAGCCAGCCGGGCATAGGTCAATAAATCCTGAACCAGCGATCGCATACGGCCCGCCGATATCTGCATTCGGCGAATCAGGTCTGACGCCGACTCGCTCATTTCGCTGGTAAAATGATTGTTCAGAACGTCGCCGAACGAAACAATTTTGCGTAGCGGTTCCTGCAGATCATGGCTGGCTACGTAGGCAAACTGCTCCAGATTCTGATTCGATCGGTGGAGTGCATGCACCGTTGCCTCCAGTTGCTGACGTACCTGTTTATCGGCTGTAATGTCCTGTATCGTGGCAACGAAGCCATCATTCAGGTGAGTTAAGGTGATGTCGAGCCACCGGCCAATCGCCGAAAAAAATTCTTCGAAATGAATTGGTTCGCCTGTCCCCAGCATTTGCTCCAAACGCCCCATTTTCCGGTCGTCGAGCGGATAGATTCTTGTTAACAGCAGACCGTTGAGTTGCCCGCTGGCCTGACCCGTGAGTAAATCAAACTGTTTGTTAGTCAGCGTAATCTGAAAATCCGAAATGTCTTTGTGGGCGTTGCGGACAGCTTCAAATACCACAATGGCATTGGGCGATGAATTGAGTACGCTATTTAACAGCGTGGTCTGGCGGGCAAGCCGACGGGTGGTATGCTGTAGGGCGCTTGTTTCGGAGTAAGTCAATAATAAGCCATCGCGCCCGAACGGAGCCGCTGACTGAACGACGCTGATGTCGCGTTCATCGGCGGTATAGGTTTGCTCAAGCCGCTGCGCCTGGCCCGTTTCAATCACGTTGACATAAATTTGCCAGAGAGTTGTTTCCCGGATAGTGGGGTAAAAATCGGTTAATAAGCGGCCAACAATGGGCTGCCTGCTGTTCCTATGGGCCCGAAACGTATCGTTCAGGGCGATCTGATTCAGAAACCGGTAGCGGAAGTTAATGATTACCCCTTTAGGGTGATTTCCCTGCCGGACGGCAGTTAAGCCGACTAATCCATTAATGGAATGTGCCAGAACCTGATGCCAGAGTGCAGTCTGTTCGTCGGCGGTTAAATCAGGAAGGGATAGTTCCGGCATCAGATCGTTGCCGGCTTCAACGGGAGATACAGCCTGATTCATGAAGGAAGGTTACGATGGGTTATTAGGATAGATACGTAATTATACAACAGATGGATTGGCTGTTTCGTATAAATAAAATCGTAAAACTTTACCGAAATGCCTACCTTTTAATAAATAAACCCTGGCCTTGCAGGGTTATAACGTTTACAACTAATACTTGATAATGAGTTGATTAATTGATAACTCAGCGACAGAGTTATTGCTGAGCCGGAGTGCATACGTTAACGCAGCGCCGGCAACAGCGAACCGGCCACGAACTATTGAAGATTAAATCAGCAGAGAAAGATTTTGTATCGCCCTCTGCTGATTTGTCAGAACCCTCTGGTTGACTTTTTTCCCTCGTTCAGTTCAAACAGATAGCCATCCGGGTCGGAGAAGTAGAGTTGCACAACGCCGTCGAAACGCACCTGCCGGTGGTAGGGCAGATTTTTAGCTTTTAGAAACGCTTCAGATTTATTGATGTCTTCAACAAACAGCGCATAGTGCGTGCCGTTCCGATCGTGGGTAATCTGTTCGGTACGTCCATCTAACAGGTGAATCTGCTGTCCATCGCCAATGTCGAACCAGGCGCGGGTAAGCTTCAGGTTTTCAGGCACTGGAATGGGTTTCAGTCCAAGTACATCGCGGTAAAATGCTGCGCTGGTTGGGATGTCTTTTACGTGAATACCCAGGTGATTATGGCGCATGATACCCAGGCTGCTCTGGCCGAATGAAACAACGGATGTTGTTAGGCTAAACACTGTCAGCCAATAGAATAACTGTTTTTTCATATTCATAAAAAGCATCAGGGAACCAAAACTACCCGATTTTGTCGCCCGGCGGGAGTTTCAACGGCCAGAATATACTGCCCTGCCGATACGCCCTGGAGGTTCAACGTTCGCGTATACTGTCCCGCTCTGAGCAAGGGTTCGGTCAGGTTTCGAACCGGTTGACCCAGCAGATTTGTAAGCGTAAGCGTAACGGGGCCTGTCTGATCAAGGCTAAAATCGACCCGCAGATTTTCGGTGGCTGGATTTGGGTAAATCCGCAGATTTGTCGGCTCTTGTTCATCAACCGCCGTAACGATGTTGGCCGCTTCGACGGTTTTCAGGATTCGGTTGCTGGGGTCAATGATTACGCCCGTCACTGGCCCACGGGCGGGAAGTAAAAACGTCTGCTCGGGCCGGTCGTTCAGAACCGTTACGGTTGTGTCGCCAGCCGTCGACTGAATCTGAAGCTGTACCGGCATGGTAAACAACGTTGGGTTAGTGCTGCCTGCACTGTTACGTTGGGTAAGCTGTACGGTAATAGTACTGGCCGACATTCCGGGCTGGATCGTGGCGCGGTAAACGGGATACCCCTCGCCGTAAATCCATTGTCTGAAGAAATACCCCAGATTCTGCCCGGATACCTGCTGAGCAATATTCTGAAAATCCTCCGTCACGGCTGTTCCGTAGGCTAAGCCCGGCGTAGCGGTATAGGTGCGTAGTATGCGGAAAAACAAACTGTCACCCACAACGCCCCGTAGCATATGCAGCACGGTAGCTCCTTTGGCGTAGCTACGGTTACTATTAAATATGTCTCCAAAATTGGTAATATCCTGCACATAGATGCTGCCCTGGGCATTGCGGGCGCGGGCCATGAAATTGTTCATGGTTGTCTGGTAGCCCGCAACCGAGCGAACCGACTCCACATACACCGCTTCGGCATACGATGCGAAGCCTTCATTTAGCCAGATATTCTGCCAGTCGCGGCAGGTGATTTTATCCCCGAACCACTGATGCGCCAATTCATGCGCGATTACAGCCGGAGTGAAGGCATTGGCTTCCATGGAACTGATGGTCTGGTGCTCCATACCGCCATTGCCCTGGCCAAACTGCGCATGACCATACTTCTCGCGCAGGAACGGATAGGGGCCAAACCGGTCGCTGAACAGTTGCAGCATGCCGGGCGTCAGATCCAGATTGGCTTTGACCTGGGGTAAGGTTTCCGGATAGAGGTAATGCGTAACCGGCATTGTCTGACCGGCATACGTAAAGGGCGTGTCGTACCGCTCGTAATTTGAGAGAGCTACCGAGATGAGGTACTGCGCAATGGGATAATGATTTCGCCACTGGTAGGTGCGAGTGCCGTCGGGGTTATCCGTTCTACTCTCGAGCGTTCCGTTCGACACCGATACAAACTGCGCCGGCGCCGTAATGCGCACGGCCGAGGAATCGGCTTTATCAGCGGGTGTATCCTTGCACGGGAACCAGTCAGGTGCGCCATAGGGTTCGCTCAGACTCCAGATCGACGGGTCGGTTGTGAACTCATGCCTGCTGAATCTGAAGCTGCCCAGGTCGCGGCTGTTGGGAACGCCCTGGTAGAAAACCGTTAGCGTCAACGCCTGGCCATTGGTCAGGGTTTGGGGGAGCGTAATGGCTAACCGGTTCTGCGCGTGCTGAAACGTTAGTCTCTGCGCGCCGACTTTTACCGAGTCTACCCGAAGCCCCTCGCCTGTAGTGGCAGTGGTTGAGTTCAAGTCCAGGAAGAAACTGCTGAGGTTCTCTGCTGTGCTTTTAAGGGCAATGGTTGCTACCCCGCGCAGGTAACTGGGCGTGTGCGTCAGGTAAAGATCGAGTCCGTAATACGTAACGTCAATAGTGGCGTCGCCGGGGTAGGCCAGCCGCGCTTTAGGATTGGTCGCCAGTCGCTCGAAGAAGCGTATTTTGCCCTGCTGACAGAACTGTCCGCCGTCGTCGGACTGCGCCAGGGTGAAATAGGGACACAGGAGAAGGATTACGTAGACAAAGCGCATGCGAACCAGACGTTTATGAAGGAGTTTTTGCGTGTCAGAACCAGGGGGCTGATACCAAAAAATAAACGTCCGAACCGCTCAAAAGTTATTCCTCAGCCGGTCGCGTTGCAGACTTGCTGGTCAGTTCTTCGGCCTGCGCTTTAATAGCTTCCAGCTTACGCTGTTCGGCTTCGGGGAGCTGAAGCTGCCAGTCCATCGAGCTGGCCAACTGATACATCATATACTGAATCTGATTGTTGGCAATTTTGGGCAGATCGCTCTGCATGGCCCGCTCGTTCATGGCCTGCTTGGCTTCCTCCAGAATCTGGGTGTAATCGGCACCGCTGAAGTGATTCAGAATACCAGCCTGAATGTCATAAAACCGGTAGTCTGTATCGATGGACAGCACCTCCGGCTCCGGAAACGATTCAATTACAAGTTTACGCTCACCAGTAACCGGCACCCGAAACCGTACTTTGGCGAAATCGAACCCCACCAGCACTTTCGATTTGGCAATGACCATGGCTTTTTTGGGGTCGTTCAACAGATAAAGAATCTTTTTCTGATCCTGATAATTGTAGATTTCCGAGAAGTAGCCCTCGGCCATCACAACCTTGAACACCTTTTCGATACGTTCCAGCAGGAGTACCGAATCACGCTGTACGTTCGTAATGCCTGAGCGTTTCTGAAGAAAGCTGGCCAAACCGATACCCCCGCCAGCGCCGACAAGAAGCAGTAATACGGTGGTTAAAAAATCCATTCGTGAGGGTTATGATTATCTGAATAACCGGCTTTTCGGCTGCTTTGTTGATACATAGAAAAAGGGGACGTAATGCCCCCTTTCTGTATAGACTGCAGATTGCGACTCGCGACTTACTTGGCGTAGGCTACGGCCCGCATCTCCCGAATGACCGTCACTTTGATCTGGCCGGGGTACTGCATTTCTTTTTCGATTTTCTGCGAAATTTCGTACGACAGAACACCCGCCCGCTCGTCGGAAACATGGTCAGCATCGACCATGATCCGCAACTCACGACCCGCCTGGATGGCGTAGCACTTGGTTACGCCGGGGAAATTACCGGCCAGTTCTTCGAGTTCTTTCAGTCGCCGGATATACGATTCCATCATTTCGCGACGTGCGCCCGGCCGCGAACCCGACACGGCGTCGCAAACCTGTACGATGGGCGAAATCATGCTCGTCATCTCGATTTCATCATGGTGCGCACCGATCGCGTTGATGACCTCCGGATTTTCTTTGTATTTCTTGGCCAGTTCCATGCCCAGAATCGCGTGGGGCAGTTCAGCTTCTTCGGGCCAGACCTTACCAATGTCGTGAAGCAATCCGGCGCGTTTGGCCAGCTTGGCGTTCAGGCCCAGTTCAGCAGCCATCGTCGCACAGAGTTTAGCTACCTCGCGGGAGTGCTGGAGCAGGTTCTGCCCGTAGCTCGACCGGAAGCGCATCCGCCCGATCATCTTAATCAGCTCGGGATGAAGGCCGTGAATGCCGAGGTCGATAACTGTCCGCTCGCCAATTTCGACGATTTCGTCTTCGATGTTCTTGCGGGTCTTGGCCACAATTTCTTCAATGCGGGCCGGGTGAATACGACCGTCCTGCACAAGCCGGTGCAGCGACAGCCGGGCAATCTCGCGCCGAACGGGATCAAAGCCCGAAATGATGATGGCTTCAGGTGTATCGTCCACGATGATTTCAACACCCGTAGCGGCTTCCAGCGCCCGGATATTACGACCTTCCCGACCAATTACTTTCCCCTTTACGTCGTCGGATTCGATGTTGAAGACCGACACGCAGTTTTCGATGGCGTGTTCAGTTGCCGTACGCTGAATGGTCTCAATAACGACTTTCTTGGCTTCCTTGGTAGCCGTCAGCTTGGCTTCTTCAACGATGTTCTTGATGTAGGAGGATGCCCGTGTTTCGGCTTCGGCTTTCAGGTTTTCAACAAGCTGTTCACGTGCCTGATCGGCCGACAGACCCGCAATTTTTTCGAGTTGAGAAACCTGGTCAGCCAGCATCCGATCGGCTTCCTGCTGACGCCGGTCTACTTCTTCGCGCCGTTTGTTGAGCGCTTCAATCTGCTGCGAAAGGCTGTTTTTCTGCTGCGCAATTTCGTTACGCTGCTGATTCAGTTCGCTCTCGCGGGTACGCTGCTGTTCGGCCTGCTGGTTGAGTTGCTGCTCGCGCTGCTTGAGTTTTGTTTCGTTCTGGAGGAGTAGATTTCGCTTCTGATTCGTCGTTTCTTCAAATTCAGACTTTAGTTTCAGGTACTTCTCTTTGGCCTCCAGCATCCGATCTTTCTTGATGGTCTCGGCCTGCAGCTCCGCATTTTTAAGAATGGCGGTTGCTTTTTCCTCTGCTTCCTGTTCGTGCTTCGCACGAACGCCCGCCATCATCTGGCGGCCAATTAATATGCCTATGCCACCCCCAGCAAGGGTAGCAAGAATCAATAACCAAACTGGAATGTCCATTGGACTATATCGTTAGGGTTGAACAAATGAATTATCAACCTGCCGCGATACGAGCTCACTGAACGTCAACTCAGACTAATAGGGGGTGGAGAACCACCATTTTCTACGTTGTAATGGCCGACGTAACGACCTGATCTAATTGAGTTATTTTGTCAAACACCATTTGTTGTAATCGTTGCATTTTCCGTTCTCCTCTGAGGTGATTAACCAGACAGTCGAAGGCAATCATTGCCAGAGCGTTTTGCGTATCCGTAACGCCCATTTCGCGGTATTGCTTCAGTTGATCCTGAATCAGCTTGGCGGCTTCGCGCACAATGGCCTCTGACTCCGACTCTACCGTCATGGGGTAAAACCGATCGGCAATCTTGACGCGAATTGACAGTTCTTCCATCGCTGCGGTCGACTCAGATAGGGCCAGAGCCCCGGAGCCAATTTGGGTTTATGACAAACTACTCAAGTGAGCAATACACCGTTCCAGGTCCCGGATATACTCGTCGAGTTGTTGTTTTAATTCAGCATTCGTATCTGTACCAGACAGATTGTCTTTTACAAGTTTACCAAAATCTTTCGACTTTGTTGTATTTTTTTCTGATTCCTCCTGTTTTCTCTGTAACTGCTTTATCTGGTCCTGTTGTTCCTTTAGCTTCTTATTCAGTTCAGAGTTTGTCTTTTCCAGATCTTTTATCCGTCGCTTTGCATCATCACAAATAACCTTCAGCACCCCGACCTTGCGTTCGAGCTGCTCCATGAAGTCGTTAAATCGATGCTCGTTGTACACGGGTAAACTCACTGGCTGAGTCAATCTGCCGACTGATTTGCCAGCTTATTGAACGGTCAAGGATGAACTAACAATTACTTTCGGATAACGGCTCCCAAGTCCCGCTCGAAGACGCTCATCAGCCGCTGCATGGTTTTTTCAATGGTCGCGTCGGTCAGCGTCTGGCCTGGGTCCTGCAGTGTAAAACTTACTGAATACGCCTTTTTACCTCCGCCAAGATTCTCTCCTTCGTAAACATCGAAAATATTTACTGAACGTAATAGTTTTCGCTCGGTCTGGTGAGCCAGCCGGTTGATCTGCTCAAACGTAACGGCCTTATCAAGAACGAGCGACAGGTCGCGCCGAACTTCCGGGAAACGCGGCACTTCCTCGTAGCGGGTTTTGGCGCTGGTCTGCTTCAACAGGAATGCCCAATCGAAGTCAGCGTAGAAGACCGGCTGCTTCAGGTCGACCAGTCTGGTCAGGTTTGGATGCACCAGCCCCAGGCTGACCAGCGGTTTCTTATTGACGATGTACGTCAGACCGTACTGAAACAGGGTTGAATCAGCGGGCTGCGTTTCAACCGTTTTGACCCGGAACAAATTCAGCACGCGCTGCACGGCCGTAGCCAGATCATGAAAGGCGACGGGCTGACTTTTCTGCAGCCAGCTTTCGGCCTGTTGGTTGCCAACCATTGCCAGACTCAGGCGCATCTGCTCAACGTATCTGGTTGTGCCGTCTTCCTGCTGATCTTTCCGATACACCTTACCGAACTCAAACGTTTTCAGGTCTTTCTGCCGACGGTTGATGTTATACAGCAGGGTTTCCAGGGCCGAGAACAAGAGCGTCTGGCGCATTACGGACAATTCGTCGCTGAGCGGATTGAGCAGCGTTACGTCGGCCCCCGACAGGGTCGGACGGATGGCGTCATTGTAGGCCGGTCGGGTGAGCGATAGCGTCAGGATTTCGTAGAAACCATTGGCCGCCATTAGTTGGCCGACGCGGCTCTGCCACTGATCCGGGTCGGTTTTCGGGAACTCCGACAGAGATTCGGCCGACAGGTTCGTCGAGAGTGGGATGCTATCCAGCCCGTATATCCGCAGAATTTCTTCAATTACGTCGGCTTCGCGCGTTACGTCGACGCGGTAGGGCGGCACCACCGCCACGAAGCTATCCGGCGACTGCTCATCGGCCTGAATATCGAGTGCATTGAGAATCCGGTGAATCTCGGTGCGATCAATCTGAATACCAATCAGCCGGTCAATGTTCCGATAGCGCACCAGGACCCGGAAGGGTTCAATCGGGCTGGGGTACAGATCGGTTACGTCGGAGGTAACCGTTCCGCCAGCAATCGCCTGAATCAGCAAGGCGGCCCGTTTGAGCGCGTAGACAGGCATGTTCGGGTCCGTTCCGCGCTCGAACCGGAACGAAGCGTCCGTTTTGAGGCCGTGGTGCTGCGCCGTCCGGCGAACCGATGTAGGCGAAAAATAGGCCGATTCCAGGAAGATGCGGGTTGTCTGGCTCGTTACGCCCGAATTCTGTCCGCCGAACACGCCCGCAATGCACATGGGCTTCCCGGCATCGCAGATCATCAGGTCGGTGGCCGTCAGTTTGCGCTCTATCCCGTCGAGCGTTACAAAGGGCGTACCCTCGGCAACGGTTTTCACAATCACCTGTCCGCCCGTAATCTTGTCGGCGTCGAAGGCGTGCAGCGGCTGACCGAGGTCATGGCAGACGTAGTTCGTTACGTCCACGATGTTGTTGATCGGGTTGAGACCAATGGCCAGCAGCCGTTGTTTAAGCCAGTCGGGCGATTCGCCAACGGTTAGGCCGCTAATCGTCAGGCCACTGTAGCGGGGGCAGGCGGCTCTGTCTTCCACCCGAACGTCCAGCGTCAGGCTGGTATCGTTTACGGTGAATGCCTCGATCGAAGGCATCCGCAGCGGACGGTTCAGAACGGCTTTTAGATCGCGGGCCGTACCAAAATGAGAAGCTGCGTCGATTCGGTTGGGGGTTAGCCCAATAGCGATCTGATAGTCGGCTTCGAGATTGAAATAGCGGGCGGCAGGGGTGCCGTTGGGCAGGTCGGTATCCAGAACCATAATCCCGGCATGCGACGTACCTAAGCCGATCTCATCTTCGGCGCAGATCATCCCTTCAGATGCCGCCCCGCGAATTTTGGCTTTTTTGATCTGGAACGGCTCGGCGGGGGTACCGGTGCTGGACGCAGGATGCAGCGTAGCCCCCACGAGCGCGACAATGACTTTCTGGCCAGCCGCTACGTTGGGTGCGCCACAGACAATAGGCAGCGGCTGTTCGGCCCCTACATCCACCGTCGTCAGGCTTAGTTTGTCGGCGTCGGGGTGTTTGGTGCAGGTCAGCACCTCGCCAATGACAACGCCTTCCAGCCCGCCCGGAACAGCGTCGATCTTTTCAATTCCTTCTACTTCCAAACCCGTGCCGGTCAGCAGTTTGCCAACTTCTTCGGGCGATTCGGGTAACTCAATGAACTCTTGTAACCATTTATAGGAAACTTCCATACGGCGGCAATGCAGGTAAAAGAAGGCAAAGATAGCAGGCTATGCGCAGTAGGCAGTAGGCAATTGAGAGAAAAAGCATCGAGCTATTACTCGTGCGCTACGTAGCGTTCACCCGCCCGCACCGCCACCGGGAGTGTGTTTTCGGCGGGGGGAAGCGGGCAGCTATACGTCGGATTATATGCACAGTAGGGGTTGTAGGCGGCATTAAAATCCAGCAGTACGCGATTGTCGGCCATGTTTGCCGGATCAATATCGAGGTAGCGGCCTCCGCCATAGGTTTCCTTCCCCGAAGTGGCATCGCGGAACAGAATCGAGTAATTATCCTCAAGTTTTACGATCAGGAGCCGGCAGGCTTCGTCGTTGAGACTGAACACGGCGTGGGCAAATTTATCATACACTTCCTCGCTGCCGTCGCTCATGCGAACCACGAGCTTCTGCGTCTTGTCGGCGAATGGCTCCAGCCGGGCTACGACGCGGTAGGATGGGTCAGGTGCAAAATAGGCGAGCCCTTTGAAATTGCTCCTATCGGGCAGGGGTGACGTGTCTCCGGTCCGGAACGATTCGTCTTTCTTCTGCCGCTCCTGCTCGACCTGCTGGCGATAGGCGGCTGGATCGACAGACGCATCAAGACCACCCGCCGAGGTCCCGTTACTGCTGTCAAAAAAAGCATAATACAGAATGACGAGCGCGAGCAGAACCAGACCGGCGAGGAAGAATTTATTCTTAACCATAACGATAAAAAGACGATCAGCAAAAGTAGAGGATTGACAACAATCAGTCCAACTCTCTTTGTTTACGGGTGCTGCGCTTTTAAGTTTTCCTATATTTGGTATTGTTTCGCTTATGTTCATACGTAGCTCTGACTGAATGGCTTATTTGCACGAATTGAAGACCTATGCCTCAGATCGTGGTACTCTGACGGTATTGGAAAACCTAATGCCTGGCACGATTCAACGCGTATTTTATATTCACGGAGCTGGTTCATCGCCCCGGGCGGGGCACCGACACCAGCGGGCCTGGAATGCGCTGGTTTGCCTGAGCGGCCATTGCCGGGTGTATAGCCATAATGGCCGGGAAGAAATAACGTATATTTTGTCTGATCCGCAGCAATGTCTGGTTCTGGAGCCGGAAGACTGGCACATCACTGACAGATTCTCGGCGGATGCTATCCTGCTCGTGGTGTCGAATGAGGCATACGACCGGGCGGAGTATATTTATGAGCCGTATTCCAATAGCCAATACGTCTATGAACCGGCGCTGGCCCACCTGGAATGATTCCATTTCTTGAGTTGAGCCGCGTAAACCAGCCGCATGAGGAACGTATCCGGCTGGCTATGAATCGGGTCATGGAATCGGGCTGGTATGTGCTTGGTCGGGAGGTAAGCGCTTTTGAAGAACAATTTGCCCGCCTTTGCGGTGTCCGCCAGTGCATTGGCGTTGGCAATGGCCTCGATGCCCTGACGCTGGTGCTAAAAGCATGGAATTTTCCGCCCGGCAGCGAAGTTATCGTACCGGCGAATACCTACATCGCTTCGGCGCTGAGCGTTACGCTGGCCGGGCTGACGCCCGTCTGGGTAGAGCCGGACCCGCACACATACCTGCTCGATCCGGCCCGTATCGAAGCCGCCATTACGTCCCGAACGAAAGCGATTCTGGCAGTGCATTTATATGGTCGCTGTTGCGAGATGGACCCAATCAATACCCTGGCGCAGCAGCACGGACTGAACATTCTCGAAGATGCCGCGCAGGCGCATGGTGCCCTGTATCATTCCGCTACGTCGGTGACGCGTCTGGCTGGTAGCCTCGGCGACGCGTCTGGCTGGAGCTTTTACCCCAGCAAAAACCTTGGTGCCCTGGGCGATGCCGGAGCCGTTACGACCAACGACGACCAACTGGCCGACCGGTTGCGGGCGTTACGTAATTACGGTTCTATTCAGAAGTACGTGAACGAGTATCCGGGCCATAACAGCCGCTTAGATGAGCTACAGGCCGCTGTCCTGTCGGCCAAACTTCCATTCCTGGCCACTGAGAATGCCCGGCGCCGGACGCTGGTCCGGCTGTACCTAACAGGTATTACGAACCCGGCCGTGACGCTGCCCCCGGCCGATCGGATTGACCTGGATGTCTGGCATCTGTTTGTAATTCGGCATTCCCGACGCGATGAACTGCGGGCGTTTCTGTCCGGGCGAGGGATAGGAACAGAGATTCATTACCCGATTCCACCGCATCGGCAGGAGGCTTACGCAGCTTATAAACACCAATCGCTGCCTGTTTCGGAACAACTGCATCGGGAAGTGCTCAGCCTGCCCCTTAACCCGGCCCTGACCGATGAAGAAGTAAGGTATATTTGCGATGCCGTCAATCAGTTTGCGCCGTGCTGAGCAACATGAGAACCCGTTGATTCGAACCCCATTCGGTTATTCGCTGTTCAATACGCGGAAAAGGACAGGCATAAGCCCAACCGGAAGGATCGGTTCGTTTCTGTACCTTTACCGATCTTACTGATTACCTTGTATGTTCACTGGCATTGTTGAAACCACCGGCCTTGTTGCCGGGATTGAGTCTGAGGGTACCAATCTTACGTTCCGCATTGAGTCGTCGCTGGCGGCCGAGCTTAAGATTGACCAGAGCGTTAGCCATAACGGCGTCTGCCTGACCGTAACGAGCGTAGCCGATGGCAGTTACACGGTTACGGCGGTCGACGAAACGCTCAAAAAAACGAATCTGGGCCGGGTTCAGGTCGGCGACCGCGTTAACCTCGAACGCTGCATGCCCGCCAATGGCCGGTTTGATGGACATATTGTGCAGGGACACGTTGACCAGACCGGCATCTGTACGCAGGTGCAGGATATGAACGGGAGCTGGCTCTTTGATTTTCAGTATGATCCGGCAGACGGTAATTCCGATTCGGCGGGTAACGTAACGGTCGAAAAAGGATCTATTTGTATCAACGGCGTCAGTTTAACCGTTTTTAACTCGCGCGACGATAGCTTCCGGGTGACCATTATTCCGTACACTTACGAGCATACGAGTTTTCGGGACCTGAAGCCCGGCGATGTCGTTAATCTTGAATTTGATATCGTCGGCAAGTACATTAAAAAAATGCTGGCGGGGTATCGGTAAGCGCTTTCAGATTCTGCTACTTTTGCCCACTAATCACTGTACCACCTGAATGGCTAAAATCAGCACCCGATCCTTCTTTGACCTGCTGATTCAGATTGGCATTATCGTAGCCTTCGTGGCTGCCTTGTTTCTGGGATTCTTTTTTATTTACCTACCCTATACGACTAATCACGGCCAGACCATCACCGTACCGGATGTTTCCAAGCTGAGCCTCGACGAAATGCGGAATATCCTGTCCGACCGCGATTTACGGTACGAGGTCAGCGACTGCACCTTCGTGGCTGGGGCGCAGCCGCTGACGGTGATTCAGCAATACCCGAGGGCCAACTCGAAGGTAAAGGAAGGGCGTAAGATTTACGTCACCATCACCAAACGCATGGCGCCTATGGTATCGATGCCGAACCTGGTCAGTATGATTGACCGGAGTGCGGCCCTGATGCTGCGGTCGCTCGGTCTGGAAGAAGGCGAACGCACGTACGTACCCGACGTTGCCAAGAACTCGGTCCTGCGCCAACTCTATAACGGTAAGGAAATTGCGCCGGGCACTCCCATTCCAAAAGGCTCGCGGATTGATCTGGAAGTAGGCGACGGGCTGGGGAATACGATGTTTGAAATTCCAAACGTTGTAGGGTTACCGCTCGACGAAGCCAAACCGGCCATTCGGGGCGTCAACCTGAAAGTGGGTACGGTAATCTCCGTCGACGATCCCGAAAAAGAAGTCGGAACGGTGGTTCGGCAACGACCCGAAGCCCGGCCGGGCGAACGTATCCGCGTTGGCGAAACGATGGATCTGTGGGTAGTTGGGCCGGTTGAGCCGGATCAATAAACCTATATCCGGTAGCCCTAATCGAATGACATCAACTTTGTTTATCTGGCCACGGCGAGCGGATATCCGCCGGTTTCTGGGCAGCTTTGTGCTGGGGCTGGCCTGGCTAATCGGTACGGCAGCAGAGGCACAAACGCCGTTAAACCTGCCCTTCTTCGACGATTTTTCGACCGCGTCGGGCCGGCTCGGTCTCGATCAGCCCGATCCTTCCCGCTGGCAGCCGGGCAGTGGCGTTTATATCAACAACACACTGGCCGTTAACCAGCCGACCGTGAATGTGGCTTCGTTCGACGGACTCCGGGCGAACGGCCTGCCGTATACCCAGAATAATCAATTTTCTCAGGGTTATACCGACACACTTGCATCGCGCCCGATAAACCTGGCGGGCCTGACGGCTGCCGATTCGGTCTACCTGAGCTTTTACTGGCAGATTCGCGGTCTGGGCGAAGCACCCGACCCCGGCGACTCGTTGACGCTGCAATTTCTGGATCGGACCGGCGCGTGGCAAACGGTCTGGCGCGTGGAGGGCGGTGCGCCCAATAACAATTTTCCGCAGGTCTTTATCCCGCTGCGAAACACCAATTACTTTCACGCCGGATTTGCGTTCCGGTTTCGCTCCTACGGTCGGGAATCGGGGCCGTTTGATACGTGGAATCTCGACTACATTTACCTAAATAAGGGTCGGCGACTGAACGATCGGTTCGTGAAGGACGTAGCGGTCCGTCAGGCGCTCAGCCCGCTGCTCAAACGCTATACGGCCATGCCGTTGTCGCAGTATCTGGTGAATCCGGCGGCTGAAACCGCCGATTCGGTCACGACGGAGATCGTCAACCTGTTCAATAACTTCAACTTTACAACCTTTCGGTTTACGGTGCGGGATGAAGTATCCGGCCGGCTAGTTCAGGATTCTCCGCAAAATTCATCCGTCCTGATCCAGTCGCTTAGCTCGCAGCGTAAAAGTGTTCAGCCAGCGCCTGTTTCGGGATTCGGTACGGGCGCAAGAGCCGTTTTACGGTATAAGTTCGATCTGCTGACAACCGACGATCAGAACCCGTCGATTCCCGGCGTTAACCTGCGGCAGAACGACACCGTATCGGCGCAGGCCGTACTGGATGATTATTATGCCTACGACGACGGAACCTGGGAGTTTGGTTTGCAGATTGGGCAGCGTGAACGGGTTGCCGTGCGGTTTGTGCTCAACAAGCCCGACGTAGTGGCAGGCGTTCGGGCGAGCATTGTGCCGTTTCGGACAAATCAGAGCGGTCAGCCGTTTGTCATCACTGTATACAGCAACACCAGAGGACGCCCCGGCAACGCCATTTACCAGAAATCCTTCGCGACTCAATACCCGACGACCCGAAATGGCTTTGTTACGTTCCTGTTCGATAGAGGAGTGTCTGTCACCGACACTTTTTACGTAGGGTATCAGCAGGTCAGCGCCAGCGATACGACGCTGTTACGCTTAGGGTTTGACAAGAACAGCCCGTTTGGGCGGCAGATTTTTTACAATGGCGGCAGTAACTGGGACCAGAACCAGAGCTCACCGGCTTTGAACCTTCAGGGCGCGTTCATGCTGCGGCCCATTATGGGTGGGCAGGTTAGCGGAGTCGTTACTGCTACGCCCGAGCCCGAAGCGTTGGCTTCGCTGCAGGTGTATCCGAACCCAACAACCGGTCTGATTCGCTGGGAGAACCCCCGGCTTAGCCGCCTTGAAGTGATTGCACCGAGTGGCCGTTTAGTGCAGACGCTCGAACCAAGTCGCGGTCAGCAAACGTTAGACCTGAGTTATCTGCCCGATGGGTTGTATCTGCTCCGGCTTTTCGAGCGGGAGCGGGCCGTGGTGCAGAAAATCATTATTCAACATTAACCGGCTTAGGGGCCGTCAGGCATCCAGATCATAAACCAAAACCAGCTATGGATATTACCGTACAGGAGTTGAAAGAGCGGCTCGACAAGGGCGAAAAACTGAATCTAATCGACGTTCGGGAGCCGAACGAATACGAAGCCGACAACATCGGCGCAACGCTCATTCCATTGGGTGACCTTCCGTACCGCATCGACGAACTCGATGGGCTGCAGGATGAGGAAGTAATCGTTCACTGCCGGTCGGGTGCGCGTAGCGCGCGGGCGCAGCAGTACCTCGAAGAAAACGGGTTCAATAATGTCCGCAACGTCACGGGCGGCATGCTGGCTTACCGGGCTCAGTAAAACCACGCGACCGATCAGCCGTAACCTATCAGCAAAAGATGGGTTACGGCTGAGCTTTTATCAGTAGGGCTAAAATCCCGTCGTCATCCTCCGGACCGAACCAGTGATAGTCCCCCTGATTGTGAAACCAGGTAAGCTGTCGTTTGGCGTAACGTCGCGAGTTGCGTTTAAGCAGACGGACCATTTCATCGTACCCGTAAGCGCCATCGAGGTACGGAAACACCTCCTGGTAGCCAACCGTTTGCAGAGCCGATAACTGACGGTAGGGCAGAAGCGACCGGACTTCCTCAACCAGACCGCCCGCCAGCATCGCATCCATCCGGGAGTCGATGCGGGCGTATAGCTCAGCGCGTGGCCGGTCGAGTGCAACCAGCACCGACCGAAAAGGACGTTCTACCGTCTGCTGCCGACGAAAGGACGAAAAAGGTTGCCCCGACGTCAGACAAACTTCCAGCGCCCGAAGAACCCGGACCGGATTTTGCAGATCGGCCGTTCGCGCGTACTGGGGGTCAAGTTGCCATAACTCGGCCCGGAGCGTATCTAATCCTTCCGTTTGCCAGCGTAAGCGTAATTGTTCGCGTAATGCAGAATTTGCGGGGGGCATATCATCCAGCCCGAAGCATACGGCGTTGATATACAGGCCCGTGCCACCTGATAGAATAACCACTTCGTTTTTGCGGAACAGATCATCCAGCAGGGCAAGGCACTCTCGTTCGTAACGTCCGGCGTTTACGGCATCTGTAATGGAGTGTGAGTTGATGAAATGATGAGGTATGCCGTCCATCTCGGCCTCAGTGGGTTTGGCGGTGCCAATCGTCAGTTCGCGATAGAGTTGTCTGGAGTCGGCCGATACTATATCGGTCTGGAGCCGTTTGGCCAGGCGAACACAAAGAGTTGTTTTTCCCACAGCCGTTGGGCCGGCTACCACGAGCAATGTTTTCAAAACAGACGTATAACGGTGATCAGTGCGCAAAAATACGGTCTTTTATGTCGCTGTAGGTGATGCTGGCAGATGCCCGGACCGTTGCATAAATTGAACTAATCCAGAAGGCCGCACTGGCAACTGTTTAGTTATCTGATTATTGATGCTCTGATTACAGGAAGAATAGTATCGAATCTTAGAACTCATCGGTGCTTAATTTAGATGACCACCGTAGAGTTCTTACGCTGATAGCCGCCGACAATCCAATCCGACAGCTTGCAGGATTGAATAACCAGATCGGGCTTGCGTAAGCTGATTTTTCCAAAAGTGTTTTCCAATGAAGAAACAGTAGAGGAGTGAATCAACTTATTTAATAAATTAATAAATTTTTATGTTTTCATATTAATATAGTGTTTAGGTTCCCTCCCTTATGCTATTGGACTCATCAGCCATGAACCAACCCATTCGCGTCCATAAACCAGTGGATATGTCGCAACTGGTTATAAAAAGAACATTGGATATTATATGCGGCAAGTGGCGCCTGTATATCATCTTTCAGCTAAGCGAGAAAGCCCGCCGATACGGTGAACTACGCCGGATGATTCCCGATGTCAGTGAAAAGGTTTTGGTCCAGGAGCTCAAGGCGCTGGTTGAGCTTGGGGTCTTGCAAAAAACATCGTTTGGTGAGATGCCGCCCCGCGTTGAATACGGTCTGACTAAAAAAGGCCAGCAGGTGTTACCTATCTTATCGCAGCTACCAACCGTCGGCGAAACCTTTCTCGATTCCTGATGGACTAACTATTTTTGAATTCGTGTCGTTATTCTTCCGAATAATAGATCTGAATTCGATGCGAATAGGGCTTGGCAGTATGCTGGTAGGTGCTTTGTGGCTGGCGAAAGCTGGGTACGGCCGGCCCGGATTTGACCACCCTGCCCCGGATGCCGTTCAACCAATTCAGACCATTATTACTGCTGATTTTTCTAAAGTACACTATCAAAAGCTGCTTCGGTTCAATATTTATTCGTTTCATGTGACCGCTACGGATAGCGGAGCGGTACGCAACTTACGATTTAAAGCGTACCGGGGCGCTTTATTGTTAACCAATTTCCAGACGCGCGTCGATGGTGCCGTCGTAGGGGCTGAAGTAGCCGATCTGGACGGTAACCGGTATCCTGAGCTCTACGTTTACAGTTCCAGCGAAGGTAGTGGTTCTTTCGGGCGCGTATATGGGTGGCAGTTTTTGGCCGAACGTAAAGCTGATATTTCGGCCGTCAACTGGCAGTCTATGGGCGAAGGCTACATGGGCCATGATAGCCTGTGGGTGGAGCGTACAGTGCTGTGTCGTAAGTTCCCGGTCTACCGGCCCGGTGATGTAAACGCCCGCCCAACCGGTGGCCAACGGATGGTACGTTACCGGCTCAGAACCTTCAAACAAGGATTTGTTCTAATGGCTGACTAATAGGTTAGTCAATAAACTTCGCGGCCCGGTCCTGAGAATCTCCTGGATCGGGCCGCGTGATTTTAAATTAGGCAGAATCAATTAAAAAACCTTCAAACCCAGTGAGACGGTTGCAATTCCGAGGAAACCGGTAATATTTTTATCGCGATAAACGCCACCGACCGGTATCGCATATCGCACATCAATATCCAGAAACCGAACCGGCGAGATTCCTACACCTAATTCGAGGGCGTAGGTAAAATCTTTTACTTCCAGGTTCTGTGCTTCGTATTTATTCAGCAGGTTGGTGGTGCTGGTCGTGGCCGGTATTTCTGTTTGTGGAAAGCCAATAGTCGCGTTTCCATTAATCTGGCCGGTATTCGTACGGGTCGCTTCGGCTTTCTGTACGAAGATAAAATTCGGGCCGACATAACCACGTAATTTCCCATCCAGCCAGCGTTTCCCAATCAGGACCGGTACATTAATGGCCTCCAGAACGGATTCCGACGTAACGTTGAGGGTCGCGTTTATCAGGCCGGGCTGCACCGAAACAGGCAGCGCATTCGCCAGGGCCGGGTTGGCGTTGATGTCGAGCGTAACGTTGGTTTTCTGCTTCAGGACGAAGCGGTTATACGTCACTTCGGCCTGAATGAAAAACGACGAAAAGTTTTTTCTCGCCCACAGGCCGCCCGTGTAGCCGTACCCTATGCCGTTGTTATCGTTTTGGAGTTTTGGAACCTCTACGCTGGTATTGCGCACCGAAAAAGCCGGAATGACCGTGTAGCCGTGGGTGAACGTTCCGCCCCCTTTAATACCAAATTCCAGACTGCGGGCGGGCGTTTGCGCCAATACGACCGAGGTGCTCAGAGCGAACAGAGCGGCCAGAGAAAGTTTGCTTAATTTCATGAGCGCTTATTCTTGTTGCAACAGCACACGACGATACGCAGCTGGATTCACCTGAGGGATGGTTGAGCCGTATTTGGAGTTAATTCCCTTAATAATTTCATTGGACATGAGGGCGTAGCCGGCGGGCGTCAGGTGCAGCCCGTCGAGGCTATAAACACCGCCTTGTACAAAGGTCGATGAATAGGTTATGCCATTTTGCACCAGGCCCGTTGCCGAGGTGAGCTGGCCCAGAATGGTGTTTGGGTCAATATAAACCAACCCTTTGACATCAGCCTGGGCTTTCATGATGCTATTGTATTCAGCTATTCGGGCATTTAGTGCGGTCACTTCGCCCGCGTCGAGCACAAGCTGTGTAGGCAGGGGATTCAGGGCGCTTAGTCCGTACGGTCCCTGTCTGGTTCCGGCCGTTGTGCTACCAATCTTCGCGTATTCAAGAACGTTCGCCAGCATCAGCAAATCGCCCGTCTGCGTAGCCCGGATACCGCCGGGCGTCTGAACGACCAGCGCCGTGATGGGCGTAGCGGGTTTGACGACGGCGTTAACCGTAGTCAGCACAAGCGGAATGGTGTAGGTAGTAAAAAACGGCGCGGTAGTGATGTTTGGAATACCGATGACTACGCCTTTACGGTTATTCTCCGTCAGTTTGTTGATCATCGCCGTAAAATTCGTGGTGAACGGCGCGGTTTCGGTCATTGGCGATACGCCACCCGACACGGCATACCCCAGCGCATCGTTATTGCCCAGCCAGCAGCTAAAGAAGGTAGCTCCGTTCAGGTTATTGCCGACGTACTGCAGATAAGTTGTTGCGGGAGCTGTGCTGACAAAGCGCTCAAAATACGGGTTACCCTGTGTGGAGCCATAACCGGGTGTCTGGATGTCTGACATACGAATACCCGGAACCCCCAGGTTCTGATTCGCACTGGTAAACGGCGTGAGCAGGGGCGCCCCACCAGTGGTGGTACCACCCCGTGCCGCGCCCGGCGCGACCGCTACAATAGAGGTTGCGAGTGTGGCTGGAGTTGGCACCCGGATCAGCCGTACATAGCCAGAGCCATTGGCCTGCACTTCCGTGAATAACGGCTGGATAAAATCACCCCCGCCAACGGTTTTGAACTGACCCGCCAGGATATTCGGGTAAGACTTGAGCTGGCCTTCGCGGTAGAGGCCATTATCGGCGTAACCAGCCGTGAGCGAATTGCCAACGGCGACGTATTTTGTGAAATCAGCCGTTCCCTTCAACGGCACCAAACCTGCCGCGTTGGGGTCAATGTCATTGTTGTTGCAGGCCGCCATCCCGACCAATGTCGCAATGATCAGCCACCACCGGAACCTTTTGTCAACTTGCATTTAAGATAGATCAGTTGATTCTAAGAAAATAGGAAAATTCATAGAAAAGTCCGCTAAAGTAACGGCTGTTATTCTGATAAGTTTGGTCTTATGAAGGATTTATTACCCACGGCTACGCCTTAAAAACAAAACATTCACGTAACCAATGGGTTGTTCAAACGAATACGTTGGCGGGTTCGCCGACGAATCTGTTTTTACTCATCAAAAAAATCATTCCAAACCATGGGTATTTTATCATTCTTCAAAGGTGTAGGCGAGAAAATATTTCATAAAGAACAGGTAGCAGCACCGGCTGATCCTGCACAGGCTGAAAAGGTAGAGCCGGTACGGGCGCAGGCGCTTCTTGACCACGTAAAGCAACTGGGTCTGGCCTATAATAGCCTGACGATTAAAACCAAGGGAGATACGGTCACCATAACCGGTTCGGTGAAATCGCAGGAAGACGCTGAGAAGATCGCCCTGGCTGTCGGTAACGTAGAAGGCGTGTCGGCAGTTGACAATCAGTTGCAGGTTGACCAGCCAACCCCGGAAGGCAAGTTTTATACAGTGAAGTCGGGGGATACGCTATCGAAGATTTCCAAGGAAGTTTATGGCGACCCGATGAAGTACGGTATCATCTTTGAAGCGAATAAGCCTATGCTGAAAAGCCCCGATCTGATTTATCCCGATCAGGTGCTGCGTATTCCGCAGTTGTAATCAACAGAACTAACACATAGGGTCGGCAGAAAGTAAAGACAATTACTCCACTGAGAGTATCTGGCTTTCCCTTCTGCCGACCCTTAAGTTTTTAGGGGCACGCAGAATAGCCTTTCCGAACATTCGGGCCGGTGCCCGGTTTATGGCTTGTCAACCAACGTATAAGAAATGGCCGTTCATCTATTATCCCTTCTGAGAGAGCAATTCACGCCGACTGTTATTGATCAGCTCAGCGCCGAACTGAACGAAACGCCTGAAAATACGCTCAAAGCGGTCAACGGTGCTGTGCCGGTGCTGCTGGGCGGGCTAACCCGGCGTGTTCAGCACTCGGGCGGGGCATCGTCTATTGTCAGCTTTCTGGACAAGGGCGACTACGGCAAAACTCCTCTGGACGTAGGGCAGGTGACCGATACGCATCAGGAACTGGTCGAATCCAGTGCTGCCGGACGGAATTTTCTGGACAAGGTTTTTGATGATAAGCTTACCCGAACCACTGAGTTGATCGGCACATTCAGCGGTACCAGGCCGCAGTCGGCGCTGACGATTATGGAACTGGCCGGATCGGTTCTGATGGGCATTCTGGGGCGGCAGGAGAAAGAAAAAGGATTAACCGCCGAGAATCTTGAAACGCTCATGCTGGGGCAGGCCTCTGAACTCAGGCAGGCCGTTCCGGGTGGTCTGGACGGGGTCGGCAGCCTGCTCGGTTTTGATGAACTTGTAACGCCCGCTGGTCCACAAACAGAGGTTCAGGGCACCGATAATTTTAGCGGCACCATCATCAACCCCAATATCCCGAAGAGTCCGGAAGGAGAACGTCGACATGAAAATGTCAGATGGCTGCGGTGGGCCATGATTGCCATGGCGATACTGGTGATCGCGCTGGTGGTACAGAAGTGCAGCCAAAACCAGAATGGGATCGACGGCGTCAGCACCGATTCAACCGCCCGTGTTGAATCCAATGCTGTTGAAGATACGTCTGCGCGAACAAAAGAAAGCATTCGGGATGCAAACGGGCAGGTACGCGACTCTACGGCACCCGGCGCGCTCGGTATACGTGACTCATCGGCGATCAAGAATGAATAAGAGACTGGTAGCTAATCCTGGGCTTTAGACCAGGATTAGCTATTCATGGCACGGAATTCCCTAAATCAACTAAGATACTACTGGCTGGCGGCTCTGCTGGCTGGTGCAGGCCTGACGTCTGGAATTGCTCAGGTTAGAAGAAGTCTGAAACCAGCACTGACGAATCGGCTACGGCCGACAGTTCATTTATGGGTCAGCAGGGCGATACCGCAAATTCGTCCAGTATGAATGCCCCACAGAAGGCGCCACCCGTTAGCGCCAGCACGTGCGGAGTGGTAGTGCCAGCCGAGGTGAAAGTAACGCCTAAAGAATAGACTGGCCGGTAAGTCGGCCGGTATTGCCTAACTTGCGGGACTTACAACCCGACCGACTTACTGTTTGTTTTATGTTTGCCGACGCCATTGAGCGCATTGATCCCTTTACCCGTCCTATACATTCGATTGTCCGGCTTTACGGCCATAACGAGATTATACCCGGTTGCGCTACCCTGTTTTTCGTTAACGAAGAGGGATGCGCCATCACCTGTCGGCACGTTGCGGACCTGATTACGTCTGCAGGCACCATTAATGCCCATTACCGCAAATTTAAGGGGGCCCGCCGGGAGGTTCTCAGCGAACGCGATGCCGCCCAGCGCATCAGCCAGTTAGAAACCAGCTATAAGCTTAAATCGGACACCATTATCCAGATTCGCAACACCTTTATTGGGTGCGTCGATCTCTATGAACGGCTGACCATCCATTCACATCCAACGCAGGATCTGGCTCTGTTGCGGTTCGAAGGGTATAACCGGGCCCTGTACCGGTCTCATGCTACGTTCCTGGGCGATACCAGCCGCGTAAAAGCCGGGCGGAGCCTGTGCCGGCTGGGGTACCCGTTTCCCGAATTTACCAACTACCGCTATAACAAAACCGCCGACGAGATCGAGTGGACAACGGAGGGACGAATCAACTCGCCCCGGTTTCCCATCGATGGAATCGTGACGCGCCTGCTGAGTGAAAGTGAAGCTGGTGCCATTACAGGGATTGAAATGAGTACGCCCGGTCTGAAGGGTCAGAGTGGCGGCCCGCTGTTCGATACTAACGGACTGATTTTCGGCATGCAGTCGGCTACGAACCATCTGCATTTAGGATTCGACATCGAAGACCGCGAAGTGCTGGTCAACGGCCGTCGGAGCCGGGTGTCGAACTATCCGTTTCTGAACGTGGGCCAGTGCGTTCACGTAAGCGTGATCAAGGCGTTTCTGCGTGAACACAATGTGAAATTTTACGAAGGTTGAGTTTCCGTTAAGTCGGAGCGGGCTCTGTCGGCTCAGTTCAGAACGCCACAAACGTTGGTTTCGAAGCGTTGGTACTATATTTGAGCGGCCAACGCTCTTTCTATGACCTCACTCTCCGACAATTCCGTTCGGCAAACGTCTCTCGCAGCCGACGCCCTTACGCTGCTTAAGCGGTTAATCGCGACCCCCTCCTTTAGTCGGGAAGAAGACCGGACGGCGGTTTTGCTTGAAGATTTCTTCCGGGTAAAGCAGATTCCGTTGGAGCGGCTGAAAAACAACGTTTGGGCGCGTAATCGTCATTTCGACCCGGCCAAGCCTACCGTGCTGCTCAACTCACACCACGACACCGTTAAGCCCAATAAATCGTGGACGCTGGACCCTTTCGAGCCGCTGGTGGCCGACGGAAAACTGTTTGGTCTGGGTAGTAATGACGCCGGTGGCTGTCTGGTTTCGCTGCTGGCTACCTTCGCTTATTTCTACGATCGGCCAGACATGGCCTACAATATTGTTATGGCCGCTACGGCCGAAGAAGAAATATCGGGTCGCGACGGGCTGGAACTGCTGCTCCCTCATCTGCCGCCAGTGAGCTTTGCCATCGTTGGCGAACCGACCGAGATGGAGCTGGCCATTGCCGAGAAAGGATTGCTGGTGCTGGACTGCACAGCGCACGGCATAAGTGGTCATGCAGCCCGTGAAGAGGGCCACAACGCTATCTATAAGGCAATTCAGGATATCAACTGGCTGACGGCGTATCAGTTCCCTAAAGTGTCGCCCACGCTGGGACCGGTTAAACTGTCGGTAACGATCATCAACTCCGGAACGCAGCATAACGTTGTGCCTGATGCCTGCACCTTTACGGTCGATGTGCGGGTGACAGAGCAGTACACACTCGAAGAAGTGATTGAAACGATCCGGGCTAATATCCAGTCGGAGGTGAAGCCACGCTCGATCCGGCTGAAGCCGTCGAGCATCCCGGCCGATCATCCGATTGTGCAGGCTGGACTCGCGCTGGGTCGGCATACCTACGGTTCGCCCACCACCTCCGACCAGGCCGTACTGAACTGTCCGTCGCTCAAATGTGGTCCCGGACACTCGGGGCGGTCGCACTCGGCCGATGAGTTTATCTATCTGCGCGAAATCGACGAAGGCGTGGATGGGTATATCCGAATGCTGGAGCAGATTCTCTGATTGTCGGGTAAGAAAAGCCAGGGCTAATGCTTTTGCTTACGAACCAATCAGAGGCAGACGCGCTCCGGGCTGCCCGGCTTAACTCAGTCCATTTTTTCTAACCTTACCGGCTTTATGCTCAACTTAAACAGATTCTCTTGGTTAGCGGTCGTTGTGCTGCTCTTGAACGTACTAAATGGTCAATCGTTGTTGGCGCAACGGTCGTTATTCCCGCAAAAGCCGGGTATGGTTTCCTATACCTACCGGAAGAGTTTCGAAAAGAACGTAGCAGCCACGCTCGATACCATCAAGGCGCTGGGTATAACCGACATGGAGTTTTCCAATCTGTTCGGCAAAACGGCCGCTGAACTCCGGAAACTGCTCGATGAGCGGGGAATGCGCTGCTCGTCGTTCGGCATCAACTACGCCGATGCACTCAATAAAACCCAGGAGGTAGGCCAGAATGCCAAAACCCTTGGCGCGAGCTTCGTGCGGGTGGCGTGGGTGCCGCATGATGGCCCCTTTACGCTGAATATGGCCAAAAAAACCGTGGCTGATTTCAACCAGATCGGTAAAAGCCTGAAGGACGACTACGGCCTGACGTTCTGTTACCACAATCATGGTTACGAGTTTCAGCCTTACGAGAAGGGTACTCTCTTCGACTATATCGTTCAGCAGACCGACCCCAGGTATGTGAGCTTTGAGATGGATATTCTATGGACGGTATTTCCGGGGCAGGACCCGGTTGCGCTGCTCAACAAATATCCCAAACGCTTTAAGTTGATGCACCTGAAAGACCTGCGCAAAGGCGTTGTCGGTAATCTGTCAGGCGGCACGCCCGTTGAGAACGATGTTGCGTTGGGCACGGGTCAGATTAACCTGCCCGCCATCTTGAAAGCCGCCCGGAAAGCGGGTATTGAGCACTATTACATCGAGGACGAAAGCCCGAATATTACGACGCAGGTACCGCAGAGTATTGCTTATCTGAGCCGTCTTACTGAGTAACACTTATCTACCAACGAGCAGCGGTCCGAATAAAACGACTGCGCTGGTGTCCAATGAAAAAAATCATTCCATTCACTTTGCTGGCGCTGAGCGGTTTTGCGCAGCCCAAACCCACGCCCCGCCAACTGGCCTGGCAGCCCCTGGAAACAACGGCCTTTCTGCATTTTACAGTCAACACCTTCACCGATAAAGAGTGGGGCGATGGTACCGAAAGCCCCGCTATTTTTAACCCGACCAAACTGGACGCCCGGCAGTGGATTCGGGCGCTGAAAGACGCCGGGTTTAAAATGGCCATCCTGACGGCCAAGCATCACGACGGTTTTTGTCTGTGGCCCTCCAAGATGACTGAGCATTCGGTTAAAAACAGTCCGTGGAAGGAGGGCAAAGGCGATGTGGTGCGCGAGGTGGCGGATGCATGCCGCGAGTTTGGTTTGAAATTCGGCGTCTATCTGTCGCCCTGGGACCGGCACGAACCCCGCTACGGTACGGCTGCCTATAACGATTACTACAAAAGCCAGCTCCGCGAACTCCTGACCAACTACGGCCCTATTTCGGAGGTGTGGTTCGATGGCGCAAAGGGCGAAAACGCCAAGGACATGACCTACGACTTTGACGGGTACTGGGCGTTGGTACGGGAGCTGCAACCGAATGCCGTCCTGTTTTCCGACGCGGGACCCGATGTTCGCTGGGTGGGCAACGAGGCCGGTAACGCGGGCGAAACCTGCTGGTCGACGATCAACACCGAAGGGCTGGCTCCCGGCAAAGCCGATCCCAAGTACCTGAACCGGGGCGACCCAACGGGCAAGCAATGGGTTCCGGCCGAAACCGACGTGTCCATCCGGCCGGGCTGGTTCTATCACCCCGCTGAGGATACCAAAGTTCGTTCGGCCAGCAATCTGGTGAATCTGTATTATCAGTCGGTAGGACGTAACAGTCTGTTACTGCTCAACGTACCGCCGAACCGCGAGGGGTTGCTATCCGAAGCGGACGTAACGAGTCTGCGGGAGTTCCGGCGGATTCTGGACGAAACATTCCGCAAAAACCTGGTTGCGAAGAATCCCAAACTGACGGACAGGCAGCTGGCAACGTTCGTTACGGTATCGGCAACGCAGCCGCTGACGATTGAACTGGGCAGCGAACAAACCTTCGACCGGATTCTGATTCAGGAGAATATTGCCAATGGTCAGCACATTGCCTCAGGGCGGGTCGAACACTGGAACGGCAGCGGCTGGGAACCACTTCAGACCTTTACGACGGTCGGCTACAAGCGGTTGCTTCGCTTTCCGGCGGTTCGCTCGTCAAAAGTCCGGCTTACGGTCACGAACGCCAACGGAACGGTTCAGCTTGCCGAATTTGGTGTCTTCAAGGCATCGGAAGGGGAAGGGAAATAACCAACAAATAGCGTACTTTGCCCGTTAGTTGACAGGCATAGCTGCTCAACGAATGGTTTGTGATTGCCGGTTGATTACGAGCCATAAATTATGAAACCCAAACTCATTATGCTGTATCCGCTTACATTCGAGACCATTTTCAAAGACAAGATCTGGGGTGGCCAGAAAATTAAAACCGTACTGGGAAAGGATTTTTCACCCTTGCCGAACTGTGGTGAGACCTGGGAGGTATCCGACGTAGAAGGCAATGTCTCGATGGTAAAGGAAGGCAGTTTGCAGGGTGAATCGCTGCATGATCTGGTCGTGCAGTACAAAGGTGAACTGGTTGGGCAGCACGTTTACGAAAAATATGGCGACCGATTTCCTCTGCTGGTGAAGTTTATCGATGCCAATGACGATCTCTCGATTCAGGTGCATCCGAACGATGAACTGGCTAAAAAGCGTCATAGCGGGTTCGGTAAGACCGAAATGTGGTATATCATGCAGGCTGACGAAGGCGCTAAGCTGAACTCCGGCTTCAACCGCGAGGTGACAAAAGAGGAATACGTAAAGGCCGTTGCCGACAATACCATCCAGGAGATTCTGAACATTGAACCGGTGCAGCCCGGCGATGTGTTCTTTTTGCCCGCCGGTCGCGTTCATTATATTGGTAAAGGCTTGTTGCTGGCCGAAATTCAGCAGACTTCCGACACGACCTACCGGATTTACGACTTCGACCGCGTGGACTCCACTACCGGCAAGAAGCGCGAACTGCATACCGAACTGGCGGTGGACGCAATCGATTACCATCATTACGATCAGTACAAAACCACCTACGACAGAAAGCTCAACGAAGGCGTAAATGCCGTTAAGTGCGATTATTTCGTAACCAACGTCCTGAATTTCAATCAGGAAGTCGAACACGATTATACGCACATCGACTCGTTTGTTATCCTGATCTGCGTGGCTGGCTCGTTGACAATCAATGCAGAAGGCGGCTATAAAGTCGCGCTGAAAATGGGGCAGTGTGCCTTGATACCGGCTTCAATCAATAACGTTACCCTCGTACCCGATGGCGATATGACGGTACTGGAAACTTACGTACCCTGATAGAGGCCTGCTTAGCTTAGTACCGAGCCTTGTCTGTAAACAAAAACTCCCTGACCGAAACGTTTCGGTCAGGGAGTTTTTGTTTTAATCGTGTATCGTCTTAATGCAGCGTGTTTTTGAGCACCAGAATCCCTGCGCCGGGTTTACGCCATTGATTCATCAAATCGGCATACTGCGGGCTCGTTGGCCGGAAAAATGACCCAAGTAGAATGTCGTCGTCGCCATCCTGATCAATGTCGCCGGCATCCATAGTAAGCCACCGGCCCTGATCGGCTTTGGGGAAAGTGCGTGGCACAAAGCGTAAATTGCCCTGATTCTCGAAATAGATGAAACTCTCGTTCGGCCGGTGTGAAAAGTCGGGGAAGTGGGCGATGGCGGCCATATCCAGATCACCGTCCTGATCGAAATCCCGGATTACGGTCTGTGTAGCGCCGTGCATGGGGTAAAACCACGCCTGCCGGAAGCGGAACTGCCCATCGTTGAGATAGATACGCACACCGTGATATGCTTTCAATACCGGCGAGTAGTCAGCGTTGTCGCCGTTGGTGTAAACCAGGTCCGAGTCGCCGTCGCGGTCAATATCCGTTAGTTCGAGGTAGCTGGAACCATAGACGGACGGAAATCGCAGCACTGTCTGTTTTTGAAACTGACCGTTACGCTGGTTGAGATAAATGGCTACCTGCTCATCGCCTTGCGTCAGCAGCGCCACAACGTCGGGCCATTGATCGTTGTTGGCATCCCGCACAATCACCAGCCGCGCACCCGGCACTGCGTCAAGTACGTGCTCGCGATAGCCGGTTCCCAGCCGTTCATGCCAGGTGAGTTTACCCAGATAATGCCCAAACTGGCAAACCACTACATCCTCACGACCGTCGCGGTTCAGATCGGCTGGCGTGGCCTGAACGGGCCGCAGGAGATTCTGAAGCTGAACCGTCGGGGCCTGACCCGGCCGGGCTATATGACTCCACGCACCCGCTAATTGATCGTTCGGGTTCAGAACACCGGCGGTCAGCAGATTGAAGCTACCATCGCGGTTGGGTTGTATGGCCGTCGGTGGGCTGGACAGACGTAAGGAATCGGTTCGGCGCAGGTTCTGGTCCAGCGAGTAGAGATAACCACGCCGGTCGCCTGCCCAGATTTTATGCGCAACGGAATCGTATTGAAGCAGCGTAACCAGACCATCAACGCCCTGGCCGGTAGAAGGCTGTACCCGAAATAAGGGCAAACCCAGTTGAATCGGCGCATGTGCCGCCTGGGGCTTCGGTTCGTCGGGGGCATTAGTAACGTAATACGACACAATCTTCTGCCAGTCGTCGGCGTGCAGTGTCGGTTTTTCGGGGAAGATGTTCGCGGCTATAATTCGCGTTAGCTCGTCGGTGTTGCTGATGCCCGCCAGGGCGCTCATCTGATTGTTCGACTGTCCCATCCGAAGCGCCATTTGGGGTAAGACACCCTTCTGCCAGGTCGCTTTGTCGAGCATCGCCGGATCGGGTGCCAGATGGCAGCTACCACAATAAGTCTGGCTCAGTTGCTGACCCGTCAATTGCGTAGGAGCAGGCGGGGCTGATGTGGCTGACGTTTCGGTTGAAGAGGACGACTGACAGGCGACAAAACAGGAAAGGCTGACAAGAAGAGCTGTCAGACGCAGAAAAAACATAGCTGGCAATTTTCACAAAAATACCTAAAAGGCAGATGCTTTTAGCCGCTTCTTCTCATTTATACATAGGTTGCCTGAGTAGACAAATTTTCCTGTTAAATAAGACAAAACGAAGTTTATTCGGGGAGGGGCGCTTCGCCGTTGGCTCACTTGATAGTAACCGATTCGGCTGAAAATGATGTTTTAGTGTTTCAACAGATACACTAACGAGTAAGTAAGAAATTCTCTTACTTGACTACACGCGCATGATGAATAATGTTTACCAGGGAGTTCATTCAACCACAACTCATTATCCCGGCAGTATCCCATTAGAATTGTGGGGAGGGATTGAATGTACGGTTAACCGCATTGGAGAAGTATATCAGGATCAGTTAATACGGAATGGGCATCATGACCGATTAAAGGATTTAGATGAAATAGCGGCTTTGGGAATCCGGACGCTGCGCTATCCACTGCTTTGGGAACGAACAGCTCCTGAATGTCTGGCGAAACCCGACTGGCACTGGGCTGATGAGCGAATGGCGCACCTGCGCCAGCTGTCAATCCGTCCGATTGTTGGTTTGGTTCATCACGGCTGCGGGCCACGATATGCTACCTTCAATACGCCCCGGTTTGAAACAGAGCTGGCTCATTACGCCCGGCAGGTTGCCGAGCGGTATCCGTGGGTAGATGCCTATACGCCCATCAATGAACCACTGACGACAGCCCGCTTTTCTGGCTTATATGGCCACTGGTACCCGCATGAGCGTTCTGATCGTCAGTTTGTTGCCATACTTCTGCGGGAGTGCCGGGCTACGGTGCTGGCTATGCGTGCCATTCGGACGGTTCGCCCCGATGCAAAACTTATTCAGACAGAAGACCTGGGGCAGACCCACTGCATGCCAGAACTACAATACCAGGCTGATTTTGAAAACCACCGACGCTGGCTAACCTGGGATCTGCTATGTGGTAGCGTAACGCCCCAACATCCGCTCTGGAAATACCTGCGACGGGCCGGAGCGTCGGAGCAGGAGTTATGGTATCTGGTAGAGAATGCCAGTCCGCCGTATATGCTCGGCGTAAACCATTACGTAACCAGTGAGCGATATCTTTACTGCGCTACAGCAAATCAGCAGAAGGGTAGTAAGTCCGTTCGGTACCATGATACAGAAGTTGTCCGGGCTGCGCCCGAGCTACGGGTGGGTATCAGCGGATTACTCACGCAGGCAGCCCAGCGCTATGGCTTACCTATCGCCGTTACCGAAGCTCATCTGGGTTGCACTCCCGATGAGCAGATGCGCTGGCTGGGCGAAGTCTGGCAGCAGGCCGAACAGGTTCGGACCGAAGGTGTCGATGTGCGGGCAGTTACGGTATGGGGTATGCTGGGCCTCTACGACTGGCATTGTTTGCTAACTCGGTGTGAGAATCATTACGAACCGAGTGTGTTTGACGTTCGGACTGGGAAGCTTCAGCGGACCGAACTGGCCGCTATGGTTGAGGGGCTGGCGGCCTGCCGACCAGTCAGTGAACTGATCCCGGATGGCTTAGGCTGGTGGCAGACAGAAGCTACGCTGGCTACGGTCTAAGCGTAGTTAGTAAGTGTATCGGGTTGGTTAAAAGCCGTATTTCCTGGATTCAGAAGGCTGACCGTAGTTCAGGGCAAAGAGTTTTTACGCCTGCTTGTCGTCGGGTTACCGAATGAGCCCAAAAATTGCGTTGCTTTGAAGCTCGGTAATCCTTTTTTCTGCCATGACCTGTTTTGTTGGTGTTGACGTTGGAACAACCAATGTGAAAGCTTTAGCCATGCCGCCTGATCTGAGCCAGATTCTGGCCCACGCGTCGGTTCCGCTGACAACACTCAACCCCGAACCGAACTATGCCGAGCAGGACCCGGCCGAAATCTGGTCAGCCTTCCAGCAGGTCATGTCGGAGGTGAGCCGGGAAACCGCTAAGGCTGGACATACCATTACGCATATCGCTTTCAGCACCGCTATGCATAGCCTGCTGCCAATGGACAGCGAAGGCAATCCGCTGGGTAACGTTATCCTTTGGTCCGACAATCGCGCCGACGCGCAGGCGACCGAACTCCGAACCACGCAGGCTGACGTTGGTAAAGCAATTTATGAGTCGACGGGTACGCCAATTCACCCGATGATTCCGCTTTGTAAACTCGCCTGGCTTAAAGAAAATGATCCGCGGGTATTACGGCGCACCGCGCGCTTCGGCTCGGTGAAGGAGTTTTTATGGACAAAGCTAACAGGGGAGTTTGAGGTGGATTATTCCATTGCTACGGCTACGGGTCTTTTTGATGCAGCCAACCGCCAGTGGAACGAGCAGGCCATGACTTACGCGGGTGTGCGGGATAATCAGCTCGCGCAGCCGGTACCCACAACGCACCAGCGCCCTTATCGCCCGGCTACAGACGCAGATACGCTGGATTTGCCGGAAGGTGTATCACTGCTGATTGGTGCATCAGACGGCTGTCTGGCCAACCTTGGCGCCGGAGCGATCAAGCCGGGTATAGCTACCCTGACGATTGGCACCAGCGGAGCCATTCGCCAAACGGTACAGAAACCCCTTCGCGACGAACAGGGGCGGCTGTTCTGCTATATTCTGGATGAAGGCCATTACGTGGTCGGGGGACCTACCAACAACGGGGGTAACGTGCTGGAATGGGTTACCGAAAAATTGGTCCAGCAGCCGACCGAAACCGTACTGGCTGCAGCCGAAACGATCGCCCCCGGCTCGGATGGCCTCCTGTTTTTGCCTTACCTACAGGGCGAACGCGCGCCCCTTTGGGACGCCAACGTGCGCGGAGCTTACCAGCAGGTCGACTGGCAGCACACGCAGGCCCACTTTATTCGGGCCGCTTTAGAAGGTGTGTTGTTTAATCTGCTCAGCATCAACGAGCTGTTAACAAGGCATACCGGACCGGCATGGGTTATTCATGCCAATGGCGGCTTTGCAAAGTCAGCATTCTGGGTGCAGATGCTGGCCGATATTGCAGGTATTCCGGTCCGGCTCAATGCCAGTAATGAAAGTGGCTCTATGGGCGCTATCCTGCTGACAATGAAAGCCATTGGGCAGGTGAAATCGCTGGAAGAAGCCGCCAGACGTGTTCAGTTTGGCGAAACCTTCGAACCCGATGCTGATCGCTATAAAGCGTATCAGGTTGCCTTCCGGAATTGGAAGAAAGCAATGGAACATCTCTGAACTACCACCGAACCTGCCCGTCGCCTACGACAATCCATTTTTCGGTCACCAGCTTCTCCAGCGCAAAAGGCCCGCGGGCGTGGAGTTTTTGGGTTGAAATACCAATTTCAGCCCCCAGACCAAAACAGCCGCCATCGGTAAAGCGCGTCGACGCGTTGGCGTACACAGCAGCCGCATCAACTTCGCGCAGAAACTGGTCAATGATTGGCTGGTTCTGCGAGATGATAGCTTCAGAATGGCGGGACGAGTAAGCCTGAATATGCGACAGGGCTTCGTCGAGGCTCGAGACAACCTTCACGGCGCATTTGTAATCTAGAAATTCGCGCCCAAAATCCTCAGACCGGGCGGCCTGCAGATTTGAATAGCCGGCCTGCTGGAATAGGGTATAGGCGCGTTCGTCGGCGAACACCTCAACGTTCCATTTCGTAAACTCATCCGTCAGCATCGGCAGAAACTGTCCGGCTACCCCTTCATCGACCAGCACGCAGTCGAGGGAGTTGCAGACCGAAGGCCGCGAAACTTTCGCATTCACGACAATGGCCGCGGCTTTCGTCAGATCGGCCGAGGTTTCAACGTAGGTATGGCAAACGCCCGCACCGGTCTCAATAGTCGGCACGAGCGAGTTTTTACGGACAAACTGAATCAGCGACTCCGAGCCACGGGGAATGATGATGTCAACGTAACGCGTTGCGGTCAGCAGTTCGTTAACCACGGCCCGGTCGGGTGGCAGCAGCGTTACGGCCGCCTTGGGAACCCCAAACTCCATCAGTACGTCCTGAATCAGACCGACGAGGTAGCGGTTTGAAAAGTCAGCTTCTTTGCCGCCTTTCAGCACGCAGGCATTACCCGAACGCAGACAGAGTGATGCCACATCGACCGTTACGTTGGGCCGGGCTTCATAAATAACCCCGACGACGCCCAGCGGCACGGCAATTTTTTTAAGTTTCAACCCCTGCTCAATGGTCCGCTCCAAAACGACCTCGCCAGCCGGATCAGGCAGTATGGCCACCTCCCGCAGGCTTTGAGCGAGACCCGCCACGCGGCTTTCTGTCAGTTTTAGCCGGTCGTACTTAGGGTCGGCTATATCCATCCGGTCGAGATCCTTCTGGTTCTCGGCGACAATATTGGTCGTATGGGCCGTCAGCACATCGGCGAGCCGGTTGAGCAGATCGGTCTTGCGGTCGGCGCTTAGCCGCCGAACGGCCGCAGCCGCCTGTTGCGTTGCCTGAAGAAGAGGAGTAATGGGGGTCATAATCACAAAACTACAATATCATTTGCATTTGCCACCTCAACGTTTTGCTGATTAAGCTGTTGCGTCAGCATTTCGGACGAAATCCGGACGCGGGCAATGGCTACGGCGGCATCCTGCTCGTCCCAGATCTCGACCATCTCACCGGCCGTAAATTCGCCCAGCACGGCCTGCACACCCACCGCCAGCAGACTCCGTCGTTGCTGCAGCGCCCGCACAGCACCCGCATCGACCCGGATTCGCCCGACAACCAGACTCCCGCTGCCGAGCCACCGGTTCCGGGCCGATAGCGAGGTAGGCTGCGCGGTGAACTCAGTGCCAATTTCACCCCGTAATGCGCGTTCAAGACTATTTGATTCGTTCAGGCCGAAGATGATAACCCGAATACCCATGCGGGTTGCCAGCTTGGCGAAGGTTAGTTTGGAAGCCATCCCTCCGAGACCCAGTGAGGATTTATCCGTTCGGACAACCCCGAAAATTTCCTCGTTGAAGCGTGTTACCTGCCGGATAATCTGGCCATCGGCATCCAGCAACCCACCCACCGAGGTGCATAGCATCAGCGCTTTGGCACCAAAGCCTACCGCAATGAGCGTGGCTAGTTCGTCATTGTCCGAAAACTTCAGTTCACGGTTGCTCACTACGTCGTTTTCATTGGCAATTGGAATAATGCCATTAGCCCAGAGTTCGTCGTAGGTTTGCTTGAGTTGCAGAAACTGGTCACGGTTGGCAAAGTGGTGGCGTTCGCAGAGACTCTGCGCAATCGAAATGCCGTAAATGGAAAAAAAGCGCGAATACTGATTCAGCAACAGAAGATTGCCAACGGCCGCAGCCGCTTTACGCTGGGTGATGTCGCCCCGGTAATCGCGGATAAGACTCTTGCCTGCGCCAACCGCGCCGGAAGAAACCAGCACAATCCGGTAATGCGGATGGAGAGCCGCCACCTGCCGGGCAATGTCGACCATGATAGGTTCGTTGGGCTCGCCGGTTGGCTTTGTAATCGAAGCAGTACCGAATTTAAGGACAAGAACGGGTTTGTTCATGCCGGCAAAGATAACGCATGCATCCGAGAGCCGCGTGTTACCTGAGTTGTTCTTACAGGGCTAGCCATTTGTCTGGTGAACTCACCCAGAATGGGTGCACCGTCAGTTCAGTCATTCGCGTGGTTTTTGAAGAGATGCTCCAGAACGGGTTCGGTGAAGCGGGCCTTCTTCCGTATGGCGACTTTAAGCTGGCGCAGATATTCGGCTTTGGGAATCTCGATCGCCCCGTATCGCCGGACGTTATCATTGATAAACTGTGTATCGAGCAGGTCGAACTGCTGCTCCCGGAGCGTCATAATCAGGTGGTGAAAGGCTACTTTCGATGCATTGCTGACGTGATAAAACATGGATTCGCCAAAAAACGCGGCCCCAATCGAAACGCCATACAATCCGCCAACCAATTGGTTATCCAGATAGGTTTCGACGCTATGGGCCAGACCCAGGCGGTGCAGGTCGGTATAGGCGTCAATAATCTCGTCGGAAATCCAGGTGCTGTCGTCGGCCGAACGGGGAAACGAGCAGTGGCGCATGACCTGTTCAAAATCGGCATTAACGCGAATCTCAAACCGATTCTGATTCAGCACGGGCCGAAGGGAACGAGCGGGCTTATAGGAATCAATAGGAATGACGGCGCGGGGGTCGGGTGCGTACCAGTATAAGGTCCCGTCCGCGTCGGCCATGGGAAAGATGCCATTGATATACCCATAAATCAAATCGTCGGCGGTAAGCTTGCTCATGAATCTCTGGGCTGCGTCTTCCAACAAATATAGAAAAATAGTTGATAGTGGCTAGTTTAGGGCATAATCTGGTAACAACATGGGGTTGTTTATTGATGGACTGGCTGGATGCAGGTTTGCCCGACGCTGGAAAACCAGATTAAACCAAACCCTTTTTCGTCTGTCGAACGTTTATCAGAAAACATTCACAACCTGACATGAAAAAAGGACTCATTTTGCTGCTGGCCCTACCCTTGCTGTTCAGCCAGTGCGGAGTAAATAAACAGCTTTCGCAGGCGAAAGCGCTCGGCGACTGCCGGTACTCGATTGCCTCGGCCGACAGCGTTTACCTGGCTGGGGTCGACATTCGGCAGTTTCGTAAACTTGAGGATATCAACCCGGCCCGGTTTCCACGACTGGCGGCTGGTCTGCTAACCCGTAACGTGCCGCTGGACGCCCGGATCAATCTTGAGATTACGAACCCGACCAATAAGCTGGCCGGGATTAATCAGCTGGAATACCGGGTGTTGCTGGCTGGGCAGGAATTGTTCAATGGATTTCTGAACCAGCGGATAGAGGTGCAGCCCGGCGGTGGCAAAACGCAGGTGCCAGTGCGGATCAGTGCCAATGCGTATCAACTGTTTACGGACCCTAAAACCCGTGACTCCTTTACGCAACTGGTTCAGAATATGTCTGGCAATGCCGATGCAAAACCGTCGAAGCTGACCATCAAGATCAAGCCAACACTGGGGTTAGGCAGTAAACAGATTAATTACCCCGGCTATATCACCGTTGATCAGGAGGTAACTAATAAAATTCTGCTCGGTAGCTAGAAAGAATTGATTCGCATTCAGTAGCATTTTGTTTGCCCCGGCTTTAAAGACCGGGGCAATTTTTTGTCTGCCTCTTAATTTGTACGGTCTCCTAATCTGATAAAACTCGCTTTTTATGCGCCGAATCCTGCTGACCCTCCTGCTGGCGGCTTCAACAATACTTGCTGAAGCTCAGACGAACGCCATAAAAATCACCCATGACGAAGCCAGAAAGCGCGTTGACGTCACGGTTGATGGCAAACCTTTTACGGCCTATATCTACCCCGGCCCAACGGTTCTTAAGAAGCCGGTGCTCTATCCTATTCTGTCGGCGGGCGGTAACCCCATTACGCGGGGCTGGCCGCTCGACCCCCGGCCCGGCGAGCGGGTTGACCATCCGCACCACGTGGGTATGTGGTTCAACTACGGCGATGTGAATGGACACGACTTCTGGAACAACTCCACCGACATCGGACCGGAACATAAAGGACCATTCGGGACAATTGTGCACACGGGAATTACGTCTACCAAAAACGGCAAAGGTCAGGGCGAACTGGTCGTTACAGCCGACTGGCTCGATAAGGACGGCAACGTGATGCTTCAGGAAACCACCACGTTTCAGTTCCGGGCGGACGCCAACAGTCGCACTATCGACCGTATTACGTCGCTCAAAGCCGGTCCGAAGGATGTCGTGTTCAAAGACAACAAAGAAGGGATGATTGCCGTACGGATGGCGCGTCAGCTAGAGATGCCGTCGACCAAACCGGAAGTGTTTACCGACGCACAGGGCGTGGCTACCAAGGTGCCGGCCATGAATAACGCGGGCGTTACGGGCATGTACCACAGCAGCGAAGGCGTCGAGGGCGACGCTGTCTGGGGAACCCGCGGGCGCTGGGTCAACCTGACCGGAACGCTGGGCAGCGAACCGGTATCAGTTGTTCTGATTGACCATCCGCAGAACGTTGGCTATCCAACTTACTGGCACGCCCGGGGTTATGGGCTTTTTGCGGCTAACCCGCTTGGCCCTTCTGTCTTATCAAGCGGTAAAGCGCCAGCTATGAACTATACTCTTCCGTCCGGGAAATCTGTTACGTTCCGGTATCGGTTGCTGATCGCATCCGGCAATATGCCCGAAGCGGCTATTAATCAACGTTTAAGCGATTTTTCAAACCTGTAGCCGGTAAACAGGAAAGGGTATTGGCATATTTATTGTTTGACTTGCTCGTCAGTACGCCTTATTACTGAGAGAGTATGCCTGTTATCCATACTAGTGCATTTATTTCGATTCCCCGGTTAATAATCCTGACCTGGCTGGTAGCCACCGGATCAGGATTAGCTCAGCCCCGAGCCCTGAAGTCAGTTCTAACGGCTCGGCAGGCTGCGTTTGTGCCCAAGAATCCGCCCATAGCAGCTTTTAATGGATTACAGACGATTCAGAATGAACGGGTGAAGGTAGGGGTAGATTCCCGTTACGGCGGAGCTATCACCTATCTCTCGTTCATCGATGGGCCCAATATGGTCAACAATGTTGATCTGGGTCGACAGATTCAGATTGGTTTGTACAGCGGCCCTAATCCATACACCGAAACGGGAAAGCAGCCCGATCCAGGCTGGTATGGACTGGGCTGGAACCCCATTCAGGCGGGCGATCTCTACGGCAATGCTTCCAACGTACTGGCGTTTGAAAAGCAGGATAATCTGTTATACGTTAAAACGCAGCCGCGTCATTTTCCGCTGAACGACGTCTTGGGCGAATCTTTCATTGAGCAATGGATCCGGCTGGAAAACAACGTCGTCAAGGTGCATGCTAAGGTGACCTTTTTCCGATCCGACAAGGTGCAATACGAAGCCCGTCAGCAGGAGATGCCCTGCGTTTATCTAAACGGGCCCTACCACAATCTATACGCTTACACGGGCGGCAGTCCATACACCTATGATGGCCTGACGCAGCTTCGGCCGCCTATCCCGTTCGGCGATATTTTCCCTACCGAACCCTGGATGGCGGCTACCGACGACAGTGGATTCGGCGTTGGTTTGTTTGCGGCTAATAATTACGACTGGAAAAAAGGTTATTTCGGCAGCGATCTGGCCGGGGATGAGTTGAGCAACGACGCGTCTTACATTGCCTCAACGAACTACGTTGTTCTCGATCATAACGTCAATCACGAATGGGATTACGAACTGGTGGTTGGGCATCTCAATGAGATTCGGTCCTATATGTACGCAAAGCCGCGTCCGTTAGCCGGGCCAAACTACCGCTTCGACACCTCGCGCCAGGGCTGGCATTATTTTAACGCAACGGATTCGGGCTGGCCTATCCAGGGAAACCTGACTGTTGAACTGAAAAACAAACAGCGCGACATGATTCAGTCGCCTGCTTTTTTCTGGAAGGGAAGCAATAACCGGAAGCTATTTCTGCGGGCTGCTTTCAAGACCCAGCACGATAAGTTCCGGTTTTCCTGGCGTAAATCCGAGGATATGACCATGTACCGGCACGACGACCGCTATCTGGATTTTGCCATCATCAACGACGGCCAGTTCCATACCTACGAAATTGATTTGAGCCAGAAAGCGGGCTGGATTGACAGTAATATTGGTCAGGTTGAGTTTCGTCCTTTGCCTAATGGCCCCGATATCAACGGCTGGGTTAAGATTGAATGGCTAGCCACCAGAATGGAGGGCCCAGATACGGAAGCCATACAGCCGCCACTCGACATTCCACCGGTTTCGGCATTACCTGCGAAACCAACTGAAATGAGCTGCACGGCTTGTGTAGAGCTGAAACTACAACAGACTCGCTTTGCCCGGGGGCCGCGCAGCACGACACAGCAGGGGCGTTAGCCAACTCAAAAACTAAACGAGGCCAGGGTTGTTCTCTGGCCTCGTTTAGTTTTTGAGCTATTAATTCAAATGCACCAGCGCCGAGCGGTACACCCGACCTTCGAGCGAATCCATCCATGAGCGCAGTGTATCATTTTCATGGGAAGCGCGTTTCAGCTCAGTATCAATCTGACGCAGCAGGAAAAATAGCTGATGAACGTGAAGCCACTGCTGATGCAGACGATCCGGATCTTCTGGCACCAGCGCCTGTTTCCGAGCTTCCTGCGTCAACTGGCGCAGGCTCATTTTAAGGTGGTAACGCAGCATCATCAGGCGGCTGGCCATTGGTAATTCAGCCGGATCACGTTCCATATGCGAAATTCCTTTCGCCAGGACGTTATTACGCTGTTGAAGCTGATCGGAAACAATCATCCAGGCATGTTCGGCGCGGAGCGACTCATAGGTGATGGTTCTCATGGCGTTTAGTACAATACGGTTTGCAAACAAATATACAAATCTGACCGACTTTCCAATAGGTCGTTTCTTGGTTTTGGCAAATTTTAATTTGTTAAACGGTAGGTTTGCCAATCATTAGACAAGAATAGTCCTATTGCGTTTAATCCGGTACCGAAAAAATATTGACAGTCAGCATCTTCGATAAGTGAAATGCGCGCACCAGCTGATTCCAGATCGCCGGGTGAGTTTTCGGCAAACCACCAACCATAAAATCACGTAAATGCAGGGGAATGTCCTACCTTGGTACAGTGAAATTCAATTCTGCTATGAAGCAACTGCAACGACTTGGCCTGGTTCTGTTTATTAGCGGGTTTACCTGCTGGATAGTCATCTTGACGCTGGGCCAGTTTCGCCTAACTACCGCCATACTCGATCAGGTCGTTAAGCCTGAACACCGGGCGGTGGTGCAGACGCGAACCGCTTTCATGACCAACCGGCTGTATACCAGCAACGTAGCCTTCATTCGTGATTTTAATGGGGCCATCAGCGGCTACAACGAGGAGATGCGGGCCAAACAGGTCTGGGATAAAGTTATTTACGAAAATTATACGTTCGATGTGACGAAAGGGGCGTCGCTAGGGGTACTGACTAGCCCGCAGTCACGGCTCTGGTTCTGGCTCAGTATTGGGCTGGCAACCCTAGGCGGGCTGGTTTATGCGCTGTCAGGGCTTAAGCGGCTACCCGGCATTCGGAATAATTACCTGTATCGCCATCCAGCTACCGACCGGGGCTGGATCGGCATCAGCGTTGGGGTGTTTTTGATTGGCTTTTACATCGCCCTTTATTTTTACCCCGAGTACCTTACCAACTGGGTGCTGCTGGTTGATCCGGTTAGCCGCGCTCTAAACGCCGGGCCCGCCAGCCGCTGGTTTTTATATGGGTTCCTCTACACCATGGTCATTCTGGTGATGGGCGTTCGGATGCTGGTGAACTACCGGCATAGCCCCTATCAGCAACTCCGAACGGTATCGGTCATGTTTTTTCAGATCAGCTTTGCCTTTCTGATTCCTGAAATCATGCAGCGGCTCAATCAGCCCTATCAGGACCTAAAGAATATCTGGCCGCTCGATTACACGTTCTTTTTTGATTATAAAATAAACGAAAAACTACAGGCGGGCTCGCTCGGGATTTTCCTGCTGGTTTGGGGAATTGCGCTGGCGTTAATCGCCGTACCCGTTATGACGTATTTCTTCGGTAAGCGCTGGTACTGCTCGTGGGTATGCGGCTGCGGAGGACTGGCCGAAACGCTGGGTGACCCCTACCGCCATCTGTCTGATAAACGACTGAAAGCCTGGCAGATTGAACGAGTAGTTGTTCACAGTGTGCTGGTCTTTGCGGTCGTGATGACTGCGCTGGTCTTATACACCTATTTTACCGGTCAGAGCACCGTACTGGGCTTTCTGGATAGTTACAGCGTCCGCTCAACCTATGGATTTTATATCGGCTCCATCTTCGCGGGTGTGGTCGGAACCGGCTTTTATCCTTTAATGGGTAACCGCGTCTGGTGTCGATTCGGCTGTCCGCTGGCTGCCTATCTGGGGCTGGTGCAGCGCTTCAAATCGCGATTCCGGATTACCACCAACGGTGGGCAATGCATTTCCTGCGGCAACTGCTCAGCTTATTGTGAAATGGGAATCGACGTACGGGCCTATGCCCAGCGCGGACAGGACATTGTGCGGTCGTCGTGCGTCGGTTGCGGTATCTGTTCGGCCGTTTGTCCGCGGGGGGTGCTGAATCTGGAAGTCGGGCCGGTAGCGTCCCGGCGAATCTGACTGATAGCAACCTGCCGGCAGTAGGCAGTTCAGGAGAAACGCTTTACCTTCGTGTTGATCGCCCGCTTCACTATGGACCCGATTTATAAAGCGCTTATCGTTTGCACGAACCATACGGATTATCCTACCAAACCCCAAAAAACGGGCCTGTGGCTCAGCGAAGCAACGCATTTTTACGATGAACTGGCCGACCGTAACCTGCCCTACGACATTGCCAGTCCCAACGGCGGCCCGGTGCCTATTGACCAGAAAAGCCTGGAACGGCGCGACACGGTCAACGAGAAGTGGTACAATAACCCCACGTTCCGGCACAAACTCGAACACTCCCTACGGCTGGACGACGTAAACCCCACCGACTACCAGATTATCTATTTTACCGGCGGGCACGGGACGATGTGGGATTTTCCGGAAAACCCGAAGCTGCAGGAAATTACCCGCCGGATTTATGAAAACGGCGGCATGGTAGCAGCCGTCTGCCACGGCGTCAGTGGTTTGCTGAACGTAAAACTATCCGATGGCTCGCTGCTGATCGGTAACCGGCAGATAACGGGTTTTTCGAATATGGAAGAAAAGCTCGTCCGACTGGACGAGGAAGTGCCGTTTCTGCTGGAGGATGCGCTGCGGCAGAAAAACGCGCTGTACAGCAAGAGCCTGATTCCGTTCCTGCCGTATATTGAGGTAGACGAGCGGCTCATTACGGGTCAAAACCCTCTGTCGGCCCGCAAGGTTGGCCGAAAGGTGATGGAGGAAATGTACGAGAAATGACCCGCTACGTGCCTATTGATTGTTAGACAACCGCGTGGGGGAACACCTCGCGCAGCGGCTTCAACTCCATATCCTTCTCCGATACGATCGGGTTTTTGATGCCCCAGTCGATATCTAGGTCAGGATCATTCCAGATGATACCCGTTTCAGCAGCTTTGTTATACACGTTGGTGCATTTGTAGCTGAAAATGCTGTCTTCCAGCGCCACAAAGCCGTGCCCAAACCCTTCGGGAATATAGGCCATGTTTCCGATTTTAGCGTCCAGGAGGAAAGTTTCATATTGCCCGAACGTGGGGGAGTCTTCGCGCAGATCAACGGCAACGTCAAGTACCTGGCCGGTAATCACCCGAACCAGCTTGCCCTGGGCGAAGGGCTCGTTCTGCATATGCAGACCGCGCAGAACCCCTTTCACGGAGAAGGACTGATTGTCCTGCACGAACTCCATTGGTAAGCCCAGCGACGCAAAAAGCGGTTTGTTATATGACTCGAAGAAATAACCTCGTTCGTCTTGAAATACGCGTGGAATCAGTTCAATCAGGCCGCTAATAGACTTTTGTTGGACTTGCATAATGAATCGTCAGAATTAATACAGGCTGAACTCACGTCACAAACTTACGAAACCGAGGTTGTAGTCGTACCTTTGCCAGAACCTATTTATTGAGTGGGTTCTCTTCGCTGGCATGACCTACAACGAATTAAGCAATCAGATTTTTCAGAAACAGTCGTATTTATGCGTTGGTCTCGACACCGACCCGCGCAAATTACCCCATCATCTGCTGAGTGAACCGGACCCCGTTTTTGCCTTCAATCGGGCCATTATCGATGCCACCGCCAACCTGGCCGTAGCCTATAAACCCAACATCGCATTCTATGAAGCGCAGGGGCCGCGCGGCTGGGAAAGTCTCCAGAAAACACTCGACTATATTCCCGCCGACTGCTTTACGATTGCCGACGCCAAGCGGGGCGACATTGGCAATACGTCGGGCCTGTATGCTCGCGCCTTCTTCGACCCGACGGCCGCCGGACTGAATTTCGATTCCATCACGGTTGCCCCTTACATGGGCCATGATTCGGTCATGCCGTTCCTGGATTATGCCGGTAAGTGGGTTATTCTGCTTGCCCTGACCTCAAATCCCGGCAGTGCGGACTTTCAGCGACTGGCAACGGGCGATAAGGAGGAATTATTCGAAGCGGTGATTAAGAGGGCCCATACGTGGGCGGGGCCTGACCGGCTAATGTTTGTCGTGGGGGCCACGCAGGCCGACGAGCTGAGCCGTATCCGGGCGTTGGCACCGGACAGTTTCCTACTGGTACCGGGCGTAGGCGCACAGGGGGGGAGTCTGGCAGACGTGTCGCGCCGGGGTCTGACGGCAGCCGGAGGGCTACTGGTCAATGCATCGCGGAGTATTCTGTATGCCTCAAACGGCACCGACTTCGCCGATCGGGCTCATGACGAAGCGAAAGCCCTGCAAGCCGAAATGGCAGAATATCTGGCCGTGGGCAATCGGCAGTAAATGATTGTATATTGATAATCACCGCTGCCGACCGTCCGAAGCCCTACGATTAAAACCAGCCTGCACCGGGAATACGGAACGGCCAGGGAATGGAAGCCAGAATCAGTAAAAGTCCAAGGCCGTAGAAGATACCTACCAACCGCTGTTTCGTTACGGCGTCGGTTGCGCGCTTGGAGCGCGAGTAGCCAATTGTGATGAGCACGATGGCGATTAACATCCCCGTAATATGTTCGACGGAATAGAATCGGTAGAGTTTTTCGCTCATCATACTGAAATTAACCTTGGGACTGATGAAGTACAGAATCAGCCCAAGTACTAGTTGCGTGTGAACTGCGATGAGGGTAAACAAATACAGCTTGCGATTGCCATCGGTGTAGCCGCTGTTGCCCTGCCATTTGCCAATGGCCACAATGACAGACACCAGTAACAGCACCAGAGCAACCCAGCGAAGCCCGGAGTGGGCATGAACTAATCCAGGATACATACGATTTTCAGCTAAAGAAAACGATTTATTTTGCCCGTAAAGAAACAACCAAATCTGCCAACTTCCGCCGACACCTGGTTGTTTGAACCGTATGATTCTTTATAACACGACCTATAGCGTTGCTAACGAAGTAGCGCGCGAATGGCTACACTGGATGCGAACCGACCATATACCGGCGCTGCTGGCAACGGGTCTGCCCATCGGTCACAAGCTGCTGCGGCTCCTTACCGAACTCGATAATGGCGGTACAACCTTCTCGGTGCAACTGGATTTTACGGCAATGGAAGACTATTTCACTTACCAGAATCTCCACGCAGACGCCATGCAGCAACGCATACAGAATCGATTCGCCAACCAGTTTGTGTCGTTCGATACGCTGCTGGAAGATGCCTGATTCCCTACCGCCGGGTAAATAGATGCGGTCAGGATTGTTCGCTACGTCGCCAGCGCGGATTTTAGCAGATGAATTCTATCCGTAACTAGTGTATGAACGCCCGCCGGTTTCTGCTGCCGGCGATGGCATGGGTGTCGGGAGGACTGTGGAGTTGGTGCATGCTGATCGCCATTGCTGCCCATGCGCAGCTTTCCGTTTCGTTTCCCGTTGCACAAACGGTTTTTCAGCGCAACAATACCAATCCAACGCCATGTACCGTAGCAGGTCTGTGCCCGGGCGCAACCGAGCGCGTAGAGGCCCGGTTGACGGCTCTCCTGGCCGATGGTGGTCCTTCGACCGACTGGCAGACGCTGGACGCCCAGCCGGTATCGGGCCACTTTGCAGGCCAGTTTTCGGCAACGGGTGGCTGGTATCGGCTTGAGGTGCGCGCCTGGCAGGGCTCAGCCATACTTGCTACAACCCAGGTGCAGCCGGTAGGCATTGGCGAGGTCTTTGCTATTGCCGGGCAGTCGAACGGGCAGGGCGTCCGGGATCGGGATGCCGCCAACCCGGCTGATGGACGGGTTATCTGCGTTCCGCATTTCAATCTGACAGATACGCTGCGCCTACCGCTGCCGGGCCTGTCGGCTCCCGTATCCGCCACTGGTGTGGTGGGGCCGCGTGGACTCACAAGCTGGTGCTGGGGGCGCCTGGGCGACCGGCTGGCGGCTCGTCTGCACGTACCGGTACTGTTCTATAATGCCGCCTGGTCGGGCACGGCCGTTCGCAACTGGCGGGAAAGCATTACCCTCGATAGTACCGCTACGGCTTACGGCGATTATTTTCGGCCTGGCATGCCCTACGGGAATCTCAAACGTATCGTGCAGGATTACGTCCCGCTGACCGGTCTGAGGGCTATTCTATGGCATCAGGGCGAAACCGAGTTTTATGACACCGACCCATCGGCGGCTTCTTACGTAACGGACCTGCAGGCCGTCATCAGCCGAAGCCGGCAGGATGCTGACTTTAATCTGCCGTGGGTCGTGGCGCGGGCGTCGATGGACAATAATCTGTTCTTCAATTACGGCATGACGCATTACGATCCGGTTATTTCGGCCCAGAACCGGGTCGTGCAGGAAACGCCGAATGTGTTCTATGGTCCCGATACCGACGTAATTCAGATGCCCCGCACGGATGGCGTGCATTTATCCGGCGAAGCGCTCATTCAGACGGGCGATGCCTGGAACGATTTGCTGACCGACGATTTCTTTCTTCAGACTCAGCCGCGTTTACCCGGTGCCGTTGCGCTGACGGACCTGAGCCTTCGGATGCAAACGAACACGCCCACGCCGTCGGTGAACCAGCCCATGGGCATAACCCTGACCATCCGCAACGATGGGCTGCAGCCCGCTACGAACGTCCGGCTTCGGTGCGATCTGCCGCAGCCGCTTACGTTTGTGACCGGTTCGGGCGTTACGCACCAGCGAGGGCTGGTGCTGGCAACTCTGCCGAGTGTAGCTCCGGGTGTTCCTGTATCGCTTACGTTTACGGTACAACCCGGCCGCGCCGGAATCTATCAGCCCGTTGCGGAAATCGTCCGGGCCGATCAGCTTGACACGGACTCGCGGCCCAACACCAGCTTTGGCGACGGACAGGATGATGTGGCCCGAATCCGTTTCCGAACGCGCGTGACTGACACGATACGTTTCGAAGTGCCGGTTTCGGTCAATGCCGATCCGTTGCCGGAGGTAACTTCTGCTCAGCCGCCGACGGAGCCGGACAAGGCCGATCTGAGTTTACAGATGAGTCTCAATCAAGGTTACGGTCGGGTAGGGCAGGTGGTATCCGTGAGCGTAACCGTTACGAATCGGGGTGGGCGCGCGGTTTCAACTGCTCAGGTGGGTTGCCTGTTGCCTGGAAATCTGACATTTCTAGATAGCCCTACGATGAGTCTGTCTGGTAATACCGTGCGAGGAACCGCTGGCGATGTAGACGTTGGTGCGTCGGCTACCCTGTTCTTTCGGGCAACAATTACCAAACAGGGCTCTGCCATACTCCGGGCGCAGATTGAAGCCTCTACCGGAACAGACCCGGACTCAACACCGGATAATGGGTTCAACAATGGCGAAGACGATACGGTACAGGTAACGATGCGAGTAAGACCGTAAAGCGAAATCCCTCAGTGACCAAAAAACATAATGTGCTGCTGGGGTAACCGATCATCGTTTTTCAACAGACGTAAACCAACCGCTTTCATTTCTTTGGTGGCCTGCGTTACACTCAGTTTGTGGAGTTCTTTGATGGGTACGTTCGGGTCCTCGGCGCGGTACTCGACCAGAACAATCCGGCCATCCGGTTTCAGGGCCTTGGCAATGTGCTGCATCATCTCACGCGGATAGGAAAATTCATGGTAAGCGTCGATCAGAATCGCCAGGTCAATAGACCCGGCTGGCAGCTTTGGGTCAGATTCAGTACCCAGCACGGGCTGAACATTAGCGGTCTTATGCTTTGTTTTTCCGGCATTAAGATACTCGATCATTTCGGGCTGAATATCAACGGCCAATACCTGGCCTTTTGAGACCTTGGGTGCCAACAGAAACGTAAAGAACCCTGTTCCGGCGCCAATGTCGGTCACCACATCAGTAGGTTTTAAATTGAGGGCTTTCAGCAGCAGATCGGTGCGTTCTTCGCGCTCCCGTTCGGGTCGTTCGAGCCATGACGCGCCGAGGTGCCCCATAACCTGTGCGATTTCGCGGCCCATGTATAGCTTGCCGGTGCCGTCGCGGGTAGCGTCTTTATACTGGTAATAGCCGGTAGTATCGAAAGTTGCCTGCGCGGGCGATTGCTGTTGGGAAGAGCTCCGACCGCAGGCCAGCAGCGAGGTAAAGAGCAGAATGCAAAGGCGATGCATACGTTGATTGTTAGTTCTATCCATAAACCATCCTGGGTCGAAACAGTTGTTGAAGGGAATCAACTCTGTCTGTTCTCCCATGAACCTTATTCTTCATTTACTTCTGGATGCCGCCGTAATCTTCGGTTTGGCGTACATCATGCCCCAGGTTGACGTGAAAAGCTTTGGAACGGCGCTGCTGATTGCCGTGCTGCTGGGCCTGCTCAACTTCTTTGTAGGCTGGATTATCCGCTTCCCGCTAAACCTGGTTACGTTCTTTTTGCTGACCGGTCTGATCCGAATCCTGGTGACCGCTATTCTTCTGAAACTGATTGACCGTTTCATGGATAGCTTTACCATTGTTGGCTTCTGGCCTGCGCTGGTTATTGCTATTGCCGTGGCCGTAGCAGGTACGCTGATTGACCGCTCGGCGCCAAGCAAACGCATGGTCGAGTCTGGTTACGTAACGGCGGTTCCGGTGCTGGACAGGCTGCAATAGACCCATCGACTAAAACAAAAAGGACGGTCCAGGCCGTCCTTTTTGTTTGCAATACGTTTTATGTCTGGTGGCAATTAATCACTCCGGCGGCCACCCATCAGGATGCTGGCGTAATAGAGCAGGGTAGCCAGCGAACCTAGAGCTGCAACGACGTAGGTCATGGCCGCCCACCAGAGAGCATCCTTGGCGTAACCGTATTCCCGTTGATTCACGACGCCATTATTCTGAACCCAGGCCAACGCCCGACGGCTTGCGTCGAACTCAACCGGCAGCGTAATGAAGCTGAACAGGGTCGTCAGGGCAAACAGACCCACCCCGATAGCCAGTGGGATAGGCGTGGTCTGCAGCAGCAGAATCCCGGCCAGGATCACCCATTGCAGGTACCGCGAAGACACCGACAGAGCCGGCACCAGGGCCGAACGAAGCCGAAGGGGACCGTAGGCTACTTTGTGCTGTACGGCGTGACCACATTCATGGGCTGCGACGGCCGCAGCCGCTACGCTCCGACCGTAATACACATCGGCACTCAGATTAACGGTCTTTTCCTGTGGATTATAGTGGTCGGTCAGCATACCTTCAACCGACAGGACACGCACATCGTAGATGCCGTTCTCGTTCAGCATCCGCTGGGCAACTTCTGCACCGCTAAGGTTGTTACTCAGGCCAACCTGAGAATACTCATTGAACTTACTCCTCAGCCGCCAGCTCACAAATGCGCTCAGGCCGAAGATGATAATCATTAATAAGAAGGGTGATATCATGGTCAGTTAGTCAGGTTTGATGTTTTTTCAGACCGGCAACTTATCTGCCCGTCTCTTAGTAAACAACAGATTCGGTGAAAAAGTCTCCCGAAAATTGAACCGCTTATCAAGTCCCCGGCCCGTTCGGCCGGTCTTAAGTCCATCAAAAACTCTGTTTAATCCGCTCGATCAGGGCGGTTGTAGAGTAGCCGGGCACTAAGGCGACCGTTTCGACGCGGCCACCCCGCGCCAGCACAAAATCGGCCCCGACGATGGTGGCAATGGAATAATCGTTGCCTTTCACCAGAATGTCCGGTCGAACGGCCTCGATCAGTTCGAGCGGAGTCGGTTCATCAAAGAGCGTCACTAGGTCGATGAATTCCAGGGCCGCCATCAGCCGGGCGCGGGCATATTCATTAACAACCGGGCGAAGTGGCCCTTTAATGCGGCTCACCGAAGCATCGGTGTTGAGCCCAAGAATCAGGCGCTGGCCCAGGCTGCGGGCTTTTTCGAGGTAGTCAATATGGCCAAGATGCACAATGTCGAAGCAGCCGTTGGTAAAAACGATCTGCTCACCGTTGGTCCGCCACACGTCGGCCTGCTGGATAGCCTGTTCGCGGGTAAGAATTTTGGATTCCGTCATGGGTAATAAACTCGATTACTGCTGCAGTTTAATGGCATCCGGATCAGTCAGGACATCGTCGGCGGTAGAGATTTTATTCCGTTTCAGCAGCACGACCAGCAGACTCAGGACGCCCAGCACAATAATCATCAGCGTCGATACGCCGTGGATGAACGTCGCCAGGACCTGACCATCCTGGCTGGTGAGGCTATATAGCAGCGCCACCTGACCCACCAGCAGATGAAACGAGCCGATACCACCGGGCGTCGGTGCGGCCATCCCCAGCGACCCCACCACAAGAATCGTCAGCCCCGCCAGCGGACCGAGACCGGCCGTTGCAGGCATGGAGAAGAACAGTACGTAGGACATCAGGAAATACATCGTCCAGATGAGCAGCGTATAAAATACAAACGCCCCCGGCCGCCTGAGCTTCCGCACGCTTAAGAGGCCGGCAACCAGACCGCTGAGAAACCCGCTGACCTTCTGATAGAGGGGATGGCGGCCCAGAGCCTCCCGGTAGCGATTGTACAGGAACCAGGCCAGAAGTCCCACGCCCAGCAGGACGGCACCCACGAACAGCAACACCCCCGATCCGCTCGATCCCTTCGGTAACTTGCCGCCCAGAAACTCGACGAAGAACTGGCTCAGCCGGTCAAATTCCAGCACGAACGTAGCCGCCAGCAGCAGCAACAGCATCAGCACATCGAACAGCCGCTCGGCTACTACCGTGCCGAAACTTACGTTGACCGGTACCCCCGACAGTCGGTAGAGCGTACCGCAGCGGGCAACTTCTCCGGCGCGGGGCAGGGCCAGGTTGGCGAGATATCCGGTCAGTACGCTCACGGTTGCGTCGAGCGACGTAGGGCGCTGCGGTACGACCGGCTCCAGCAGAAGCCGCCAGCGCTGAGCCCGGCTCCAGTGGGCCACGATGGTCATCACCGCCGACAGCAGAACCCAGCGGTAATCGGCCGCGCTGATCTTACGCCAGAGGTCGGCCGCGTCGAGGTGACTCTGCTGAAACGTAAACCAAAGCAGTCCTCCGGCAATCGCCAGCGAAATGAGGTATTTGAGAATGTTTTTGACGTTCATACGAAGTTGGAGAAGCGAATTGCGCACCCAGAATGGCCCGGAGCCATCAGGCCGGATTAGCGACTTATAAAAAACTCCGCCACAAAGTAACGGAGTTTCGTGAGATGGTTGCCAAAGGTTAATGACGATCAGACCGTCACCAGTCGGTTATTGTCATCCGGGAAAACAACGGTAGGCTTATGCGTTCGGGCTTCTTCCTGCGTCATCATGCCGTAGGCAATGATAATGATGATATCGCCAACCTGCGCCCGGCGGGCTGCTGCCCCGTTGAGACAGATAACCCCTGAGCCGCGTTCGCCTTTGATGACGTAGGTAATGAGCCGTTCGCCATTGTTGTTATTGACGATATGGACCTGTTCGTTCTCAAGCAGCCCGGCCGCATCCATCAGGTCTTCGTCAATGGTGATGCTGCCGACGTAGTTCAGTTCGGCCTGCGTGACTTTTACGCGATGGAGTTTTGATTTTAATACGTTGACAAACATAGTTGGTTTGGTGGTACTCCGCGTCAATCCAAAACAGACACGATGAGTTAGGGAGCGTCTGGAGCGCGGCAAAGGTACACTCTTTCCCCGCGCCTACCAACGATCGTCCCGAAAACAGCCCCGGCCAATGGTTGGTTCCGCTTGCCTAACTGCCTGATCAGTAGACCGCCATTTCCGGCTCGATGTCGCGCGCCCAGGCGTTGATGCCGCCGTCGAGGTTGTAGAGGTTTGTCAGGCCATCCTGGGCGTAGAGATAACTGACAACATTTGCCGAGCGGATGCCGTGGTGACAGTAAACAACCACGGGCCGGTCGGTGGGGATGCGCTTGCGGTTATTGGGAATCATACCAACCGGAATCAGCACGGAGCCTTCGAGGTGGCAGAGGTCGTACTCGGGCCGCTCCCGAACGTCGAGGAGGAAAATATCTTCGCCCGTGGCGAGCCGGTCGGCGAGCTCCTGCACCGACATTTTCTGCGGTCCGGCCGCGCCGGGTGCTGGTCGGGTAACCGAAGTCAGACCCTGTCGGGCAAGGTCTTCCGCGTCGACCCGGCGTTTGGTTTTAATTTTCTGCTGGCTCATGTTCAGCAGATCGACCATCAGCAGGTGTTCGCTCAGCGACTGGCCAATGCCCGTAATGAGTTTAATGACTTCATTGGCCTGATACGTCCCGATCACTCCCGGCAGAACGCCCAGTACGCCGGTGTCATTACAGTTGGGAATCTCGATCTCGTTGGGATACTCGGGAAACAGACAGCGGTACGTCGGGCCGCGCTGGCCATTGCCGAGGGCGTTGTTGAGCACGGCCACCTGCCCTTCGAAGCGATGAATGGCCCCGTACACGAATGGCTTGCCGAGCGTTACACAAACGTCGTTGACCAGATAGCGCACCTTGAAATTATCAGTGCAGTCAACCACTATGTCATATTGCTCGATAATTGTCCGGGCGTTGCTCGCATCAAGCGCCATCGTGTACGTATCGAACGACAGATCGGGGTTGAGCCGGTTGAGGTGACTAACGGCAATCTTCGCTTTAGGTTTGCCTACCTCGTCGGTTGTGTACAGCACCTGACGCTGGAGATTGCTCAGGTCCACCACGTCGGGGTCAATAACACCAATGGTGCCGACGCCGGCCGCCGTCAGGTAAAGGAGTACCGGACAGCCAAGCCCTCCGGCCCCAACGACCAGAACACGGGCATTTTTAAGCTTTAGCTGACCCGCGGCCCCAATTTCGGGCAGATTCAGGTGCTTCTGATAACGTTGTTTTTCGGCAGGCACTAACGTCGTCGCTTCCATAGTATTAGGCGTTGTACAACTCCAGCAAAGTGTTGCTCTATTCCAACAGATTTTCGTTTGCGAAAATTGCGCCGGATTGACTCCAGGCGCGAATATTTCGTAAACGTGTTTCATTGGCCCGTAAAAGTAACCTGAATTAGCTTAGCGGCTGCGCACATTCAGGCTGGCTTCGTCGTCTTCGCCGGTCGCATACCCATTGCCCGGCGTTGAATCGGGGTCGGCTTTGGTGGCAGATTGAATCTGCGAACGGAGCGTTCCCGAACCGGTCACGCGAACCGGAAAGGTTAAGGTAGCCGACTGGTTGGGGCTTATGTTGGTAAGGGTTCCGGTTACCGTCTGACCGACGATAATCAGCCCGCTTGAGTTAGTAACCTGCCAGCCAGTGGGCAGCAGCGTCTGTACGGTTACGGAATCGGTCAGCGCACCACCCCGATTGCTCACCTGCACATTAACGGTCGTTACGTCGTTCTGATGCAGAATCTGGCTGCTTACGCTAAGACTTAACCGCAGGTCGGATTTAGCTAGGTCAACAGGAGGCTGGTTGTCGCGTAAATCGGGCAGGGGCGTCTGGTTCGGATTGGGCGAGGTGATCAGCGGGCCGTCGCGGTCGGTAGTTCGCAGATCGACCGTAACGGCGTCATCCTGACCGTCGCCGGTGCCCGAGCCGGGCTGACTGTCGGGGTCGGGCGTCTGGCTGGCGGTGATCTGAACGGCCGTCGCGAACGTCCCCGACTTAGCTGCTTTCAGCCGAAATACGTACAGCTGCGTTGCGCCGTTGGCAATGGCATTCGCGTTGATCGTAACGATGCCATTCGCTGCCCTGATGTCGCCCGACAGAGCATCCACAAACGTAAGCCCATTGGGCAGCAGATTTTTGATCACAACGCCCGTAGCTGCCTGCGGACCGGAATTGGTGAGCGTCAGCGTACAGGTAACGGGCTGATCGATAGCCACTGTCCGATTGCTCAGCCGCATATTTAGTGACAGATCGGCCCGACCCGAAACTGAACAGGTCGTAAATGGGGGCGAGGGCGCGCTGCTCACCGAGGGGTTGCTGGCCACAATCCGCAGCCGGTAGGTCGTAGCTTCGGGAAGTCCGGCCGGTAGGGTTGCCGTCAGGGGGCTGCCGGAACCTGAACCAATGGTCGTCGGGTTGCCGAAGGAACCGTCAGCGTCCGAAAGCTGCACCGTAAACGTATTGCCGGGTGCAACAGGACTTTCGGTCACTTCAAACGATACGCTGAACGAACTGCCCGGGCAGGGCGACGTGGGCGAAAGCTGTGTCAGGGTAATGACCGGCGGCAGGGGCGGTACAGATTCCATCGGGAAGTACAGAATGTTGCGTCCGTTCAGCAGACCCATCTCAAACCAGAAGCCGCTCCCCGTGTCGCCCTGCCGACGTACCGACAGCCGGTATCGGCCCGGCTCAACGCCAACTACGCCATTGGCAATCGGCATATAGGCACGGATATGATCGAAATCAGCAAAGTCCGTATAATCCGGCAGGGTAGAACTGGGTGCAGCCACCTGCCAGTCGGTTTTGTCGAAAGGCCCGCCGTCAATACGCTCCAGCCGAATCTCCATCGGGACGTCGGCACGTACCATAGCCCAGAACGCATGACTTTCGGTCTCATAGCGGTAACCAAATCGGAACAGACCAGGGTCGGCGGTTCCTCCGCTAACGGGCTGGTAAATGGGAGGGATAGAGGATGTAGGCGGAGCTGATTGATCGACTTTAAACGGTTCACTGAGGGTTCCCGTAGTGGCCGGATGCGTCGTCAATGTCCGGAATTGATACTGTCCATTAGGCATATTTCCCGGAATTGTAACCGCCAGAGGATTGGCCGTGCCCCGCGCCGATTCATAGACGGTAGTGCTGTTATCCGCGCGGATAAACTGCGCGAAATATTGATTGTCGGCTTCGACCGGGACGGCACGTAATGAGGCTATGGCCAGGGATTCGCCCGGTCGACGGATGATAGGCAGGGTATACCCGCTTGTCAGCAGAGAGGATTCGTCGGCGGGCGTAAACGGCGTAGCGTTGAAAAAGAAATTATCGTCCAGGCTTTGCTCCCAGGTTCGAACAAAGCGATACAGCCCTGGCCCCTGTAGATGAATGCCATCGGGCCGGTTCTCGGGACCGGTTATACTGTCGGTAGCCGGGCCCGGAAAAACATAAGGGACTTCGGCAATGAGCCGGTTCTGAGCCGCAATGATGCTGGGGTTGGTCTGGTTATTAATATAGCTGACCCGCGACATAACCCAGGGCAAAGGAGCCAGGCCAAGCTGCTGCCGACTTTTTTCGATGACGTACCGGATGTTATCGTAATACACCTGCGTGCTCGTAGACAGGTCGCTCTCGCCCTGATGCCAGAGGACAGCCCGCGCGCCCGTTCGCGTCACGTAATGCAGCAGCACCGCCCCCAGTCGACGGTAAACGGCGTCGTTGGGGGTTGGCCCGATGTTACCCTCCGCCGACCGACGCCATTGTTCGCTGCTGGTACCGCCCAGGGCCGCGCCCAGAAACAAAATCGGTACGTTCAACTTCCGCACCAGCCGATCGCCCAGGATTCCCCACAGGTGCGGAGGCTGGCTGGGTCCAATACTGGTTCCGTAGCTGACGTGGCTGAATTGCAGCGGCAGAAGTTGTTCGCTTAAGCTGTCCTGCCGGAAATCAATGCACGACACTCGATCCTCCTCAGCGCTCGGTACCCGCTCGAAACCGCCAAACACATTCGACTGGCCGGCGATGATAAACACTTCGCCCACACCCACGCGATTGACGTGCGCAACGTCTAATACGGTTGTGTCGGCCTTAGCCCGAACATCGAGCCGATACCAGCCCGACGTAACCGCCACCATTCCCCGAAACGCCGACGAGGCAGGCAGCCGGTCAAGCGGGGTCCAGGCCGTTACGTTACCCTGCCCGACGACTAAGGGCACGAACCGGGCCTCAACGACGGTTGCGCCGGATGGGGCCATACAGGCCACCAGCACACTGGCTTCGTTGAATAACGTACGCTGGAAAACCATGCGCGGCACGGGGCTGGTGATGCGCAATTGGGCGAAGCCAGAAACCGTAGACAGGCTGATAAGTACGAGCCACCGGACATAAATGAACATGGCGTGAGTTGGGTGGATAGGCTAAACAAAGGAAGCCAAATTGCCAACTCAGCCAAATAAAGTAACTGAACGGAGTATGTTAATCAGATCATGGTTATCGGACGGAAAGCGTTGTCTATCTAGTCTGGTAGTCAAATGATTATTGATTATCGTATGCGCAGGCTTAAGGCACCTTCATCATCTTCACCCGCTGTGTAGCCGTTGCCGGGCGTTGAATCGGTGTCGGCAATGGGCGTCGCCGAAATCTGGGATTTCAACGTTCCCGAGCCGCCCACCCGAATCTGTAAGGTCAGCGTGGCGGAACCCTTTACAGGTACAATTCCCACGGAGCCAGTCACGGTCTGGCCCTGCACAGTAAGGCCGCTCGTGCTGGTGAGTTGCCAGCCATTAGGCAGCAGCGTCTGGATGGTTGCCGAATTGGCCTGGGCGCCCCCCCGGTTGTTCACCTGCACACTGACGGTCACGATGTCGTTGGCCCGCACAATCTGTTTGTTGACGCTTAGCCCTAAGCTCAGGTCTGCTTTAGCGGGGTCGGTAGGAGGCTGGTTATCCTGAACGTCGGGCAGGGGTGTCTGGTTGGGGTTGGCCGAAGTAATGAGCGGGCCGTTCCGGTCGGTGGTGCGCAGATCGACCGTAATGGCGTCATCCTGGCCGTCGCCGGTGCCCGAGCCGGGCTGGCTGTCGGGATCTTTTTTGTTGCTGCCGGTAATCTGGGCGGACGTCGCGAACGTACCTGCTTGGGTTGCCTTCACACGGAATACAAAGCGCCGGGAAGCTCCATTAGCGACCGTGCCCGCGTTGATCGTAACAACACCATCGGCTGCGCTGACCTCTGGGGCCTGTGTATCCACGTAGGATAATCCCACCGGGAGCAGGTTTCTGGCAACCACCTCGGCAGCGTCCTGGGGGCCGTTGTTCGTGAGCGTAATCGTGCAGCTAACTACCTGTCCAATGGCTGGGGTGCGTTTATTAAAGTGCATGGTAAGCGACAGATCGGCCTGTGTACTGCTTACTGAACAAACCGTAAGCGACGCGCTGGGTGCGCTCACAACGGCGGGATTACTAGCCGCCACCCGAAGGCGGTAGTGCTTGCTGGCGGTTGTGCTGCTGGGTAGTGTTGCCGTAACGGGGCTGGACATACCGCTTCCAATGACTGTCGGGTTAGCATCGTCGAAGTAACCATCCTCATCGGAAAGCTGCACTGTAAACGTATTGCCGGGTGCAACGGCGCTTTCGGTCACCTCGAACGCAACGCTGAACGGACTTCCTATGCAGGGCGTAGCGGGCGTCAGGGACGTAATATTGATAACCGGTGGCAGGGCGGGCACAGTTTCCATCCGTTGAAAGAGGGTAGTGCGGCCGCTCTGAAGCGTTGTTTCAAACCAGAATCCAGAGCTGGTGTCTCCTTTGCGACGTACGGAAAGCCGGTATCGGCCGGGTTCAACGCCACCAATACCACCCGCCAGCGGGGGGTAATTTCGGATATAGTTATAATCGGCGAAGTCGGTATAGTCAGGGGCAGCATAACTCGGTGGTGCTTCATGCCAGCTTACGTCGGAGAAAGGGCCACCGTCGATCCGCTCCAGCCGAACCTCCACGGAAACGTCGGCCTGCACCATCGCATAAAAACTGTGGCTTTCATTTTCATACCGATATCCCAGCCGGACTATATTCCCATCAGCCAGGCCACCGTTGACCGGGGGGAGGGTGGGGTTACCCGGTGGCGTTGACGCGGCAAAATAATCCACCTTAAAGGGCTCGCCCAGGGTACCGGTCGTAACCGGATGGGTCGTCAGTGTACGCAGCCGGTACTGGCCATCGGGTAAATTGCCGGGAAGCGTTAAGGCCATGGGATTGGCCGTACCCCGCGCCGATTCGGTAACTAAGGTGTTGTCTGATGCGCGTAGTAACTGCACGAAATACTGATTGTCGGCTTCGGCTGGGGCGGCTCGTAGGGAAGCCGACTGAACCGTTTCGCCCGGCCGACGAGTCAGCGGCAGAGTATAGCCGGTTGTTAATAGCGACGATTCATCAATGGGGCAGTAAGGAACCGAACGCGCAAAGAAGTCGTCATTAAGGCTTTTGTCCCAACGATCAACAAACCGAATCAGGCCGTTACCGCCAAAATGAACATTATCGTCCAGCCGGTTGTCGGGGCCGGTTAAATCATCGGTAGACGGACCTGCGAACACATCATTTACTTCAGCAATGAGCCGATTCTGAGCCGCAATGACGCCGGGGTTTGTCTGGCCCTGCGTATAGGTTACCCGCGAAACCAACCAGGGCAACTGATCAAACTCAAGCTGCTGACGGGTTTTCTGAATGACGTACTGAATGTTATTGAAGTACTGCGTACCCGACGAACCCACATCACCTTCACCCTGGTGCCAGAGGACGGCCCGCGCACCCGTCCGGGCAACGTAATGCCGAAAGGCAACACTCAGACGTCGGTAGGGGAACGGCTGCCCCGATGCATCCGTTGCACCAGCCGCCGATTGCCGCCACTGGTCGCTGGAAGTTCCTGCCTGAGCCGCACCCAGGAACAAAACCGGTACGTTCAGCCGACGTACCAGACGGTCGCCGAGCCGACCCCAGATATGCGGGGGCTGACTGGGACCGGTGCTGGCTCCGTAGCTGATGTGGTTGAACATCAGCGGCAATAATTGCTCATCGAGATTATTTTGACGGAAGTCCACGCATGATACCCGATCTTCTTCGGCGCCCGGTTCCCGCTCAAAGCCGCCCACCATGTTCGACTGACCGGCCACGACAAAGACTTCGCCGATACCAATCCGGTTAACTTTTGTTTCGGTCAGCAGCGTTGAGCCGGCTTTGGCCCGAACGTCGAGCCGGTACCAGCCCGCCGTAGCGGTCAGTAAGCCACGAAAGGCTTTCGAATCAGGAAGAAACGCCAGATTTTTCCAGACGGTTGCCGTCCCCTGACCAACGGCTAAGGGAACCAGTCGGGCTTCGACGGTAGTCGCAGTTGAAGGCGCAAGACCCGCCACAATGATGGTTGCTTCGTTAAACTGATCTCGTTGGAAAACCATCCGGGGCACCGGATTGGTGATGGTGAGTTGCGCGAGGGCAACGCCTGGCAGCAGGCCGACGAAAGTCAGCCAGAACCGCAGTGCGCGTAAAAGCATGAAGTAACAGTTACAGTGTCCAGTTGGATGCAAACAAACCTACTAAATCTACTTAATTAAAGGAAATTAAAAACGCTCCCATTATTAGTAAACTGTTAACAAATCTGATCATTTAATTTATGAAAAGTGAAATAATTGTAATATATAAGGGAAAAGCCAAAGACTTGATTCGGATTTCGGAAAGGGGATTCCAAATCTGATTAAGTATTTTTCAGAGTTTGCCGGATGAAGCTCACCCAATAAAAATTATCTAAAACCGTGCCAAAACAGCCATAGACTTACCGATGAAGGCCGTACTCGCTCAGCTGCCTGACTAGACCTTTTAAATGCAGGAAGGCGAAAACCCGATGGTTTTCGCCTTCCTGCAAGTTGTTTCGGGTGTATTGAAAACGCGTTATTTAGCTTCTTTGACCGTTGCAATGCTGAGTTCCTTCATCTGCGCTGCGCTGATCGTTGAGGGAGAATCGATCATGACGTCGCGACCGGAGTTGTTTTTCGGAAAAGCGATAAAATCCCGGATTGAATCGGCTCCGCCGAACAGAGAGCACAGGCGGTCGAAGCCGAAGGCGATACCGCCATGCGGTGGCGCTCCGTATTCAAACGCATCCATCAAAAAGCCAAACTGAGCTTTCGCTTCTTCGTCCGAGAACCCCAGGATGCTGAACATCCGGGATTGTAGCTGTCGGTTAAAAATCCGGATTGAGCCGCCACCGACTTCTGTGCCGTTGATAACCAGGTCATAGGCGTTGGCCCGCACGGCTCCCGGATCGCTGTCTAGCAGCGGAATATCTTCCGGCTTGGGTGACGTAAAGGGGTGGTGCATGGCAAACCAGCGCTGCTCTTCCTCGCCGTATTCCAGCAGAGGGAAATCCAGCACCCATAACGTACTGAATACGTTCGGGTCGCGCAGACCCAGACGGCTGCCCATTTCCAGACGTAACTCGTTCAGTTGCTTACGCGCTTTGCCCGCATCGCCTGAAATCAGCAGGATCAGATCACCCGGCTTCGCATCGAACCGGTCGGCCCATTGCTTCAGCGTCGCTTCGTCGTAGAACTTATCGACGGAAGATTTGAGGCTTCCATCTTCGTTATAGCGAACGTAAATCAGTCCTTTAGCGCCAATTTGAGGCCGTTTAACCCAGTCGGTCAGCTCATCGATCTGCTTACGGGTATAGCTGGCGCAACCGGGCGCGTTAATCCCCACCACCAGCTCGGCCGAATCGAACACGCCAAAACCCTTGCCCGATGTAAGGTCCACATCGCCGGAGGCATTTTTTAGCTCGACGAACTGCATGCCGAAACGTGTGTCGGGTTTATCAGAACCATAGAGCCGCATGGCGTCGGCGTAGGTCATGCGGGGCACGTCGGCGAGGTCAATGCCTTTAACGCTCTTAAACAGATGCCGCACCAGTCCCTCGAACATATTCAGAATGTCCTCCTGCTCCACGAACGACATCTCGCAGTCGATCTGTGTAAACTCCGGCTGACGGTCGGCGCGCAGGTCTTCGTCGCGGAAGCACTTCACAATCTGATAGTAACGGTCAAACCCCGATACCATCAGCAACTGCTTGAAGGTTTGGGGCGACTGCGGCAGGGCGTAAAACTCGCCTGGATTCATGCGGCTCGGCACGACGAAGTCGCGGGCACCTTCCGGCGTAGACTTGATCAGCACGGGTGTCTCGACTTCGATGAAGTTCTGACCATCCATGTACAGCCGCGTCTGCTGGGCCATGCGGTGACGTAATTCGAGATTGCGCCGAACGGGATTCCGCCGTAAATCCAGATACCGATACTTCATCCGCAGGTCGTCGCCCCCATCGGTATCGTCTTCAATCAGGAAAGGTGGCAGCTTGGCCGGGTTGAGTACGTCCAGCGCCGTTGGCCGAACCTCAATGTCGCCGGTTGAAATATTGGGGTTTTTAGCTTTCCGTTCGACGACCGTACCAGTGGCCTGCAGAACAAACTCGCGGCCCAGCGTTCGCGCCCTGGCAAATAGATCGGGCGACGTAACCCCTTCTTCGAGAATAAGCTGCGTAATCCCGTAACGGTCGCGGAGGTCAATCCAGAGAACTCCGCCTTTATCGCGGATGGTCTGCACCCAGCCCGCCAGGGTTACGCTCTGGTTGACGTCGGTCAGGCGGAGTTCTCCGCAAGTGTGCGTTCGAAGCATTTTTTATTGAGTGAATTAGCGATTGAGTGAATTGGTGATTGAATAAGTAGCCTTGTTGTGAACCGGGCACTTACACTCAATCGCTAATTCGCTCAATCACTCAATGATTTGGTCGCAAAGTTAGGGAGTTCGTGGTAACCCGCTGCTTCGCTCATTCACTCTTTCGCGCTTTCACTCTTTATTTCCTGTAGTCCAGTGCCGGAGCACGGTTGCCCAGCAGCGCTTCATATTTGAAGTTGGCTCCCCGTTTCTGTTGCCATTCGGCGCGGGCTTTCTCAATGAGAGCAGGCGTTTTATACAGGTCAAGCGCGGTTAGCGCCAGGGTCTTGGCGGCTACGAGCATACCTTTCTGCCCGATGCTCATGCCACTGGCGGCCGTGGATTGCCAGCTATGCGCCGACGAACCCGGTACCCACGTAGCGGTCTGTAAGCCAACGGTCGGCACGGTCCAGCTTACGTCGCCGACGTCGGTCGAACCACCGCTGGTAGCGCTCTCCGACGCATCGCGGAAGTCTTTGACGAGGGCCGCATTCGTAACCGGCACTTTCTGCTCACCAAAGGTTTCGCTGATCTTTTCGGCAAAGGCTGTTTCTTCGGGGGTGTACTGCACCCCGCCCACCGTCTGCAGGTTCTTGTGCATGGCTTCGGCCAGCGTTACGTTCGGCAGCAGGTTATACACGCCCCCCAGCACTTCCCACTCGACTTTCGTGCCTGTTCCTTTGGCGGCTCCTTCAGCCGCATTCTCAATTCGTTTCCAGACGCTCTGCAGAATGTCGCGGTCTTTATGGCGGGCGTAATAATACACTTCTGCGAAGGCTGGCACGACGTTGGGCGCTTCGCCCCCTTTGGTGATGACGTAATGAATACGCGTGTCGGAGGGGATGTGTTCGCGCATCATGTTAACCATGTAGTTCATGGCTTCGACACCGTCGAGCGCCGACCGGCCGCGTTCGGGTGAGGCTGCCGCGTGTGCCGCAATCCCCCGGAACCGGAACTTGGCGTTCTTGTTGGCGAGCGACGTACCTGCATCGGCGGCATTCTGCGAACCGGGATGCCAGTGCAGCACCACATCGACGTCGTTGAACAGGCCCTCGCGAACCATGTAAACCTTACCGGCGCCACCTTCTTCAGCCGGACAGCCATAAATCTTGATCGTGCCCGAATGGCCTGATTTCTTCAGCCAGTCCTTTACCTCGACGGCAGCCGCGACTGAGGCCGTGCCGAACAGGTTATGCCCGCAGCCGTGACCGCCTTTCTGGCCCTGAATGGGCGTAAACTCCGGTTTCGCTTCGGTGGCGAGTCCTGGTAAGGCGTCATATTCGCCGAGGATACCGATAACCGGTTTGTCCGAGCCGTATGTAGCCACAAACGCTGTGGGGATACCCGCCACACCGGCCTTTACGTCGAAACCTTCCTTTTTCAACTGTTCCTGGAGCAGCAGAGAGCTTTGTTCTTCCTGATAGCCCAGTTCCGCAAAATTCCAGATCTGCTTAGAAATACTGGCATACTCTGGAAACCGCTTGTCGAGGTCAGCCAGAATCGTCTGCTTGTCCGGATCGGAAGCAGCCGTTGCAGTTTTCTTGCCTTTCGACTGAGCCGCACCCGGCTGAGCAAGCGCCAGTAGTGGCAGCAGGAGCGCCAAAATAAGGAGTTGTGTTTTCATAGAGGTTGTATTTGAATGTTTCGGTTGCGAACCGATAAAAATACGGGGAAAAGAGAAAGAGGGAAATTTTTATAGCAGATTGAAGGTGCTGATTACCGCAAAATCAGTTCTTTACATAAAGTATAATGTCTGTTATCCCTTGTGGTGGCATTTCCCTTATGAAATGGTTTTCTACCGAACCCTAAATTTCTACATCTTTGTAAAACTTACCTCTGGCAGAAGTTTACTTTTTTGGAGAATAGTTCTACTTTCGCCAATGCCTACACCACTATGTCGCTTAAACTCCCATTCATCGAAGCCGAAATTACTGATCAATATCTCTACGACGAAAACCCGCGCCCCTGGATTATAGGTTTTAGTGGTGGAAAGGATTCGACCATGCTTTTGCAGGTGGTCTGGCGGGCGTTAATGAAAATTCCTGCTGACTTGCGTACACGCAAGATTTATGTTGTCTGCAACGATACGCTGGTTGAGAATCCCAAAATTGTGGCGTTCATCGAGCGGACGTTAAAAGGGTTGAAAAAAGCCGCTACACAACAGGGTATGCCCATTGAGGTACACCGCACTACCCCCCGGCTGGAAGATACATTCTGGGTAAACCTGATTGGTAAGGGTTATCCCGCGCCAACGAACTCATTCCGTTGGTGTACTGAACGGCTGAAAATTAACCCGACGACACGCTTCATTCAAGAGAAGATTAGCGAGTCAGGCGAGGCTATTATCCTGCTAGGTACGCGCTCCGACGAGAGCCAGACTCGCGCTCGGTCGATGAAACGCCACGAGCTAAAAGGTCAACGGCTGCGGAAGCACCTGCTGCCAAACGCCTTTGTTTATGCACCGATTTCTGATATTGAAACCGGTGAACTCTGGCAGTATCTCATGCAGGTATCGCCACCCTGGGGCGGTTCGCACAAAGAATTGGTGACGCTATACAAGAACGCCAATTCGGGCGACTGCCCACTAGTTATTGATGAAAGTTCGCCCTCTTGTGGAAATAGCCGGTTTGGATGCTGGGTTTGCACAGTCGTGAGCCGCGATAAGTCGATGGAAGGGCTAATCGGTAATGGCGACGACTGGATGGAACCACTGGTAGAGCTCCGCAACAAGATATTGGTTGAACGCTCGAACCGCGACGCCCGCGAAAAACGCCGACGTACTGATAGCCCTTACAAAGAAGAAGACGAAGACACATGGGGTCCCTACAAACCGCAATACCGTGCTGAGTTTTTGACGATGCTGCTAAAAGCGCAAAAGGAGATTCAGGAAACACAAGGGGAAACCATGGAACTAATCACGCATCCAGAGTTGGTAGCTATTCAACTGACGTGGTATCGTGACAGCTTTTTCACCTCAAAAGTCGCTGATATTTATAACCGTATCTATGACACCGAAATTGATATGAGTAAGCACATTGAAAAGTTGCGTCGTGAGGAAGATCTGCTTCGGCAAGCCTGTTCGAATGAACCAGAGCACGTTGAACTGATTCAGGAATTGCTCACGCTTCAGAAGAACAAAGCATTGAAACTTAATAAGCGCGGCTTACAACAAGATATAGAAAAGCGGCTGGAGAATTATTTAGCTGAGAAATCTCGTAAGATGGATACCCCGTGAGCCGTGGACGTATCTTGTATTATGAACGGTATGATGGCTTCGGCGTTCTTGTCTATCCTTATGACCCTTTTAATCTGGCTGTTGTTTGGAGTGGTAAGAATACTTTCATTCGGCCAATTATCGAGTTGTCAAACGGTGAATGCTATTTTCTGTATCATGGCAGAAAAATAAACCCCTATATGTTTGAGCTTCGCGTTGATGAAGCTGATCCTGATTGGGTACTAGAGTGGGTTACCAATGTCATTCATGGTAAAGAAATAAAGGTAGATTTAAGTAATCTAGCAGACGAATATTTGATAGATTTCCGGTCTATGCTCGAACGTAAAAGCGAAAAGCTGCAAGAATGGTTATTAGCAAAATAGAGCTCTGTAATTTCAGAATCTATCAGGGTTTAAATGTTATTGAACTCACCCCACACAAATCGAAAAATATTTTCATTGTCAGTGGTAAGAATGGGTTTGGGAAAACTACATTTCTTATGTCATTAGTTTGGTGTTTGTACGGACGCCAAATGATTGATGTAGATGACATTTACGAAAAGGAAATTAAAGAGCAAGGCGGTTATGGAACCTATGTAAAGAGTAGTTTAAACCGTCAGGCGCAGACCAAAGGTGATACTTCTTTCCACGTTGCTGTGACAATCACAGGTACAGTAATTCCTGAACTACCTGCCAAAGAGATTGTTATAAAACGATCTTATAGTACTGTTAAGGGCGTTGATACCTTAGAAATCCTTGTAGACGGAGAAGAAAAAGACCTTATTAAGGAGGAGCTAGGCGATAGTAATCTGACGGGTGAAGAAATGTTTATCCGCGAGTTTATTATGCCTATTGAAATTGCAAAGTTCTTTTTGTTTGATGCTGAAAAAATTGTTAACCTGGCCGAGAATACTAGTGTTGAACAACGGCGAAAATTAAGCCTAGCTTATTCTGAAATACTTGGCATCAAGAAGTATGAGGATATAAAAGATGAAATGGAAACGTTGCGAGACCGTTTAAAACAATCGTCAGCGAATCCTAAAGACAAGCAACTTCTTAATACATTAAAAGCTGAGGTTGAAAATATTGAAGTTGAGATAGAAAGTAATAATAAAGAAATTGGCCTCCTAAAGGAAAAAAGAGCTCAATTAGCATACGAGGCTGAGCAACTTCGTGATAAATTAGTAAAAGCTGGAAATACAGTAACAGAAGAGGAGTATCAAGCTTTGAAAAAGGAGGTAAAAGATTCTTCAGAAGCGCTCGAGCTCCTTCAGAATGATTTTAGAGACTCGTTCGAAAAGATTCCGTTCGCTATAGCTGGAGGGCGTTTGCTGGAAGTTGTGCAGCAAGTGGAAGACGAGACTAATTACAAAAATGCCCTACATGGTCAGGAAAAGGTTGAGCAACGGACCGATCAGGTTTTAACCGATTTATTGTCGGCTGAACGTACCTTGAAAGAGGTTGTACCGGCGTCGGTGCATCGTTTTTACCACGATACGGTCAAGGACTTAATCAAAAAGCACTTCTTCGCTGAGACGCCCGACTTACCTGCTGATTTCAAGCTGTTGCACGATTTTTCTTCATCAGATACTCAACTGCTGAACAGCTTTCTGACTGACCTTAAACAGGATTTCAGGCTTTCGTTCCGCAACCTTAATGAACGGCGTACCCAGTTGCAGAATCAATTAGTGGCGGCTAAAAAGCGGTTAGCCGCTGCCGATTCTAACCAAGAAGACCCGATGCTTGCGGCTGACCGGCTCAAGCGCGATGATTTGAACCTACGCGTGGTCAAGATTGACGAGCAAATTGCCGAGTATTATAAATCCATTGGTAAGTGCGAAGACCGTAAAGACAACATCGAAAAGCAGATCAGCGAAATCACGAAGAAAATTAAGATTGGCGAAGAGCATCGTGGTAAATATGAAGAATCCGAAAAGCTGATTGCTGAACTACAACAGTTCGTTACGCAATTCAAGACGGATAAAAAGAAGTCACTTGAAGCGCAGATTTTACAAGGTCTGAAGCAGTTGATGCACAAGAAAGAGTTTATTGATCGAGTTGATGTGAATATCTACGGTGAGGACATTGAGATTGACCTGTACAACAAAGCTGGCCTGAAAATTCGGAAAGACTCGCTCTCAAAAGGAGAACAGCAGATGTATGCTACGGCGCTTTTGCGCGGTTTGGTTGAAGAATCACAGATCGAATTTCCGGTGTTTATCGACTTGGACTTGCAACAAAATACTGGACAAATCTTTAAGCAACATGTTGAAGTTGCCCATTATAATAGTCAAAAGGGGAAACATACCCCAGCGATGAATGCCTCCGTTGCCGGTTGTACCAGATCTCGATGTACTCAAACGTCGCCTGTTTAGCCGCTTCAATAGTTTTAAAATCGTGTTGGTAGATCATTTCTGACTTTAAGCTTTTGAAGAAGCTTTCCGCCACAGCGTTATCCCAACAGTTACCTTTCCCACTCATACTTTGCAAAACCAGCGGCTGTTTTTTCAACAGCCGGGTAAACGCATGACAGGCATATTGCACTCCTCTATCCGAATGGAAAATTAAATTCCGTTCGATAGGGCGATTTTTAAGGGCCATTTGCCAAGCCGGAATGGTCGTCTCAGCTGCCTTCATCGACTTGCTTAAAGCCCAACCGATCACTTTTCGATCATACAAATCCATGATGATCGTCAGGTAGAGCCAGCCTTCACAAGTAGCAATGTACGTCAGATCAGAAACCCATGCCTGACCCGGTTTTCTAGGATTGAACTGGCGGTTTAAATGGTTTTCGGCCACTGGGTAAGTGTGCTTGGAATCAGTTGTGGTAACCACATATTTCTTCTGAATGACACTTTTCAGGTTAGCCTTCCTCATCAACCTGGCTACTCGGGGTCGAGATATCTTTATGCCTTTGGCCCTCAGTTCTCGGGTGATCTTTGGACTGCCATAACGTTTCTTACTGGCTGTAAACGAATCACTTATTAGTACGATAAGCGTTTCATTCTCTTTGGCTCTTTTGGTGGGCCGTTGGGCTAACCAATAGTAATAGCCACTACGACTCACCTTCAATACGTTACACATCATCTCAACGGAAAATTCACCCTGGTGAGCTTTTATGAATCTAAATATTTCCCGTCGTTCCTGGAGAAGATGCTGACCGCCTTTTTTAGTATATCTCGCTCTAACTCAGCTTGTCGAAGTTCTTTTTTCAACCGTAGAATTTCCTGTTGCTCTTGGCTGACTTGGCCCCCTTCACCGGCCGTAACTGCTTTAGAAGCTAAATGCTCTCGGCGCCATCGAGTCAGAATTTGTTGAGTGATACCCAATTCTTCAGCGGTCGCTTTTAATGAGCCCTTGGTAACTGAGAGCTCCACCGCCATTCGTTTAAATTTGTCGTCGTATTGTCTCCTGGTTTTCATGGTCCACTAAGTTAGATCATGCTTAACTTAATGTCCAGTCAAATGTAGCAGCTCCACCTTCACCCGATAGCAAGGCAAGTAATGGAACAGGTCACTGACAAGGGCCTGTTTTTTATTTCGACCTTATCGCTCAATGAACTTGGTTTTGCGCTTGCCAAGTGTGGAGAAGGTCGCGATACCATCACTGAATACATAATGAGTCTATATGCAGCCGACCCAGCCGGAGTTACGTTAGACCACATCAAGCGAGCCACTCAGATTGCTTATAAAGTGAGCTTCCATCATACCAGCGACTGCTTGCATACAGCTATCGCTGAGCAGTATTGCAATGAGCTGATTACATTTAATGGCTCAGACTTCCAGCTTATTCAGCACCACACCAAGCTGAAGGTCACAATTCTTTGAATACCTATTGAACCGAATAGTCATATACACAAAATGCACATGAGCGGCTCATCATGTACAAAAAACTCGATTTTTTGTACATGATGATTACACCAGCGCCCGCAACTCTTCCACAATCTCCTTTACCGCATCGACCGTAGCTGTTACGTCCGCTTCGGTATTGAATCGTCCTAAACTAAACCGCAGGCAAGAGAATGCCTCCTGCTCGTTCAGGCCGAGTGCCAACAAGACGTGCGAGGGGTCAATAGACGCAGCCGTACAAGCCGAACCATTGGAAACGGCCATGCCTTCTAGCCCCATGATTAGCGCATCGGAGTCGCAGTTTTCAAAGTAGATGTTGGTGACGTTATAAAGCCGATATTCCCGGTTACCGTTAACACGAGTACCGGGAATCGTCAGCAAGGCAGCCTCTAACTCATCACGAAGCGTTCCAATACGCTGATTATCCTTGGCCATTTCCAGCCGGGCGAGTTCAGCGGCTTTACCAAGTCCAACAATCCCAGGCACGTTGAGCGTTCCGCTACGTAAGCCGCGCTCATGGCCTCCGCCGTGAAGAATAGCTTCTAATTTCACCTTGTTTGGTCTGCGTTGGCGGATGAATAGACCACCAACGCCTTTGGGGCCATAGAACTTATGGGCCGAAAAGGCTAATAAATCGACGCCAAGAGCATCGACATCAATCGGTAATTTTCCCACGGCCTGCGTCGCATCCGTCATGAACAACGCCCCCGCTTCGTGAGCCAGTTGGGCTATTTCCCCAACCGGCTGAATAACCCCCGTTTCGTTGTTAACCAGCATCACCGATACCAGAACCGTATCGGGGCGAATGGCGGCTTTCACGACCTCCAGATCTAACAACCCCGCGCCGACGCTTCGGTCTGACTGGACAGGCAAATACGTAACCTCGTAGCCTCGCGTTTCCAGGTAGTGGCAAACGTCCAGTACGGCTTTGTGCTCAGTTTGAACGGTAACGATATGTTTACCCCGGTTCTGATAATTTTCAGCTACACCTTTGATCGCTAGGTTAATAGCCTCCGTAGCACCGGACGTAAACACTAATTCGTGCACCTCACAATTCAACAAATCAGCTATCTGCTGCCGGGCAGTTTTCACCGCTTCGTGCGCCGACACACCAAAAGGATGGGTGCTGGCCGCATTGGCATATGTGTCCGTCAGAAACGGCATCATCGCGTCCAAAACGCGCGGGTCAATACGCGTGGTGGCGTTGTTGTCGAGGTAGATCATGTAGTAAAGTTAATGGCGATTGCATTCCACTAACTACTTCAAAAACGGAAATATTCAACGCCCAATCCTAATTCTGAGAGAGATTATATTAACGTCTTTTTTAGTACTTCTTCATGATCTTAATTAACTGTCGACTAATCACCTCGTTGCCAGCGTCGGATGGATGCAGGCCGTCGTAAGTTTTATCAATGGCTTCAGTGGGATAGGGGTACTCGTCTGTTTCGGGGTTGAAGGGAATGTCGGTATAGGCCGGGTAGGTGTAGTTGCGATAGGTGCCCGTCTGCGGATCTTTCAGCCGTTTGAACTTTACGAGTTTTTTCAGCTTCAGTTTACCAGTGTGGTACAGATCCACTACCGGGATCTGCTCCGATCGGCCAATGGAATCGATGGCCTGCGCAAATGCTTCGAGATATTGCCCATTTTTAGCTTTGTAAGATCCGTAGGCATTGTTTTTATAATTCGCCAGGTAGATAAAATCGGATCGTTGCATAGGCGTAATCAGAATAATTTTGGCCGCCGGATTCAGGCTACGGAGTTTGTCGATAATGATGCGAAAGGAGCCATATACTGTACCATTGCCGGTTTTGTCCCGGTAATCGGCGAAACGGCCCAATGGCTTACCGGCCCACCAGTCGTTGGTACCCAGAAAAACGGAGTAGATATCGGCTTTGGTCAGGCCTAATTTCTCAATCTCCTGGGCAATACGAACGGCCGTCCAGCCATTATGGCCCTGGTTAGTATAGTGAATGTTCGGAAGCTGCTCGACTACCCTCGACATATAGCCTTTGGCAACCCGGTTGCCGGTTTCATCCGGATGATCATTCAGATATGTAATGGAGTCGCCAAGCGCCGTCCAGGTAAGCTCCGGACTCCGGAACGCGCCAAACAGACAGACAATAACAATAAACAGAGCAATTTTTCGCATAGGTGTTTGGTGGCTGCTTAATGTACAGGCCGGATTATTGGAAGGGCTATACCGTAAAGGCAATGGCGATTCGGCTTTAACTGCCCTAGCTTTACGTTTTGTTGGATAAAATCGCCCGTTAGTTAAGGCGTTTGCTGATTAATAAGCTCATTAAGAGAGAAGTAGACCGCTTATAAGCTATTTTGCAGCTATAAACGGTGAACCTACATGACAAAAATTATCAGCGAACCTGTTCCTCAACCAGTAGCCAAACAACCCTTAACCAACTGGAGTCTGAAAGCCATACGCTGGTCAGGCGTTTTACTCGTAATTACTGTCTGGGTCAGCGCGGCCCTGTTCGGTCTGTACATCCTGGCTTTCTATGCATCGGCCCTTTACGAAGATAAAATGGATCGCTGGAATCAGGTCTTGCCCCGGTTGTATGAGCAGAATTCAACGACGGCTACGAGCGGTATCGGGCTGCATTTTGCGATGGGCGGCATCATTCTAGTTCTGGGAAGTATTCAGTTAATCAAGTCCGTCCGGCTTCGGTATCCAGCCCTGCACCGCTGGATTGGACGTATTTACGTCGTCGCATCGGTGCTGGCCGCGTTGGGCGGCCTAACGTTTATTGTTATCAAAGGAACCATTGGCGGAACAATGATGAACATCGGCTTCGCTCTCTACGGCGTTCTGATGTTTGTTGCCGCCATTCAGACCTATCGGTACGCCGTAGCCGGAAACCTGGACAGGCACCGGGCGTGGGCCCTGCGTCTGTATGCGCTGGCTATTGGTTCGTGGCTATACCGGATGGATTACGGGTTCTGGATACTTCTAACGGACGGACTAGGGCATACCCGCACATTCAGCGGCCCGTTTGACAGTGTCATGGCGTTTTTCTTTTATATCCCTAACCTGTTGGTGGCTGAGGTTTTCATCCGGGCTCGCTCGTACAAAGCTTCGCTGGTGCTTCGGTTTTCGGCGTCTTTGGTTCTGTTGCTCGCAACAGGCTTTCTGCTGCTGGGGACTTATTATTTCACCCTGTATTACTGGGGGCCGGCTATCGTGAAGTGGCTGTCCTTGGCTTAATTTGCTCCCTCAAGCACTATTTACGCGTATCTCAACCTATGGATTTACAATTGAAGGGTAAAACGGCGCTCGTGACCGGTTCGACGGCGGGTATTGGGTTTGCCATTGCTAAACTACTAGCCAAAGAAGGCGCCAACGTAATTCTGACGGGCCGCAGTCAGGCGCGCATTGACGAGGCTATCCGCCAGATTCAGCCCGAAGCGGGCGGAGGCACGCTGACCGGTGTTGTCGTTGACTTTGGCCGGGCCGACATGATTCAGCAATTGCTGGAGCAGATTCCCGATGTCGATATTCTGGTGAACAACGTCGGGATTTTCGGGCCTAAAGAGTTCGAGCAGATCACTGACGATGTATGGCTGTCGTTTTTTGAGGTAAACGTCCTGAGTGGCGTCCGGCTGTCGCGGGTGTATTTTCCGAAAATGCTGAAGAAGAACTGGGGTCGAATCCTGTTTATTTCCAGCGAATCGGCCCTTCAGATACCCGAAGAAATGATTCATTACGGCACAACCAAAACGGCGCAACTGGCCGTGGCGCGTGGCCTGGCCGAACTGACCAAAGGCACCAACGTAACGGTCAACTCAGTTTTGCCCGGTCCGACCAAGAGCGAGGGCGTCGGTACATTCGTGAAAGAACTGGCCGATAAGCAAGGGATTACAGAAGCCCAGATGGAGGAGCAATTCTTTCGGGAGATGCGCCCGACTTCGCTGATTCACCGGTTTGCCAGCCCCGACGAAGTGGCCCAGATGGTGGCGTTTCTGGCGAGTCCGTTATCGTCGGCGACGAACGGAGCCGCGATCCGGGTAGATGGTGGAGTCGTTAAGGCTGCTGTTTGACTGAAAGAGCCCGATTGTGGCAGTATAATAATCGAGCCCGGCCTGGGGGTGGTAAGACCAGTTAGTTTGTCTTTACCATCCAGACCGGGCTCAATCAATTTGTTACGCGATGGACTCAGCCGGAGCAGCCGGAGCCGGTTTACGGGCGAAAATCCACGGATGGGCCTTGCCATTCAGAAAGCGGCCAATGAACGTACTGCGCACGAAAAGCAGATACGTCAGGAACGTAAACAGAAAGATACTGACCAGGTTAACGCCGAACTTCAGGAAACATGAAACGGGCCAGTCGAGCAGCCAGTAGCTAATCCAGATCGTCAGCGGCATGTGCGCCAGATACATCCAGTATGACCCCTGCGACAATAACTGAGTCGTAAGCGTGCTCTTGGGAAACGCTTTAAGGCTCAGGCCAATCAGGCCCGGAATGACGGTCCAGATATGGCAGGCGCCCATCACCATAGCGGCTGTCGTATAGGTACGGTCCGACGAAAACCACGGCCGGTGGAAATAAATGGTCAGATATAACGTCATAAACAGCGCGCTGGCCCCTACGTTCAGCCAGGGCCGTTGCGTGAACCGGTTCAACAGATACGAATGATGGAACAGCCGCCAGCCGAACACGAAAAAGACGATCTCGACCAGAAACGTTCGCCAGTTTAGTCGGAACTCCGTGGGCGTTTCAATCCAGGGGCCATGCATGGTCAGCAACGTCATCAGCGTTACCACACCAAAAATAAGCGCGTACCACCGACTGATGAGTAGCCGGTCGAACCGGCTCGTTACGGCGGTTACCCAATGAGCAGGCAACCGTTCGGCTATCTTTACCGTGACATAGGCCAGCAGGCAGAAGATGTACAGGTAGTACAGAAACCACAGGTGAACCAGCCGAACAACCGGAACGCCCGACGTGATCATGTTAATTACCAGCCGATATTCAGCCGAATCTGTTGTGCCGTTGCGGGCCGCTGCAAACCCAAGAAGAATGATGGGCGAGAGCAGGGGCATAAAGACCAGCAGCGGCAGCAGAATACGCCTGGTGCGGTTGCGCAGCATTGCCCCCGCGCCGTATCGGCGGACTGTCATGGCCCCAAAAAATCCGGCCAGTACGAAGAACACCGGCATACTGAACAAATGCCGGATCAGAAACACGTAATAGAACGCGATATGGTTCGTTTGCGGGTCGTGGAATTCGCCCCAGACCGGAAACGCTTCGTTGGTATAGCTCAGACCGGCATGGGTCACCATCACCGAAAACATCATCCCAATGCGCAATACATCAAGGCCGTTGTATCGTGCAGAGGTCATGAATGCAGTTTTCGGGCTGGAACACCAACATACACATTACCTTCTTCGCAGTCTTTATTGACAAACGCCAGCGTACCCACAACCACGTTGTCGGCTACCGTAATGCCGTGCTGCAGAACGACGTTGGTACTGATAAAGCAGTTTGAGCCAATATTAGCCCCACCTACCTGATCCAGATTCTGATCGAGGTTGTTGGTCATCACCCGGGGAGCTACGTAGGTGCCGTCGCCAATGCGCACCCCCCGGGCAATGATTGTGCCGTAGCGTAATGTAACCTTGTTGCCGATGACCGAGCTGCCCGAGAAGGCTACCTGCGAATCAATGTAGCAGCCGCTACCAATCTGCGTGTTTTTCCGAATCTCGACGTAGTTCTTTATGACTGTTCCCTTGCCGATGCGCGTACCGGAACAGATCATACAGAAATTACCAATTTCGACATCTTCCTCGATATCGACATCATCTTCAATGATCGTGTACTTACCGACTTTTACGTTCTCTGCAATTCGGGCTTGTGAGGAGACAATCTGCTCCGGCGTGAAACTTAGCATAATTCTTTGGCTAGTAGGGATTTCCGTTAAAATTACGGCTCTCTGTCAACCTGCCAACATAAGTTTCGTGGGCGGTAGCCTAATATCTATAGAGTGAGCGAGTGGCCCAATCAGGCCATATCGGCTACTTGCCGCCACCTAATTTCCCAGCTTTTCCCGGTACAACTGCCGCTGCGGGATTCCTGACGTATTTGTCCAACCAGCCGTTCATTTCGTATAGCATATGGAGCAGCGACTCTTTTGCGGTATAACCGTGACTTTCGTAGGGCAGGAATACCAGCCGTGTTGTTGCGCCAAATCCTTTCAGGGCGTTGTAGTACCGCTCAGACTGGATCGGGAACGTACCGGTGTTATTATCCGCTTCGCCGTGGATCAGCAGCAGGGGTGTCTTCATTTTATCGGCGTTCATAAACGGCGACATGGCGTTATACACCTCTGGAGCCTGCCAGTACGTTCGTTGCTCGTTCTGGAAGCCAAAGGGAGTCAGTGTGCGGTTGTAGGCACCACTGCGGGCAATGCCGCCTTTAAAGAGCTTGCTGTGCGTGAGCAGGTTCGCCGTCATAAACGCACCGTAGGAGTGGCCGCCTACACCTACGCGGCTCGAATCGACAACGCCCAGCCGGACGCCCTCGTCAATGGCGGCTTTGGCGCTCGCCACGAGCTGCTGCACATAGGTGTCGTTCGGTTCTTTATCACCTTCACCCACGATAGGAATACTGGCGTTGTCCAGAATGGCATAGCCCATCGTTACGAACGCAGCAGCACCCCAGTAGCTGATGCGGTTGAACTGGTAAGGTGACCCCGACACCTGACCGGCGGCATCCTTGCTTTTGAACTCGGCGGGGTATGCCCACAGAAACGTGGGCAGCGGGCCCTGTTCCTTTTTGTAGCCAGCGGGCAGATATAGCGTCGCCGTCAGATCAACGCCGTCGGAACGTTTGTAACGAAGCTGCTGCTTCTGAACGCCTTTCAGTTGCGGGTAGGGGTGTGAAAAGGCGGTTACCTGAATAGGCGCCACGCGGGCTTTTAGGTTTCTGATAAAATAGTTCGGGTTCTCGTCGGGCGTTTCGCGGGTGGTCAGAATAGTCTGCTTAGCCGCATCCAGAACCGCTACCGGCCGCTCGAAGTACGGAGCCGCCGACCGCCACAGTTCGCGGGTTTTCTTCGTGTTCAGATTCAGCAGGCTTACGAACGGCCGATCACCTTCGGGCGACGCGCCCTGCCCGTTAAGCAGCAGGATCTCGTTGTTTGGCAGCAGGTTCAGCACGTCACGACCGTACTGGTTCCGCTTCATGTCGGGCTGACCGGGGTTAGAGTAGCGGTCTTCGTACGAACGGTCGAAGAGCACGGCCGTCTGCCAGGTGCCGGGGTTGACTGTCTTGACCAGAGCTTTCCGGGTCTGCCACCACTGTTCGGTTGCCAGGGCGACGGTCTCATTGCCCCAGTCAAAATTCTCAAAGCGGTACTGAGCCGCGTAGATTTCTTTCGGCGCCGTAGCGAACGGAGCAGAAACCATGTACACTTTGTCGCGGATGTCGGCTTTGACCTTGGGGTCACCGTTGTCCTGGGCCACCGTGTAATACACCGAAGCGGGTGCATCGGCCCGCCAATTGAAATCACGGGGCCCGGTCGGCGCGCCATCGCGGCTATACGCCACATTGTCCTGCAAAGGTCCGTCGTTCAGTGTCTTTACCAGCGTACCGTTCATAGCGTATACGTCGGTGCGGAGCGGGAAGCGATACACGGGTACCAGATACGAGAAAGGTGTATGCACCGTTTCGATCATAACGTATTGCCCGTCAGGCGACGGATCGGCGGAGGCAATAATACCCGGTTGGCCAATACTGACCGCCTGTCCGTCCAGACCCAGCCGAACAACCTGCGCTGTGGCGTAGTAGGCAAACTGACGTTCGTCGGAAGGGTTCTTCAGTAAATCCTGGTAGGTAGGAGCCTGCGACTTGCGGCCGAGGTTTTCCTGGGTGGTTGGGCCAGCCGGTACCCGGCTGATTTCGGGTGCGGTTCCGCGCCCGGCAGGAACTGCCTTCACAATCAGGCTCTTGCTGTCGGATACCCAGCGGAACGGCGTGCCCATAACGGCGTTCAACGCCAGCGTGCCAACTTTCGTGGCCGCAGCTGTAGTAACGTCGGCAACATACAGGTCGATTCGGTTGTCGGTCGAGTTCGCAAACGCGAATCTGGTTTCGTCGGGCGACCACTGAACGTAACTGATGAGAGGCTCGGCGGGCAGCCCCGTTACGGTCACTTCATCCTTGCCCGTCATTTTTTTGAGCTTCAGACCGGTTATGTAATGCACCCGGCTGGGACCATTGTTAGCGGGGTTCATGCGGAGTCCGGCCAGCTTAAGTTCAGGCTGGGCCAGCTCCGCAATACCGGGCGCGGAAGCCTGCTCCAGGATGAGCATATAATCCCCTTTGGACGTAACACTGACGCCCGGCGTAGGCGGAACCGTTACCAGATCGGCCAGTGGTTTGGGGGGCGTTTGGTAGGCGGTTGCATCCTGAGCGTTTACCGCGGAGAAAGACGCGCTGAACACAAAAACGGAAAGCCACAACTGCCGGAACGGAGCAATAAGTTGACGCATACGTTGATTAGCGTTTGGATGAAGTTTTAAAGATAAAGCAAAACGCAGTTTCAAATCCGCTATCCGTCAACGATTCGGCAAATCAATGGTAATATTTATAACAAATAACCGAATGAATCCAGTTTATAAACCAATCCCTGATCAGTGGGTAATACCTTGCTGCCCAGTTAACAGACAATTATCAGGTTACTAGTCCAGATGTTCATGCCAGATGACCTATCAGCCGAATTGCCCTTGCTGCAACTCTTTGATGCGTTGCCGGACGGCATCACATACGTAGAAGCAGTTCGGAATGAGCAACGTGAGTTAAAAGATTTTCGGGTTGCTTACATGAATGCACCGGCCATAGCTATGGCCGGTGATGCTTATCCGACTGGGTCTGGCGCGCAGTTTTTAAGGCACAGCCAGCCCGACGGCCTGTTTACCGACATGCTGTTCCAACAGTATGCCGAAGTGCTTACGTCCGGTCAGGCCCTGTCGTTTTCATACTGGTACCCTGCCGGGAACCGACACATTACCGCCCAATGTCAAAAGTTTAACGACGGTGTGCTGAGTGTCATGCGGGACAGTACAGAGCAGTATCGGGCCGACCAGCAGCGGCTGGCCGATCTTCTGGATGCTTCGTTCGATGGAATTGCAGTGTATCAGATTATCGAAAACCCGGCCGATCCGGCTGTCCGCTTTGCCTATAGTGAGGTGAATCGGGCGTATCGGCAGATGGCGGGTCTGGTGGGCGACGAGGCTTTACCGCCGTTTCCCGGGCCAATGGAAACCGAACTGTTGCCGATACTTCACCAGGTAGCCCATACGGGCCAGCCGCAGCAGACGGTTGTACAAAATTGGACCAATCCGCTCAACATCTGGTATAAGGTCGTGGTAATTAAACGGGATCAGGAGCTGGTAGGAACGTTCCAGGACATAACCAATAACTGGCAGTGCGAACTGCTCAACACTGTTCTGGAGCATACGCCCAGCGGTATCTGTGCCGCCGAAGCTATTCGGGACGAAACCGGGGGTATTCTTGATTTTCAGGGTATCGTCGTGAACGATGCTGCTTTGGTGCAACTGGGCCTGGAGCGCGAAGCGGTGGCGCAATCGACCGCCCGTCAGCTTGATCCGGCGTTCGAAACCTCGGGACGCTTAGCTACTTTTCAGCGGGTGCTGGAAACCGGCGAGGTGTATCGGATGCAGTATCTGCACACGGCAACCAACCGCTGGATGGAACTGATTGTGTCGCGCATGGACGAGGAAACGCTCATTGCTGTTTTTACCGACGTAACGGCTATTCGGCAGGTTCAGCAGAAGCTCGAACTGTCGGTCAGTGATCTACAGCAGTCGAATGCCAATCTGGAGCAGTTTGCCTACGTCGCCAGTCATGACCTGCAGGAACCTTTGCGCAAGATTGTTAGCTTTGGCAATATCCTGGCCGATCAATATGCTGCCGGACTCGGGGCCGATGGAGTTGACATTATCGGGCGCATGCGGTCGGCTGCGAGCCGGATGCAGAGTCTGGTGCGCGATGTGCTGGCCTATTCGCGGCTAACGGCCAACGAAGACGCCTTTCAGTTAATTGATATGAATCAACTGATTCAGGGCGTTCTGGTGGACCTTGAAACCGCAATCGTTGACCGGCAGGCGGTGATCGAGGTAGCCCCCATGGGCGAGCTGCGGGGCGATGCGCTGCAGCTGCGCCAATTATTCCAGAATCTGATCAGTAATGCGCTGAAGTTTGTCCGGGCGGGCGTGCAGCCGCATATCACAATCAGTTACCGCCGAATATCGGCCCTGGAAGCGCCGGTGCCTATATCCGCGATCGATCAGCAACTAGTTTTCGATCTGATTGAGGTAACGGATAATGGCATTGGTTTTGAACAAAGTCAGGCCAGCCGGATTTTTCAGGTCTTTCAGCGGCTGCACGGCCGTTCGGCCTATGCCGGCACGGGTATCGGACTGGCTATTGTTCAGCGCGTTATTGAAAACCACCGGGGATACATTGCCGCCGAAGGGCGTCCCGGCGAAGGCGCTACGTTCCGCATTTGTTTTCCCGTTCACAAGAATAGATAACCGTTCTACCCTCAGTTTTATACCGGTTTCCAGCGGTTCTTTCGTTACTTTGACGCCTGGATCAACCTGCCTAATTCATGCGTAACCTTGTTCTCCTGATCAGTTTATTAACGCTTGCTTCGTGTAAACTCGAAACGCCCGGTGTTTTTTCGGTCCAGTTTGCCGCTGATCCTACGGCGACGCCGGTTGCTCCCGGTCAGATTGACGAAGCCTCGGGTATAGCCGATAGCCGTAGCCAACCTGGTAATCTCTGGATCAATCAGGACAGCGGCACCCCGGCCGAGCTGGCTTTGCTGGGATACGACGGTCAGGTAAAGGGTAGGGTAGCCATTCCTCAGTTCGGCAATCGCGACTGGGAGGAGATTGCCATCGGCCCGGGCCCCAAAGACGGAACAAACTATATTTATATCGGGGAAATCGGCGACAACGACGGTCAGCAGCCCATCAGTCAGATTTACCGGCTGCCCGAACCAGCTAATTTACAAACGCCCGTTACGCAGGTAGAACGGATCAACTTTCGCTATCCCGACGGACCGCGCGATGCTGAAGCCATGTTCGTTGACCCGCAGACGAAAGACATTTATATCATTACGAAGCGCGAGCAGAACGTACACCTCTACAGCCTGCCATACCCGCAGAATATAAATGAGGTAACTGTGGCGCAGTCGTTTGGTGAGCTACCATCGTTCGGTCAGGGCCTACCGTATTACGTAACGGGGGCGGCTATCTCACCCGATGGCAGCGAAATTCTGGTTCGTACCTATACCGGGCTGTTCTACTGGAAACGGAACGCCGGCCAGAGCATCGCCGATGTGCTTCAGCATGGCAACCGGCGTTCACTGACAGTTCGGCTGGAGCCGCAGGGTGAAGCGGTTTGCTTTACCAAAGACGGCAGAGGCTTTTTCACAATCAGCGAGCGAGCCAGCGCGTCGTCGGTCAGTCTGCTGTATTACGCCCGTAGGTAATGCCCACTGCCGCCGTTATCGGATCTGGAATTGCTGGCCTGGCGGCTGCCATCCGACTGGCCGTTAAAGGCTACGAGGTTGAAGTGTTCGAGGCCAATGACTATGCCGGAGGAAAACTGTCGAGCTTTGAGAACACTGGTCCGGATGGGGGACTCTATCGCTTCGACGCCGGGCCGTCGTTGTTCACCATGCCGCATCTGGTCGATGAACTGTTTAGGCTGGCAGGCCGCAACCCAGCCGATTATTTTGAATATATTCGTTTAGACGAGACCTGCCGCTATTTCTGGGACGATGGTGCCCGCCTGACGGCCTGGGCTGACCACCACCGCTTCGGGCAGGAGATAGAAACCGTGCTGGGCGAACCCGCCGAACACCTGCACGCCCACCTGCGCGACAGTGCGGTTAAGTATAACGTAACCGAGAAGCTGTTTCTGCACCGGTCGCTTCATAAAGCCGCTACCTGGCTCAATCGTGATGCCCTGCGGGGTTACCTTAATCTGCCCCGGCTGGGCGTGTTTGGCACCATGAACGGTGCAAACGAACGCCGGTTCCAGCATCCCAAGCTAGTGCAGCTATTCAACCGATACGCGACCTATAATGGCTCTGACCCTTACCAGACGCCCGCTACGCTGAATATTATTCCGCATCTGGAATACAACATTGGCGCGTTTTTCCCGAAAGACGGCATGATCGGCATCACCCGCAGTCTGGTGCGGCTGGCCGAAGACCTGGGCGTTCGGTTTTACTTTAACACCCGCGTTACGGAGATCGTGACGAACGGAAAGAAGGTGGTGGACATCCGCACCGTTCCCAAGCGAATAGGTTATCCGGTAGACGTCGTGGTGTCTAACATGGATGTGGTGAGTACGTTTCGTAGACTATTGCCCACTGCCCGGCAGCCGGAGCGGATTCTGCGGCAGCCCAAATCCAGTTCGGGGTTGATTTTTTATTGGGGCATCAACCGGCAGTTTGCCGAACTGGGTCTGCATAATATTTTCTTCAGCAACGATTACCGAGCGGAATTCGACTGTCTGTTTAATCAGCAAACCCTGTCCGACGACCCGACGATTTACCTGAATATTACCAGCAAACACAAGCCCGACGACGCGCCCCCCGGTTGCGAAAACTGGTTCATTCTGCTCAACGCGCCGAACAATACCGGCCAGGACTGGGACGCCCTCATTGCCCAGGCACGTCAGAATGTTATCCGGAAGCTTAGCCGCAATCTGGACGTTGACGTTAGCTCGCTTATTCAATCCGAGTCTGTACTGGATCCCCGCAGTATCGAAGCCCGGACCTCGTCGTCGCAGGGCGCGTTATACGGCAACAGCAGCAACAACCGGTTTGCGGCCTTTCTGCGGCACGCCAATTTTTCGCGGCAGTTCAGCAACCTGTTCTTCGTGGGGGGCAGCGTGCATCCGGGTGGCGGGATTCCGCTTTGCCTGCTTTCGGCTAAAATCGCGACGGAACTGGTAGAAGAAATCCGGTAGGTGGTTTATCGTTTTTTCTATCTTGCCGTATGGATTCCTCGATTCTGATTATTGTGCTGAGTTTGTCGGTGCTGGTTTCGTATGCATTCGACTTATTCAGTAGCCGATTCAAGACCCCTTCGGTGCTGCTCCTGCTGCTGCTGGGCATGCTGACCCGGCAGGCTACCGATTACGCGGGTGTGCAGGTTCCTTACGTGAACACTATTCTGCCGACGCTCGGCACGCTGGGACTAATCCTGATTGTTCTCGAAAACGGTCTTGATCTGGAACTCCATACCGAAAAACTGAGTGTTCTGCGCCGGACGTTGCTGGCCTCCCTGTTATCTATAGTGGGAACGACTCTGCTGCTGGCCGGGGTGCTTTATGTGCTGCTGAACGATTCGTTTTATCACTGCCTGATGGCAGCCTTACCGTTTTCCATTATCAGCAGCGCCGTTGCCATTCCGAGCGTATCGAATCTGTCGGCGGGGCAGGCTGAGTTCGTCATTTATGAATCGGCCTTCGCTGGAATCCTGGGCGTATTGGCCTTTAATTTTCTGCTGCTCAGCCGAAACTCCGTATGGGAAGCGATTCTGCTGTTTGCGCGCGATACGCTCGTAATGGCACTGGTTTCGCTGGGGTGCTGTTTTCTGTTGCTGTATCTGATCGGGCGGATTAATCACCGGATTAAGTTTCTGCCCATTATCTCTGTCTTGTTTCTGGTTTACGCCATAGCTGAAATCAATCATCTCTCATCACTGCTGCTGATTCTGATTTTCGGGCTGTTTCTCAACAATACGGAGCTGTTTATTCGCGGGCGACTGAGCCTGGTTCTGAAAAACGATCTGTTTGAGAAAGAACTGGACCAGCTTAAAAACCTGACGGCTGAGGGCGCGTTTGTGGTGCGGACTTTTTTCTTTCTGATTCTGGGCTATGCTGCTGTGCCGCAGGAGTTGTTTGATAGAGATGCTTTGATTGTCAGCGGTATCTTTATGGTCGTAATCATCCTATGGCGGTGGCTGACCCTGCGGACAACGTATCCGGGCGCGTCCAAACCGCTGTTATGGGTTGCCCCGCGCGGACTTATCACGATATTGCTGTACCTCAACATACCCCAGGACCTGCGGTTGCTGGGTTTTCGCGAGGGGATTCCGATGCTGGTGGTTGTTTTATCGCTGCTGGTCATGACGGTAGGGGTATTGGGGTACAAATCTTCTTAAGCCGGATGCCCACGTCCGGCTAAATCAGACAAAAGCCCGGTGTGGGAGGCCGGGGAAAACGATTTTAGGTGCTCGATCTATGAAAAACGTCTCTGCATTGCCGCTCATGCTGGTCGTTCTGCTTGGTTTCTTGGTGAGTTGCAGCCGAAAGGCTGAAGAAGACCTGACGCCGGTGAACACTTATCCCCGAATCCGGCAGATTGTCTATCAGGAACACGAAGGCATTTCCAGCACGGTCCTGAACGGGTACCTGACCAATCCATTGGCCCTGGATACGGCTCCCAATGCCTATTCCGCTACGTTTACCTATGACAATCGGGGGCGGCTAATCACCGAAACGAACCAGAAGCTGACTTATTCCACTACCCGGGTTCTGCGTTCGGCTCAGAACGCCAGTCTGGGTTTTGACACGCTCTACCTGAACCCGCAGGGCTTTGTGCAGAAAAGCGTCATTACCTATGCCCGGAATAATTTCCTGACGTCGGTGAAGCAGTACGACGCCGATGGGTATCTGACCAGCGAACAGGCGCAGTTGCTGGACCCCTGCTATGGCTCACGGCATCAGGCCGCCATTTCGCACACCATCCGGAACGGCAACCGGGTGGCTACTAGTGTTCAGGAGCAAATGACTGGAACGGTAAGCATACAGACGCAGTATGAGTTCGATGAGTCGCAGCCGAACACGGGGCTGGGCTTCGATACGTTCAAGGTGTTTTCCAACTGCGCGGGAATGTTCAGTGCATATGGCAACCCAAGCACGGATCTGTATGGAAAACTCAACCGGAATCTGATCCGGAAAGCGACCCGCACCATTAATGGCGGAGCCGTCACGCAATATACCTATTACTATACCTTCGACGAGAAGAAACGGGTCAAAACCCAGATCGTTACGGCTCAGCAGCCCAACTCGTCGGTCTACGCCATCAACCGCCGGGTATATACCTACCTGGACTAAATCTCCCGGTAGGGAGACGCTGATAAATACCGCCAGAAGGAAAACCAGCGCCGGTTTTTGAGGTATGTCAGATCGGCATCATGCGCGTAGGCCTCGCGCTCAAAACTAATGTTACGGTAGGCGGTGTAGTGATTGCGGTACTGCAGTCGCCGGATCAGGTATTCAAGAAAATACCAGATGTAAAAAGGCAGAATCCCCAGCTCAATCTGCTGGCGCAGATGAATTCGTTCGTGGTTGAGCAAAATAGGGCCGGGGTTCAGCTGGCGCACCAGAATGAACGGAAACAGGGCCATACCGTCAGGGCCAAGGGAAGGAAGATAGATAATCCGCGCCTTTTTTCCCATGCTTGAATAGGAGGTAACGTCGGTAGTTACCAATTTTGCCAGCTATTACCGGGACCTTTCTGCGATGAGGTCTCCGATGAAATGACAAAAAAAGGATTACTCCGGTTCGCTACATGACTCTGACACTAATTATTCTTTTTACTGTTGGCTACACACTCATCACGCTCGAACACCCGATTAAGGTCAACAAAACGGCTACCGCGCTTATAACGGGTGTAGTCTGCTGGGTGGTGTACGCGATGATGGGACCGACCGCCGAAGAAGTTGGTCATCATCTGGGCGAACACCTGTCAGACATTGCCGAGATTCTGTTTTTTCTGCTCGGGGCCATGACCGTCGTCGAACTGATTGACGCGCACGATGGCTTTACGCTCATCACCGACCGCATCGCGAGCCGCAACACCCGTACCCTGCTCTGGATTATCAGCCTGCTGGCGTTCTTTATGTCGGCGCTGCTGGATAACCTAACAACGGCCATTGTTATGACCTCGGTGCTGCGGAAGCTGGTACGTAACGCCGAACAGCGACGCATCATGGCGGGCATGGTGATCGTGGCGGCCAACGCGGGTGGAGCCTGGTCACCCATCGGCGACGTAACAACAACCATGCTCTGGATTGGCGGGCAAATCACGACTGTCCGGATTATCAGTTCGTTAATCGTTCCGAGCCTGGTGTCGCTGCTGGTTCCACTGGCGATTCTGACGATGCTGTATAAACCTGAAGAACAGGCGGCTACGCTGGGCATCAGTCGGCCTTATGTAACCCCAACGGCCCGGCGCGAACGACGCACAATGCTGGCAATCGGGCTGGGGGGGATGTTATTTGTGCCTATTTTCAAAACCGTTACGCACCTGCCGCCATACATGGGCATGATGCTCGTGCTGGGGCTGATCTGGGTCGCGTCGGAATTACTGCATAGCGACAAAGACGAAGCCGAGCGGCAGAAATTTACGGCTGCCTACGCCCTGAGCCGGATTGATGCGTCGAGCGTGTTGTTTTTTCTGGGCATTCTGCTGGCCGTCAGCAGCTTAGAGGCCACGGGGGTATTACGTGCCCTGGCCGAGTCACTGAGTCAATCAGTGGGCAACCTGGATGTAATTGTTCTATTGATTGGCCTGGCGTCGGCCGTTGTCGATAACGTGCCGATTGTGGCTGCGGCAATGGGTATGTATGACCTGGCTACGTATCCGGTTGATAGCAAGCTGTGGGAGTTTCTAGCCTATTGCGCCGGCACCGGCGGCAGCATTCTGGTTATTGGTTCGGCGGCTGGTGTGGCCGTAATGGGCATGGAGCGGCTGGACTTCGGCTGGTATCTGGTCCGGATCAGCTGGCTGGCGCTGATTGGTTACGTAGCCGGGGCCCTGACTTATCTGGCGCAGGTGGCCGTATTTGCCTGAGTCAATTGCGTGTCCGGTTACGTAAAACGAAAACGCGGCCCCTCCATCGAAAGAGCCGCGTTTTCGTTTTTGACAGACGGGTTTATGAATTAATAATCTCTCCCCCGTTGATGTGCATGACCTGTCCGGTTATGTAGGAGGCATCTTCAGAGGCCAGGAATACGTAGGCGGGCGCTACTTCGGCGGGCTGGCCGGCGCGCTCCATGGGCGTGTCTTTACCAAAATTGGCTACCTTCTCCGGGTCGAACGACGCCACAATCAGCGGTGTCCAGATGGGGCCGGGCGCAACGGCGTTCACCCGGATGTTCCGCTCAACCAGGTGCTGCGATAACGAGCGCGTAAAGGCCGTAATGGCCCCTTTAGTGGATGAGTAATCCAGCAGGGTTTCGCTGCCCCGATACGACGTTACCGAGGTTGTATTGACAATGCAGTCGTAGGCATCCATGTGCGGCAGGGCGGCTTTAGTGAGCCGGAACATGGCCAGGATGTTCGTTTCAAACGTTGCCACCATGTCCTCGTCGTTAATGTCGGTCAGTTCTTTCTGGGGGTACTGAACGGCCGCATTATTCACCAGAATATTTATCCGGTTGAACTCGCTGAGTACTTTGCCAACCGCTTCCCGAATGAACGACAGCTTACGCAGATCGCCCGGAATGAGCAGACTGCGACGACCTTCCGCTTCGATCAGTTGTTTGGTTTTCTGCGCGTCTTCTTCCTCCCGGGGGTGATAGATGATCGCCACATCGGCGCCTTCACGGGCGAAATGTACGGCCACCGCCCGGCCAATGCCGCTGTCGCCACCCGTAATCAGGGCTATTTTATCTTTGAGTTTATCCGAGCCTTCGTAGTCGTCGCGAATAAAAATCGGCTGCGGGTGCATCTGGGCCTCGATACCCGGCTGAGCTTCCTGTTGCTGAGCAGGGGTTTCCATTTCCATTTGTTGCATGACGTATAAGATTTTTGGTGTGCCGTTTTCAGCCTCTAAAGCGCTCAAGCTGAAAACAGAGTTGGTTTAGCCATTGATAATTGTGCCGCCGTTGGGGTGAATGACCTGTCCGGTTACGTAGGAAGAGTCTTCAGAAGCCAGATACACATAAGCCGGGGCTACTTCGCAGGGCTGACCGGGGCGTTTCATCGGTACATCTTTGCCGAACATGGCTACTTCTTTGGCCGAAACCGAAGCCGGATTCAGCGGTGTCCAGATCGGGCCGGGCGCAACGCCGTTGACCCGAATTTTCTTCTTGGCCAGGTTCCCGGCCAGCGCGCGGGTGAAGGCCATAATGGCACCTTTCGTAGAGGAATACTCCGGCAAGTCGGCGCGTCCCTGGTAGGCCGTCACGGAGGTGGTGTTGATGATGCTGTCGCCCTCATGCAGATGCTTCAGAGCGGCCTTGGTCACCCGGAAAAACGAGTAGATGTTCGTCTCGTACGTATTCACCAGGTCCTCGTCCTGCATTTCTTCAAACTTCTTGTGCTGAAGCTGTATGGCGGCATTATTGACGACAATATTGAGCTTTCCGAAACGCTTGATGGTTTCTTCGACGACTCGCTCGCAGAAATCAGCCTGCTTCAGGTCGCCGGGCAGTAAAAGAATTTGCCGACCTTCGGCCTCGACCAGCTCTTTGGTTTGCTGCGCGTCTACTTCCTCGCGTTCGGTATAAACAATGGCTATGTCGGCACCTTCCCGGGCGAAATGTACGGCCACCGACTGACCAATGCCGCTGTCGCCACCTGTTATGAGGGCTACTTTGTCTTTGAGTTTATTGGTGCCTCGGTAGTTGTAGCGAATCACTTTCGGCTGGGGGTCCAGCTCGGCCTGTATTCCCGGCTGAACATCCTGATGTTGAGGAGGAATCTGGGTTTCCATAACGTTACGTTTGGTTGTCTTTTTTTCTTAGTAAGCCAAAAGCAACGGTGGATGTTTTCAGAAACCTATTGAACCAGTAGTTTTTGAGTGGCGATTTTTATGAGTAATATCGTAGCGTCAATGCATACACCCCATGACTATCAACGGCGATGCCAAAGCTGCTCGGACCTACGATGCCATTGTAATTGGCTCGGGTATCAGTGGTGGCTGGGCGGCAAAGGAACTCTGCGAAAAAGGCTTGAAAACACTCGTTCTTGAACGTGGGCGCGATGTTCGGCATATTGTGGACTACCCCACGGCAACGCTGAACCCCTGGGACTTTCCGCACCGGAACCGGATGCCCGAAGCCTTCGACCAGGAGAATCCAATTGCCACCAAATGCTATGCACTGGACGAAGCTACCCAGCAGTTTTTCGTCAAAGACGCCGAGCATCCTTACGTGCAGGAGAAGCCCTTCGACTGGATTCGGGGCTATCAGGTGGGCGGGAAATCGCTTATCTGGGCGCGGCAGACGCAACGCTGGAGCCGGTTTGATTTTGAAGCGAACGCCCGCGATGGAGCTGCCATCGACTGGCCTGTTCGTTACGCCGATATTGCCCCCTGGTATAGCCACGTTGAAAAATTCGTCGGGATCAGCGGTAATAAAGACGGTCTGGAGACGCTGCCCGACGGCGAATTCCTAAAGCCCTGGGAGCTAAACTGCGTTGAAAAGCACATCCAGAAGCGGGTTGCTGAAAATTATAAAGACCGGCACGTAATCATCGGCCGCTGCGCCCACCTGACCGAACCGAAGCAGATTCATTATGATCAGGGGCGGGCGCAGTGTCAGGCGCGGCATCTGTGCTACCGGGGCTGTCCGTATGGCGGTTACTTCAGCAGCAATTCGTCGACTATACCGTGGGCGGCTAAGACGGAAAAACTGACGTTACGCCCCGATTCGATCGTGCATTCGATCATCTACGACGATGCGAAAGGCAAGGCTACGGGCGTTCGGGTGATTGATGCGCATACGAAAGAAATGTCGGAGTATTACGCCCGCATTATCTTCGTCAATGCCGCCTGCCTGAACACTAATCTGATTCTGCTAAATTCCATTTCGCGTCGGTTTCCGAACGGACTGGGCAATGATAACGGGCTGCTAGGAAGGTACGTAGCCTTCCATAATTACCGGGGCAACATCGTCGCTGACTACGAAGGGTTTGCAGACGGTTATTTCTATGGCCGACGCCCGACAACGGCCTTCATGCCCAACTTTCGTAACGTTGACCGGCAGGAAACTGATTTTCAGCGGGGCTATATGGTCGCCTTTAGCGCGTCTCGCGGCAACTGGCAGCGGGGCGCAGGTCAGGAGGGGTTCGGCGCTGAGTTTAAGGATAAGCTAAGCGATCCGGGCGCGTGGCACGTATTCATGATGATGCAGGCCGAAACCGTACCCCGTTATGAAAACCACGTCCGGCTCAGCACCGATCATAAAGACCCCTGGGGTATCCCGCAACTCGTTACGTCTATTGGCTATACCGACAACGACGTAAAGGTGATGAACGACTTTCTGACGCAGGGTGCCGAGATGCTGGAAAAATCGGGCTGCATAAACATCCGCCCCTACGACGATCATCGCAATCCCGGCCTTGATATTCACGAAATGGGAGGTGTGCGCATGGGCCGTGACCCGAAAACGTCTTTAATCAACGCCCATAACCAACTGCATGCAGTGAAGAATGTGTTTGTGACCGACGGAGCGGCCATGACATCCACCGGTACGCAGAACCCATCCCTTACGTTCATGGCACTGACAGCCCGGGCTACCAACTACGCAGTCGGCGAAATGAAGAAGAAAAATCTATAAGGGTTTCCGTAAGTTGCTGTGGCCGGAACGTCATCAGTTGACTTCGGCAAATCGCATGCGGAACAATGCGCCATTCTGATACCTGACTTCAACAACGCCCGATAGCTGCTTGCAGAGGGAGGCCACGAGTTGTTTGCCAAACGACTCCTGACCATGCTCCTCCCAGTCGTCGGGGGCAATGCCGGGGCCATTGTCCTGCACTTCCAGAAATAGCCCTTGCTGCTCGTGCAAACGAATACGTAGCATCGGACGGCTAACCGATTCATAAGCGTGTTTGAACGAGTTCGTTACCAGCTCGTTGACGATCAGGCCAATTGGAACCGCGATGTCCACTTCCAGCCATTCTTTGGTGATGTCCAGGTGTAAATCGACTTCGTCGGGGTAGTAGCCATACGCCTGCATCAGACTATTCGCCAGATCGCTGAGGTAGTCCCGCATGTTCACGGTCGTTACGTTGTCGGTCTGGTAAAGCCGGTGGTGAATCAGGGCCATAGCCTCCACGCGCTGCTGACCCGTTCGGATTGCCTGAGCGACCCGCTCGTCGGTCAACTGATAGGATTGCAGACGCAGCAGACTTGAGACAATGGCCAGGTTATTTTTGACCCGATGGTGCAGTTCCTTCATCATTAGCGCCATCTGATCAGATTGATGCCGTATCCGTATCCGACTGCTTCGTATCGACTGGTATTGCCAGAACAGCCCACCGAACAGAAAAATCAATAGGCAAAGTCCGGCCGTCAGGTACGTCATCTGTCGTCGTTCGCGCCGGTTTTCTTCGGCTAGCTGACGAATACGGGCCTCTTTCCGCTGAAATTGATAGGTGGCCTCCAGCATGGCAATGGTCCGGGTTTTTTCGACGTTCATCAGGGAGTCCTCACGGTCTTTCCATTCTTCCAGGAAGCCAATGGCTTTGGCGTAGTTTCCGGCAGCCCGGTAAGCCATATAAGCCGCTTCTAGCGAGTTGAACAGCCGGTGAGGATCGTTGACAAGGCGGCTCAGGGCAAGGGCTTTGTCGGCCGCAGCCATTGCAGCGGGTTGGTTACCCTGCTGGCGATAGGCCCAGCTTAAATTTCGGTAGGCATGCTCCAGTCCCGTCAGATTATGCTGCTGTTCATAGAGCGGAACAGCCATCTTGAAAAACCGAATAGCCAGCGTAAAATTCCGGTCGGCATCCATCAGAATCTGACCGTAGTTTGCGTACGAAACGGGTAGATAGGAGGGATTCGGGTGGTATTTTGTTTCAATGGCTATCGCCTGCAGATAATTAACTCTTGCGGAGTCGAACTTGTGAAGGTCCCGGTAGGAGATGCCCAGTGTATTATAGGCGCGGCTTAGTTCACTGTAATTTCGGCTTTGAAAGGCGAAATGCCGGGCCATGTCTGCATATTGCAGGGCTTTTTGGGTGAGAAGCCGCACGTTTTGAGCATCACCCATGCGCTTATACGTCTGTGCGAGCAGGTTATACACGTGAGCAATGCCATCCCGGCGATTCTGCGACTCAAAGAGCGGAAGGGCTTTCTGCGCATAATAAACGGCTGAATCGAACGTGCCCTGGTTACGCATGACCGCCCCAATCAGCGCGTAGCCGCGGGCCAGGCCGTAAGGATAATGAATCTGCTGCGATTGACTGACGATCTGGCGGCTGAGGGCATTGGCCGAGTCGGTGTTGGCACTAAGCAGATCGAATGCCGTACGGCACCAGCGGTTGATGGTAAGCGTATCGGCACGGGTTGCCGACTGTCCGGCGGCTACACTTACAATCAAGGATAAGGCAAGCAGAGAGAAGGTGAACCGAACGATTCCCGTTAAACGATGGACTGCTGTTGATGCCTGTATCATAAACTAATAACTCCGACTTTGGAGAAATCTACCGAAGTTACTACTTTAAAGCTGTTTGATAGATCAACATACAGTCCATTGATTTGAATCATTCTGTTAATTATCTGAGCGTCAGAGAAGAGTTACTTGCTCAGTGCCGGGCCTACGTCCAGCAGCGAATCAGTACGGCCCGTCAGGCTATGGAAGCGGCTCAGGAATCGGCCAATTCGGAATCGAAAAGCAGTGCGGGCGACAAATACGAAACCGGCCGGGCAATGGCCCAGCTCGAACGCGACCGGCACGCTCAGCTTCTGGCCGAAGCCCTGAAGCTGGAACAGGAACTAATCCGCCTGAACACCGAAAAAACCTACGCCACCGTCCAGCCCGGCAGTCTGGTCATTACCAGCCGGGGGCGTTTTTTTATCAGTATCAGCGCGGGTAAGCTCAACATTGATGGTAGCGATTACTTCGCGGTATCACCGGCATCGCCTATTGGTGTGGCCCTGGCAGGGCACAAAGCCGGCGATACCGTGCAATTCAACGCGATGTCGTATCAACTGACCGAAGTAGTCTGATCAAAACGCCCGTTCGCCACCAATCCAGGTCTGGCGTACTTTTGTCTGCCGTAGCTGCTCGTTCGGCGCCGTCATAATATCCCGATCAAGGATCACAAAATCAGCCTGTTTGCCCGGAGCGATGCTGCCCCGCAGGTGATCTTCAAAATTGGCGTAGGCTGCCCAGCGCGTCATCGCCAGCAGGGCCGACCGGCGATCAACGGCATTCTCAGGTTGGTAACCCCCGGTCGGGTAGTTTTTAGCGTCCTGCCTGGCCGTGGCTGCATGAAAACCAAACAACGGATTGACAGCTTCGACCGGAAAATCGCTGCCGAAGGCAATCAGTCCGTTCTGCCTTTGAAGGTCTTTGAAGGCGTAGGCACCTTTGACCCGAACCGGCCCAAGTCGGTCGGCAGCCCAGTACATATCCGACGTAGCGTGAGTGGGCTGTACCGATGGGATAATCGAGTACTGTTTAAACTTCCAGAAGTCTTCCGGCGAAACGACCTGAGCATGCTCGATGCGCCACCGCCGGTCGTTCGGTTTTTTAAGCAGTTTACCGTACAGGTCCAGCATCAGATGGTTCGCCGAGTCGCCAATGCAGTGCGTGTTAGCCTGAAAGTTCGAAGCATACAGCAATCTGGTTACGCGTTCCAGCTCGGCCGGGCTAAGAAGCAGGAAACCTGTTGTTTCGCGCCTGTCGCTGTAAGGCTTCCGAAGGCAGGCCCCGCGCGAGCCCAGAGCCCCATCGGCATACAGCTTGAAGGAACGAACCGTGAGCCGGTCGGTCTGGAACGGGCCGCGCTTCAGAAAATAGTTTAAATTCGGCTCACCCAGGCTAACCATAGCGTAATCGCGAATCTTGAGTTTCCCGGCTTTTTGCAGACTGTCGATAAGATTAATCTCATCGGGACTGATCCCCGCATCCGATACGGTGGTTAGGCCCAGCGATACACAAACACGCTGAGCGGCCAGCAGCATCCGGGCCTTATCCGCATTGTCGGGCCGGGGCATTACGCGCCTGACAAGCTGCATGGCGTTATCGACCAGCACCCCGGTTGGCTGATTATTGGCCAGAACGATCTCCCCGCCTGGCAGCTTCAGTCCCGGCATGACCCGCGCCAGCCGCAGGGCTTTTGAGTTCACAAGCAGGGCATGGCCATCTACCCGGGTCAGAGCAACGGGAATATTCGGAAAGGCCGCATCCAGCTTTTCCTTGGTTGGAAAGGATTTGTCAGCCCAGTCGTTCTGGTCCCAGCCCCGGCCGATGATCCATAAGGCAGACGGGTGTTTCCCGGCAAACTGCTTCAACCGATCAATGACCTCGTCGTAGGAGGCCGCTCCAACCAGATCGGCCTGATCGAGCATTTGGCCAAGGCCTAAAAAATGAGCGTGCGGATCGTAAAAACCCGGATAAACCGCCTGTCCACCAAGATCAACGGTGCTGTCGGCATCATATTCTTCCCGTAACGTCTGGGCTGAACCAACGGCCAGAAAGGAACCATCCTTGATGACAACCGCGTCGGCTATCGAAAAACTTGAATCGGCCGTATAGATGCGAGCATTAGAAATCAGTAAATCGGCCTTTTTCCTGGAGGAACAGCCCGATATCAGGGCCAGCAACGCCGAAAAGAGAAGGAAAGAATAGCGCATGGTTGACGAGTAAGAAAACATGCAAATTAAGTGAAAGTTGCCAAGTCAACCGGACAATGCGAGATTCTCGTAATTTTGACCCATTAGTCGCTCGTTATACAACATCCATGAAACTTAGTAGTTGGATTCTTTTTGTTTGCCTGCCTCTCTCGGCTTTTGCTCAACAACAACCCGGAAATGCTATCCAGCGCGCACAGCAACGAACCTATACCGTTGCTACCATCCCGCAACCCGGCGATTTACTCACGTTTCAGCAAGCGCTGGAGCAGGCCGTACAAAACAACTACCAGGTTCGTATCAACCGCTCGGAGGAAGAAATCGCCCGTAATAACTACACGAAAGGAAATGCGGGTTACCTGCCCTCGCTGACCTTTAACGGTACCTCGAACGGGGGCTTGCAGAACCTGTACCAGACGTATCTGCAAAACCTGCGTGATCCGTTACGGGTGCGGGGAGCGTTTAACCGCACTACCAATCTTGGCCTGAACCTGAACTACACCTTGTTTAACGGGTATGCACGCTCAGCTCTGTACACCCAGTTGCGGCAACTGGTGCAGATCAGCACCGTAAATACCCGCGCCAATATCGAAGCGACCATTGCCAGCGTGGCCACCGCCTATTTCGACGTTACCCGGCAACTGCAGCGGCTTATCGCCTTTACGCAGGCGCTCGACATCTCGCGGGAGCGGCTGGAACTGGCCCGGGCCAACTATGAAGTGGGTACTCGTTCGAAAGTTGACTTTCTTAGTGCCCAGGTGGATTATAACGTCGATAGCGCAGCTCTACTTTCGCAGCGGCAGGCACTTCAGACGGCCAAAATTCAGCTCAACACCTTGCTGGTTCGTGATCCGCTGACCGAGTTTGCCATCCGCGACACGATCATTGCCCGCACTGATCTGCAACTGGCTGGTTTGCAGCAGTCGCTTTCAGCCAATAACCCGCTGCTGACGGTAGCCGTGCTGAACCGAACGCTGGCCGACCTGAATGTGCGCTTAGCCAATGCACAGCAGTTACCGCTCGTAACCGCTCAGACCGGTTACAACTATCAGTTTATTGACAACCAGGGTGGCTTTGGCGTGAAAACAGGCCGGACGAGCGCGATTACCTACAACATAACGGCCACTATTCCGATCTTCAGCGGCTACAATCTCAAGCGGCAGATTCAGAATGCCCGCGTCAACACGATCATTGCCCAGAACCAGGAAGCTGACCAGCGCTTGCAATTGCAGTCGGCCCTGTCGCAGACGTATCAAACCTATGCCAACAGCCTGCAACTGCTGAATCTGGAGATTCAGAATAACCTGCTGGCCAATCAGAACGTAGATATCGCCTACGACCGCTATCGGATCGGGAACTCAACCTTTGTCGAATTCCGCGACGTACAACGTAACGCGATCAACGCCCAGACTCGCCTGATCGACGCTGAGTTCAACGCTAAAGCGGCCGAAATCGAATTACTACGGCTCAGTAGCACTATCACGCAGGAACTGGGTCAGTGAAAAAGTTGCCAGAGGAAGCTATTGCTGGGACGAACAGGCTTCTCTGCGCCGGTTTGTAACAAAGCTATTGGATTGGCGAGCCCGCTGCTTATCTTGAACGATCATGCAGAACCCCGTTGAGCCGTTCGACTGGCAGCGTATTTTTATCGATCAGTTTCCGTGGACCTATCTCGCGGAAGTCGCGTTTCGAACCGTTTTCATGTTCATTGTGCTGCTGACAGCTCTGACCGTTTCGGGCAAACGCGAGGTTCGTCAGTTGTCTATTTATGAACTGGTTTTGCTGATTGGTCTTGGCTCGGCCGCGGGCGATCCCATGTTCTATGACGATGTGCCCCTCGCAGCCGCTGTGGTTGTTTTTGCCGTCATGATGGGGTGTTACAAACTGGCTACGTTCATAAGCGACCGGAACAAAGCGGTTCGCGAACGACTGGAGGGTAAACCCGTGTACGTCATTGATGGAGGCTGTATATTAACCAGCAACTTCGACCGGGAAGATTTAGGACTGGAAGAGCTTTTTTCTGATTTGCGTATAGCGGGCGTCGAACATCTGGGCCAGGTACGCACGGCCATTCTGGAGCCTAATGGTCAACTGAGTGTATTTCAGTTCAAACCCGACGACGTTCGGCCTGGTCTGCCCATCCTGCCCAATGCGCTGAAGCGCCACACCGAGCACATTCACGACATGGATCAGTACGCCTGCTGCAACTGCGGCAATGTACAGACCTTTAGCCCGCCCGCGAATCATCCGCCCTGTCCGAACTGCGAGAAGTCGGTTTGGGTAAAAGCAATGCACTGATTCTCAGCTTACGGCTTTTTTGGCAGCCGGGCTTTTAACTGCTTTTTTCACCTGATCTTTCAGGAATTTAAGCAGCAGCTTTTCGACGCCATCCAGGCCGTGCGGGCTGGTTTGCCGAAACCGGTTTTTATGGGTAATGTAAGCGTTCAGATCCTGACACTCATAGGCTTCCAGAATCTGCGGGTGAACGTAATGTTTGCGGCAAACCGTGCGGGTATTCCCCAGCCGCTGCGACACCTCATCAAGCACCGTATTGACGTTTTTCTTCAGTTCCTTCTCAGTACTGCACGGCTCCAGTTCAACCAGAAGCCGTAGTGCGTTAACCGTGCCGGCCCAGGTGCGGAAATCTTTCGCCGAAAAATCCTCGCCCATTGTTTCTTTCAGGTAATCATTAACCATGCCGGAGTCGATGCTGTGCCGCTCCCCGGCTTCGTCGAAATACTGAAACAATTCTTTTCCTGGAATATCGCGGCAGGCTTTAACGAGTCGGGCCAGCCGTTGGTCGTGCAGGGTGATATCGTGATAAATCCCTTTTTTGCCCCTGAAGCTGAATCGGAGTTCACTGCCCTGCGCTTTTACGTGCTGATCTTTTAGAGTAGTCAGACCGTAAGAACCATATTCCTTCTCGTAAGCGGCATTGCCTACCCGTATCAGCGTTTGTTCCATGACGCTCAGAGCCACGGCGATTACTTTCTCGCGGGGCAATCCCCTTGCCTTCAGGTCTTTATCCAGACGAGCACGCAACAGGGGCAGGGTTTCGCCGAAGGCTACCATCCGGAAAAATTTTGTCTCGCTACGAATAGCTTCCCAATTGGCATGGTACCGGTACTGTTTACGGTTTTTGGTGTCAATTCCGGTTGCCTGCAGGTGTCCGTTGGCCCTCGGGCTTATCCAGACGCGCTCCCAAGCCGGCGGAAGGGCCATGCTACGGATGCGCGTCAGGGTGTCATCATCCACCACTTCATTCCCTTTCGGGTCAATATATTTAAAACGGTCTCCCACGCGCTGACGGCTTATGCCGGGCATGGTATCGTTCATGTAAACAAGCCGGGCCACCTTGGCCGTCTTGACCGGATCGTGCGCCAGTTCTAATAAATCCACGTTCGTTGCATATAATCAGTGGGAGAGTAACCGATTGATGCAGCAATTAGTTAAACGGGTTAGTTTGTGACCCAGGACCGCACGTTAATGGCTCATGCGACGCTGGGCGGCCTTCCCAAAAAACCAGAGGGCTAGCGCGTTTGTATAATGATAAAAATCCGTAGGATGCATGAACCCATCCAGCAATGGTGCTTTGGTGGCCAGCCCCATCAACATGGCTGCCAGGACGACCCAAAGTCCTCGTTTGTTTCGTTGCAGCAGCGAAAAAACAGCCAGCAGCATCAGGACCAGAATCCCCAGCGACGGCACGATAGGCGTAAACACCCGCGCATTGGGCAGAAGCAGACTGATGAACAGAAACAGACCGAAGAGCACGGTCGATACGAAAGTAGTAAGCGAGAGAATTCGCTGATTGAGCAGCGCGTAAACGGCCGTCACGACGCAGACAACTCCAAGGCTGTCCGACAGCACGATCATGGAGCTATGCAGCGGTTCGAGTGCTTCATTGTTGGTATAATTGAAAACACCAATTAGAGCGGCCAGGGAAGTTGTCAGCAAAAAAAAGCCCCACAGTAGCCGATTGAACAGGGCTATGCGTCCGAAAAAGTGCCAGAATACACCGACGCCCGCCCCCGCCAGAATTGAACCAGAGAGAATGTGCGAAAAAATCATCACGTAATTTACGAAGTTTAGGCTATTTTTGCCCAGCTTTTTACGGTCATAAGGCGAATAGACGAGGAACAAAACTACCTTAGTAACAATAGTCTCTGCTCTTTTGTGCATTTGTCTTAGAGATAATTAACCGCATCGCCAACGATTTCTATAACCTGTCATGAGTGTTTTAGTAAACAAGGACTCCAAAGTTATCGTCCAGGGCTTTACCGGCTCGGAGGGCAGTTTTCACGCCCAGCAGATGATCGAATACGGCACCAACGTTGTCGGGGGGGTAACGCCCGGCAAAGGTGGTCAGACTCACCTCGACCGGCCGGTATTCAATACCGTTCAGCAGGCCGTCGATGAAGCGGGCGCCAACGTTTCGATTATCTTCGTTCCGCCGGCTTTTGCTGCGGACGCCATTATGGAAGCCGCCGATGCGGGCATCAAGGTCATTATCTGTATCACCGAAGGAATCCCGACGGAAGATATGGTGGCCGTCAAGAACTACCTGACCGATAAGGACGTTCGCCTGATCGGGCCCAACTGCCCCGGCGTGATGACTGCCGAGGAGTGTAAAGTAGGAATCATGCCAGGGTTTATCTTTAAAAAAGGCACCATTGGTATCGTATCGAAGTCAGGAACCCTGACGTACGAAGCCGTGGATCAGCTGACGAAAGCCGGCCTGGGCCAGTCGACCGCCATTGGGATCGGGGGTGACCCGATCATCGGAACAACGACCAAACAGGCTGTTGAACTGCTCATGAACGACCCCGAAACCGAAGCTATCGTTATGATTGGCGAAATCGGGGGCGGTATGGAAGCCGAGGCTGCCCACTGGATTAAAGCCGACGGCAACCGTAAACCCGTGGTTGGCTTCATTGCTGGTCAGACCGCGCCGAAAGGTCGTCGGATGGGCCATGCCGGCGCCATCGTAGGTGGAGCTGACGACACCGCAGCCGCAAAAATGGCGATCATGCGCGAGTGCGGGATTCACGTTGTTGAGTCACCTGCTCTTATCGGCGATACCATGCTGAAGGCATTGGGGAAATAACCAATCCGCTGGTCGTATAGAGTCCGCTGCAGGACTAATCAAAATAGCTTATCTTTGTAAAGCCGAAATGGTAACGTTTCGGCTTTTTTATGCCTACCGTTCTGAGTCGCTATTGGTTTGGGTTCCTGCTGCTGTGGCTGGGTTTATCTGCTTTTGCGCAGGATAGTCCCAGAACCAATGGTGTTGGACCCGCAGGCCGTTATTATCCCGTCCGAGATTTTCGCGAGGATTTCCTGGTGTATGATGACGCAGCCAGAGCGTATATACCCTATATAGCAGAGCAGCATGCCGACGAGACGGCTTTGAGTGCTTATATCGATCTGGAAAGCAATCGCCATTATCAGTTGCTTATTTCGACGCGCCAGAGCGGGTATTTATTTATTAACGCAGCGCTCAGACGGAAACTTCCGGCGGGGCAGTGGCTGGTTCTGAGCATTGACAGCCTGTACCGCGTGTATCGCCAGCCCGAAATTTTTCTGACGCTATACGGAGCACCTGGTCTGGAGGATAAACGGCTATTTATTGGATATCCGAAGTCTGCCACGCAGAAGCCGGTCGTCCTACGCGACGACAACCTGAGCGTTCGGCCCAGGAAATTTTCTGTGTACGACAATTTCCTCGGTTTAGGGTTGCTGTTTCTGCTGGCGACCCATGCCTTTCTGTTTACGTTTTACCACCGGGCGTTTCTGCGGTTTTATAGTCTGCGTGATCTGCTCTCTCTGCGGGCCGAGGAAGACTCATTCCTGATAAATCGACCACTCAGCAGCACGAATATTCTCTTTATCCTGAACTTAAGTTTCATTGTTGCGTACCTGATTCTGTTTGTACAGAGCCGCAATTTCGACGTATTTGCCTCCCGCAGACTCCTGGCCGACCAACGGCTCAGCCTGCTGATTGGCGAATTTTTTCTGCTGAGCGGTATTTCCTTCATAACCTTAGTCGGCAAATATGTCGCCCTGGAAATTCTGGGCGGGCTGTATAAACTACAGGGAATCATCAACGTTCACTTTTTTAAAGTGCTTCAGTCGTCCATGCTGTTTTTTACGTTACTGACGCTGGCGCTCATTATCATTGCCTACAACACAGCTGGCACAAGCTGGTCAGAAAGCGTGCTCCTGCTCCCATTGGTTGTCTTCTACACTGCCCGGCTGGCGCTCCTCTATGTCGTCATCCGCAGCATGGAACCTATCAAAAATCTGTATTTATTTTCGTACCTTTGTATTGTTGAATTGATTCCGCTCATCGTCGGCCTCCGTTTCGCGCTATGATGATGGGTTGTTAGTAAACAGAACGCAGCAAACTGCTGGCGGATCGCCGAATGGTCGTTGAAGCCAGCGGTAAATCTGTCTGCTGATCGTAAGCTGACATTGAAACGACCAGTGATTCAATGAACGAGACTAGTATGCAACCTATCCAGGACCGGCTGACGAAGGTTAACCGGCTGTTAGTTACTCAATCCCGCCCTGCCGACGAAAAATCTCCTTATTTTGATTTAGCCAGCAAGTATAACATCCAGATCGATTTCCGCCCCTTCATTCAGATTGAAGGCGTATCGTACAAGGATTTCAGGCGTCAGAAAATCAACGTTCTGGATCATACGGCTATTATTTTCACAAGCCGAAATGCCATCGACCATTTCTTCCGGATTTGTCAAGAGGGGCGGGTTGAGGTTCCGGCCGATATGAAATACTTCTGTATTTCAGAGCAAACGGCCAATTATCTCCAGAAGTACATTATCATCCGGAAACGTAAGATTTTTAACGGGACCAAAACGGCGACCGAGCTATTCGATCTGATTAAAAAGCATAAGAACGAGAAGTTCCTGTTTCCCTGTTCAAACATCCGACGCAATGATATTCCGGAGTTTATGGATACCAGCAGCCTGCACTTCACCGAGGCTGTGATGTATGAAACCGTGCCTACGGACCTGTCGGACCTGGATATCCAGAGCTACGACATCATTGCCTTCTTCAGTCCGTCGGGAGTAAACTCACTGCTGACCAATTTTCCGGATTTCAAGCAGAACGGGACCCGGATGGCCGCTTTTGGACCTACCACCGCCAAAGCTATCATGGATGCAGGTCTGACGCTAGATATTGAAGCTCCGCTGCCCAATGCCCCCTCCATGACCGGGGCACTGGATTTGTATATTAAAAAGGCTAACAATCAGTAAATAGCCGACGTTATAGAAAGGTTGGTTGCCAGAGAAAAGGCTCACAGGGCTTTTTTCGGTAACCAACCTTCTTTTTTGGTTCAATAATTGAACGAGTTCGGCGTTTATTTGTAAACTGCGACAGACGATCCTGACTCTTGTTTTACGGTCGTATTTTCCGGTCCATAAACCCCCTGTCGCTGTTGTTTTCCAGCTTTGTTTCTATGATTCGCACAGTCTACGGTTTTGCTTTTCTGGTGCTACTGGTAGCCGCCCGGTCGGCATCTGCGCAACAGGAACCTCAGTTCAGCATGTATATGTATAATCCGCTATACTATAATCCGGCCGCAGCCGGGTCGGAAGGAGTATCGCGGCTACAGCTAACCCAGCGAACGCAATACCTTGGTTACCAGGCTATCGGCAGCAGCGACGAGGCCGTACAGAACTCGCAGCTGGTGTCGTTCAACATGCCGCTGGCGCGAATCAAAAGTGGCATAGGTATCTATGCGTTCAACGATAAAATAGCCGCCAGCTATAACCAGTCTGTTCAGGTATCGTATGCCTATCGGCTGGCTCTTAAAAGTGGTACGCTGGCCTTAGGCGTTCAGGCAGGTCTGTTCAACAAAGGTATTGACTACGGACAGTTCCGGCCGAATGAGCCGGACCCGCTTGTGCCAACGGGTCGTATCAGTCAGGCTAAGCCCGATGTTGGCGTAGGCGCTTATTATAATACAGTTGATTACTGGGTTGGTCTGAGCGTAAACCACCTGAATCGGGCTTCCTATACCCTGGGGACCGACCGGTCAACCAGCCCTCTGTATCCAAATGCGTATCTGACGGCTGGATACCGGCTTGGTGTTGGTTACGACATTGAAGTACAGCCATCCATACTGGTGCAGTACAGCACCTTTGGCGGCATTCGGAACTCAAGTGCGACGCTGAATCTGATCGGTACGTATGACAACCGCATCTGGGCAGGGCTGGGATATCGCCTGCAGGATGCCCTGATGGCCACTGCCGGTATTAACCTGATGCGAAATAACGCTCTTCGGGTAGGCTACTCGCTGGATCTGGTTGTGGGGGGGACCCGGGCCAAAAGCCTTACTTCGCATGAGCTAATGGTTGCGTATGCGTTCCCGGCACCTGACCCGCGCAGGAAGCCAATCGTACGCACGCCCCGGTTTCGGTACTAATCAAATAAGAAACAGGATTGATTCTGGCAACGCTTCCTAACGATCAACATTTTGGCAACATTCTTGTTAGGCAGTTTGCGAATAGCACCGTAATTTTGGAAGAATGCGGTTTATGCATTGAAAAAGAAAGGTTGAAACGAATTGAATCAATGAAAAATAATTCCTCTCAAGAGATTTTACATTGAAACATTTTGTGACATACAATAACCAAACGGATTTTCGTTTTTAGTCTGGTCTCGCACAAGAAGAAGTTAAAAGTAATATAAGGATGAAGTATACCTGGTTTACAACCAACGCAATCCGAGGGGTAATGGTCGTGGCAGTCGTGCTGCTGATGCAAGGTTGCGGTTTCGTCAAGTCCAAATTTGGGGGCAAGGGCGGTAAAGGGGGCGAAGTAGGCGTTACGAACGGGGAAATTACCGCAACCGGACGTAAAGGCTGGAAGCAACCAACGCCCTATGGCATGGTGCTGGTGCCTTCGGGTTCGTTTATCATGGGGCAGGCCGACGAAGATGTGGCGGCCACTCAGATAAACATGAACCGGCAGGTAACGATCAGTTCATTCTATATGGATGATGCTGAAATCTCGAACCACGAGTATCGTCAGTACGTGAACGCGTTGATGGCCGACTCGGTCTCGGTGCTGGGTGAAGAAGATATTATGTCGAAGTATTATCCGGATACAACCGTCTGGAAAAATGACTTCACGTACCACAACGGCGACCCGATGCTAGAGCACTATTTCGCGCATCCGGCCTTTGATACCTACCCGGTTGTCGGCGTAAGCTGGATTGCGGCCCGGCATTTCTGCAAGTGGCGTACCAATGTGCTGGACGATTTCCGGAATAAAGAAGGTGGGTACCGCTCGTTTGGTTTCCGTCTGCCGTCCGAGGCAGAATGGGAGTGGGCCGCACGCGGGGGTAAGAGTGGAGCCAAGTATCCCTGGGGGAACCCCTACGTAGCCAATGGAAAAGGCTGCTATTTGGCTAACTTCAAACCACAACGGGGTAACTTCGACGCGGATGGCTATCCTTACACTGCTCCTGCTACAGCCTATAATCCGAATGATTATGGTCTGTATAACATGGCAGGTAACGTAGCCGAGTGGTGCCGCGATGCGTATGCTGATAACTCGAACGCCATTGTCTGGGACATGAACCCGGATAACCAGAACGCCGATGAGCCCCGGAAAGTGGTTCGGGGCGGTTCCTGGAAAGATATTGCATATTACCTCGAAACGGGCACCCGGTATTACGAGCTTGAAAACGAAAAGCGTTCGTATATCGGCTTCCGGTGCGTAATGGACAACCTGGAGGGCCGCACAGCTTCGGCTCGTGGTGGCCGGGTTGGCAGCAAGACTAAGAGCAGCAAAAAATCGTCTGCCAAATCGAAAGTATAATTTAGATAGCAGGCTTTGGACGCTGGACGTTAGACAACGTATTTCGGTCTAATGTCCAGCGTCCAGTCGCTAGAACCCAACTTTACCAACACAAAGTCAGTAACCCGTTCCAATTAACAATCGCTCATCATGGCAGCAGCAAAGTCCACGAATTTCTTTTGGGATCGTTTAGTACCAACCATTTATAGTGCCGGTGCCGCCGTCGTAATTTTCGGGGCCTGGGCCAAGATTACGCATAACGAACAATTTGGCTGGATGCTGACGCTCGGTCTGCTGACCGAGGTTGTTATCTTCGCTCTTTACGCAGTTCAAAGCTTTACAAACCCGGCAACCTCGGGTAATGATTACGCCTGGGAACGAGTGTATCCTGAACTGGCTGATGATTACAAAGGTGAGGCTCGTAAGCCGGCTCCGCAGGCAAATGGCCTGACGAGCAACATGGATCAGATGCTGGCGCAGGCGAAAGTCACGCCGGACGTATTTGAGCGCCTAGGCTCGGGTTTCCGTAACCTGAATGATACCGTATCGAAACTGACTGACCTGACCGACGCAACGGTTGCGACCAACGATTACGCCCGTAACGTAAAATCGGCATCAAGCTCGATCAGCGAGATGAACAAATCGTATGGTACGGCTATTTCGGCAATGAACTCGATGGCCGATGCAACCACCGATGCTAAAGACTACCGCGAGCAGTTCCAGAAAGTAACCAAAAATATGGGCGCGCTGAACGCCGTTTATGAACTGGAGTTGCAGGATACCAACAAGCACCTGAAGGCAATGAATGCATTCTATGGCAGCATGACTGCGGCTATGGAAAACATGGCCGATGCCAGCCGTGACGCTCAGCAGTTCAAAAATGAAATGGCTAAGCTGACGAGCAATCTGGCTTCGCTCAACAATGTATACGGCAGCATGCTGACCGCCATGCGTGGTAATTAAGACGTCATCTAGTTGCGGGCGTAAGGTTGTTGATTACGTTGGTAATTCCACGACGTAGGACCCCCGCAGCTTTAGGACTGCATAACTCTCAAAATTTTATTACTACCATATTTTATGGCAGGCACAAAAGAAACACCCCGTCAGAAGATGATCGGGATGATGTATCTGGTATTGACGGCCTTACTTGCTTTACAGGTTACGTCGGCAATTCTAGAGAAATTCGTTTTAATCAATAATAGTTTAGAGCAATCCACCGGAGCTGTTAGCAAGGTTAACCAGTCGACGTTTGATAACATCCGGGCTACGGTTGAGAAATCGGGAAACCGCGCGGCCGACCTGGCCATTGTTAAACAGGCCGACGACGTTCGGAAGTTAACGGCTGATATTATAAACGAAATCGACCAGGTTAAAGAGCAGGTTGTTGAAGCAGGTGGTGGTCGCGACGAAGCCGGTAACATCAAAAACCTGAGCGAAGAGGAAAAAGTAGCTCAGGTAATGATTGGGACGGCTCGCAACGGAGCGGCTTTCAAGCTGAAAGACCAGCTGAATGGATACGTCGAAAATCTGTCGAAGTATGCAGGTACGAAATACCCGCCGATGGCTCTCGATGGTAAAGATGATCCAATAGCCAGTCGCTCGGTTGATCAACGGAAAAAGGATTTTGCTGAATTGAACTTCGCTCAAACGCCTGTCCCTGCTGCTTTGGCGGTACTGAGCCAGAAACAGGCTGATGTGCGTCGGATCGAAGGAGAAGTACTTGACATACTGGCAAGTAAAGTAGGTGCGCAGGACGTAAAATTCGACAAGATTATTGCCATGCTGAGCATGGAGTCAAAAGTGGTCGTTGCCGGTACGAAGTTTAAAGGGCAGATGTTTCTGGCCGCATCCTCGTCGGGTATTCAGCCACGCATGAGCCTAAACGGTGGACCGGTACGGGTACAGGATGGCCAGGGTATCATTGAGTTTACGGCTCAGGGTGGTGCATACGATAAAAATGGCCTTGCCCGTCGGACGTTATCTGGATCCATTGCTTACCAGACGGCTGCCGGTATGAAAACGGTGCCTCTGCAGGCCGAGTATTTTGTCGCCAAGCCTTCGTATCAGATCGAAACGGGAACAATGCCGCCCTTGTATTTAGGTTGTGCGAACAAGCTCAGTATCCAGAGCCCGCAATTAGGCGCTTTATGGAACCCCAATTTTTCAGCTGATGGCGCTCAGGTGATTCAATCGGGTGAAAAAGGCAAAATTACCGTGGTACCAAGCTCCGCTAATGTGTCATTAAATATCAGTAACAGCGGAAGCCTGCTGGGAACTGAGCGTTTCCGTGTTAACCGGGTGCCTCGTCCAACGCTGGAATATTACGTAGGTGGCCAAAAAGTAACTGATCCCCGGGGTGTACCAGCCTCGGCCGCTCGTAGTGTTCGGGTAAATGCTGTAGCTGACGAAAGCTTCCGTAACTACTCGCCTGACGATGCCAATTTCCGGGTTACCGGTATTACGGTATCGCTGGCACGTGGAACCCGGCGGGTTGGGGTAGTTAACCTGGGTCCTGGTGGTGGTTCAATTGGCTCATTAGCTGCTGAAGCCCAGCCTGGTGATCGTGTTGTTATTCAGGTGGATGGTGTACAGCGCCGGAATTTCAAAGGCGACATTAGTGATGTGCCGATGGGTAACCCGTTAAATTCAGTTGGCCTGTATTAAACGCACGAAATAGAGACTTAAGTCGTTAATAAATTGCAGTAAGCAATAAACGGGTTTTCCAGATGAAACAAATGAGAACGATGGCAGTAGCCGCTACCCTGTTAGCGGTCGCCAGTAGCGGAGCGATAGCGCAGGAGAAAGCGAGCACTGGCACCAACGATCTGTCAGTTCGGGCCATCAACGAGAACGACATCATGATGAAGAAAACCCTTTGGCGTCGCGTTGACCTGAAGGAGAAGCAGAATCAGTCGATGTTCTCGAAGAATAATGAGATTTCGAAGTACCTGATTGAAGCCGTTAAAGCCGGTTTGATCGATGCCTATGCCAACGATTCGGTTAAGACGAAACTGACACCCCAAAAGTTTCAGGAGCGGCTACTGGTGCCGAACTCAGGCCCACAGCTATCGGCTGAAGAAATTGCTGCCGGTTTTGGCAATGAGGCTGCTGGTGCTGCTTCCACCGACGGATGGGGGAATCCAACCAAGCCCGACCCGAAAAAGCCGGCAGCTAAAAAAGCCGATGATGGCTGGGGAGCGCCTAAAGCTGCTGCAACGCAACCTGCTGATGATGGCTGGGGTGCACCTGCGAAAAAGAAAACCACAACGGCTAAAACTACCAAAGGTAAAAAAGGCGCAAAGGCACAACCGGTTATTGAACAGCCGGCGGTAGATACAACTGCGCAGGTAGCTGCTGTTCCGGCGGGCGATGAGTACTTTGCTAAGGAATTCAATATTCTGGAGATCAAAGAAGACTGGATCTTCGACCGGAAGCGTTCGCGGCTGTACTATGACATTCAGACGGTAACCGTTTATCTGCCATCTGATAAGAATGCGGCTGGCCTGGAGGTTCCGCTCGCTACGTTCAAGTACAAAGATCTGGATAAGCTGTTCCGGAGCGACCCGAAAAAATTTATCTGGTATAACCCGCAAAACCAAGCTCAGCATAAGAATCTGGCCGATGCTTTCGATTTGCGCCTGTTCTACGGCCGGATTACGAAAGTAGCCAATCCCAGCGATACAGACTTAGTTGGTATGTATGGCGATCGGGAGGGCCTGATGAAGTCGTATCAAACTGAGTATGAGCTTATGGAAACTGAGCATAGCCTCTGGGAATACTAAAAGTTGAGCAATAAAAAAGCCGGTTCCTGATCAGGAACCGGCTTTTTTATTGCTCAATAGTTTCGAAGTATTGTTTCAGTTTGTTTGCCCGATCTTTTCCAACCACTTCGGCTATTTCTTCTAAAGAAGCCTCCCTGATCTTGGTAACGCCTTTGAAGTGTTTTAACAGCTTAGCGGCTGTTTTTTTTCCGATGCCATCTACGTTCTCCAGTTCGCTGATTAGGCTATTACGGCTGCGCTTATCCCGGTGATATGTAATGGCAAACCGGTGAGCCTCATCCCGGATGCGCTGAATCAGTTTCAGCGATTCAGACTTTTTATCTATGTATAACGGAAGGTTGTCTTCAGGAAAATAGATTTCTTCCAGCCGTTTGGCAATACCAATAATAGGCACTTTGCCATACAAATCGAGCGCCTTCAGGGCGTCGCAGGCTGCACTGAGCTGGCCTTTACCCCCGTCAATGACAATCAGGTCGGGTAGACCAGTTTCTTCTTCCAGTACACGGGTGTAGCGCCGGGTTACAACCTCATACATGCTGGCGAAATCGTTGGGCCCAATAACCGTCTTGATGGAAAAGTGCCGGTACTCTTTATTCGCGGGCTTACCGCCAATGAAGCAGACCATGGCCGAAACCGGGTTTGTTCCCTGAATATTCGAGTTGTCGAAGCATTCGATGCGGTTGGGAATGGTTTTTAACTGTAAATCCTGCTTCAGCCGGATTAACACCCGATCTTTTTTGCTGGCGTTGGCGGTTGCTTCGGCCGCTGCGCGGTCCTGTCGTTCCCGTCGGAAATAAAGGACATTTTTGAGCGACATATCAAGCAGTTTTTTCTTGTCGCCAATCTGGGGGATGGTTACTTCGGCCTGTAAGTCGACGTCGAGCAGAATATTGGTGATGATTTCTTTAGCCTGACTACCGTATTGCGCCCGAAATTCCACGATCATCATGGTGAGCAGTTCCGGATCAGTTTCATCCAGTTTCTTTTTTACCTCGACCGTATGCGCCTGAACAATTGTTCCGTTAACGACCTTCATGAAATTAATGTAAGCCGCAGTTTCGTCGGAGGCAATGGAAAAGACATCGGCATCCGCAATCTTCGGATTAACTACCGTCGACTTGCTCTGGAACCGCTGCAGCACATCCATTTTCTCTTTGTATTTCTGCGCTTGCTCGAAGGCCAGTTCACCGGCCGCTTCAACCATCCGGTTTTTGAAATACTCCTGTGCTGGTTTTAGATTGCCCTTCAGGATATGGTGCACCTGCTCAATATCCTTATCGTAATCGGGCTCGCTCTGCCGCCCCTCGCAAGGCCCTTTGCAATTGCCAATATGGTACTCTAAACACACTTTGTACTTGCCTGCCTCAATATTTTCGGGCGCGAGGTTATAGTTACAGGTACGAATCGTGAAAAGCTGGCTGAACATGTCCAGCACGGTGTACATCGGCTTCAGATTGGCAAACGGACCGTAAAATGTTCCGAGCTTCCGGTCAATACGACGGGTAGTAATTACGCGCGGAAAATGCTCATTCGTTACACAGACAAACGGATACGTTTTATCGTCGCGCAGCAAAATATTGAACTTGGGCTGATAACGCTTGATAAGCTGGTTTTCAAGCAGCAGAGCGTCGAACTCCGTATGAACGATCGTGAACTCAATCTTACGGATCTGGCTCACCAGACGTAATGTTTTACGGTCATGCTGCTTTGAGTTAGTAAAATAGCTGCTAACCCGGTTTTTAAGGTCTTTGGCTTTCCCGACGTAAATCACTTCGCCCGTTGCGTCGAAGTACCGATAAACGCCCGGTTCATGGGGTACTTTAGCTAACTCCTTTTTATAATCAAATTCGGGCATAGTCGTAAGAAAAAATTGGAACATCACCTGTCCGGTAATGTTCCAATCTGATTAACAATTGACGTCTGTTAAAGGTTGTCGGCTATACTCATTGCAGAATTTCTTCTTCATCCTCCGGCACAACCTTAGGTGGAATATACCGCTGGGTAGAGTCAATGTGATAGCCGCCACAGTCAATTTTAAAGTTATTTGGTTTGCGGAAGGGCTCAGGACGATAGCTGGTCAGCGACTTGTCGGCATACACTTTCTGCATATACATTGCCCAGGCAGGCATGGCCATCCGGCCACCCTGACCGAGTTCGATAGTTCGGAAGTGAATTGGCCGATCGTCACCACCTACCCACAAACCCGAAACCAGGTGCTGGGTCATGCCCATAAACCAGGCATCGGAATAATTGGACGTTGTGCCGGTCTTGGCCGCGATTTCATTCCCGCCTTCCAGGAGTTTGTACTGCGTTCGTAGCCGCTGGGCCGTACCGTTTGGCTCTTCGACGGCCCCGCGCATCAGGTGCAGCATCTCGTAAGCGCGGTTAGCGCTGATAACCTGATTGGCATCGGGCGTAAAGGTTTTCAGGACGTTGCCGTTTTTGTCCGTAATGCGCAGGATCATCATGGGCCGAACGCGAATACCTCCGTTTGCAAAGGCGCAGTAAGCCGCGACCATCTCATAGACCGATACGTCGCCGGTGCCCAGGCAGAGCGTTGGGTTATTCGGCAGGTCTTTGCTCTGGATTCCCATCTCGTGGGCATACTTAATAACGGCAGCCGCACGCGTTTTCTTAATCAGTTGGGCACTCACCGTATTAATCGATTGGCCAAGGGCCTCCCGCAGCGAAAGGCTCCGGCCACTGTAACGCCCTGTCGAGTTTTTGGGCATCCAGGCAGGACCGCCATTGTTATCTTCGCCGTGCGCAAAGACCGTGGGCCGGTCAACTAGATGACTGCAGGGCGTAACGAAGCCCTGATCCATGGCAGTCAGGTACACAAACGGTTTAAATGTGGAACCCGGCTGACGGCGGCTCTGGCGAACGTGATCAAATTTCATGTGCTTGAAATTGATGCCACCAACCCAGGCTTTAACGTGGCCATAGCGGGGGTCCATTGACATGAAACCTGTATTGAGCAGCCGCTTGTAATACCGGATTGAATCCAGCGGACTCATGGTCGTATCTTTCTCATTGCGCCGACCCCCATAAACAAACACTTTCATCTTGGTCGGTTTCTGCATTTCGCGCCAGATCGCTTTTTCGTCATCACCATACCCAGCTTTTAACTGCTTGTAACGAGAGGTCCGGCGGGCAACGGTCTCGATGAACCCCGGTATTTCCTCGTACTTTTTGCTCCTGGGGTTTTTTTGGACCCAGGGGTTCCGACCGCGCCAGTGCTCGTAAAACTTCTTTTGCTGGTCGCGCATATTAGCCATCACAGCTTCCTCGGCATAGGTCTGCATGCGCGAATCAATGGTTGTATAGATGCGCAGTCCGCTGGTGTAGAGGTCCAGATCGGCACCGGGATTATCGGCGTTATACTGGCGGATAAACGCCTTTATATCGTCTTTGATGACCGACCGGAAATAGGCCGCCATCCCGGTATTCTGATTTTCGATGCTGAAGTCAAGTTTTAGCGGCTTGTTTTTATACGTAAGAAACTGTTCATCGGTGAGGAACCTGTATTTCTTCATCTGCCCCAACACCACATTTCGCCGTTCGCGGGTTCGTTCCTCGAAGAGTCGGGGGTTATACAGCGTTGGATTTTTCAGCATCCCAACGAGGAGGGCCGCTTCTTCAACGTTCAGATTCCACGGCTCTTTGTCAAAGTAGGTCTTGGCCGCTGTTTTTATGCCGTACGTGTTGTTACCAAACGACACCGTGTTGAGATACATCATCATGATCTCCTGTTTGGTATAGTTGCGTTCCAGCCGCACAGCCAGAATCCATTCTTTCGTCTTGGCAATAACAAGTCCGACAACGGGAATACGACCCAGGGTGCCCCGCAGCTCTTCGCGCCGAGTATCGAACAGGTTCTTGGCCGTCTGCTGCGTCAGCGTACTGCCTCCCCCTGAACTTGAGGCATCCCGCAAGGTGATAAAACCGCCAACGGCCCGAAAAAGCGAACGCGGGTCAATGCCCGAGTGCTTCACAAAGCGGGCGTCTTCAGTCGCCATGAGGGCCGAGACTATATTGGGAGATACCTGCGTAATTTCAATGGGTGTCCTGTTTTCGATATAATATTTACCCAGCAGATGGTTATCGGCGGTATACACTTCCGAAGCTACCTCGCTCTGCGGGTTCTCCAGCGCTTTCAGGCTGGGCATACCACCGAAAAGCCATAAAAAATTATAACTGACAGCCAGTACATACAGAACCAGCAGGGTCAGGCTGATCAACGAATACTGCCAAAGTTTTCGAATAGTGTTCCGGTATCGGCCGGGTGCAAATTCAGGCATTCTGTTCTGTGAATTTTGGGATTCAGTCTAATTTACGAGTACGTAAGAACTACGAAAACGTAAATCTGGACCGTAAATTTATTTTCTTTTGGCTGTCGGCTGGTCGGCCGCAGCCTGCATTTCTTTCACGCGGGGAAGTAGCTTACTACCGGGATAATCGCGTACGAACTCATTCATTGCCTGCCGGTAGGCATCAATGCCCTGCACCCGTCCAACCAGAATAACCCGCAGGAGCGCCAGTTTGTCTTCCAGTTGGGTGCCCGCAAAGAGACTCAACGCGTTTTCAGCGCGGGCAAGGGCTTCCGTTACGTTATTGGCTTTATAGAGATCATAAATATCTGCGTAAACCTTCTGAGCCTGGGCTTCAGAATCAGTCGTCTGAGCAACTGCCCGACCAACCAGCCGCGAATAGGACGTATTGGGGTACTCGGACAGCAGTTTGTCTTTCCAGATGGAGGCTTTTGCCAACTGCTCATTTGACAAATGCAGCAGGTAATAAACCTCTGGTTTTTGCAGCGTATTTGGGTAGCGCGTCAGCAACTGTTCGAATGTCTGGATGGCATCGGCGGGTTGATCCAACTGAAACTTGTAGAGCTTGCCTAGTTTATACAAGGCGTTTTCAATCCGCTGATTAGCCGCTAACTGCGCTTCCTTTGAGAAGGGAATCTGAGCGAACAGCGCGTCTTTTTGCGCTTTTCGACTCGCGACAGTCTCGTTCAGAGCAGATGATGCCGATGCATTGGTTGCATCGGGCTGTTGCAGGGGGGGATTGGGATTAACGGCATTGGCGGCCGATGCTCCATTCAGCGGACTGGAGGCATTGGCTATAGCTTCCGAGGCCTCTTTATTACTACGTCGCCAGTTATCCTCAAGCGGTCGGTTACCCCAGCGGGCCGTAAAATCCTGCCGTCCCTGACTTAACGCAACCGGGTTATACAGGACCCAACGTTCGTTAGGGGGCAGGTTGGAGTTCGTTGCACCAGCTACTGTGCTTACGTTCCCGCCCGACGCCCTATCAATAATCTGCTGAGCTAAAGCGGCTTGAGCCTGGTCTTCTTTCTCGCGTTGCGTAATGACGTTATCAACTAATTTGTCAAGTGCAGCCGGGCTCATCTGAGCCAGATGAATTAGACTATCATCGGTACGAATCGTCGTCTGGTACTGAACAAATTCGTCGAGGGTTTTCTTGCGGACCTGTATAGCCGCGTAATCGGGCGACTGCGGAGGGAGCAGTGCCATGGCGCTGTCGTAATATACCTTCGCTTTCACGTAATCGGCTTTTTTCTCAAAGTACAAACGTCCCATTTCCAGGTAGGTATACGGAACCTGGGATGTATTGGCGCCCGCTTCCTGAATAGACCGGCTGTAGAAGTTGATGGCCTTATCAATCCGTCCATTGCGGGCTTCCAGCAAGCCCATGGTGTAATAAATCTTATCTTTCAGATCCGCGTTTTTGCGGTCGTTGAGCATGTTTTCGAATGTCTCCGCCGACTGCGCCACCCGCTTCTGATCGCCCGTTAACCCATTACTCTGAATAGCATACAGGTTTGCGTAGAATGATTGATCGTAGCTCGGATGAGATTTCAAAACCCACTGATAATGCGCGTATGCTTTTTGAGGCTGCCCGATCAGATCATACAACTGCCCCGCAATGAGGTGTAGCCGGGCCGTGGCTTCTCCTTTTTTCAGCGCCGGAAATGTGGCGTCCAGAATCCCGGCTGCGGTGGCATACTCTCCTTTACGCTCGTGCAGATAAGCTTTCGTCAGATAAAAATCGCGGGTATTGGCTTTGTTGAGGGGCTGCGTGCGTAAATACTCGGCAACGTTCAGGGCGTTTGGATAATCACCCGCTTCGACGTAAGCCCGCATCAGCCCAACCAGCGCTTCGTGTTTGTCGTTTTCATCCGTGCCTTTCGTGTTGACGTACTTGAACACTTCAATGGCATTCGGCAAATCCTGCTTGAGCATTCGGGCGCGGCCAATCAGAACGTAAGCATTATCGAGCCACTTACTATTCTGGTGCCGTTCGGGAATGAGCGAAGCTTTTTTTATGGCGTCGTCCAACTGCGGCTTCACTGGCTCAGCGAGCGTTGAATCAACGGGTAACAGAATAGGCAGCAGTTGATTGTAGTTTTCCTGACGAGTTTTGAACAGCAGTTGCTCAGCGCTGTTAATCTGGTCGCGGGCGATTACGTACGCATTGAAATGCGCCGTCAGGTTATGATATCCCTTGCTGATAGGCTTAGTACTGTATTGCGAACACGAAACCAGCCCACCGGTCAGCGAAGCAAGGACCGTCAGCAGGAGAAACGGGCGGTTACGAAAATAGCACAACATTCGAAAATAACACGTAGGCACTCGTATTCAAAACGCTCCGGACCCGAAAGGACGTATGGAACATAGAGCCAAATTAACGAGTTTTGAACGTTATATTGCACCAACCGGCCGAAAACTATGGAAAACCAGTCTGAACAGCCCGCTGAAAACCGGCCGAGCGACCCGAAAAAAAACGATGTTGTGAAGACGACAACCGAAAAAACGACCTCGTTTGTTCAATATAGCGGAATTGCCTTTCAGATGCTCGGCACCATCGGCTTAGGTGTCTGGGCGGGACTTAAACTGGATGAATGGCAGGATAACCGCCGACCCATCTGGACTATTGTGCTTTCGCTGGTGGCGATTGGTGCGTCGTTGTATCTGTTTATTCGTCAGTTAACTCAAACTAAATAGGCAGCACCCTGGCTGCATTTGTTATCCCTGTCGGTTATCGGCAGCGCTCCATGCTTCGTACTATTCTCTTTACGGCTTTCCTGGCGATTGTATTTTTCATAGCCGAACGATTTTATCAAGTCCCCTGGCTACATGCTCAATGGAAAGTTCTGCTGGTCTTTTTTCTGAGCGTCTCATTTCTCACGCATAGACTGGTGACGACTGGTTTACAGGATAATCAGGAACGATTCGTGCCCTTCTATTTAGCCGCTACAGTTGCTCGATTAGTGCTTGGGCTAGCGTTTGTTGGTTTCTTTCTCTTTCAAGGTATCGAGCAGCGACGCGTCTTCATTTTGGACTTTCTGGTACTATATATATGTTATACAGGCTTTGAGATTTGGGCGCTTACTCGTAACTTGCGACGCGATTCGTAAAAACGATCAGTCACATCATATGATGCGTTCGGTTATTAATAAGATTGTTTTGGCTATTGCGCTCGTCATGAGCTCGTTAGCTGTTTCTAACGCGCAGGAGCATGGCCATGAAGGTGAAGCCCCTGCGAAAAAGGAAGGATTTAATGTGGGTGAAATGATCATGCACCACATTAAAGATGAACACGGCTGGGAACTGGCACATGGTGTCACGATCCCGTTGCCTGTGATTCTATATTCAAACGACCGGGGTCTGGAGGTTTTCTCGTCGTCCCGGCTGGCCCACGAACAGGTTTACAACGGCTACAAACAGGAACACGGCAAGATTCACCGCGTTAACGAAGCTGGTAATATCGACGAAGAAGCCAAGATTTGCGACTTCTCAATCACGAAGAACGTAGCGTCGCTGCTATTGAGCGCTGTTATTCTGCTGCTGTTGTTTCCGGCCGTTAGCCGCGGCTACGAAAAGAACAAAGGCAAAGCGCCCAAGGGTATTCAGTCGTTGCTGGAGCCGATTATTCTGTTCGTACGAGACGAGATCGCTAAGCCGAGCATCGGTCCGAAATATGGCAGATACCTGCCGTACCTGCTGACGCTGTTCTTCTTTATTCTGGTGAACAACCTGCTGGGGCTGTTACCGGGTGCTGCCAACTTGACGGGTAACATTGCCGTTACGCTGGTTCTGGCTGTTCTTACGTTCTTTATCGTGACTTTCAGTGGGAACAAGCACTACTGGATGCACATCGTGAAGCCAACGGGCGTGCCGGTTGCGCTGCTACCGATAATGATTCCGGTTGAAATTGTTGGTCTGTTCATGAAGCCTCTCTCGCTCATGATTCGATTGTTCGCCAACATTACGGCGGGCCACATCATTATTCTGAGCTTGCTGGGTCTGATTTTCATGGCGAACCACATGGGCGGCATGGTGACGAGCATTTCCATCAGCCCGGTGGTTCTGTTCTTTACGCTGTTCCTCAACCTGATCGAATTGCTGGTGGCGTTTCTACAGGCGTTCATCTTTACGCTGCTGACCGCTATGTATATCGGCAGCGCTGTTGAAGAACACCACGAAGCCGATCATGGTATTGGCCATGAGGGCACCATCTCGGAGTTAGGTTAAACGCAGCAGGGTTGTGGGCAGATGAGCTGTCTGCTTACGGATAAACGCCTGCGGCTTATTGGATTGCAATCTTTTGTTTCACTAATAAATCTGTTTGAGTATTATGTTCGCAATGTTGTTTGCTCTGCTGTTGGAGGCTACCGGTAGCGTCGCTGTTATGGGTGCTGCTGTTGGTGCTGGTCTGGCCGCTATCGGTGCAGGTCTGGGTATTGGTCGGATTGGTGGCAGTGCTATGGAAGGTATTGCTCGTCAGCCAGAAGCGGCTGGTCGTATCCAAACCGCCATGCTGATTATCGCGGCTCTGATCGAGGCCGTGGCTCTGTTCGCAGCTGTTATTTGTCTGCTGGTTGCTACGGCCTAAGGTCGGGCAGTCACAGCGCCTAAGTTTGAGTAGGCTGGTTGCATTAGGTGCCGGCGTCCCTGCTCGCTGATTTCCGGAAATTACCCGCCCGTTTGGGGTTGCCGACGGGCGGGTATTCCAACAAAAGATTGAATGCGGTTTAGGCCGAATGAGCGATCTCGTCGACAGCCTGGACCTTACAGAGAAATATCTGAAACAAACATTTATAAAATTACAAATCCATGGATTTGCTTACTCCCGATCTTGGTCTGTTGTTCTGGCAGGTAGTAGTGTTCCTCGGCCTGTTTTTAATTCTGCGCGCTTTTGCCTGGAAACCCATTACAGAAAGCCTTCATGAGCGTGAAAACAACATTCAGAGTGCTCTCGATCTGGCCGAAAAGACCCGTCTTGAAATGACCGCGCTGAAGGCCGACAATGAAAAGTTGCTGGCACAGGCTCGTTCGGAGCGCGAAGCGATTCTGCGGGGCGCGAAAGAAACGGCTGACAAAATGATCGCCGATTCGCGCGACAAAGCAGCCGCCGAAGGGCAACGCATACTAGAGCAGGCCCGCGAAGCCATGCAGAACGAGCGTCTGACGCTGGTGGCGCAAATGAAGAAGGAAGTGGTAACGCTTTCGCTCGACATTGCTGAGAAAGTGCTCCGCAAAGAACTGAGCGACAAAGCCGCTCAGGAAAAGCTGGTCAACGATCTGGTAACTCAATCACGCTTAAACTAATCCAGTTATGGCAGTTGCTACTGTAGCAGCTCGATACGCCAAATCGCTGCTGGATTTGGCTAAAGAGCAGGGTATTACCGAGACGATGTATACCGACATGAAGTTCTTCCGGCAGACGCTGATTCAGAACCGGCAGCTGGCTCTAATTTTGAAGAACCCCATCGTTCGGGCAGAAAAAAAGAATGCTATCCTGAAAGCGGCATTCAGCAACCGGTTAAACCCGGTTACAATGTCGTTTTTTCAGATCATCGCAAAGAAAAACCGCGAAGCGATCATGGACGCGATTGCCGACGAATTTATTAATCAGTATGATCGGCTGAAGGGGGTTGAGCGGGCAACGGTTATTACAACAGTTCCGCTGACTGAACCTCTGCGCGAGAAATTTAAAGCCATGGTTATACAAACAACCGGCGGCAAACTGGTTGAACTGGAAGAGAAAATTGATCAGAAACTCATTGGCGGTTATGTTCTCCGCGTGGGCGATCGTCAGATTGACGGTTCAATTCGCAATCAACTGAACGAATTACGGCTGCAATTCCTGAATTAATCGCGGGCTCGCCGAAAGACCACCTGTTTGCTGATTACTAAAAGCCGCTTCTTCTCATAAGGAAGTGGCTTTTTGCTTAGTACCACTTCTCATAGCCCTCGGCCGGTTTCCAGGTTGATTTCGGCTCGAAATATTGCCACAGAAGTGCCGATACGTTACGCAGCAGCGCTGACCCTTCGTTGTCCCGTTCCCAGCGGATGTCTTTCTGGTTTTTTGTCATGACGCAGTATACGTACTCGCCGTGAGGAGCGTGGACAAAAACAACCTCAGAACGAGACTGGTTTACGGCTCCGTTTTTCGTTGCCGTCTTTATTTCCGGCGGAATCTGTGACAAACCATCATTATCCCAATACTGACGCCCCAGGTTGCGGTACATTTCTTCGCTCGCAGCAGGACTAACGGCCCGACCCTGGCGGATATAGGTCATCAGGCCTGCCAGTTCGCGGGGCGTTGTCTGCCCCCAACCATAGCGGCTGCGCGCTGCTTCACGACCCGGTGTGCGCGAGTTAACGCGCGTCTGATGGAATCCATTCGTTTCGAGCCATTGATTGATTGCTTCGCCACCGCCAGCCAGTGCCTGACACCATAAACTACCCGTGTTATCACTGACGGACTCCATTAACATAACGACCTCGCTGAGGGGAATTTTAGCGCCGTTACGTAATGAACCAACAATTCCGTCGTCGTAGTGCAGTGAATCATGGTAAACCAGTTCCTGCCCGTAGGTCAACTCACCTTTCTGAATTTTGTCAAACAAACCACACTGGATTGGGATCTTGATGGTACTTGCCGTCGGGAAAAGCGTATCAGCATTGATGGCGACCGTTTTGCCAGTCCGCAGGTGGTGAACGTAAACGCCCGCATCGCCCTGAAAATTGGCTAAGGCGACGCGCAGCTTACGTTCGAGCCGGGCGTCGGTGGAAGGTTGAGCCTGCATAGTCAGGCTGACGAGGAGTAAAGAGAAACAAGCGAAGCGCATTAGGGTTGGATTGGTTTAACCAGTTTAAAATGAGTGCGGTTAAAAGCTTCCCGCTCGTAGAACCGGATAGTATCGAGACGTTTCTGGTTCGTGGTTACTTCCAGATTAACAAACCCCTCCTGAACGGCCAGAGCCTCCAGTGCGGCCAGAAGCTGGTGGCCAACCTGCTGATTGCGATGGGCTGGTTTCACAAACAGCTCCTGAATTTCACCCACCTTGCCGGTATGATGGAGCAAATACTGGCCATGACAACTTACGAAACCGACCACCTCGCCATTCCGCTCAGCTACTAAATAATGAATCATCGGGTTTGTCAGATTATGCGTGTACACCTCCCGAAACCGGCTGAAGTCAAGAAGCATTTCTTCCAGTTCACACAGGAAACCGTATATAATGGTCAGATCCTGTTGGGCCGCTGGTCGGATAAAGACAGAAGCGGGTAGGGTAAAATAGGCGTTCTCCATCTTTACAGGTTGATGAATGCAACGAAGCGTTAACAAATCGGAATGGACAGGCAAAATGGGCTTATTCAATGCTGCAACTTCGCAAAAGAATCGATCATTAATGCTTTCGGGAAAACGAGATTAAATTTTCAATTGAATACATTTAAATAGTTAAAAAATATGTTCTATAGATGCAATTGGCTTGAGAATTGCTCTGGCTATGCAAGTACATACCTAACCGTAATTCTTGTTCTTTTCATGAACAACCTAAACGGGTTTACGCAGCCAGTTGCTGCCAGCCCAACGTTGAATCCGCCGGCAACCCCGTTGCTGACGATTGACCCCTACACGAGCGTCTGGTCGTTTGGTGATCGCCTGAATGCAGACGCTACCCGTCACTGGACGGGACGACCGCAACAGCTGAATGGTTTGATTCGCGTGGATGGCCGAACGTTCCGGTTCATGGGTAACCCGTCGTTTGAAGGCGAAACGATTGTTGCATCCGCCCGGCGACAGGAGTATCAGGCCCGTTACGTCACGGACAAGCCGACTTCTGACAACTGGGCTCAGCCCGACTTCGACGATAGTCAATGGACAACCGGCAAAGGTACATTTGGCAGTCGCGCGAGTGATCAGACCAAATGGACAACGCCTGACATTTACGTCCGGCGAACCGTCATGCTCGATAAAATTCCTGACGGCCCCCTGTTGATTGATGCCATTCAGAACGACAATTACGAACTGTTCATTAATGGCGAACGAATGGCAAGGGTCGCGGGCGTTTCACCCGAATATCGGCTGACGCCAACCAATCGCAAAGCTTCGGACGTGTTACGTAAAGGTAAAAACGTGATTGCCTTCCACAGTCAGAATTTTTCGGGACCGGGCTTTGTGGATATGGGGCTGGTCGAGGAGCGCCTGCTGAATTACAAACCGGCCACGCAGACCGGTCGGCGAATGACAGCGACGCAATCCGAATACACCTTCACGGCGGCTGGTGTTGAACTGACCGTAAACTTCCGGGCGCCGTTGCTAATGGATAATCTGGATGTGTTGTCGCGGCCAGTGCAGTACATTAGCTACAGCGTGCGGGCGATAGACGGTAAAACGCATGATGTTCAGGTATATACAGACGTTTCGGCCGAATTAGCCGTCAACTCGGCCGATCAGCTGGTAACCTGGGGCCGGGGCCGAACCGGCGTTCAGAACGGTCCAAAACTGGATTATATGCGTGTTGGGACAGTTGAGCAGAAAGTCTTAGGACGTAAAGGTGATGACGTCCGGATCGACTGGGGGCAGCTCTACGTGGCCTCGGTAGCCGAACCCGGCACCAGCCGGCGCATTGGCACGCTGGTCAGTTCACTAAATCAGTTTGAGCGCGATGGACGGGTAACGGATCTGCACGAGCGCATGCCACGTCTGGTAAGCGATAGCCTCCCGGTGCTGGCAACCAGCATGACGCTGGGTAAAGTCGGTAGCAACCCAATCGGGCGGCATCTTCTCATTGGATATGACGACGTAAAATCGGTTGAATATTTTGGTGAGCCGCTGAATGCCTGGTGGCGTCGATACGGTAAAGTAACGGAGGGGTTAACCGAGATCGAGCAGGCTCTGCAGGATGCCGAAGCCGACTATAACAAGCTTAAAACCCAGTGCGATGCGTTTGATCAGCAACTCTATGTTGATGCCTTAAAAGCCGGTGGGGCAACGTATGCTCAGTTATGCGTACTTGGGTATCGGCAGGCTATTGCGGCTCACAAACTGGTTGCTGGCCCGAAAGGAGAAGCATTCTTTTTCTCAAAAGAGAATTTTTCGAATGGTTCCATTGGCACAGTAGATGTTACGTATCCGTCGGCTCCCTTGTTTCTGTTATACAACCCCTTGCTGCTTAAGGGTATGATGGAGCCGATCTTCCAATATTCTGAAAGCGGCCGATGGACAAAGCCGTTTGCGGCTCATGATGTCGGTACGTATCCCCTGGCCAACGGACAGACCTATGGCGAGGATATGCCCGTCGAGGAATGCGGGAATATGTTGATCCTGACGGCGGCAATTGCGGCCGCGGAAGGTAACGCGAATTACGCGCGGCAGCACTGGCCCACCCTGACGACCTGGGTTGATTACCTTAAAAAAGAAGGTTTCGATCCGGCCAATCAGCTGTGTACGGATGACTTCGCGGGGCATATTGCCCGGAATGCTAACCTCTCAGTCAAGGCAATTATGGGTATCGCCTGCTATGGTTATCTGGCCGGTCGGATAGGGGACAAAGCCCGCGAAACAGAGTACGTGGAAATGGCTCGTGCGCTGGCTCAGAAATGGATGAAGCTGGCCGACGATGGCGATCATTATACGCTGACGTTTGAGAACCCGGGCACTTGGAGCCAGAAATATAACCTCATCTGGGATAAACTGCTGCGACTGAACATTTTCCCGAAGGAAGTTGCTCAGAAAGAAGTAGCTTACTACTTGACGAAGCAGCAGCCATTCGGTTTACCGTTAGATAGCCGTCGAACCTACACGAAATCGGACTGGATTATCTGGACCGCCACACTCGCCGACCGACCGGCGGATTTTGAGGCTCTGATTGCGCCCGTTCTACGGTTTGTCAACGAAAGCCCGGATCGGATTCCGCTCAGCGATTGGCACGAAACGACTGACGGGAAACACGTTGGTTTCCGGGCTCGCTCGGTAGTAGGTGGCTATTATATCAAAATGCTGGAGAAGAAGCTTAAGTGATAGACTAAGCTATATACTATGTACAGCAAGAGCTCGGTCGCTGCCGAGCTCTTGCTGTATACGGTGGTTAACCAGGTTTTAAAAGTTTTGGAGCGAATCTGACTCGAAGATTCGCTTTCCCGTTAATCCCTGCTGCATGGTTGTCAACATGGCATTGGCGACTTTGGAAGCCTGAACCCCTTTGTATTTTGCCGGAATGAGCGGACTGAACAAACGCATAGCCCCTTCGGCCAGGCGCTCACCCAGCCGGGTTTCGCCCTTTCGATTCCCAAGCAGCAATGACGGACGGAATATTAGCAGCGTCGGATAATCGAGCGCTGCCAGATCGCGTTCCACTTCGCCCTTCACTCGATTGTAGAAAAATGACGACTCAGTATCGGCTCCCATTGCCGTTACGATCGCGAACTGCGTAGCGCCATTTGCTAAACCCAGGCGGGCAATGTCCATCGGATAGCGATAATCCACTTTCTGGAAAGCCTCCTGCGACCCCGCTTTCTTCATGGTCGTGCCGAGGCAGCAGTAGATATCGTCGGCCTGCGTTACCAGACCATTGGGATGGTCGAAGTCAAATTGAATCTCCTGCAAACGGGGATGTTGCCAGGTGAGCGATTTGCGGACTAAAACCTTTATTTTATCGTAGATCGGAGAGTCAACAAGTTGATGGGTGAGCAGATCGCCAATTAATCCCGTTGCACCGAGAACTAACGCTGTTTTAGAAGTGGGTGCTGTCATAACAAGAAGGAGGGTAGTTACGCTAAATTAGTTGCTTCGTTTACAAAGGAAGACGCTCAATTATAAAATCTATTCTATGCGTCTGCCCGGCGCGTGTCCGTTCGCCTTCAGTTACGGGTTTACTTTGCGTATAACGCTGCGAGAAGCGCCTACTGGACAGAGTGAAAGAGACAAATTGACTGACCTTTAAAAAGCGTTCTACTATTACCGTTAATTCCTGCCGCGTACTATGAAAACCCAATCCTTTCTTGTGATTTGCTGGCTGCTGACGGGGTTTGTTCCCGGCCTAGCTCAGCCTGTTTACCCAACAATCGGTCAGATTGTACGGCTCGATTCGAGAATCGATAAATTAATTCCCAAAGAGGCTAAGATCGAAGTGCTGGCCAGCGGCTTTACATGGTCGGAGGGGCCGGTCTGGGTGAAAAATCAATCTAGCGGGGGCACCTCGGCCAGTTCGGAGAGTTTCCTGCTGTTTACGGACGTGCCGCAGAACACCATCTTTAAGTGGACTGAAAAAGATGGTCTTTCGGTGTTTCTGAAACCGTCGGGTTATACGGGCGTAGGCCAGTATAGCGAGGAGCCCGGCGCGAATGGGCTAACCATTGACCGGCAGGGGCGTCTGATTGCATGTGAACACGGCGACCGGCGCGTTTCGGCGATGCCGCTGGATGGGAGCGGAGGGAAGAAAACCCTCGCCGATAACTACCGAGGGAAACGCTTCAATAGTCCGAACGACGTAATTGCGCATTCCAGTGGAAACTATTATTTCACCGATCCGCCGTATGGAATGCCCAAACGGGAAAATGATCCAACCCGCGAAACAGAAGGATTTGGCGTATATCGCATCGCACCTAATGGGGGTGTAACACTGGTGGTGGGTGATCTGACCCGCCCTAATGGGCTGGCTTTGTCGCCCGACGAGAAAACCCTTTACGTTGCGCAGTCCGATCCCGCCCAACCGGTTATTATGGCTTATGCACTGCAGGCCGATGGCTCGCTGGGTAAAGGCCGCGTTGTATTCGGGTCAGAAGGGCTGAAAAAGCAGGGACTCGAAGGCGGCTTCGACGGCATGAAGGTCGACCGCGACGGTAACCTGTGGGCAACCGGGCCCGGCGGTGTCCTGGTGGTATCGCCGACCGGTGATTTCTTAGGGCACATCAAAACAGGCGTCGCCACGGCCAACTGCGCCTGGGGCGACGATGGGTCTACGCTCTACATTACCGCCGATATGTATCTCTGCCGGGTCCGGACTACGGCGCGGGGATGGTAAAAAATAAGGATGATGTTGAATCAATAGATGATCCCGCAACAGGGCACTTGGCAGGCACTATTAATCGTTTATAAATCGTCATGATTAACCTAACTTTGTAGAGAACACGTAGCTTGGCAGTAAGGAGTTATTCGAATGTTAGAGAATCGTAAATGGGTCATTATCGGCGTTTTTTGTCTTGTTGGACTGACGTATCTGGCCCGCTTGTTTTATTTACAGGTGCTGGACGACACCTATTCGCTGGGAGCTTCAAAAAACTCCATCAAGCGGGTGGTCGAAATTCCGTACCGAGGGCAGATTTACGACCGGAATAACCAGTTGATTGTTTATAATACCCCTGTTTACGACCTATACGTTACGCCAAAACAGGTCCGGATTCCTGATACGACGAGTTTCTGTCAGATGATGGACATTAGCCGGTCCGACTTCGACAGTATCATGGGGCTGGCCAAGAACTACTCGATGCTGAAGCCATCGTTGTTTCTGCGGCAGCTTTCCAAAGAAGATTTCGCTCGGATTCAGGACGCGCTGGTCGATTATCGGGGCTTTGAGCCGGTCATCAGTTCAATGCGGACGTATCCTGCTCACACGCTGGCCAATGCACTTGGCTACGTCAGTGAGATCAGCAAGAAACAGCTCGACAATCAGGATATTCCTTATTACCGGCAGGGCGATTATGTCGGCCACAATGGTCTTGAGGAGCAGTACGAAGAACAGTTACGCGGTAAGCGGGGCGTCAAATTCATGATGCAGAACGTGCGGGGCGTAAACAAAGGCTCCTGGAAAAACGGCGCTTTTGATACGCTGGCTGTAGCCGGGCAGAACTTGATAACGGGAATCGACGTAGAGGTTCAGCGCTACGCCGATAGTTTGATGGTAAACAAGGTTGGGTCAGTGGTGGCTGTAGAGCCTTCTACGGGTGAGATTCTGGTTTCGGTTTCGGCGCCCACCTATGACCCAAACCTGCTGTCGAGCCGGTTCTTTTCAAAGAACTACCGGGCGCTCATTAAAAACCCGTATAAACCGCTTATCAACCGGCCCATTATGGCCAGTTATCGGCCCGGATCAACCTTCAAGCTGATTCAGGCCCTGATTGCGCAGCAGCAGGGATCGTTATTCCCGAACACGGTCTATGGCCATGCCGGGTCGCCCATGCGCTGCCACTGTCATGGCGGCAATAACCTGCGGGGAGCCGTGCAGTACTCCTGTAACCCCTACTTTTACAATGTGTTCCGTAAATTCATTTATTTCAACAGCGAAACCAACACCTTCAAAGCGTCGGCGATAGGATTACATCAGTGGCACGAAATGGTCGAGAAATTCGGCATTGGGCAGCGACTGGGCGTTGATCTGCCCAGCGAGCTGAAGGGGAATCTACCCACGGTGAGCTACTACGATAAGGTTTACGGTGGACAGAACCGCTGGAAATTCTCGAATGTTTATTCGCTCAGTATTGGTGAGGGCGAACTGCTGATCAGCCCTTTAAAACTGGTGAATCTGGCGGCTACGATTGCCAATCGGGGCTGGTACATTACCCCACACTACATCAAAGGCTTTGGCAAGACAGGCGTAGAGGTTCCGGTGCAGTATAGGGAACGTCACGAAACAGGCATTGATTATAAATACTACCTGCCCGTTATTGATGGCATGCGGAGCGCAGTAGCGCATGGTACCGTAACCCCTCTGGCTGATATTCCCGGTATTGAACTATGCGGTAAAACCGGAACATCGCAGAATGCCAAGTACGGTCATAAGTTCGACCACTCTATTTTTATTGGGTTTGCCCCCATGAATGACCCCAAAATTGCCATCGCCGTATTCGTTGAAAATGCCGGCTGGGGTGGCAAAGCGGCTGCTTCGGTGGCAGCTCTGGTGGCAGAACGCTACCTCAAGCGCCGGACCGAAGCGAAAAAGCTGGAAGAGCAGGTTTTGGCATCGAATTACATGCCGCCGATCAGCCAGGTGGCTAAACCAAAGCCCGTCTCGCCCAGGAAAGACACAACCCGGAAGCCTGTCGAAGCACCACAACCGGTTGTACCTAAGCCCCTCATGACCTCAACCCGACCAAAGTCGATTACGACGGCACCGGCTGCGAGTGGAAATTAAGCTGGCTTAGCCGATAGCGCTTTAAGCAGGGGCCTAAACCGGCGCTTGCTGCCAATTATCAAACTATACCGTACTGTGTCGAGTCACAACGATCCATTTTCTCAAAACATTGACTGGCTGACGCTGGTGCTTTACCTCGGTTGCGTAACAATGGGGTGGCTCAACGTTTATGCCGCCGTATACAGCCCTGAAGACCATACCAGCCTGTTTGACCTGTCGACCAACGCCGGTAAGCAGATGATGTGGATCGGTACAACTGTTTTGCTGGTTATCTGTATTCTGGTTATCAATCACAAGTTTTTTGATTCCTTCGCGTATCTCTTTTACGCTTTTATGATCCTGATGCTGTTACTGGTACTGGTTGCCGGCTCAAACATCAATGGATCGCGGTCGTGGTTTAAATTCGGGGCGTTTTCGCTTCAGCCCGCCGAGTTTGCAAAGGTGGCTACGGCGCTGGCACTGGCCAAGTACCTGGACAATCCCGGTATTAATCTGACCAAGCGGAAAGACCTCATGTACATTGGGGGAATTATCGTGCTGCCCTGTATCCTGATTCTGGCCTCTAACGAAACTGGCTCTACACTGGTGTTTGCATCATTCGCCATCATGCTGTATCGGGAGGGACTTCCGGGCTGGATTCCGGCCGTAGGCATCACTGTTGCAGCCCTGTTCGTGCTGGCGCTGATCTTTCCAAAATTATACATCTTTGCCGGTATCGTCGTGTTGTTTGGGCTCATCGTTCTGTTGATGCCGCGCTATAACCGGACGGTGAACAACCTGATCGCTATGGGACTGGTAGGTGTTGCCATGATGGGGCTGGTGACAGGAGTGGATTTTTTTGTCAACAAAGTCCTGCAGAAGCACCAGCAGAACCGCATTAAAGTACTCGTCGACCCAACTATCGACCCGCTGGGTGTAGGCTGGAACGTAACGCAGGCCAAAATCGCCATTGGCTCGGGACGGCTTCAGGGTAAAGGATTTCTGGAGGGAACCCAGACCAAGTTTGACTTTGTACCGGAGCAAAGCACCGATTTTATCTTCTGCACAATTGGCGAAGAGCATGGCTTCGTGGGTAGTCTGGTGGTCATTGCTCTGTTCGTTGGCCTGCTGTCGCGCATTGTGCTGCTGGCCGAAAAACAACGGAGTAAATTTGCACGGGTATATGGGTACTGCGTGGCCGGAATTATCTTTTTCCACGTAATGGTCAATATTGGCATGACCATTGGCCTGATGCCGGTGATCGGTATTCCGCTGCCGTTTTTCAGTTATGGCGGGTCGTCGCTCTGGTCCTTTTCAATTTTGCTGTTTATTTTCCTGAAGCTCGATTCGCGCCGGACAGCCTCCATGCGGAGGTAAGCACCACCTCTTAGCAAGCCATCATGACCTACGATCGCCCGCAACTCGCGGGCGATTTTTTTATGACTTTGAAAAAATTCTAAAACTTTCCCGGAGTCATGCAACCTGCCCCCAGTCTCCTGACATCTTCCCCCCAAACAACACAACGAATACATTCCTGACCTGTTAAACTTCAGTTTTTCCTAAACCCTTAATCTTGAATACAACCATGAAACCAATCAACCATTTCCTCACCACGGCGCTGATTATGGCTTCGACTGCTTCGTTTGCTCAAACGACCGTAATCATCAAAACCGACTCGACGGTCACCACAACCGTCAAGCACGAAAAATATGCCCGTCGGGCCACCAGCGATTTCGGCATCTACCTGGGTTTCAATAACCTCAGCACGGGCTATGAGCTTCGGCCGGTTGGCTCTCGTTTCCTGGCGCTGGCCTGGCATAAGCGAATTCCGCTCAGCGTAAATGGGCCTACCAAGCTTCGGCTGATCGTCGGTCCTGAAATAGCCTGGAACAACTTTATGTTTGAGGGCAACAATACGCTGGTCGAACGTAACAATCAGCTCATTCTGGAAGCAGCTAACACAGAACTGGATAAGTCTAAGCTTGTGACGACCCAACTGAATTTGCCGATGATGCTGAATCTGACGTTCCGGTCGGGGCTGGTGATTGGTGCAGGCGCTTACGCGGGTATTCGCCTGGATAGCTATACTAAAGTAAAATCCGAAGGAGCAAAAGCCGTTCGAACCCATGGTTCGTTCAATCTGAACCCGGTACGCTGGGGCCTGACAACAGAAATTGGCTTCCGGGGCAGTGCCAAACTGTTCGGTCGGTATGAACCCAAAAGCCTGTTCCGTGCTGGTGAATGGCCTGATGCGCGCGTTTGGTCGGTGGGTCTGAAACTCTAAGCCTGGGTTGTCGGTGCAGTTTTAACAGAGTTTAACAAGGAAATAGAGGGCCACAGGACGCTGGTAAGCCATCATTCGGTTAAACTCTGTTAAAATTTTCGTTCTGTCGTGCAACGCTCCGCCACTTTGCTATATCCTTTCTCTGATTTCTCTTCAGAAGCAATACTTCCCTTCTAACATCCATTCATCATTCCGATCAGACCGCTTGTGTAAGAACAGGTACTTTGCGATGCCCACTACCTACCTTTGCAATGTACTAAGGATAACAAGCACGAATCGACCTTCTGAAAAGACAATACACATGAAAACGACCTTATCCCTTTCTTTTTTACTCCTGTTGACACTTTCTGCTTTTGGGCAGGTGCTGATGCGCGGTATGGTAAGCGGTCGGGTAGGCACGGTGGCCGGAAAACCACTGGAATTCTCAACCCTGATGCTGCTGAAAGCGAAGGACTCGACACTGGTAAAAGGAGCCATTAGTGATGCAGACGGTAAATATGCATTTGAAAATGTAGGGGCTGGAACCTATCTGGTAGCCGCTCAGCAAATGGGATACCGCAAAACGTATAGCGCACCGTTCACGCTGGATGAAACGCATCCTGCCTTTGAATTACCTGCACTAGTTATGACTGATGAGTCTAAAAGCCTGACCGAAGTCAACGTCGTTGCCCGGAAACCGTTCATCGAGCAGCAGGTTGACCGCACAGTCGTCAACGTTGAAAATAGCATTGTAGCCAGCGGGAATACGGCGCTGGAGGTTCTGGAAAAAGCGCCCGGCGTAACAATCGACCGGCAGAACGACCAGATTCAGCTGAAAGGCAAGGCGGGCGTGATTGTGTATATCGACGGTAAGCAAACGTATCTCTCGCAGCAGGAAGTGTCGAACCTGCTCAAGAATACGCCCAGCGACAACATCGCTTCGATCGAGATCATCACGAATCCTGGCTCCAAATACGATGCAGCCGGCAACTCGGGGATCATCAACATCAAGATGAAGAAAAACAAAAATTTCGGCACCAACGGGTCGGTGAACTTTACAGGCGGCTACGGCTGGGTACGCGATCTGAACGGCGTTTTGCTGAATCGGCCTAAAGTAGGAACCACCCTGAACCTGAATCACCGCGAAGGTAAAATCAACCTGTTTGGCAATTACAGCTACTATAATCGACTGAGTAACAACAGCAACGAAATTTACCGGGCCATCCCCTATGATGGTCGCACGACCTATTTCGATCAGTACTCGTTTCGGCCGAGCCAGTTTGCGGGTCATTCCTACAAGGCCGGTATGGATTACTTCATCAATCAGAAAAGTACGATTGGTGTGCTGGTCAATGGTTTCTCGAACGACTGGCGGTCGGCTGGCGTGAACAACACCTTCATTCGGGACGAAAACCGGCAGTTGATAAACAAACCAAAGACCCAGACTGAAGCCCGCGAGTTTTTGTCAAACCTGACCGGTAACCTGAACTACAAATATGATTTTGATGGCAAAGGCCGGGAACTGACGATGGATGCCGACTATGTGCATTACGACGGGAAGAACCACAATAACCTGAGCACAGTCTACTACGATGCCAACAGTACTGTCACCCGGCCTAGCCAGGATGTGCGGAACAACATGCCTTCAATGATTAACATTCTGGCGTTCAAGACCGACTATGTACATCCTATGAAGAACGGCAGCAAAGTAGAAGCGGGCCTGAAAAGCAGCTTCGTCAAGGCCGACAACAATACGGTCTACGATACGCTGCAGCAGGAGAATCGGCAGTGGCTGTTCGATGCCAGCCGGTCGAACCAGTTCAAATACGATGAAAACATAAACGCAGCCTATCTGAACTACGCCGGAAAACTGGGTAAGAAAACCAAGCTGCAGATGGGACTTCGGGCAGAGCATACGCATTCAATCGGCATGTCGGTTACGCTCAATCAGCGCGTTGAACGGAACTACCTGAATCTGTTCCCGACGGTCTTCCTGTCGCGGCAACTGGATACGAACAACGTGCTGAATCTGTCCTACAGCCGCCGGATCGACCGCCCGGACTATCAGAATCTAAACCCGTTTGTGTTCTATCTTGATCCATACACCTACCAGAAAGGGAACCCCTTCCTGCGGCCTCAGTACACAAATTCAGTCGAACTGACGCACGTGTACAAGAACGCCGTTACAACGACCTTAGGCTTTAGCCGTACATCGGATTTCATTAACCAGGAAACGCCCCGACAGATTGCCGCCCAGAACATTACGTACGTAACGCCCGAAAACCTGGGCGATCTGGATAACGTAAATTTAAACATCAGCTTCCCGATCCCGGTTGCTAAATGGTGGCGGATGCAGAATAACATTAACACCTATTACACCCATTATCAGACGTTCTACTCGGGAACGCCTTACGAAGTGAAGCTGGTGGCGTTCAATCTGTATTCATCGCATACGTTTACGCTCAACAAAACGCTCACGGCCGAAGTGTCGGGTTGGTATAATTCAGCATCGCAGTATGGGTTCTACCGGGCTCAGCCAATGGGGGCCTTCAGCCTAGGCTTACAGAAGAAGTTGATGGATGGCAAAGCTAATCTGAAGCTGAACGTAAACGACCCTTTCTGGCTGAATCAGTTTAACGGACGGGCTGTCGTACAGGATATTAACTTCCGGGTAAAATCGCGCTGGGAGAGCCGCCGGGCCATGCTCACGTTCACCTATCGCTTTGGTAACCAGAATATAAAAGGTGCCCGCGAACGTAAGTCAGCCACCTCTGCCGAACAGGGCCGTGTGAAAGGAGGAAACTGATTGAGAAGATATTGATGTGTACATCATTGCACATCGAATGATTAGTTTAGGTTAAGAAAACGTGAAAGCCAGTCCCGGATTGAGGGCTGGCTTTTTTGTAATATGCTAACTGTCAGATGAGGCTGAGTTAAGAGCGTCTGGAAACAGACTGCCCTAAAAAAAGATAAGGTTCCCCGATCTTTTGCGGAGAACCCTATACTGACTATTCCTAAACCCTTAACCTTTTCTACATGAAAAACTAACTTTTACCCTTTTCTGTTCCAAATACCTGACAAATTCGGAATTTATTTTAAATTACTGAACGTCAGATACTTCGCTGATAGATTTGCTCGAATCCCAGAGGAAGTTGATCATCCGGGTGGTAAAATGAGCCTGGTTCATCCATCGGTTGGCTTCAGCACCTTTCTGCCTGGCCAGTTGAGTATTCACCTGAGCAGCCGCTTCGTTGAACTTGACGCGGTCGGCAGGGCTGAGATTCAGCACAGCGGCCGGTTTTTGGTTATACAACGAGACAACGCTCATAAAGTTTTGCCAGTTGGTGTTATGCGTAAACTTATTAAGGCGCTGTTCGAAAAACAAAGCAAACTGCTTTTCAGAACCGTTAATAAGTAAGGCATTTGCCGGCTTGTTGGCTGCCGGGCTATCATCAGTGTTGGTGGTGGTAGCCGCGTTTGCCTGAATTGTCATTAATCCTAATCCTAAAACTAACGACGCAAAGATAACACGCGATTTCATTGATTTGTTCTATTTTTGTTTCAAGTATAGAACGCACAAATGTCAGAAGAAGTTTTCAGGATACAACCCCTGTTAAGGTGCCATTCAGAATATACTTCTGAAATTATCTGCTTATTTAGGTCTATTATCAGATAATAGCGGTTGTATTACGTCTAGATTCGCAATTTTCTTTGGCAATAGTAATCGCTTATGCATAAAGCCTGCACCTTGACTAAATGAGAAAATTCTTTAAAAAATTATATCATTGATTGTAATTATTCATAGCGAATTGTATGCCCATAGTGCAAAACGCGAGAATTGCGTCGCCAACGCGGTCCAGGTAATCGGGTAATTGAATAAGTTCGTCTTCCGGGAACTGCCCTAAAACAAAATCAACCTGTCGGCCTTTCGAAAAATTATTTCCAATACCGACCCGGAGTCGGGCGTATTCCTGCGTGTTCAGCACTTCGTCAATATTCCGCAATCCATTATGTCCGCCCGGTGAGCCTTTGGGCTTCAAGCGTAGTTTCCCAAAGGGTAAATCTTTATCGTCTGTAACAACTAACAGGTTCTCAACCTGAATATTTTCCTGCTTCAGGTAGTATAGCACGGCCCGGCCACTCAGATTCATGTAGGTCGTAGGCTTGACAAAAAAGAGTTGTTTGCCTTTGTGCTGCCATTTGGCGGTATACGCCAGGCGGGTCATTGAAAAATCAAAGCTGTATTGCGCAGCCATGCGGTCAAGGGCCATAAAACCAGCATTGTGGCGGGTAAGCGCGTATTCAGGGCCAATGTTGCCAAGGCCAACAATTAAAAACTTATTCATTGATGAACAGGGATCGGTATGTGTCCAGGAGCCGACGGCGCAAAGTTCGTGTTTCTTTTGCGTACAATAATGCCTGTTCGAAAACAACTAAATGGCAGGCAAATGACTATTTTTGGCGGCTATGAGCCAACAACGCCTAATTCTAGCCAGTCCACTACTCGAAATCGTCATCAGTCGCCTGACTCAGCAGCTGATTGAGAATCATCAGGATTTTGCTGACACGGTTATTCTAGGGATGCAGCCACGTGGAATTTATTTTGCTGAGCGCGTCGGGCGTGAGTTGAGTCGTACATTAGGTCGTGAGGTGCCCATAGGTTATCTGGATGCTACGTTTTACCGCGACGATTTCCGCCGACGCGATTCTCCTTTACGTCCGAATACAACCCATGTCCCCTTCATTATCGAAGACAAACGGGTTATTCTGATCGATGACGTGCTGGCGACGGGACGAATGGTGCGGGCGGCCCTCGACGCCATGACGGCCTTTGGACGACCCCGTAAGGTGGAACTACTGGTCCTGATTGACCGGCGTTATAACCGGGATTTGCCCATCAAGCCTGATTATACGGGTAAGCGCGTAAATACGCTGGAATCCCAGCGGGTACTGGTCGAATGGACCGAGCAGGGAGCCGATGCTGACCGTATCTGGCTGGTTGGCTAAACAGATCGCTTTGGGTTGACAAAAATATTTTACCGGTTCAGTAGGTATTTCTACCATTTAGGTGTCTAAGTAAATACAAGGTTAGCTAGTTCTTTTTAGCTTAGCCGACCGTATATATGAAGCCACCTATTCGCCAACTCATCCTATTCATCTGCGCTGTAATGTTCGTTGCTCTGGGCAACGGAACGCAGGCGCAAACGGTTTATACCATTACTGGTCTGGTTACAGACGCCCGGACTGGTGAGCCGGTCCCGTTTGCTAACGTAGCGCTCGTTGGGCGTCGGGTTGGCACACTGACGGATGAACAGGGGCGGTACGTACTCAATCCGAAAACCTTAACGGATTCGCTGGCCGTTAGCTCACTGGGTTTTGCAACGTTACGTCACGCTATTGATCGCGATCGTCTTTCCCAGGCTATTGACTTTAAGCTGGAACCCGCCGGAAAGGCGCTGCAGGAAGTGACGGTCCGGGCCGGCGAGAATCCGGCCTTTCGGGTGCTGCGGCAGGTTCGCAAAAACCGACTGCTGAACGACCGGAACCGCCTATCGGCCTATGAGTGCGACAGTTACGTAAAGACAGAGATTGCCCTCAGCCACGTTTCGGATAAGGTGCGCCGGAATCCTATCATGCGTCGGATAAATGAGGCCATGAGCCAGCAGGATTCGCTGTTTGACGATGAAGGACACCGCCTGCTGCCTGTTCTGGCATCCGAGTCTGTATCGCGGTACTATTACCGGGCCAGTCCGCAGCGCCGTCGTGAAGAGATACGCAAGACGCGCATTAAGGGCGTGGCCGTTGATGATGCCGGACTCAGTTCGCAACTGCTGGGCGGCACGGGGCTGGTCAATCAGAACTTCTACGATAATTACATCCCGATTCTGGGTAAAGACTTCGCATCGCCTATTGGTGACAACTGGAAAAACTGGTATGAATTTTTTCTGGCCGACACCACCCTGATTGGGGACCGCGTTTGTTATGAAATTCAGTTCGATCCCAAGCGGGCCGAAGATCTGGTATTCACCGGCAAAGCCTGGATTGACACGACTTCCTTTGCACTCTGCCAGATTGAAGCCCGGATTGGCAGCGGGGCAAATCTGAATTACGTTCGGCGGCTAACCATTGAGCAGGAACTGGAACCAACCGTTGACTCCGCTTCGGGCTCGGGTGCGACGGCGGGCTGGCTGCCGGTGGGTCTGAAACTAATGGCCGACCTGACGGGCGTTGGCAAGCAGTCGCTGGGTATGCGGGCGCAGATCACCTTACGTAATGCGAATATACTGGTCAATCAGCCCCGTCCGGTTGGTTTTTATGACCAGCCAGTCGAGCCCGCCGATTCCGTTGCTACACCTAACGAAGCCTACTGGAACAACGTTCAGCGCACGTTGGCGGGTTCGGACTCGCTGAACCGCGACGACCGCAAGGCCCGTCAGCTCATTGATAAACTTCGGGAGGTGCCCGCCGTCCGGACGGCGGAGGCCGTCGGACAAATTGCGGTTACGGGTTTTTACAAGGCTGGCGGTTTGGATATAGGGCCCTATCCGTATCTATTTGCGTATAACTCCGTGGAAGGGTTGCGAACACGGATCGGTTTTCGCACCAATGAGCAGTTCAGCCGGAACTGGATTCTGCGTTCTTATCTGGCCTATGGCATGCTCGATCGGCGGGTTAAGTACGGGATGGAGGCTGACTATCTGTTTTCGCGTCGGCACTGGACCATGGTGGGCGTTCGGATCAGCAGTGATCTGGAGCGGCTGGGTCTAACCCCCGAACTGATTGGCGGCAATCGGATTTTTTACGCGCTGAGTCGTTTTGGCCGCTACCGGGGCGCTTACCGCAGCCATCAAAAGGAACTGTTCCTGCGGACCGAGCCCGTCAAAGGTATTCTCCTAACGGCAACTTTAGGCAGCCGGAGTTTCGATCCCATCTTTCCGTTTCACTACCGTCTGCACCCCGAACTGGAAGACCAGTCGCCGTTACGGTCCGATTTTTTTGACGCCTATTGGGCCATCGAAGCCCGGCTGGCCCGGAAAGAAAAGTACATCATGGATGGTAATGAGCGCATTACGCTCGGAACCAAACGTGCGCCGGTACTAACGATTCGGTATACGCACGGAGCCCGGTCGCTAGGTAGCCATTTTAATTATGACCGGCTTACGGCCCGGGCGCAGCAGACGTTCCGACTGGGGCCGCTGGGCCGGATGACGTATCTGCTATCGGCTGGGTTTACGCCCTCGACGCTGCCGGCCCCTCTTTTATTTCCGCATATCGGGAACCCGACGCCCCTGCTGACAACCAATACGTTCAATCGGATGCAGTTTTATGAGTTCGTGAGCGATCGCTTCGTAGCAATTCACGTTCAGCATAAGTTTGAAGGGCTGGTGTTCAATCGCCTTCCGGGTATCCGCAAGCTGAACTGGCGGCTGGTTGCCAATGTCGATGCTCTCTGGGGAAGCCAGTCAACCGCCAACCGCGCCGTCGAAACATTCAAGCCCCTTCCCGGTGGTTTGAAACCCATTCATATTGGTGCGCTGCAGCCCGGAAAGCCCTATCTGGAAATCGGTTATGGGATTGATAACATCTTTAAAATCTTCCGAATACAGGCAATTCACCGAATGACGTACCTCGGAGCAGGCCACGACGGCCTGCCGATTAAACCCTTTGTTCTCAAAGGAGCGGCCTCGATCAGCTTCTGAGTTAGCGCAGCCCTCAGGCTGGAGCCGTATCGGGCGGCAGCAGCATGGTAAGGGCGCCCGGCTGAATGCGGGCGTCCAGCTTCGTTACGCGCCCCCGGTATTCCCCATCGACCTGAAAATAAGCCCGGCGGTACATTTCAATCGAAACAGATGTGGCCGGGAAGATCTCGATATTCTTGGGATCGAAGGGCCGGAACCGCCAGAACAGTTTCAGGATTTCCCAGATTGTGAGCCGCCGAAACACAACGACTTCAAATACGCCGTCTGAAGGGTCGCCGTCGGGGTTGATAACCGCTCCGGTTCCATACATGCGGGCGTTGGCCAGAACAACCATCAGGGCCGCCCGCTGGATGCACTCATCACCCCGGTTAATACTTGTCCGCAACAGGCGACGTTTTCGCAGAACCTTGAGAACGCTCTGCAGATAACCGAACATGCCCCGCAGATTATTCTGCTGATAATGTCTGACCATCTGGGCGTTGAGGCCGATATCGCTCAGATGCAGACAGATGTCGTTATCGTTCAGCACGATGACGTCGATTGGTTTTAGAATACCATTCACCACAATATCCAGACTCTTCTCAACATCAGGCGGAATGTTTAATTCACGTGCCATACCATTAGCCGATCCGGCGGGTAGAACGCCCAGGGGAATCCCCGTGTCGAGAAGCTGTTCGGCCACGAACTTGATTGTGCCATCGCCCCCAACCGCTACAACCCGGTCGGGCCGCAGATCCGCCAGATGCTGACGTAAAGCCTCCTCGTCTGTCTCGCCATTGAGATGCAGCAGGGTGGCCGTATGCGGTGAATTGTTGAAATAATCGGTAATGCCTGCTTCCCAGTCCGTTTTGGCTTTTCCGCCCGAAGCGGGATTTATTGCGAATAAAAAAGTCAACTTATGAGCTGATTATGGGTTATAACGGCATATACAGATAAACAAAATGGAGACTGTGAAGCCTCAGCCAACGAGTAAACAACAGATAAGCCTAAAAGGTAAGATTAGACGCGGTTTTTTATCCTGGCTACGCCTGTCCGATCAGCCCCTTGTGCGGGTATACCGAGGATTTGGGAATGACAAGCAGTTAACAATTCACGGGACGGCGTTTCGACGGAGCGCGCTGCCCCGTAAGAAATACCGCGACAGTATCTGGATAAATCTACTGGCAGTCCTGCGGCTGTTCATGGTACAGCCCTACCCCCAGGCTCTGGTTCGCGTTCGGTTCAACGGAGAGATGTCGGAAGCGAAAACTGATGCCGAAGGCTATTTTCGTATCGAACTACCTATTGCTGCGCCTTTATCGCCAGGCTGGCATCCGGTCCAGGCCGAACTGGTATCGCAGACCCTATCGCCCGAAACGATTCTGGCTGAGGGTGCCGGCGAAGTGCTTATACCCCATCCGACGCGGCTCGCCTGCATTTCTGACATTGATGATACGTTCCTGATCTCGCATTCGGCCACGATTGCCAAACGACTGCAGGTGCTGCTGACCGAAAATGCGCATAGTCGCCAGCCGTTCGAAGGGGTGGTGATGCATTACCAGCTCCTTGCTGAAGCCGATAGCGGGCCTGGGATCACGAACCCGTTCTTCTACGTATCCAGCAGCGAATGGAACCTGTATGATTATATTCTGGAGTTTTCCGAAAAAAACGAGTTACCGAAAGGGGTATTCCTGCTGAGCCAGTTAAAGACGTTCAGGCAGTTGCTGAAAACAGGGCAGAATAAGCACATGACGAAGTTTACCCGGATTGTGCGGATTCTGGAAAACTTTCCTCAGCAGGAGTTCATTCTGTTGGGCGACGATACCCAGGAAGACCCCACGATTTATGCATCCGTAGTCGAGCACTTCCCCAAGCAGATTCGCTGCGTCTATATCCGGCAGGTTCACGGCGAAAACCAGCCAAAAACCCGCGCTACATTAAGCCGCATTGGGAATATGAATGTGCCTTACCTGTATTTCGCCCATAGTTCAGATGCTCGTCAGCATTCGCTGGACCTGGGGCTGGTCGCATTCTGAGCCGATGCATCCAGAAAGAGCGGGGTTTATTTCACCAGGAACAGGCTGCCCCGAAAGTCAAATGGTTCGCCCGTATCGTACTCACCAGTGATGATGTATTGATACGTTCCCTCCGCGCAGGGCGCATTGCGGTAGGTGCCGTCCCAGCCATCGGTCAGATTATCTCCCCGGAAAACGGTTTCGCCCCATCGGTCAAAAATAGCAACAGTTACCTGGACAACGCCCCTGTAGATAGGTTTATACAGATCATTGACGCCGTCTTTATTGGGCGAAAAGGCAGAAGGAATGTAAACGTTGGGCTGAGGAACATTTGGTTTCAGAACGTGTTCGCACGCGCAGCTATCCAGATTATAGCGATCGTCAGTCCGGCTGTTTTTGTCATCACAATCCGGCTGAGGCTTGGGAATGTGTTCACACTGGCAGGTCAGCGCATTGAGCTGATCGTCGGTCAGGCAATTGTTATCGTCGCAGGCGCGTGGATTACACAGCAGATAAATCTGGTTCAGTTCTTCCCGGGTCAGCAACCGGTCGTAAAGTTTCAGATCATCAACGTAGCCTTCAAAAAAATCGACAAACCGGCCCAGGTCGTCCTTGCGGGTGCCGATGAAGGTATAATTGGCAGCTGTTCCCAACGCCGTGGGCGTGGCCGAACAGCTCGAATAGGTGTTGTTGCACACGGACGTATATTCCCGGCAGTTGACCTGAAAGCGTGTCCGGTCAGCGGCCGAGGCTTTGGTGCCGTCGTAAACCAGCACAATCAGCTGCCATTCGTTGGGCTGAATAACATTATAGGTCGAGCTAACCTGGTACCCCCCTGAAAAAGCGCCCACAACCGAACTAAAGGGGCTTACCCCGAACAGAACGCCCAGCGGTCCGCCGGCGCCGTAATCAATCCAGTGCGAAAAGACCGTATTCAGCGTGTACTGGATATTATTGAACCGGGCCGGTTTGACCCAGGCCGTTAGAGTCAGCTGCTTTTTGCCGTTGATTAGTTTAGAGAGCGGCAGGTCTATATAGGCGTTCTTGCCGTTCAGGTAAACGGCCGAATTCGGCTCCCCACACGATCCCTGCCCGAACGTTACGTTATGAGGGGTACCATGATTCGCGTAGGAGCTTGCATCCTGCGAACTGCCATCGAATTTATACCAGGCTACCAGCCCCCGGTTTAAATCCTGTGCATTCAGGCACATATGTCCAAGCAAACAAAAAATGCTGATGCACCTGACGATGAAACTCATTTCCAAACGGATTAATACGCCGAACGCAGCTATACTCTATAGGCAAAAAGCATAGCTATTTACTCACTACTAGTTTACTTGGTAGCCACGTAGAAAAAATCCAGGCTTCCGGCCGGATCGTTGCTGATCAGGTAATCGGTGTAGTTGATTTCGGCGGCCAA